>JANPMK010000096.1:0-34971 GCA_031422775.1 Akkermansiaceae bacterium | reverse complement strand
TTGTGGGATGCGTCGTTCGGCAATGTTCAAGTTAGCCATGACTTTAACCCGGGAGATAATGGGTAGGGCTAAGTGTATCGGAGGCGGTGCCATTTCGTAGAGTGCACCATCGACGCGGTAGCGGATTTTGAAGTCTTTTTCAAATGGCTCGAAATGGATGTCGGAGGCTTTTTCCTTAATGGCTTGATAGAGAACGAGATCGACGTAGCGGACGATGGGAGCGGAGTTTGCTTCAGCTTCGGCGTTGGCGGGGTCGATTTCCTGAGCGCTGATGTCGAGCTGACTGAGGATATCATCCATGGCACGGCCTTCTCCGCCGTAGCATTCGTTGATTTTAGCTTCGACGAGGTAGTCTGGCGCGACGACGATGATGATTTCACGTCCAAGGGTGAAACGTAAATCCTCGACGGTTTGGGGATTAAGTGGATCGACAAGGGCGATGTGGAGGCCTTGATCGTCAAAGTTGACGGGAAATGCGCCGTGGAGGCGGGCGGTTCCGGCTGGGACGAGGTCGAGTAGGGCTTGGGGAGGAGTCCAGTTTCTAAGATCGACGACATTCGCGCTGAGTTCTGAAGCGACGACCGGCCAAACGTCGTCGCGGTATTGAATGACGCCGAAGTCTGCTAGGAGTTCGGGTACGGATTTTCCGCTGTTATCGATTTCGGCGATGATTTCCTCAGAGAGTGAGGCATCGATGAGGCCTCTCGATTCGAACAATTCTAGAAGTTGGCGATTATCCATGGTTGGGGTTTAAGCGGGAAGGTGATTTATGTTAGAAGACGTTTATTCGAGGTCGCCCATGGTAGCGTGGACGACTTCTTCAGCAGAGGTGATGCCGGCAAGGATTTTCCGGATGCCGTCTTCGCGGAGGGTGCGCATTCCGAGTTCGCGGGCGCGTCTGCGGAGTTGGTTGGTGGATTGTTCAGTGTTGATGAGTGAGCGGACTTCGTCATCGATGTTGAAAAGCTCGAAGATGCCCATACGTCCGCGGTAGCCATTGCCGCGGCATTTCTCGCATCCGGTGGGGCCGAAGATGGATGAATCGGCGGTTCGTGAAATATCGAGGTGGAGGGCGCGCAATTGTTTCTCAGCGAGTTCTGCCGGGGCTTTGCAGATGGGGCAAAGTTTGCGGACGAGTCGTTGGGCGAGAATGGAGCGGACGGCGGAGGCGATTAGGAAGGGCTTGACTCCGATATCGGCGAGACGCGCAACGGCGGATGGGGCATCGTTGGTGTGAAGGGTTGAGAAAACCAAGTGACCTGTTAGAGAAGCGTTGATCGCGATGTTTGCCGTTTCTAAGTCTCGAATCTCTCCGATCATGATGATGTTAGGAGCTTGGCGAAGCATGGCGCGCAGGGCGGCAGCGAAGGTCATGCCGATCTCAGCTTTGACCATAACTTGGTTGATGCCAGGAAGTTCGTACTCGACGGGATCTTCAACCGTGATGATTTTTTTATCGGGTCGGTTGATAACATTGAGACATGCGTAAAGTGTGGTGGTTTTGCCTGAACCGGTGGGACCGGTGACGAGGATGATGCCGTCGGGGAGTCCGAGAAGTTTTTCAAATTGGGCTTGGTCATCGGAAAAGAAGCCGAGTTCGGGTAAGCCGAGTAGCAAGGCGGTTTTATCGAGAATACGCATGACGATGGATTCGCCGTGATTGGAGGGGACGGATGAAACCCGGAGATCGACTTCTTTGTCGCCCATTTTGAGTTGGATCCGACCGTCTTGTGGGAGTCGTTTTTCCGCGATCGACATGGTCCCGCTCATCACTTTGAGACGGGCGATCATGGCGGGGAGAAGTTTTTTCGGATGTGAATCGACGTGAACCAATTTACCGTCGAGGCGGTAGCGGATGCGAACGGAAGTTTCGAGAGGTTCGATGTGGATATCGGAAGCTTTTAGGCGAAATGCATCGGTGAGAGTTTGTTGGACTAGGCGAATGATAGGTGCGTCATTGCCTTCATTGCCTGCTTCAGCGTCTCCTGTGGAAACTTTAAATCCATCGTCAGTGGATTTTATTTTCTCTTCCTCGACTTTATAGAACTGGCGGAGGTGATTTTGGATATCGGTGGGAGTTGCGCAGGTGAAATTGATTTCTCTGCCAGTCGCGTGAGGTAGGCTGTCGAGAGTTTCAAAATCGAGCGGATCAGCGACTGCGACGGTAAGAAACATGCCGTCATCAGCAATGGGGATGGCGCGGAAGCGCCGGACGATATCATCCGGAATAGCGGTGATGATGGAGGGATCTAGATTGAGTTGGTGGATGATAACAAAAGGAACACCGGCGTTGCTGGAGAGCGTTTCACTGACATCCTCCTCAGTAATCGTGCCTGTTGCGAGTAGGTGTTTGATGATGGTTTGGCCACTAGCAAGTGCGGAGCGATTTTCATGAAGTTGCTCGGCTGTTAGAATGCCGGCATCGACGAGGAGATCTGCGAGATAGTCTTCGTTGGAGAACACTGTTTTTTCGGGAAAATAGGTTTTAAGTAAGGTTAGCAATTTTTTTGCTAACGGATGAGTAGAATGCCAACATGATCAAGTGAGTTGGCGGTGTCAATCCATCGAAATCGCTTAAATTAGATTTAAGTTTTGGGTGATTGACGAAGCGCCATGAAATATTGGCAGGCGCTGAGGAGTTGGGAGTCCTGGGGTTGGGTAAAGGGATGGATGAAATCGGCGAAATTCTGTGGGGTTTCGTATTGGAGGTATGGGTTTCCCCATTCGATGAGATCAGTGAAATTCACATCTGCGGTGAGGTCTTGGAGTCCGGGGTTTTGGTAGATAGCAGGGCCTTCGATTCGGTGTTGGAGCAGGTATCCACGTAGGGAACCTTGGGGGCGGCGATGGTAGAGATTTTCCGCAAGGCTTCCGTAATCGATCGTCAGCATTTCTCCACGTTGCCAGAGAGGTAACCAAGAATGTAGCCATTTCTGATATGATTCGTGGACTTCGACTCGTTGGCCTAGAGGGAAATTGCCTTTGAATATCGAGGATTCCGGTAAGGTCGGGGTATCTATGAGAATTTCTTGGGTTTGCTTATCGGAGTGGACCAGGGTGATTTCTTTCCAGTCAGTTTGGCTTTTTTGAAACAAGCGGACCGGGAAGGCATCGACGAGTTCGTTAGAGAAAATCACGGCGTTGCCGTTACAAGATTTGAGGGCTTCGTGGATGGTTGAGTGAAATGAAGCGCGTTTTCCGAGGGTGTTTTTTTGGTGGGTGAGGAGGGTGGGTGAGGAATCGACCAAGTGGAGTTTGGTGGTGAAGCGAAGGGTTAGGGGGAGGTGGTGGAGGACTTGTTTGGAAAGAGTGCCCATGCCTGGACCTACCTCGATGAGGTTGCGGGTTTGGTGAAAGCGCATGGCTTTGGCCGCCCAAGCGGCAATGGCTTTGGCTGGTGCCTCGGCGAGTTGGGGGGCGGTTGTGAAATCACCGCGCGAGCCGATAGCGCGGATATTTTTTGCATAGTAGCCACGTTGCGGGTCATGGAGGCACCGCTGCATGAATTGCTCGAACGTTTCCTGAGGCATGGGTGAGTTGATGAATTCCTAGCGATTCGGTATGGGTTGGATAGGAAATAAAAAAGACCGCATCCCGGTGAGAGGTGCGGTCTTTGAAAGATTAGATATCCTTGGATTACTTGGTTGCAGCTGTGCGCGCTTTGCGGATGAAGCTGTTCACGGTCTCGGAAGGTTTTGCACCAACGGCGAGCCATTTGTCTGCTTTTTCGAGATCGATTTCGTAGTTGGTGCCTTCGACGAGTGGATTATAGGTGCCGATCTGTTCGATATAGCGACCATCGCGACGCTTGCGGCTGTCGACGGCTACGATTTTGTAGTAAGGGCGATCTTTGGTGCCCTTGCGGTTGAGACGGAGAGAGACTGACATGATATGAAGATTTACAGGTTGCCTTTTTTGGGCGGGCGCGGAGGTTGGTGGAATTTATAGGGCAGGACAAGCGAAATTTTGCGAAGAATGCGAGTTTTTCGAGGAAAGGAGAAATGGCTGTGTAATAAAACGAAAAAACCCGGCTGGAAAGGACCGGCCGGGTTTGTGAAAAATGAGCCCCACTGGGTATTAGTAGGAGACGCTACGAACGTGGCTGTAGTAGCTTTCGGCACCGAGTTCCGGTGGAAATTCCGAAAGGCCTTCGTGCACGTTCATATCGATGCGGTTGTCTTGTCCGCATTTTTCGTAAGGGGGTTTGAAGGTGCCGCGATAGGTTGGGCAAGTAAAGGTGAAGAGCTCGTAGAAGCCGTATCCGAGGCGTTTGAATGCACGATTGGTGCCATCGACAGCACCGTAGCTCCAGCCAGCTTTTCCCCCGTAGGTATCTGATCTGCGAACGATCATTTCAGGAATTTCAACGACACCATAAAGGATATTGCTGAGCGCACGACCGAGCTTGCGGGTCGAGGTGTAATGGGAGCCCGGAGGAGATTGGATGTCTGCAGCTGCGAAGCCTGAGAGGGCAACAACACTGGCGGCGATGAACAGGAGTTTTTTCATACTTAAGTTAGATTAGAAAAGTGAGGCGTCTGTTGGCAAGGAGAAGTTTAGGAATTTTGCGGATGAGACTTGGAAGGTTTTTCCGATGTGATTAAAGGCTGATACCTGTAGCGGAGGTAACGCCCGGGATGGCGCGGATGGCTTCCATGACTTCGGAGGGAAGGGCGGCGTCCAACTCAATAAGGGAGAGTGCAACGTTTTTCGATTTGTCGCGCGCGAGGGAGAAATTGGCGATGTTCTGGCCAGCGTTTCCAAGCACGGTGCCGACGGCTCCGACAATACCTGGGCGGTCGTCATTGCGGACAATGAGGAGGTGACCCTTAATTGGGCTATCAACGAAGAGGCGATCGATTTCTACGATGCGGGGGCTGCGGCCGATAATGGTGCCGGCGACACGGAATTTTTCATCTCCCTTGCGGAGTTCGACGACGAGGAGGTCGTTGAATTCGGTTTGGGCGCTGATGGTGGATTCCACGAGGTCGAGTCCCATAGCTTTCGCGATGGCGGGTGCGTTGACGAGGTTGACTTGGCCATCGGCACGGGAACATGAGAGCAGGCGGAAGAGGGCGGTACGGGAAATGAGGCCGGTGTCCTTGGTGGCGAGATCGCCGTGGTAAGAAACGCGGATCGAATCTGGGTTGGCTGGGCCGAGCTTGGCGAGCAGGGTGCCTAGTGCGCCGGCGAGATCGAGATAAGGACCGATTGCGGCGATGGCTGCTGCATCGAGCGAGGGCATGTTGATCGCGTTGCGAATTTCTCCGGTGGTGAGGAAGTCGCGGATTTGGATAGCGACTTCGATACCTACGTTTTCCTGGGCTTCGTTGGTGGAGGCACCGAGGTGGGGAGTGAAGGCGATGTGCTTTTTGAGACTAAAAAGCGGATGGTCTGCGGCTGGGGGTTCGTTTTCGAAAACGTCAAGACCGCAACCCGCGATGTGGCCGGAATCGATCGCGTCTTTGAGAGCGGCTTCGTCGATGAGCCCGCCGCGGGCGCAGTTGATGATGATAGCGCCTTTGTTCATGAGAGCGATGCGCTCTTTGTTCATGATGTGGCGGGTGTCGTCGGTGAGAGGAACGTGGAGGGTGACGACGTCGGCACCTTTGAGGGCGATGTCAGGGGATTCTGCGAGGGTGACCTTGAGTTCGCGGGCGCGGGATTCTGTTAGGAAAGGATCGTAGGCGACGACTTCCATATTGAATGCTTGGGCGCGTTTGGTGAACTCGCTGCCGATACGGCCCATGCCGAGGACGGCGAGGCGTTTGCCATTGAGTTCGATGCCTTGGAAGGCTTTGCGAGCGGCGTTGAAATCTCCGGCAAGAACGCCAGCATGGGCTGGACCGATGTTTCTTGCTGTGGAGAGCATGAGAGTGAAGGCGTGCTCGGCGGTGGAGATCGTGTTGCCCGAGGGCGTGTTCATCACGATGACTCCGTGATCGGTGGCGGCATCGCGGTCGATGTTGTCAACTCCCACACCCGCGCGTCCGATGGCTTTGAGGTTGGTGGCAGCAGCGAGGATGTCACGAGTGACTTTGGTTTGCGAACGAACCACCAAGCCATGATATTGACCGATGATTTTTTTCAGATCATCTGGAGCGAGGCCGGTATTAACATCGACGGTGATGTTTGGCGTGGAGCGGAGAGCTTCTACACCTTTTTCGGAAATGGGATCAGAGACGAGGACGCGGTAATTACTCATAGGGAGGACGTGTCGGTAGATGAGAAGCGGTTGGCATGCAAGCGGAAGTCGATGCGATTTCACTTAGATATCAGTATAAACCCTCACCCCTGCTGCATTTCGCGCACTTTATGAAATAGGGACGGACAAACGTAACCAGTTATCCGAAGGAAAATTCATCGCCCTATCTCTCGCTCGTTCTATGCCAAGGGTAAATGAAATATCTAAGCCAGTTTAGTATTTGCTGGAGATTCTCGGTGATTCATAGATTTTTCAATCTTCATTATGAAACCTCATTTCATCATTCTCACGCTCCTCCTCGCTGGTTTTGTTCACGCACAGGATTTGTCTCCGTTGGCGGAGTTGATGAAAACGGCTTGGCCGAAGAATCGCACGATAAATGTTGTGTTTCATGGTCACAGCGTGCCGGCGGGATTTCATAAAACTCCTGAGGTAAAAACTTTCGAGTCTTATCCGCATTTGGTGCATCTGAAGCTAAAGGAACAATATCCTAAAGCGGTGATCAATGTGATCACAACGGCGATTGGTGGTGAAACGTCCATTCCTGGCGCGGCTCGTTTTGAGCGTGATGTGATGTCGTTGAAGCCGGATCTCATTTTTATCGACTACGCGCTAAACGATAGGCGCCAGCCTGCAGATAAGGTGGAGGCGGCATGGTTGGAAATGATTGCTATCGCGAAAAAGGCCAACGTTCCGGTGGTGTTGCTGACGCCAACGGGCGATTCTTCGGCTAAGCTTGAGGATCCCGATGATGCTTTGAACCAACGTGCGTCGCTAATACGCAAGATCGCTGCTGAGCAAAAAGTTTTGTTAGGAGATGTGTTTGCTGCATGGGTGGCTGAAGTGAAAAAAGGCACACCACAAACCGATCTGCTCAGTCAGGTGAATCATCCAAATTTGAAAGGTCACACGCTGGCGGCGGAAACGATTTTTAAAGCAATTCAAGATGCCGGATTGAAGAAGTGATTATTGAAGAGATTGAGATCTTATCACTTCAATGATTTTTATTCTGCCTGAAATGGTTCTTGTGACCTATCCGATTTGTGAATAGGTAGGTATTTATGAATAACTTCAGGACGAAGTCCACGGCGGAGCAATTAGCCGATTTTCTCAAGGAGCAAATTTCACGTGGTATTTATCACAGTCTGATGCCAGGTGCGCCAGCGCTAGCACGCATGCTTGAGGTGGATCACCGCATGGTGATTTCGGCATTCGAACTTTTGGAAAAGGAAGGTCTGTTGGTATCTGGTGGGGTGGGGAAGCGGCGCAGAATCACAGTGAAGGAAAACCAAACTAGACCGGTGATGAAATTCCAAATCTTATGTTATGAAGATACGGATCGTAAACTTTTTTACTTGTTAGATCTACAGCATAAACTGATGGATGCTGGACATATTTGTTCATTTTCATCGATCTCTCTAACAGGTCTAAAAATGGACTTAGCCAAATTGAAACGTCACGTTGAGAAAGCCAAAGCGGATGCATGGATCATATTTGCTGGTTCCAGAGAGATTTTGGAGTGGTTTGCGCAGCAAGAGACGCGGGCATTCGCGCTTGCAGGTAGGATGAATGGGATTCGAATGCCAGGATGTCGGCCAAACAAAACAGTTGTTTTGAAACTCGTGGTGCGTCGTTTGATTGAATTGGGTCATCGACGCATTGTTCTGATCGTGAGGGAAGAGCGAAGGAAGCCTAAGCCAGGTATGATGGAAAGGGAGTTTATGGCGATTTTGGAATCACATGGAATTAAAACAGGAGCATATAACCTTCCAGATTGGAGTGACAATGTGAGCGATTTCCATCGTTGTATTGATTCGTTATTTCAGCACACACCGCCAACCGCGATCATATTGGATGAATTCCAGTATTTCACCGCAGCCCAATTGCATCTTGCTTATCAGGGGATTATTGCGCCGCGAGACGTTTCGCTGGTGTGCACCGATCCGTGTCCCGCGTTGTTCAATTGGTGTCAGCCCGTGGCTTCCCATATTGATTGGGATTCGGATGCATTGGTTAGAAGAATCATGAAGTGGGCTGATCATGTTGCGCGTGGGCAAGAAGATTATAAACAGGATCAAACGAGCGCAAGTTTCGTTGAGGGCGGGACGATAGGGCCTGTGCCACTCGGTTAGCTCGGATGACCGGATCAAGGAATGAATTCAATCGGTTTCAACAGGGAAAGTAGCTCCCCTGTAATCAATGCGGTCTGCTTTTTCATCCCAATGGAAGATGCATATTTCGCGACGGGTCGGTTGGATAACCACAGTGCTGGCCACGATCATTTTCCATTTGTCATCTTTAGTAGAGTGGTAGTGCAGGCTGATCATTTTGTTGGTCGCGTTTGCAATATCCCGGTTTTCCTGAATCTTCATTTCTCCCGGCTTCAAAACAGAACGATTTTCGCCGAGTGTGATGCCAACTTGTACAGGACTGAGATTGAGGTATAGGTAATCGCCTCCCTTAAAATCATCCAAGTTTATCACTTTGCTCCCGAATACTAGCTTCTGGCCGTTGTTTTTGGGAGTTGGTACAAGAATGATCAATGCATTCTGGATATGATCCGGAACTTGGGATTGAGCGAGCGTTTGATAGATGGTCGGATTGGATTTGTCGGTCTTATCGGGATTTGGAATCTCTTTAACAATTTTCACAATACCTTCGCTTCTAACAGGAAATGGATCGCTCATGTTACGGATGGAAAGAGTGACTTGGTGTATCTTTTCCTCAACCATTACCGAAACAGGATTCTGAAGATCTTCAGGAATCGCTGTGCATAGAAACCAGGCTTTGCGACCGGTGATTTTTTTCATAGGTTCACTCTGAGTTACCTCTTTTGCTTCCTGAACGGCTTGGTCCAAATTCTGAGCGGTTTCGTCTGTCTGCTGAGCCTGCGCAAGCATGGTGATAAAGACGAAGATCACCGGAAGAGCTTTGTTAACGATCATATTCTTAAAGATGGGGAGTTGTGTGGTGACTTGGGATTCGATGGCTGTTCTGTTAGATCTCATTTGGATGAATCCAGCGGAAATTCGTGACATAGAATTTCCGGCCGTATGATCGGTTCGTCACCGTGATGTCGGTGTTATCCTCAAAGCTTCCGTCTGTCTTTGAAATTCTGCTAGGCTCATGACTTTCATTACTTGAGTCAACGTAACTGGAGCCGCGTTGGACAACCGCTTCACACCAGGCCCGTGCCAGAACTTTGCCCGCTGGATCGAGGCTCTCTCCGTAAGCTCGGATCGTGAACGTGTCATCACGAACAGATAAAGTATTGGCGATCGGTTTGAGGAGATCGGATTGAATGACGTAGCCGGGTATTCCTGCAAAGCGAGAACCTTCGGCTGCCTCAGGAGTGCCGAAATTGTTGGTCCCTAGATCTGACTCTTGCATCATGAAGTCACCACCGTCTTTGAACTTATAATTGATCGATTCTGGATCAGGTGTCTTATCATCATAGTCAATGGCGGACTGCAACGCGCCCATGGTGCCTAGATCATCATTTGAGAGTCTGCGGTTGATGAATTCAGAGAAATTCAGGAAAGGTCCGCGCAGTTTCACCTGCTTCACACATTCTTCAGCAAGTCGCCGAAGTTGGGTGTCGCTCAGGAAGCGAACATCGGACCAGACATTGTCGCCTCCGTCCTCTACGCCGTATTCAGGGTCAGATGATTCCTTGCTGAATACGGCGGTATTGAAGCGAGAAATGGCGATTTTTTTGCCCGCCGGAGCAGTGATTTCCTGGAGTTGTGAACCGTTGCGCCTCACCAGCTTCCGTTCGCGGATGCCTGAAAACAAGGCATGCCATGCATCCACCGAGGTGCTGTTGACATTGAACATGCCGTCCACCAGAAGGTGGTTGGCTGTCTTCAGATAGCCGTCCGTGCCCTTTAGATCGCTAGCCACTTTCGTCTTTGAAAGACCGTTGTCTGAATACAAATAGCGAGAATTGGGGAGAGGAGTTCCATCTAACATTCGGTCGATCATAATGTCCGCAGTCACTGATGCATCGGTATCCCGACCCTGTCTTGCGAGTGATGATAGGAAATATTCATCCCAAAGCGCATCATTAAGAAGGAAAACATGATCCCAATAATCGCAGTAGGCTTTGGTATCTACAGGAACGGTGACAGCCCAATTGAGTCGGTTGGCATTCGGATCCCGACTGATCGAATTATTAACGAATCGATATACGCTATCTCGATTCAGCATTGGATGCATAAAAGAATTACCGATTCCGGGTCCGGTCACGCCGCTTTGGTAAGCGACAACTTTGTGCTCCGCTGCAAAAAGTGACCACGAAATATCGGCACCAGTTGCACCTCGAAGGGTCAAATGCGGGAAGTTCGAGCGTGCATGTGTCCAGCCTGGATTGATGCGCATCCCAGAAAAACCCGCCAGACTTGTGATGGGTGCGGTCGGAAGCTCGATTGCGGGTGCACGGTTGATTTTTTCGTATGGGTTGGTCCCCGTGCCAAGAAACGGCTTGGAACTGTTACTTGGGTGGTGATTTACGACTCGTGCAAGATCAATTTGTCCACGGATTTCACCGAAATTGACTACGTATGGGTTTTCTAAGCGCTGTGTGTGGAGCATCGTATCGTTTTCTGATGCATACATTCCCGAACCGTAATAATGTCCCGGACTATAGATCCAGTTACGGCCACGCCAATCACGAGCCCAGTTCACCGTGTCATAGCTCATGGTCGAATTGCTTTTCAACACCATTTGGGCGAAGGCGAAGGGTGTCGGGTTCGGATCGCTGTAATTCCAGCGAATGATGTTCTGCGGATACGTAACGGGACCGGCTGTAACGTAGGCTCCGCGAGGTGAGGGTGTGATGGGAGTCGGGAGTTGGGCGACTTTGAACCAATCGTTTTGGTAGGCACCGGGCAAGCCGATTGACTGTCCGGAATTCGTAAAAAAATCCATCGTCCAAAAATTGCCAAAGGTTACCGAACCGGGAGTGTTGCCTTCATTGATATTGAGAATGCCAATCGTGTTGCCGAACGTCAGTGCGAAGCCGCGGTTATTTACCGGATTCGCACTCGCCTCAATTTGTGTCGAAAGTCCGCCGTAGGCGAGCGGATCAAATCCCGGATAGAGGTAGATGCGTTGGCTCACTCCGGCGGACGCATTAGTCATTTGCCGGGCTGAAAACTGGATGAACTCGCCTGGTTTGAAAACGATATCCGATCCATCGCTTGTGCTCAGCAATCCTCTTCCCAGTGTGCCGCTCAATCCTCCAGTGCTGAGATAGTTATTGCCCAGATATCGTTCCGCATGCATCGGCCAGGAATTATATGCGCCCAAAGACACACCAAGGCAGGCGGCCGGGATACGCAGGCTGATGTTATAAGGATTCCAATAGGTCAACACGGGAGTGTGCGCGATCTGGCATCTGTAGGTCTGTGGCGTTGTGCCGATATTGGGTTGCACCAAGGTGCTGTAGATATAGGTCAGTTTGGTCAATACCGGAGAGCGCCAATAACTGTTAGAACCCGGCCACCTGGAGTAGAATCTGCTATCATAACCTATGTTGCAGCTTGAAACTAATTCGGTGCGCACGTCGTTGCTGGTCCAGGTCAGTCGGTTCAAACCTCCGGTGCCGCCATCCCTATTGGCTGTGAAAACAGTCGCAGGCGCAAAGTTCCTTCGTGTTGGATCCGTCGCAGAGCGTGTCGCATCCGTGTCAGAGCGGTACATTCTGTAGAAATGACGCATGTTGGTCCAAGACTGGAAGTGTCTTCCACGTATCTGAGGAAGATTCGCAATTTCAGGACTCATCGGACGTATTGATGGCTCTTGCAAATCGCTAGCCTCATTAAAGAGATACGGCTCGGGTAATTGTGATTCGAGCTTCTCAAACAAGAGGCTCAAATCTTTTTTCAAACCGCCCGTGCGCACATTGGTAAGCAATCCAGTGCTGGTCGCTGTGAGATCAAAGAATTTCTGCTTGGCTTTGTCTTTTTCAACATCGGTGAGCAACTGCATCGAATTCTGAGAATGTAATTTCTCTGCCTCATCAGGGTGTTCGTCCATACTATCGAAGCCGCTAACCGAACTTACCCCAACCTCTGCTGTGTTACCTGCCGAAACTTCCCATTCGTTCAAGGCAAGGGTTCGTGATTGAGTAGCAAGATTTGCCTTCGCCTTGTGGTTTTCGGGAGCTATCCACCATGCGTAGCGACCCATATCATTTACATCTATCAAGTAAGCGCGGGTCTTTTGATCGGGATGTGTCGCTACTGCTTGCCCGAGCGACCCGTCTCCAACCATGATTACGGAGTTCGTGTTGTCCCAATCACTGATGGAGGTAGGGGCGCTGATGTCGTTGTTTTTTTCCTCAGGGAGTGAAAGAAGCCATCTGCGAAACATGGGCTCTCTTCCTCGGGTATAGGTGCTCTGGATGGATATCGGACCGCTCGCACCCAGTGGTGTGTAACTATCGTTCAACCAATTACCCCACGAATTATAGCTAGCCATCCAGCGTGATTGTTCAATGCCATCGATTTCTGGTGTGTTAGGATTGCTATCAAGAATAGCAGACTGCGCGCTAACTCGCATATCAGGTCCCATTTCTTTCTGTAACTCACCGATGGCGATCATGAGTGCCATGCGAGCGTTGGCCTGAGCTAAGGCCTGAGCTGATTGGTGATTGTTAGTGCGCAGCGTGACTGTTGAGAGACTTAGTGTTCCTACTGCAATGATCACGAGCATGATCATGAGCAGTAGTGTAGCGACTAATGCGAAGCCTCTGTCCGAAGCTGGGATAATCAATTTCTGAGATTGTACAGGAAATTTCATGAGCCGATAGGATACTTCTGTTGCTTGTGAGGTGGTTTTGTATTTACAGGGTATTGTAAATCGGAACGTCGATAATCGATTTCTCAACCTATCCCATTCAATTCACTTTTCGAAATATGGCAAGTTCATACTAAAGCTGTCAAAACCACATATCCACAAGACCTATACCTAAAAAGCAGAGGTTGGTCATGAGTCAGTTTTGCTTAAAGAATTGGCTATTTCTCCAATTCGCAGGTCAGACTAACTGGAAATTTTAAAACCACTGGCCCCAAGAGGCCGGAGGGGAGTAGGGGGGATTTTGGATTGAACTTGTTGGCGAGGTTGGTGCGGGTGATGCGGTCTTCGGGTTTTGCTATGGAATCGCCGACGAGACGGTTGTTCCAGGTGTTGATGACTTGGATTTCTAGGTGGTTTTCGCCAGCTTTCGCCAAAGCTGAAATATCGATTTGATAGGGTTCTTTCCAAAGGATTCCGGCTTCCTTGCCATTCAGGCGGACGACGGCAATTTCTTTCACGGTTCCCAGATCGAGGATGATGGGATTCTTGGAGATTTCACCAAGGGTGAAAGTATTATGGTAATCTGCTGCGCCGGAAAAATGTTTCACGCCAGGATCGGAATGTTGGGTCCAGTCGATGAGAGAATTCATGGTGATGGATTCCGGTGCGCCGCGATCTTTAGGGAATGAAATTTTCCACGGGCTGGCGATGGGTTGGTCCACTTGGATGATAAGGACGGATAAGTTGGCGGTGCGACCGCTTGCGGTTTTGAAGGTGTAATCACCTGGGCTCCAGACCTTGGCTGAAATTGTATCACCATCCACGGCGGTGACTTTCAGGGCTGTTGGGTTGGGCGTGGTGATTTCGATGATGGGATTATTTGATTCGCCTTTTTGGAAAACGACGAAGATGGAAGATGCCGGTGCAAGATCGAGGGTGATGTAGGTGAAGCCGTCTTTGGTTTCGTAAAAATAGCAAGGTGTCACGCTACCGTTTTCGGGATTCCAAAAACTCGGCACGCGTCCCGCGCCGTTGCGGAAACGGCAGCGAACGATCTCACGCGTCATGGCGCTATTGGAAACGAAATAGATGTCTTCTTTTTCCGTGGCGCGGTGGATGTAGTCGATGTGTTGATTAGCGTTGTCGATGTTTTCCGCGATGAAATCACGCGGCACGTCCATTTCCAAGAGCGCTTGATCCAGAGGTATGTTCCAAATGATTTTGCCTTTGCCGTGGGTGCGGGATTTTACTTTTTCGCCATCGCAGTCGCCCCAGATTTTCGATGCGATTTTTTGAACTTCCTGATCGCATTCCGGAAATCCGCGCAGGCTGTTAGAGCTTTCGGGTTTCGGACCGATGATGGTTGCTCCGGCTTGGACGAGTTCGTCGATTTTTTTCAGAGCATCGAGGGAAATGGTTTGTCGATCCGGCAGAACCATCACGCGGTAGCTCATGCCATCGGGTAGGGTGAGTTTTCCATCTTTCACCTGCATGCGAGTGAGGATGACTTCCTCGTTCATGTAATCGTAATCGTATCCTTTTCCGAGCGAGCTGAGATCTACGGGTTTATCGCGGCCGCAGTGCGCGCATTTATCATCTGGCCATTGGGATTTGATGGTGGGTGAAATGCGTCTGGCGGGAACGAGGTTTGGGGCTTCATCGCCATAGTAAGCGCAGACATCGGCGACGAATGTTCCTTGTTGTAAGAGATGAGAGGTGCGTGACATGTCTTCTAACATGGGTCCGGCCTGGTTCCACCAAGTTGAGTTTACATTGAAATGCTCACCTGCGTGGTAAGCAAAGCCAGGTAGTCCAGCTTCGGGCGGGTTATGAGCGAAGGTGTGAAAGGTGATTTGGTTTAAGCCTGCGCAGAACGCGATGTCGGTTGAACGTTTGTAGTTGGCGGGGCCGTCTTGCCAATGTTGCCAACCCGTGAGCGACTCGGCGTTCACAAGGCGTTTGCCATATATGTGCGACGCGCTTGCGGCTTCTTTGGTGACCCAGTTTTTCCGATGATTCCAGAACTCACCCATGGGAATATCCGATGCGCCGAGTGCTTTGAGCGGATCGACACGCGGGTAACCGCCATGACCGGCTTCTGCGAGAAATTTGAGGCCGCGTTGGTTGACCAGTTCGCGAACCCTGCCGTAGTGGTTTTTTACCATCAGATCACCGATGAATTTGTGATAATCATGGAGGAAACGTTTGGTGAGCTCTTCGTTCTGCACGGTAAAGCCGGCGAGTGTGGGTAGCCACGGGGTTGGATCGTATTGATTTTGTGTGGTAAAATCCTTGATGAAATCCGGCGTCCAATCGGTGCCGGGGCGGACTTCATAGCTATCTAACATTAGAGTTTTGAGCGGACCGAAACCTTTGCTGCCTCTCGATAGGGCATCTAGCATGTGGTTGATGTGCGCATCGGTGGCTTTTTGGCTGAAGTGATCGATGACGAGGCCTTTTGAATTCGGGCTGGGGCAGTTCAGAAACTCGCCGGTGTTGTTGCACACAAAACGGAGGATGCGCCACGAGCCTGCTGGGATTGACGAGGTAAGGCGACCGCTTTTGTCGAGTTTGCTTTCCAAGCGGATGGCTGCTTCAGCGGAGGCGACAGTTTTGTTAGAAGTTTCCGGAACGGCCATCACGGCGATGTCCTGATAGTGTTCGGTGACTTTTTGGGGGAGGGGAAGAATTTCGGAAAACTCGCGAGGTCCGTCCACTTTGAGTTCACTGCACAACAGGACTTTGCTGCCGTTTTCAGGAGTGATCCATGTGCCGCCGGAGTTCCAACTGCTGGAGCCAACAAGTCCTATTTCGAGCTCAAGTCGCTCGGCTTCCTCCATCACGTGATGAATGGCTTTGATCGATTCCGATCCGAAAAAGGCCTGGCCTTCTGGAATGATTTTTTGTGGGTCAGCAATGCTTCCGAGATCCCAGATGATGGCACCGCGCATGCCTTTGGCTTTCATTTCCTCAAGCTCTCGGGTGATTTGCTTGAGATCGACGTGACCGTTCAACCATGTCCACAGCGCGGACGGGCGGGCCTCGATGGGTGGGTTGCGGAAAGATTCCGGTGAGAACTGGGCGTCAAGGGTTGAGGCAGTGAGAAGGATGAAAGCGACTTTCAAACACCATCCCCGAGAAAATTGGCTGATCATTTTACTTTTTGATTTTGATCAGTGTCGGAGTCTCGGTGGAGGCTTCGATGGCGGTGATCGCATCACGGACATCCTTTTCTTTCTGCAGGCTCAGGTTTTTCGGGAAAGATGGCTCACCTTTGGAAAAAGTATCCGCAAGTTGTGTGAGTGCGGGAATGGTGGCTTTTGCATGGGTGCCGTATTCTTTGAGGATATTCAACAGTTCACCGGTTCGAATTTGGCTGGACCATGGGTTCTGGTTTCCCAGATAATCCACGCATGCTTGGATTCCTTCTTCAATATGATGGGATGCCAAAATCTTAAGTCCTTCAATTCGCACTTGGTCTGCGAACATTTCACCGCTGGGTGAGGGGATGGCTGAAGCTTCGAGAATCGCGGGAAGGAGCGGTTGGATTTCCTCGCTGGAAAGCTTTTTATATATCGATGAAATGCTGCCGCGTGCACGACCGTCCTCGTTTTTCAAACCTGCTTTCACTGCTATGAAGAGTTTCTCACGATCCACGCCATCGAGCGGGTTTTTGAGCATTTGTCCGAATACGGTCGATGAGATGAAGCGTTGTTCCATGCCGCGCGGATCTTCTTTCGTGGGTCCTTTGGCGATGATTTCTAGCAGTTCTGGGAGTGCGACCATGCCGGCTTTGCCGACAAATGCCAGTGTCTCGGCGGTTTTGATCCGCATCCAGATATCCTTATCCTTGAGTGCCGCTTGCAGTGCGGGGACGGCTGGCTCGGCTTTTCCTCTCAGGTAACCCAGAGTGATGCAGGCACCGAGGCGAGTGTTGAGTTTATCCGATTTCAGCATATCAACCAAAGTGGGAATTGGAGTGTCTTTTTTCCTGCTAAGCGCCATCGCGGCACGATCTCTAACAACGGGCGACCAGCTAGATAGCTTTTCTAAAAGCTCATCCCCATCCATTTGATCATACGCGCTGTTACGGTCTTTGTTATTCCAACCGCGGCCATCAAGTACGATGCTTTGCGCTTCTTTGGCGCTGAGTTTTGGGACTTTGCTGGGACGTTTGCCAGTGAGGTAGGTGTGTTTTAACGGCATCGCGTAGGCGAGGAGATACGCGCCGGTTGCGTCCCAGCCTTTGGTGGAGTCTCCATTTGGTTCAGGTGGTCCTTGATGGGGGAATGCGGAGTTCGAATTACGCGCGAAGTCATAATACCATGCGCCGAATTCTTTCATCCACACACCCGTTGCTTGGGGGCCGGATTGAACAACGCCTGGCATAGCCCATGTCATGTTCCAGAAATTTCCAGTGTGGCCGGTGTCGCGTTCTCCACCGTGGCAGGCAAGGCTCATGCGGGAAAAATACTCGGAGGAATCCGTTTCATCTAACAAGCCAAACAAGACCGCCGCCATGCCGTTTTTGCCATTGTCATCGTGGTTTTGATACCAAGGATCATGGTCGCCGTAGGGAATGGATCCCTTGTTTGTGTAAAAGCGGAGCAATTTCGTGCTGCGATCGATAGCGAGGTCGACGGCCGGATCTTTAAGGCCAGCGGCGCGTGCTAAGACAAGTGAAGTGGTTAGAGGGACGCCCGGTGCGTTCATCATTCCGTAGCCGAAGAGGCCGCCATCGGGTCTTGCAAATTTATGTCCCCATGAGCCAACGTTGCTCTGACCTTTTGCGGCTTCCATGGCGAGACGGGTAAGGCCCGGCATGATGGATTCGTCACCTGTGGCTATTTTGTATTCGGAGAGAAATGACAGGACGTAACCATAATACCAGGTTTGCATACCGTCGTTTGAGAATCCTGCCGCCCACTCCGCTTCTTTTTTAACGATGGGTAAATATTTGGGATTTCCACTGGCTAACAACGCATAAGCGTTAAGTGCGCGGGTCACAGGGCTTTGGGTTCGATCATATCCTGCTGTTTCTATGCGTTTCGCCAAAGCTTCGCAGCCGATTTCCAGAATGCGTTTGGATTTCGGGCAGTTGAAGGGAGCGGTTGCGCTGTAATCACCAAGGACGGGGAGTTTGACGATGACTTCTTCGGTATTTCCCTCGCGCCAACGGGTTATTTTCAAATTTCCTTTTCCAGCATCGGATTCAGCAGCGGTGAGGGCTTTTCCAAATTCTGGGCGTGGATCGTAAGAAAACGGTTTGCCGGCCACTCCGAGAATCACATCGCCTTTTTGAAGAACTCCTTCAGCTGGTGATCCGGGTGTGACTTCGACAATTCCAATCTGCCTCGCATCAAGCGTGGTGAGTTTATCACAAAACATCCAGCCCTTCGCGCCCGTCGCGCCCAAAGTCCAGGAATGTTTTGCTTCAGCTGGGATCGGTTCACCTTTGGTTAGATCGACATTTTGCAAGGCGACTTTAGGTGCGGCTGTTAGGCTGAGGCAGGTAATGAGAAGGGTGATGAGTGAGACGACGGGTTTCATGGTTTGAGATCGGCAAAAGTATGGGTTAATGGAAATAGGAAAAGATCTTTGTAGGATGGAGCGGAAGATAGAAGCCATACTGGATGGGTGTCGATTTCATTTCATGGGAATTCTAGAGTAGCTTATACAGTTTGCGAACAGGATTCAGGGACACGGCCCTTTGACTGCTAATGGGTCGGAATCGCACAAATTTTTTGCAATCTCTCAGCAAGGTGCTATCTCCAAGCGCGATTAACGAAAAACTTTCAATCATACAATCACATGGAAAACGACACACCTCCAAATCTGAATTCTGACTCCGCCGCCCAATGCCCTTTTTCTGGAGGCAAAACCCCTATGGCCAGCGCTGGACGCGGCACTCGAAATACAGATTGGTGGCCTAACCAACTCCAACTGAACATCCTTCGTCAGCATTCCTCTCTGTCCGATCCAATGGGAGAGGGTTTCGATTACGCAGCGGAGTTTAAATCGCTCGATCTCGCAGCGGTGAAAAAAGATATCTTTGAGTTGATGACCACCTCCCAAGATTGGTGGCCAGCGGATTACGGGCATTATGGTCCGTTGTTTATCCGTATGGCATGGCACAGTGCTGGGACGTATCGCACGGCCGATGGTCGTGGTGGTGCCGGTGGTGGAGGTCAGCGTTTCGCTCCACTCAACAGTTGGCCGGACAACGCGAACCTCGACAAAGCCCGCATGTTGCTTTGGCCGATCAAACAGAAATACGGTCGTAAAATTTCATGGGCAGATCTCATGGTGCTCGCAGGTAACTGCGCGCTCGAGTCCATGGGCTTCAAAACCTTCGGTTTCGGTGGTGGTCGTGCAGATGTATGGGAGCCGGAAGAAGACATCTACTGGGGCTCAGAAGGGAAATGGTTAGAAGACAAACGTTACACCGGAGATCGCCATCTCGAGAGCCCACTCGCTGCGGTGCAGATGGGTCTCATCTACGTCAATCCAGAAGGCCCTAACGGAAATCCGGATCCCATCGCCTCCGCACGCGACATCCGCGATACGTTCGGTCGCATGGCAATGAACGATGAGGAAACCGTCGCGCTCATCGCCGGTGGACATACGTTTGGAAAAGCACACGGTGCAGCTGAACCGGAGCAATACGTTGGTAAAGAACCAGCCGCAGCACCCATCGAAGAACAAGGTCTTGGTTGGAAAAATAGTTTCGGCAAAGGTAATGGAGCCGCCACGATCACCAGCGGACTCGAAGGCGCATGGACGACCTCGCCTACCAAATGGAACAACAACTATTTCGATAACCTTTTCGGTTTCGATTGGGAACTCACCAAGAGCCCAGCGGGTGCGCAGCAATGGAAGCCAAAAAATTCCGCAGGTGCCGGCACGGTGCCGGTTGCGCATGATCCTGCGAAACGTCATGCACCGATGATGTTCACTACCGACATCGCGTTGAAAATGGATCCGATCTACGCGCCGATCTCGAAGCGTTTCCACGAAAATCTGGATCAGTTTGCCGATGCGTTTGCGCGTGCTTGGTTCAAACTCACGCACCGCGATATGGGACCGAAATGTTTGTATCTCGGACCAGAAGTTCCAGCAGAAGAGCTTATTTGGCAGGATCCTATCCCAGCCGTCACCCATCCCTTGATCGATGCGGCCGACATCGACGCGCTGAAAGGAAAAATTCTCGCATCGGGACTTTCGGTTTCTGAGTTGGTATCCACCGCATGGGCATCGGCTTCCACCTTTCGTGGTTCCGATAAACGCGGTGGCGCTAACGGAAGTCGCTTGCGCCTCGCTCCACAACGTTTCTGGCAGGTCAATCAACCCACCCAGCTCAACAAGGTTTTGGATGTGTTAGAAAATATCCAGAAAGAGTTCAACGCCGGAGCATCGAACGGCAAACAGGTTTCCATCGCAGACCTCATCGTTCTCGGTGGCTGCGCGGGAATCGAGCAAGCCGCGAAAAACGCAGGACAAAACGTCACCGTGCCGTTCGCACCCGGTCGGGCTGATGCTTCTCAAGAGCAAACCGACGTCGCGTCTTTCGCGATGTTAGAACCGCATGCCGATGGTTTCCGCAACTACACCAAAACCTTCTACACGACATCCGCTGAGGAAATGCTCGTGGATAAAGCGCAGTTGCTGACTCTCACACCACCGGAAATGACCGTTCTTGTCGGTGGCCTGCGGGTTTTGAAAACCAATGCCGATGCATCCAACAACGGCGTGTTCACGAATCGTCCCGAAGCACTCACCAACGATTTCTTCATCAACCTCCTCGATATGGGAACAACTTGGAAATCCATCTCTGCTCACGATGATCTCTTCGAAGGCAGCGATCGCAAATCAGGCGAAGTGAAATGGACCGGCTCACGCGTCGATCTCATCTTCGGTTCCAACTCCGAACTCCGCGCCCTCGCGGAAGTCTACGGTTGCAGCGATTCCCAAGAAAAATTTCTCAAAGACTTCATCAACGCATGGACCAAAGTCATGCAACTGGATCGGTTTTGAAGAGTGAAGAGTGAATTTCTTCCGCCGAAGGCCCTGGACTGCTGCGGCTTTCATCTGGAGCTTTCGGGGGGTGCTTTCAAACGTTAATTTTCAAAGACTTTGAAGCACTCAGGATTCAGGGCCTCCTTTGACGATGATGTCGCGGCCTTCGGCTTCGCACCAGAGACGGTAAACGTTTAGGCCATTGGGGCGTGATCCGGTGACGGGGATTTTGAGGAAGCCTTGGCGCTGTGCGGCTTCGAAGAGTAGCCTTTCCTTTTGAGTGAGTTGGTGTCCGATGCGGCGGCTGCCGATCTTTGCTTTGGTGGGTTTGCCGCGGCTGAGTTTTTCTATGTCGTCTTTGTTCATGTGTTTAAAAAGTTCCTGGTTCTTCGTTCTTAGTTCTTAGAAAGGCTGCGCGAAGCCCAACCAAGAACTAAGAACGAAGAACCAGGAACTCTAAGTCTTACTCACTAGTTTACGAGCCATCCGTGGGAAGAGAACCCAATGGAAGGGTAGGCAGGCGTACCAATAGAATCTTCCTAACAGTCCTTGTGGACGGAAGGTGGCGGTTTGTCTTAGCGAATGGCTACCATCGGGTTGTTCTTCTATGGCGAACTCAAGCCAAGCCTCGCCGGGTAGTTTCATTTCGGCGTAGAGCATGAGCCGGCCTCTGGGGCGGTCTGCGAGGAGGACACGCCAGAAGTCCAAGGCGTCGCCGGCGTGGAGTTCTTCGGGGTGTCTGCGCCCGCGTCGGATGCCGATGCCGCCAACGAGTTTGTCTGCGAAACCGCGCAAGCCCCAAGCCCAGTTCATGGAGGGCCAACCGGCATTGCCTCCGATGGACAAGATGCGAGAAATAACCTGCTCGCGCGGTGCGGTTAGCGGCACGTTCTGAGTATCTGTTAGAACTCCGTGTTCGGGGACTTTTATGGCATCAAACAAACGCGGTGATAGCGTCCCAGCCGCCAGCGAACCGATCCAACTGGATGGCACGTGGTTTTGAGCGATACGCGCTAGAGCTCGCGTGACAGCCTCGCGATAACTTAATAACTCCAGCGGAATGATTTCACGGATCTTGAGGTTGTGGCAGACAGTTTCATGTGTGAGCGAGTCGACTAAGCTTCGTGCTAGGGGAAAAGAGGTGGATGTTAGAAGGCACAACCATCCAGACGATAGCCGTGGACTGAGTAGGCGGGTTGGGAGAAATAGACGCCGGAGGCCGCGAACTTCGCAGTAGCCTTTGATGAGGTCGAGATAACTCATAACCTCTGGCCCGCCGATGTCGTAGGAAATATGCGCGGTTTCGGGATGGTTCAAAATTCCTGTTAGGTAATCTAGCACATTGCGGATGGCGATGGGCTGGCAATGCGTGTGCACCCAGCGCGGGGTGATCAGTATAGGCAATTTCTCCGCGAGATCGCGAATGATTTCAAACGAAGCCGAACCCGAACCGACGATGATGGATGCTCGCAGGGCAGTGAGCGGCACTTCGGACTCACGTAGGATTCCCTCTACTTTGCGGCGTGAAGATAAATGTTCGGAAAGCGGGCCCTCGTCTGCGGCTAAGCCGCCGAGATAGATGATGCGTTTCCATTCACGCGCCTTGGCGGCGTTAGAGAAATGGGTAGCGCATTGTTCTTCCTTTTGGGCGAAGTCGCCGCCGGAGCCCATCGAGTGGATGAGGTAGTAGGCAGCATCAATCGAGTGGGGGAGGGATTGTAAACTTGCAGCATCGAGAAAGTCGGCCTCCACGATATGCAGTCGAGTTTCATTTTCTCCGAAATGGTGTGAAGGAAAGCGGCGTTTGTCTCGAATGACGGCTGTGATTTCGTGATCGGCATCGAGCAAGGCTTGGATCAACCTCAATCCGATGTAGCCGTTGGCTCCGCTAACAAGAACATGCACAGGGTCAGACTAGCGCATTACTGTGGGTTGTCATGAGGAAATCTGAAGAGGAAAGGAACCGCGATTTCCCTAATCCTCAATCTAACTACTTACGTTGCTCATTTCATGCGGCGCCCTCGGCGATGGCGCCCTACCTTTTTTAATGAGCTATTGGCTCATTTCGAGGGCTTTGACAGGGATGGCGTTTTGGTAGAGGGCGGGGATGAGTTCTAGTTCGCAGGGGATGCGGGCGAGGGGGGTTTGGTGGCGGATTGCGGCTTCTTTCCAAAGATTGAAATGATTGGTGTAGGAGTCTTTGTAACGGCGGAGGGTGGCGGGTTCGATGCGGTGGGGATGGCGGGTGTTTAGCTCGGCATCGATGAAGTCGTAGTTTCCGGACCATTCAGGATCGGCTTCTGCTTTGGTGAAGGGGCAGAAGACGATGGGAGTGCCTTGTTTTTGAGAGAGGACGCGGAAGAAAGGTGTGGGATCGGCCTGGAAGAGGAGATCGGAAATGAAAACGCGTAGTGCGTGGGTGCGGAGGGGAATGCGTTGGAGATCGGGTGGAAGCGTGGGGTTAGCGGGGGCGAGTGCTTCGATGTTTTTGATCCAGCGATCGGTATGGATGATCATGGGATCGATGATGGTTTGAGCATCGCCAAAGATTGCGTAGATGCGGACGGAGGCGCCTTCTTTCAGAGAAGACTCGGTTAGAAATGTGAGTAGTTCGATGCTGCGCTTTTTCTTTTCTGGATCGAAGAACATGGAGGGTGAGGCATCGAACACGATATCGACCACGGGTCGGATTTCCTCGCGGAAGAGTTTCATGGTGACCTGTCCGGTGCGGGCATATGCCTGCCAGTTGATGTGGCGTGGATCGTCGCCGGGGGAGTAGGAGCGGTGATCTTGGAAGTCCATGGACGCGCCGGTTCCTGAGCCGGCGAATTCACCGGCTGCGCCGCGCCAGACTTTGTTTCGGAAGGGGAGACGGAGCATTGTTTAAACTTCAAATTTTAAATTTCAAATTTCAAGGAAGAAGCACCTGCGGTGCAGTTCTTGGTTCTTGGTTCTTGGTTCCTAGTTCTTGGTTTGAAGAAATTTAGCGCGAAGCTTAACTAAGAACTAGGAACCAAGAACCAGGAACAGATTCTTACTTGGGAAGAATCGAGACTTTGTGGAGGTTGGAAGTGGGGAAGTATTTTTTTGCTAAGGCGTTGATTTCGGTGAGTTTGATGGAGCGGTAATCGTTATCGCGTTCACGAGCTAGATCGAGGCGTTTTGGATCGTTTTGGGATTGTGAGAGGACGGTGGCGAGCCAGTAGGCGTTATCGCGCTGGGATTTATCCAGAGTAGCAACGATGGGAGCTAGTGAGCGATCGAGCTCGTCTTGAGTGGCACCTTTTTTCGCGAGTTCGCTGGCGATGGTGCTCATGGTGGTGAGTAAGAGTGGAATGTCCTCGGGTTTGCCGATGGATTGGCCGATGAGGTAGCCGAAGCTGTCGATTGCATCGGAGCCTGATGCACCTGCGTTGGGTGAATAGGAGGCACCGAGTTTTTCACGAATTTCTTCACGGATACGATCGCCGAAAATTTCTGACAGAACATTGAGACGGCGTGCTTCTTTGGTGTTGTTGCGCAAGCCATCCGTTTTCCAGATTGCGGTGGCGACGGCTTTTGGAATGGTTGATTCGTAGGTGAAGGTTTTTTCCTGAGGAGGTTTCGGGAATTTGACGGAGCGTTTGTGAATGGTTTCAGTGGAAGGTTTGAGATCGCGGGCAGGGAGTGTGCCAAAAGTTTTGAGGAGATCTTGAGTGATGGTTTCAGGATTGAAATCACCGACGATGGAGATTTCGATGTAGCCCTCTTCTAGTTCGTGTGAGAGCCAATTCACGACGTCTTCGATGGTGTAGTTTGAGAGTTTGGTTTGGGTTGGTATCGAGTAACGCGGATCTGAGCCGTAGAGCCAGGATTGCATTTCTTGCTCAGGGCCGGCGGTGGTGTGTTTGAGACTTTGGAAAATGACAGGGATGTTTTTTTGGAACTGCCAGAGACCTTCGGGGCGGTAGCCGGGATCGGTGATGGAGGCGACCATGAGCTGGAGTTGGAGGAGTTGGTCGTCTGGAGTGGTCGATCCGGAAAGGATGAAGGCGTCTTCACCAATGCTCAGGGAGGAAGATACATTGCGTCCGGCAAGGATTTCCGCGAGTTCGTCATTGGAATGTTTTGCAAGGCCGCCGCCTTCGAATACGGCGGTTGCGACGGCATCGAGCATGGGTTTGTCGGCGGGTTGAGAAAGTTGGCCGGTGCCGATGCGAGCAAGGATGCGGATGCGGTTTTGTTCGAAATCTGTTGGTTTGAGATTGACTCGGATATTGTTAGAAAAAGTGATGTGAGTGATGCCGAGGTCATCGACGGTGGTGGTTTTTTCGATTTCGCCAGTGGTTCCGAAGTTGGTGTAGGCGAAAGGTGCGATGACTCTGGCGGAGGGAGGTTCGACCACGGTTTCGGTGGATTTCTGATAGGCCGTAGTGAGTTCTTGTTGTGTTTCCACGGTGCTGGTTTTGGTGGTAAGGAGGAGGTGGTGACCGGGAGCTTTCCAGAATTTCACGAAGGCTTGGTGGATGTTTTCAAGCGTGACTTGATTGAGCGCGTTCGTTGCGATTTCAAAGCTAATTTCGGGTGTGGTGAAAACCGTTTGTTCGCCGATGGTGGAGATGATGGCGGTGGCAAGTGCATCGGACTCGCGTGTATCTTTGCGTTTTACGGCTTCTTGGTAGGCGTTGAGTAAATTTGCTTTTACCTCATTGAGTTCGGCTTCGGTGAAACCGTGGGTGAGTGCGCGGCGGAATTCTTGTTCGAGAATGGCTGTGGCCTCCTGCCAGCGATCGTCGGCGGCGGTGACGGAGATCGAACCGAGTTCTAGATGATTGAAGAGATCATATTTTCCGGCATCTCCGGCGGTGATGGGTGAGTTTTCGATTTTAGAAATGCGTTCGAAGCGGCGACCGATGATGGCGCTAGCAATATCCAAAGGGAATTTTGCGGCGCGTGATTCTTTGCTGTCTGGGATGAATTCGAAAGGACGGACGAGGAGGAGAGAAACATCGGTGGAGTCGAGTTCGGGATCGCTGAATACATGTGTGACGAGGCCCTCAGGAATCGTGACTTTTCCGACGTCTGGAGTTTTGCCTTTGGATTCGGAATTTTTCATCGAACCGAAGGTGGACTTGATGCGTTCTTCGATTTCGCCGGGGTCGATATCACCGACGATGACGAATGTCATTTTACTTGGAACGTAGTAGCGCTGATAGAAATTGGCGAAGCGCTCGCGTTTGGCATTTTTGATGATTTCTTCTTCACCGATGGGGAAGCGTTTTGGGATCATGGATTCCGGGAGTAGGGCCTCGAATTGTTTTTTCTGGATGCGGTAGCTAATCGTATCGCGGGCGCTTTTTTCGGAGAGGATAACGCCGCGTTCTTCATCGATTTCTTTTTCGGAAAGGAGCGCGCCATCGGCGAAGTCGCGCATGATTTTGAAGGTGAGATCCAAGTTGTTGGATTTGAGATCGGGGAGATCTAACATGTAAACCGTTTCATCGAACGAGGTGTAGGCATTGACGCCGGCGCCGAAAGCGATGCCGCGTGATTGCATTTCACGGATGAGTTGATTGGCGTTCTCGAAGTTTTTGGTGCCGTTGAAAACCATGTGTTCGAGGAAATGGGCGACGCCTTGTTGGTTATCTTCTTCCATGAGAGAGCCGGCGGCGATGTGGAGACGCATGGACAGGCGCTCAGGTGGTTCGCTATTGGGTAGGATGATGTAGCGCATGCCGTTATCCATCGTTCCGAAGACAGCGGCAGGATCGGCTGGGATGTCAGATTTCTCGGCGACCCATGGAACAGCAGGGGCGACGGGAACGTTTTGAATTCCCGGTCTGTCAGGGGTGTTATCCCTGAATGAAAGGAAAGTAGCGAGGCCAGCAATGAAGATGACGAGGATGAGAGGTGTAGCGTTGCGCATGGGTGGAGTCTGAAGAGTGAATGCTGAATAGTGAAGAGTGAATTTTTCCGAACTGAACTCTCAAGAATCGGGAAATCAGCGCCGATTTCGGGTAATTTTGGCGATTTTTATGTCTGCAGAGTGGGGTTGACGCATCACCCGTTCCATGCACAATCCCGCCGCCGCGTCCGGAAAGTCTGACACGGTATGATTCACCAAAAGAAAATATATGACTACTATCGCCATCAACGGATTCGGTCGCATTGGACGCCTCGTGTTCCGTGCACTCGTCGAACAAGGCCATCTCGGCACTACCTTCAAAGTCGCCGCTGTAGGTGATCTCGTGCCAGCAGACAACCTTGCCTATCTCCTTAAATATGACTCCACTCAAGGCAAGTTTGCTGGTGAAGTCTCATCCAAAAAATCCTCTCCTGATCTTGCTGAAGACGACATCATTGTGGTCAACGGTCACGAGATTAAAGTGGTTTCCGCACGCAGTCCTGAAGGTCTTCCATGGAAAGAGCTCGGTGTTGATATCGTGATCGAGTCGACCGGTTTGTTCGTTGAGGACAAACTTGCACAGGGTCACATTACCGCAGGTGCGAAAAAAGTCATCATCTCTGCGCCAGGTAAAGGGCCAGACGTTCACACCTTCGTTCAAGGTGTTAACGACGGCGACTATGATCCAGCTAAGCATCACCTCATTTCTAACGCTTCTTGCACCACCAACTGCCTTGCTCCGCTTGTGCACGTTTTGTTGAAAGAAGGATTCGGAATCAAAGAAGGTTTGATGACCACCATCCATGCTTATACCGCGACACAGAAAACCGTCGACGGTCCATCCAAGAAAGACTGGAAAGGTGGACGTTCCGCCGCGATCAACATCATCCCATCCACAACGGGAGCAGCAGTTGCCGTTGCATTGGTTTGCCCAGCTGTTAAAGGCAAGCTCACCGGTATGGCGTTCCGCGTTCCAACTCCTACGGTTTCCTGTGTTGACCTCACCGTTAAGACCGAAAAGGAAACTTCTCTCGCAGAAATCAATGCCGCACTCAAAAAGGCTTCCGAGACTTATCTGAAAGGCATTTTGAGCTACACGACTGACGAAGTTGTTTCGACCGACTTTATCCATGATAAGTCTTCCTCCATCTACGACGCAGGATCCTCTATTGAACTCAACAGCACTTTCTTCAAATTGGTTAGCTGGTATGACAACGAGTGGGGTTACTCCAACCGCGTGATCGACCTCCTTACCGACGTCGTCAAAAAAGGTATCTAATCGAACACCTTTCTAAAATCTAACGGCGGGCTGTGTGAAAACACGGTCCGCCGTTTTTTTATTTATACACGTGTATGATGAATTCCTGCATTTTTTACAGGGAGAGAGGAGGAAATAGAGGAGAGGAGGAAACTCTAAATTTCAAGGATTGTGTGAGATGGATGCGTTTGTAGTGCACCTCTTACTTGAAATTTGAGATTTGAAACTTAAAGCCCTGGGATGCCTAGGCCACCAGTGAGCTTGCTCATTTCTGCGGCGGCTAGGGATTTGCCTTTTGAGATGGCGTCTTGGACGCCTTTGAGGACGAGTTCTTCGAGGAACTCGGCATCGGTTGGATCGATGACTGTTGGATCGATTTTGATTGCGATGATATCTCCGGCGCAGTTGGCGCGGACTTTGATTTTATCGCCGCCGACTGAGACTTCAATTTCGCGAGCGGCGAGTTCTTGTTGTTTGGCAGCGAGGCCAGCTTGCATCTGCTGGGCCTGTTTCATCAATTTCTGGATGTTCATAAATAAAGTGTTAGGCGGTTAAAAATTTAGCTTCGAATTTCACCAAAGCCGCTTGGATCAAAGGATCTTGATGGAAGGTGTCATCGACCACTTTCGCCTCAGCTGGGGCGGGAGTTGCGGGTTCGGATTTTTTGACTGGAGCTGGAGCGGGTTCTTCTGGGAAATCGTCTTCGTCCGGTGCGTTTGCGATTAAGGCATCGAAGTCGGAGAGGGTGCTACTGGTCGTTTTTTTTTGTTCCGGTGGCTGCGGGGCAGAAGCGGGTGGCGCGGCTTGAACGGCGACGACAGGAGCGGGTTCTGCTGGAGCTGGACTTGATGCGGATTTAGCAACCGGTGCAGGAGCGTTGGCCGCAGCGGAGTAAGATAAATGATCGGCGCCTTTGGTGAGGACTTTGATCACATCGGTGATGCGGACTTCGGAAAGGACTTGGATCGCTTTGATCATACCGAGTTCGAAATGCAGGCGTTTGTTGGTGCTCCATTTCATTCGACCGTCGGTATCTGCAAATACGTCGATGGCCGCGAGGAGTCGCTCGGAGGCGTATTCATCTGAATTTTCGAGAAGTTTTTTCCAGAGGTCATCGGGGATGCCCTCGCCATCGGCTGAGGAGTCGAGTTTGGCGATGAGTAAGCCGCGCAAGCAGCCGATGAGTTCGCCGAGAAGCTGGGAAAGTTCGCGTCCGCCTTCGGCTTCGGTTTGGATGAGTTTCAGTGCGGCGGGTGTATCGCGGGCGAGCAGTTTGGAGGTGAGCTCGGCGACTTTCTCACGTGAGGTGAAACCGAAGATATCCAAGACATTTTCCTCGGTGATGGATTCGCCGCAGAATGAGACGAGTTGATCGAGCATCGATTGTGCATCGCGCATACCGCCATCCGCGCCTTTTGCGATGGCCCATGCGGCGGAGGTATCGAGCTTGATATTTTCCGCAGAAGCGATGTGGAGCAAGTGATCCGCAATCGTTTGGGTGGGGATGGGGCGGAGGTCGAAACGTTGGCAGCGGGATAGAATGGTCGGCAGAATTTTCTGCACCTCGGTCGTGGCGAAGATGAATTTCACGTGATCCGGAGGCTCTTCCAAAGTTTTGAGAAGAGCGTTGAAGGCCGCGTTGGAAAGCATGTGGACCTCGTCGATGTAGTAGATTTTGAACTGACCGCGGCTAGGGGCGTATTTGACGGAGTCGCGGAGATCACGGACTTGGTCGACCCCGTTGTTAGATGCACCGTCGATTTCTAAAACATCCAGCGAGCGTCCCTCGGCGATTTCGCGGCAGACATCTTCTTCGGGATCGAAGTCGATTTTTGGGCCGCCGGTGCAGTTGAGGGCTTTGGCGAAAATCCGTGCGGTGGAGGTTTTACCCGTGCCGCGAGGGCCTACGAAAAGATAGGCATGGGCGAGTCGATTTTGCTCGATCGCATTGCGCAGGGTCCGGACGACATGGTCTTGTCCCAAGACGTCATCAAACGTTTTGGGGCGATATTTTCTGGCAAAAACCTGGTAGCTCACGGGGGGAGAATAGAGGTCTTGGGGGATTTGTCATGATCGGTTTTTGAGAAAACGGATTTTGTTTTGAAAGGTAGGGTCAACTCGCCGAGTTGACCGTGGAAATGGGGAATTTAACCAAGAAGGACACGAAAGGTGGAGGATTGTGAAAAAATCCCAATCTTCTAAATCAAAAATCAACAATCGTCATTCATCAATCGGAAATCAGATTTTCGAGCGGCGGTTCTAGTCATTCGTTTTGATTTACGATTGATGAATGACGATTGTTGATTTTTGAATGAAATTGAAGATTTCAAACCTTCAACGCCTGCAACACAGGCAGGTGCTCGGGGCCAAGCTCCAAACCGGTGATGGCGCGTAGGTCGGCTTCGATGGCGTCTAGGACGTCGAGCTCGGGGCGGAAATCTGCGGCGTGGTAGGACGAGCGGACGAGTGGGCCAGAGGCGCAGTGGCGGAAGCCTTTATCGAGGGCGATTTGTTTGTATTCCGCGAATTGATCCGGATGGATGTATTCGACGACTGGAAGATGTTTCGGTGTTGGGCGGAGATACTGGCCGAGGGTGAGAACGGTGACGTCGTGTTCTAACAGATCATCCATCGCTTTGAGGATTTCTTCATGACGCTCGCCGAGTCCGAGCATGATTCCGGATTTGGTGGAGACGTTGCCGTTAACCATTTGCTTGGCCTTTTTCAGGACGGTGAGAGAACGCTGATATTTCGCACGTGAACGGACGAGAGGAGTGAGGCGCTCGACGGTTTCGAGGTTGTGATTAAAAATATGCGGACGCGCGTCCATGACCATTTGGAGAGCCCAATCGCGATCGTTGAAATCGGGCACGAGGACTTCGATGATGATGCCGGGATTGACTTGACGGACGGCGCGGATGGTTTCGCGGAAATGCTCGGCGCCACCATCTTTGAGATCGTCGCGAGCGACAGCGGTGATGACGATGTGCTTGAGGTTCATGCGGCTGGTGGCCTCGGCCACGCGGGCGGGTTCGTCGGATTCTAGGGCATCTGGCTTGGCGGTTTTGACTGCGCAGAAACCACAGGCGCGGGTGCACTTATCACCAGCGATCATGAAGGTCGCGGTGCCTTGTCCCCAACACTCCCAGCGGTTTGGGCATTGGGCTTCTTCACAGACTGTGACGAGCTTGAGATCGGTGATGAGGGATTTGGTCGACCAGAAGGCAGGATTGTTCGGAAGACGGACTTTGATCCACGAGGGTTTTTGCTCTCGGTGGAGTTGGGGATCCATTTTCATTTTCGGGCCGCAGCTAGACATGTGGTCACCATAAATTTCAAATCTCAAACATCAACCCTTTTGAGTAGGGAGCAGGGAGCTGAGAGCAGAGAGTGAAGCCAATCTCTTACCTCCTAGCTCTTCGCTCTCAGCTATACAAGAGGTTGCTCATGGCTAAGTAGAGCGGAATGCCTATGACCAGGTTGAAGGGGAAGGTGATGCCTAGGGAAGTGGTGACGTAGACTGCGGGGTCGGCGTTGGGGAGGGAGGCGCGGACGGCGGCTGGGGCTGCGATATAGGAGGCACTGGCGGCGAGGACTGCGAAGATGACTGCTCCGCCTTGGCTGAGGCCGATTGACCATGCGAGTAGGAGTCCGATCATTGCTTGGATTATGGGTGCGACGATGGCGAAGCAGATCAGGCTTTTTCTGATGCCTTTGGATTCTTTGATTTTTGATCCGGCGATGAGACCCATTTCGAGGAGGAATAACATTAGCACACCGTAGAAGGGGGAGATGAGGAAGGGCTCGAGGAGTGCGCGGCTTTGATCGCTGGCGGTTACTCCGCAGACGATACCGCAGATGAGTAGGATGAAGGTTTTTCCAGTAATGACTTCATGGATGGAATTTTTGAGAGGGGTTTTGGCTTGAGCGCTAAACATTTTGGCAAGCACCATGGCGACGAAGATGGCTGGGATTTCCATGGTCGCCATGATGGCTGGCATGAATTTTTCGTAGCTGATGTCTTGTTGATCGAGGAAGGCAAGGCAGGCCATGAAGGTGACTGCTGAGACCGAACCATAATGGGCGGCGAGCGCGGCAGCATCTGAGACCCGCATTTTCAGGACTTTTCTTGTGAACAGGAAAACCAGAATCGGAATCAAACTGCCGATCACGAGGGTGATTCCGATGGGTGCGGCGAGCTCGGTGATGCTTGAGTGAGCTATGGCTTTGCCACCCTTGAAGCCAATGGCGAGGAGGAGGTAGATGGTGAGGCCTTGGTAGACTTGTTCGGGGAATTTTAGGTCGCTTCTGACGTAAACTGCAATGATTCCAGCGGCGAAGGCGATGACGGGTGGTGAGATGAGGTTGGCTAGGAGTAGGGCGATGGATTCCATGTTTTGGTGTGCTGAACGGAGCTATAATTCCAGATGAAATACATACGCAAGTAAAAACACGAAAAGAATGTCGCGAAATGAAAATTGGTAATAAAAGCCAGTAGATTATTAGGATTTAACTGAGGTCAGACCTCTGAATATTGAAAATTATGAGGTTTTGTAAGCGTATGGCATGGTTATGAGGGGTTTGTTGGTCTTGATGCTGAGTATGGCTTTTGCGTGCGCGGGGGAAATGGTGGTGAGCGAGAAGCTTGATATATCGAAAGTTCCAGCAGAGTTTCCGGTTGGGTTTTGTTTGCTCACGACGCCGGATCGGCAATACGTGGGGTATTACGATGCTGAGCGAAACATGGTGGTCGCATCGCGCAAATTAGATACCTCGACTTGGGTTTACAAAGTGCTGCCGACGAAGATTGTTTGGGATTCTCATAACTACGTAACGATGGCCTTAGATAGCGCGGGGCAATTGCACGTTTCTGGAAACATGCATAAAGTTCCATTGATTTATTTTCGCACCCAAAAGCCTGGCGATATCACCACCTTGGAGCCTGCGAAAATGACTGGGAAACTGGAGAGTAAAGTCACCTATCCACGCTTTTTTAGAGATAAGGAAAATCGACTGATTTTCTCATATCGCGATGGGGGATCGGGTGATGGGTCGAATTATTACAATCGATACGATGTAGAGAAACAAACATGGTCGCGTTTATTCGATACGCCTTTGTTCGATGGGGAGAATAAACGAAATGCCTATCCGTCTGAACCTATTTTAGGACCTGATGGAATGTTTCATATGCATTGGGTTTGGCGGGAAAGCTCGGATTGCTCTACGAATCATCATCTCTCCCATGTTCGTAGCCCTGATCTCATTCATTGGGAGACGATTGCAGGTGAGAAAATTGAGTTACCCATTCGGTTAGAAAACAAAGCGCTTTACGTCGATCCTATCCCCGTTGGCGGCGGCATCATTAATGGCGGTCATCGGTTGATATTCGATTCTGCGAATAGCCCTGTGATGGTTTATCATAAATCAGACGCCAAAAAGAATATGCAGATCTATGCGGCACGACTTGTGAAGGGTAAATGGAAGTCGCAAGTTTTAACCCATTGGGAACATCCCGTTAAATTTAGTGGAGGTGGTAGTATGGCTTTTATCGGGATTGGAATAAGTAATGTGAAGGTTGTTAAACCCGATGTCGTCTCGTTGAGCTATAGGCATAAGGATTACGGTTCGGGATCGATTCAATTTGATGCGAAGACGCTAAAGTTAATGAACGTTCCCGTCCCGAAACCTGCTGCTTTTCCGACGGAGATAAATAAAATCGAAAGTAGTTTTGAGGGGATGAGTGTCCGGCGCGCAAACGACATGGGTAGCTCTGGCGTCGAGGGGGTTACCTACCTTTTGAAATGGGAGACTCTGGATGCGAACAACGATAAACCAAGGCAACCACCGTTTCCTGAGCCGTCTCAGTTGAGAATTTATAAGATTACAGAGAAGTGAGGCTGAGTCACCAGGTCTCATTTTTGTGATAATTTTATCGTGATTTCTAGAGCCGGGTATTTTAGGTTTTCAGATATGAATGATTCTTCGAGTTGGACGTTTTTCACGAATCATGCCCACGTCATGGTTTGCTTGGCTCGAAATGGCGACAGGCCTTTACGTGAGGTAGCTGTGGATATCGGAATCACTGAGCGGGCGGTGCAACGCATCGTCGCGGATCTCGAGGATGGTGGATATCTCAAGCGTGAGCGCGAGGGACGGAGAAATCGGTATGCGCTGATTCTCGATACTCCGCTCAGACATTCGTTGGAGGCGGATCACTCGATCGGGGATGTGTTGAGGGTGTTGATGGAGGGGTAGAGTTGGGATTTGTTGTCTCGCGCAAAGTCGCAAAGCCGCAAAGCCGCGAAGGAAGAGATTTTCGACACGAAGTTAAATGCGACCTCTTTTACCACAGTCTAAGGTTAAGTTTCCCGTGCTGTTTAAGCTGTTGGTGATTTATGGGGTTGTTGCTTTGATTATTCTGCTTTGTGTGGTTGTAGTGGAGTTCGTAGTGTCTGGATTTGGACATTACAGATTTCAATTTCAATGGCTAGGAGTAACAGGTCTTATAGATGTATTGAAAGAAGACTTTGTAGGTATGGATAGTTCCTTCATGAGAACTATCCGCCAAGCCGACTCGCTTACTATACTTATCCCATTTGGTGCAGGAGGTATTTTTGGGGTTTTTCACTACATCTTTGTTAGGAGAAGGAAGTCTGATATTCAGATGATAGAGGAATCATTAGAGTCGGAAGTGGATTTAAAGTAGCTAGCGATCGACGGTCAACTGGGCCAGTTGACCCTACCTGTTTTGTTAGGCGCGGCGGGACGCCGCTTGCACGGCCTGCCGCGAGACGCAGCAGCTACTAA
>JANPMK010000095.1:0-52598 GCA_031422775.1 Akkermansiaceae bacterium | reverse complement strand
CATGCCACTGCTGATGGGCATTCCGGCCCAAGTGCGGTTCGTAAGTGCCGAGCCACTCATTGGCAGAATTCACATGGGCGAAATTCGCCCTGACTGGCTGATCGTCGGAGGAGAAAGCGGACCGGGCTCACGGCCGATGGAGCACGAATGGGTCAAAGACTTACGCGATCAATGCGATGGCCGCACAGCCTTCCATTTCAAGCAGTGGGGAGGCGTAAACAAGAAGGCCGCTGGCCGCGAACTCGATGGGCGGACGTGGGACGAGCTTCCGTCGATCGAATTCTGAGATTCCGCTTGCCTTAGCAAACCAATACTTGGAAATGACACCGTGCCTGAATGCACCCAAACAACAAACTCAGACTTCCCCCGTTCCCGGTGGGCAGGGCGAGTGCGTGTCTGTATCAGGCGTTGTTGATTCCAAAGTCCACGGTGGGCTGGTCGAATCCCTCCTCGCGGCAGCATCAAAGGAGGAAGAGTTAATTTCCGAATTGCTCGGTGCCATCACCCGTAATGACCAAGGCAAAGTGATGGCGTTGGTGGCGGAGATCGCCACGAATCGAGGAGCCACAAAGGGATCCGAAGCAGCCGTGGCCGAGGAACGAACCAAGCCCCCCCAGGCCAAGTATGAGAACAAGCTTCTGGAGGCCATTTCTCGCGAGGAAATTCTCCTCGAATTGCTTGTGGCCGCCGTTGTTGCAGGTGCGCAATCCAAGCTTTTCAGCTTGTGCCGCACGCTGTCCGAAAATCGGAAGCGGTTCGATCCCGAATTTAAAAAGAAACAAATCAAACTGATTGAATTAGAGCTATGACAACCAAACCTAAAGTAATCGCCATCTACCGCGTCTCCACCGAGGAGCAGGCGGATGAGGACCGTGCTGGGCTTCCCCGGCAGCGGGAGGCGGTTGCCCGCGTGGTTGAGCAGCATAACCTCGATGTCGTTTCGGAAATCGAACTGGTCGGTGTGTCCGGGACAAATGTCAGCAGCTCCCCGGAATTCCGAGAAATGCTGCGGAAGGTGCGCACCCGTGAGATCGCCGGCGTGGCGGTGAGTAGCTTGGATCGGCTTGCTCGCCCTGACACCTTCGAGAGTATGGCGGTGTTAGATAGCTTCACCGATGCCAAGGCAAATATCTATGCAGAGGGTGAAGTGATCAACCTCGCGACAAAAGAGGGGAAGCTCACCGCCTCGATCAAGCTTGCCATGCATGGATTCGACCGCAGCAACATTGTGGAGCGATCTGCATCGGCCAAGGAGATCAAACGTAAGAAGGGCGAATGTCCAGGGCCTCCAACCATCCTTCCTCTCGGGGTGGCCTACGAACGTAAGACCCGGGTTTGGAGCTACACCGAAGACATCAAGGTCGTTCAGGACGCCTTCCGACTCTTCGATGAGAAGAAAATCACCAACTTGACCCAACTCGCCAACGAGGTTGGGTTGCAACGAAACACGCTGGCCCATATTCTGCGCAATCCGCTCTATAAAGGTTGGCGAATTTATGATCAGAAGCGTAGCGAAGATAAGCACGTGGTCAAAAATCCGCGGACTCCGCTCAAGAAGGATGAGACGGTTCGCTTTTCACGAAAGAAAGTTCCGCGGGCGGAAAAGGACATCATCCGCGTTCAAGTCTTTAAAGAGCCTGCCGTGGATCCGGAAACCTTTGATCGGGTGCAGGTCGCCTTGACCGAGAGTCGCAGCGCCTGGCTACGGGAGCACATTCCGACCGCGATCAATCTGGCCGTCGGAATCGGTTACTGTGCCCATTGCGGACGCAGGCTTTATTCCTCTTCGGGCAAGCGTGGCAAAGGAAGCAAAAATGCCCATAGTTACTATCTTTGCGCCAACAACCACTACTTAAACAAGGCTAAGGATCGGAAGTGTATCCAGCCTAGCGTGCGCAAAGAAATCATCGACCGAACTCTTGCTGAATTCGCCGCCGTCCACCTCGCAAGTGAATCCGTCATCCTTGCCCTAGCCGAAAGACTCAAGGCCCCAGTGGACAATGCCGCCTCGAAGGAAAATCAGGAAAAGCGATTGAAGCAGATCGAACAAGAAAAGTCGCGGATTCTCAGCTTGTTCAAAAAAGGTTTCTACGAGATGGATCGGCTGGAAGCGGAGGTCAAAACGCTGACTGCCGAGGCATCGACCATCCAACGTCGGCTCCGCTCCTACGACGAGCAGCAACGCCTTCGTAGCAACGCCGACAAGAGTGTCTCCTTACTATTCAAGGCGTGTCTCGCATTTCGAAGGATCACGACTCTGGCTCAGAAGCAGTCCGCCCTCCGTGGGCTCTTCGTAAAGGTGTTCTTTGACGGCTCCAAAATTGTCGGATTTGTGCCTAAAGATCCATGCCTCCGGCCACTGCCAACTTACGACGGAGAGCACTCAGTGGAAAATGAGGAAGGCATCATGAAAGGCGGCATCCGTTTGGATGCACCCTTTGTGATCGAATCATCTGAGAATCAAGAACCACCCGTACCCGATGGTCAAAAGCGCTGCCGTGTCTGCAAGATCGTCATGCCACTGGATGCATTCCGCATGCTCACCACGAAGAAGGGTTCCTGGCCATACTACGCCTGCAAGGAGTGCTCCAAGCAACTGCTCAAAGAAGCCTATCAGCGGCGCAAAGAGCGAGTCGTTGGTAGCAATGAACTAGGAAACCCCAACGACTAAACCACTATGGCTTACTTCATCATAAGACCGCGATTCCCGCTGGGACAAACAGTGGCCACGCCCGGAGTCCTTGCACTCGGAATCGACCTGAATTGCTACTTGGTGCGTCACCATTGCGGCAACTGGGGCAACCTCGGCAAAGAGAATAAGCAGGCCAATCAAGATGCCCTTGAGCACGAGGATCGCATCTTCAGCAGCTACATCCTGCAAAGCGGCCACAAGATCTTTATCATCACGGAGTGAGACCGATCATCAACCTGCGTCATGCTTAGTGAGGAATACTGAAGAAACCAACAATCAAATAATAAAACAAAACCAAACAAACCCCATGAAAAACCCCACGAAAGACTATGTGCATAAGTTGCTAAAAGAGCTGCTCGACACTGGAGAAGCCGTCATTGGCAAAATCCGTGTGAACGACGGTAAAAAAATTACCCACTACACAACCCTGTCGGAATGCCCACCCGAACATCGGGAAGGATACCGTCGCGCCCTCGAAACCTGCAGAGATACCTATATCCTAGATATTGTATATGATCCGGTAATCTTTGCCAAGGAGCATACCAAAAGTATCGCCACCCTTGAATAATCATCTGCCCTCACAAGCCGATACACATCGGGGTCACAGCACTGGTTGCGGAGCTCACCCGCAGTTTCATCCGCGTTACGTGGCGGCATTGAAGTCGATTTTTGCTACCGTTCCTGAGGTCAGAGTTGTGTTTTCCACAACCTGCATTCAGCATTAACCAACAAACTGTCATAAACCCTTCGCTCAATCGAATCCGCTTGCTGCAAAATCTAATCATCATCCAATTATAGACAAAACCGAAGCAACGTTAGAAGAACTCGTCAGCATGATCCAGCGGGGCTTATTGAGATAATAACCTCAACAATTTTTTGACAGACTATGAATTACACTGGAGCCACCATTTATTGAACCACATGAAGTCCCACCGTAAAAAACCGGCACCTTACCCGATTATCAACAGCTCGGGATTTGACGTTCGGTTTCCGAGTGATCTACCAATTCTAAAGGATGGTTGCTTCCGGGTTCTCGATGCTGCCGTTGCAGGTGACGCACCAAAAGATTTCCTCAAAATATATCGCTATGGCGAAGGGAGACGAAGCAACCCAAGATCATGGCCAGCGTGGATCGCCAAGGTGGGGCACAAACATTACCCCAACGAATCTGTCACAGAACAACTTCTAACACGAGTTGGGCAAGCCTTGGAACTCACGGTAGCAGACTCGAAACTCATGTGGTTCGGTTCACAGCTACGCTTCATGAGCCGTTATTTTCTGAACAGTGAGGAACAAAGCCTGGTGCATGGTGCAGAGATTTTTGCAGGGCACTTGGCTGATAGGGATTTCGTTGAGGAAGTGGAGCGCACCAATCAATCACGCAACTTGTTCACCTTCCAGTTTGTAGAAGAGGCTTTGAAGAGTAGATTTCCGCAGCACTGGGAAAATCTGCTCGCAGATTTCACGCGCCTGCTCGCCTTCGACGCCATCGTCGGCAACAACGACAGGCACTTCTACAACTGGGGCGTCATTCTGGATGTTGAGACCCACCGTGTTCCTCAGTTTTCACCTATATACGACACAGCACGCGCCCTGTACTGGAACACCACGGATACGCGCTTAGCGGAAATCGCTCGGGATTTTAATCGGAGGGACGCTCACCAAGAAAAATACGTCCAGCGATGCTATCCCAAAACCGGCTGGGATGGAATGGGTACGTTGAACCATTTTGACCTCATGCAAGCAATTTCAAAAAACCGCCCAAAACTCGGGCAAATCTTACGGGAAATCCCCGTCAGCAGCCTGTCCGAGAGAATTAATTACTTGTTCGATGGAGAATTTCGTGAACTGTTAAGCCCCCTTCGTGCGGAATTCATCCAGAGATGCCTTGACCGCCGTGCTAGATTGTATCACCAAGCAATTGCCAACCCCTGAAAATATTCAAGAAATGCTCCAATACATACAACGCCGCTTTGACTGGCGTCGAGGCGTAGCAAAACCGGCAGATCCGGGAATCTCCTTCCTCTTGTTCCTAGGTAACTTGGAAGTCGGAACCCTAAGCATGGACGGCGGTGAGTGGATATTTTCCTACTCCCCAGCGTTCAAAAATCAGTCTAGGATTGCTCTCATCATAGATTTCCCCCATGTAGATCAGGAATACCGCTCCAATCAGCTCTGGCCTTTTTTTGCGCTCCGAGTTCCTAGCTTGGCGCAAGCCAATGTACAAGAATATCTGGCAAAATCCCATAAGGAACCAGACGATGCTCGACTAATGCGGGAGTTCGGTCGTCGTTCAGTCGCCAATCCCTTTGTGCTTGAACCAAGTCGTGCGCGCTGAGGTTTGTGTAACAAGAATCCACTCGAACTCCATCTTCGACTACGGCCTGATCACCTTCTCAGATGATGGCAACATGGTGATTTCTCCCGTCATTGATTCCACCCAAAGCCAACTCTTAGGACTAAGCACGGAATTACTACAAACACTCCACTAGATCAGTCCCAATCATCTACTCTACCTCTCATGGAATAGGGAATAGGTTTTCAAGTCATAGTTGATCCCAGGCACATGCGCCCACCCATCAGGGATTTGTCTAATCGGCAAGTCAAGCGCACCATCTTATCATTTTAAATCACCGGGAAGCGCTGGGCGCTGTTCACCACGGTCAGGCTTCTTGGTAAAGGATTTGATGGCATCAACACCATAAATCTCGTTCTCAAGCCCCATTCTTGGACCCAATTCCCTCACGCGATCCCAGACCTTGGTGAACTTATCTCTGAAAAATTTTCCTAGCCCAGGGGTGCTGATGATCTGTCGCCATAATGCCGTCAATTCGTCGCCGAGGTCTGCTTTCTCACGCAAACTCTCCACCTCCTGTTTCAGAGATTTATTCTCTTCCATGACATCCTTCACTATTCCTTCACGGCCATCAATAGTTTGCTCACGTGTGACGAGCTTCTCTTCTCTCTTGGCGAGTTCCTTCGCTTGATCACGCAGTTGACTGCGCTGCAAATTCAATTTTTTTCGCAACCCCAAAAGCCTTTTCACCAGAGCTAACACCCTTTCCCGGAACGTATGTTCCATCTCATCAAGGCGCTGACCTTCCTCCATTTCCTGGATCTGCCTGTCCCAATCCAGCTGCGCCTCCTTGTACATCAGCGCCACTTTCATGCGCTCCAAGTCCCTTGGCTTCGGCTTCACCGCACCAAAATCCGCATAATTCGTGGCAGCTACCACACCCGCAGTCCGGATTTTATCGAGGGCATCATCGCTCAACCGAGCTTTGACAATACGGCGCCACATCCGCTCCAACCAGAGGTCCAAATAGTCCTCCTCCAACGCCTCATCTGACCGCTTAGCAATAGGTCGAAAGCCCCCGAGTTCATCCCTTAGCTTGATCACCCGCTTGGCAAGATCGGGCAACTCAGCCTCCTCAGCCAGACGCACCACGTTGAGTTTATTACGATAGCTGTGCCCAAGGATGGATCCGTTACCCATGGAGCGCAGCCCGTTAGCCTTACGAAAACCCGTCTTAAATTCTGGTTCCTGAACTAGCTTTCCAGCCTCAACCAACCTCTTTTTCATCGCTCCTATCGCGCTTGGGTTAGGATGATCAACCCCCTCTTTAAGGAGTGCCTCACGTGCCATAGCCGATGCGACCTTCCCCCATTCCTTTCGCTCCTTGGTGTGTTTACCCAGATTCTTTCGCTGGCAAACCACCATCGTATACTGGATGTGTATGTGCAAATCATGGTCCGACATGCGGTGGACAGCCGCCGAAATGATCTCGCACCCCGTCTCCTTTTGGAACCCGGCGACCGCCTCGTCCATCGCTTCTTCGACCATCTCCCGAGTCAGTTCCCGACCAGAAACCTCACCTTCATGTGGCATCAATCTGCCGAGAATGGATCGCATCACAACTGGGACACGGCGCTCTCTGCTGCGCTCTGGCCCCCAAAATGTCGGCTCATCCAGATACTTCCCTTTACGCTCTCGGCCTAGGTAGCCGACCCGAACATGGGTGCCGTCCTGGTCAATATGGACCTCTCTTTCTCGGCGAATCAGGTCGTGCTTGGCGAGCAATTCCTTGCTGGTCGCACTCCTACCGCGAGGGGATCCTTCGGCATTTTGGTCATAAATGCGCAGCCCGACGATCAAACGCCCGACCTGATCCAATACCTCTCTCCGCTCATGCTCCCCCAGCTCCACTGTTTGATCATCCCCTCCCAACACCACACTGCGGTCGTCCTCCTCGGATTCCAGAGGCACAGGTTTGGATTCATCGTCCGGTAATTTTACCTCGTTGGGATCGACTCGCTCGCCAGCTTTCCGGCGCTCTACAGCATCCATGTGGGCCTTCTGCTTACCCATGTCCTGCCTCAATTTGTCCTCCTCAGACAGGTGCTCATCGAAGGCGGAGGAGTTCGCAGTCTTGTCAGTTTTGGAAAGCGCATTACCCTCGCGACTACCCGGTTGATTCGGATACCCTCCACCTTTTCTCTTTGAATATTTGTCCATAATTCTGAATTGGATCTATTCGCGGATTATATCAACCTTTTTTCTACATTAACCCAAGATGGAGGCCGGTAAAAAGCTCACATAACTTTGTTCTGTAGCTTTTGACCAGCCTCCTCTTGCCGCAAAGGCGCGGATGCCGAATGCTTTCTACTTCGCAGCGCATTCCCAGCCGAGCTGGTTCCCATTGGTTTCGGCTTAATCCGCCGAAAGCTTCAGACACGCAGGCGGAGACGGTAGTCTCCCACTCTCGTGGTGCCCTCTTGCTGTTTCTGCCCACACAACACCGCCTCTCGATCCACCCCACCATCACTGTCCATGAATGGGCTCAACAATCGTGCTGGTATTTAATTTGTTTTAATGCCAGCATACTTGAGCGATGGCGTGCATCATACCACGTATCCCGCCCGCCTTCGCATCCCGGTATTAAATTACCAGCTATAACCCTTCGCCACCATCATGCCCCGCTCTATTCTCGACCAGCACCCTGACTTGATCCTCGGGATGCTTGAAAAAGGTGCCACCAACCAGGAGATCCTAGACGCACTTCTGGCGGAGTCGGTCCCTACCTCACTCGAAGCTGTTAGGGTATGGGTCAACAAGCATGCTCCCGCACACTTGCTCAAAGATCGGAGCAAGGGCAGACGCAGGAACCCGAACCCCGTTCGCTTCGATTTCCTGCCAGACCACCGCGACACGATGGAACTTCCTCCATTTCTGGTAGCTGCTCTCGGACTACTTCTCAGTGACTCTGCGTCACGCTATAGCGCGAAGCTGTCTCTTGCTGTAGCCCTGCTGAGGTCAGCCAAGATCCGTGTGGATGTCACCACACCACCGACCCAGTGGACACTGCCCGCAATGGCGTTGACTGAAATTTCCGACCTAGAACTCATACTTCTGGCGTATGCCCTGTCGAACCATCACAGTGATCCGCCCATCAATCAGAGTAGTGCCTACAAAAGCTGGCTGCTCGGACTTGTCCGTAAAGCAGCCAATATGCGGGCCAAGATCAAAAGGGGAATCAATTTCAGCTTCTCGGAAATCTCTTGAAACCCCACCATCCAAACTCCTGGAGTCTTGATCGCGACTTTACCTATTCTCATGGGGCGCTCGAAGACATCCACGGCTGCTCTCGTAAATCAGCTGAATGACGACCGATGGATAAAGCCAAGCTTAGGCAGCAGGCGTGAGTATCTCCAGACGAAGACCTGCATGCCTTGTTGGATAGAAATAGAATGCGCGAAACCCCGTTCGGCCAGCATCATGAATTCGCCGAAGAAATTGAGATTTGGCTACGTTCGCGTTTTACCGTCCTCTGGATTTTGTCCTACGTGGAAGAGCGAATCGTCACCTCGTTCAAGGAGCTTTGTCACATGGCCAGAAAGGAGGCTATGGTCTCTATGCCAGACATCTTGAGTTGGGTCATTAGGATTAGAATAAAATCGAACGATGCCGTAGATGTGGAGTGGATGAGATTTGCTCATGGAAATTAATTTGGGTCTCTAAAGAAAATAGACTTACTGGCAACCACCCTCACAAACAATGGCGTCATTCGCATCGGGTTGACGCTCGCCAAGTGACTCATCGAAATCGTCTTCGATTTCAGTGGATACTTCAGGCTTTTCTTGTGGGGTATTTTTGTTGGTGGTATCCATGGCGACGAAGTGTCTGAAGTGAAATTATAAGTGGGTTGAAAATTGGTTCGCACCAAGCATCAAACTCAAATCCTTTATTTTCAATGCTTTGAGGAGTTTTATGCTGGTGTCACCTAAAACGACACCCACACGGGTGCGGATTCCATTTTCGGTGACACCAGCATGAAATTAGAAAAACCATATTCTATAAGGAATTTATCGGCTGCCGACCGCTTGCCAGATGGTACCAAACGTTGCCGGATTTGCAAAGAAGTCAAAAACCTCGCCGAATTCCGCATGATCAACAGCAAAGGCAAGTCATGGCCGAACTATGCCTGTAAGCCCTGCTCCAAGGAGCTCCAACGTCTAGCTTCTCGCCGGAAATCCAAACGCGAATGAAATGGAACGCGCTGGAGGGGTTCAGATTTTCGGAGCCAATATGGCAGAATTTCCAATTGCGTCTGATTCGGATAAGAAGACTTTTACATAACCACAAAAACTCTATTTATCGACTGTCCTGTTTTTTGGAGTCCGGTCAAAGGTTAAACTAGGTCGCCCCGCGCACTACTTTAGAGCGATAAATTCGTTGCGAACAAATTGCTCGTTGCAAAGAATGTCATTTATCGCTCTGCCATATAATGAATCCACTTAACAGACACCTCATCTATCTGGCCGCTACGGCCCTGACAACGGCCTGCGGACAAGCCGCAGAGGACATGATGAACCCGCCACCTATCCGCGGCTTTCAGGAAGTGGGGTCGGCCCAGGTGGAATTGCTCGGCGGCTTCTGGGGGTCACGCCTCAAAACCGCGCATGATGTCACCATCCCGCACTCGATCAACGAACTGGAAAAAGACGGGCACGTGACCAATTTCGACAAGGCAGCCGGTAAAGCCGAAGGCCCGTTGAGCGGACATCATGCTTTCGACTCCGATCTCTACAAAGTGCTGGAAGGCGCGCTGATTTCTCTGGAACACAATGATGATCCGAAACTGCTGAAGCGTGTGGACGACATCATTGATCGCATCCTCGCTGCTCAACAGAAGGATGGATTCCTGATCTCTTGGTTCATTGTCAACACTCCCGAAAAACGCTGGGAGGATCTCCGTCTGGAGCACCAAATGTATAACGCGGGTCACTTCTTCGAGATGGCCGGAGAACATCAGCGCCTGACTGGCAACCCAAAGGTGGTCGATTCCGCGAAACGATTTGCCGATCATATCGACGGGATTTTCGGCCCCAACAAACGATACGATGTGGACGGGCATCAGGAAGTTGAATTGGCTCTGATCAAGCTTTATCGCGTCACCGGCGAGCGCCGTTATCTAGAGCTCGCGAAGTTTTTCCTGGATGAGAGAGGCTATGCCCACGGCACGGAGCGCAAGCCATTCGACCCCAAGTCACAGGTTCTCCCCGCTCAAACTGAAGGCAAGCCCACCCAAGAGCAACAACGGGAATTTTGGCATGCTCGGCTGAGGCTGCGCAACGGCCGCATGCAAGACCACAAGCCGGTGGTGGATCAGCATGAAGCGGTCGGCCATGCGGTCAGGGCCGGCTACATGTATTCTGCGATGGCCGACATTCTCCGCTTCACGGATGCACCCGGCTACGAAATGGCGTTAGATCACCTCTGGAAAGACGTAGTGAGACGGAAAATGTATATCACCGGCGGCCTCGGCACGGGTCAATACGATGACGAGGGTTTCGGCGATCCCTACTTGCTACCCAATGAGTCTGCTTACAGCGAATCCTGCGCAGCAATCGCCCATGTGCTCTGGCAATACCGGATGAACCTGCTCAAAGGTCAGGCAAAGTATGCAGACATGATGGAATTGGCACTTTATAACGGTGTCCTCTCCGGAATCTCGATTTCCGGAGATCACTTTTTCTATCAAAATCCGCTGGCCAGTCAAAGCGGTGGCGAGCGCTCTTCATGGATCGGCCTGTCCTGCTGTCCCACCAATTTAGCGCGGATTTTCCCACAAGTCGGTGGTCTGGTTTATGCCCAGAGCAAGAAAGAAGTGCTGGTCAATCTCTATGCTGCTGGCGAAGCAACGTTGAAAATGGACGATGGCTCTGCTCTCAAGCTGACCCAGAAGACGGAATATCCATGGGATGGGAAAATCCTCCTAACGATCAATCCGGCGCAAGTTGCTGATTTCAATCTCAAATTACGCATCCCTGGTTGGGCGCTGGGCAAGCCAGTTCCAAGCGATCTTTACCGCCTCGAAAACGTGAAGTCTTCGCCCGTCAGTCTCAAGGTCAATGGTGAGAAGACCGAGGCAAAGCTCGGCGACGATGGCTATGTGCATTTGAAGCGGACATGGAAAGCCGGAGATGTCGTGGAACTGGAGCTGCCGATGCCGATCCAACGGGTTTATGCGCACGAAAAAGTCGAGGCAGATCGGGGCAAGGTCACCTTGATGCGCGGTCCGCTAGTCTATTGCTTGGAAGCCGCCGACCAACCTGACGTAAATCTCACCAACTTAGTGCTGCCACGCTCTGCGGAAATGACAACGAAACATCACACCGACCTGCTGGGCGGAGTCACCACTCTCGCAGGTGAAGCGCTCGCTGAAGGTAAGAATCCAATCACCGTGACAGCCATTCCTTATTACGCTTGGCAGAACCGGAAAACGGGCGCGATGACCGTCTGGATTAAGGAATTAGCTAAACCATAAATATTGTGAAAATGATAAAAGGATCACGTAATTTCAAGAAATCGTCCTACTTAATGCCCGCTACTGGCATTTTGGCAGTCATTCTTTCGCATATAGCATTTGCCGAAGGCGAAAAACCGGTCGCCGAGAATGTCAAGAACCTGACCTGCCTAATCCAGGATCTGCGGAAGGAATTCAAGGCTCCGCAGATGAAAGTGGTGGTCGGCGTAATGGGTGTTAATGGCATGCTAAATGAAGTTGGCAAATGAGTCCGTTGCGTTCGTTTTTAACAATTATTAGAATGACTAGCCGTACCGCATTCCGATCCCTCCTGACCTGCACCCTATTCTGCGTGCTGACCGCGCGAGTCCATGCGTGGGAACCGAATGTTGAGGATTTGAATAGTGCCATCCATTCCGGTGATTTCACCCAATACCTGAACAACACATCCGCCTGGCTCAATCGGAAGATGCCCGAAAAATCGAGTGAAGCCGCCTTGATCACACTGCTCAAGGAACCGACATTCGCGCACATCTTAGCCGAACGGCAACTCATTGCCGACCCGGACGCCAAGGATGGCTTGCATCTAAAATTGGCTATCGCCACCACGATCCTTCCTCCCGGCAGCGTCAATATTGGTGCCGGTGGTAAGCAGGTGAATTTCCAGAAAAACATCCACGACAGTTGGGTGGAATACGCCCTCTTGGCGCCTACGACGGGGACTTATTCCCTCACCATCAAGGTCGCCGCTGCAAATGTGGATCAGGCTTTCCATATCAAGACTGGCAGCAGCGAGCCAGTCACAGTTAAAATTCCTTGGAGCAGAGGCTTGTGGGATGCTGCTCCGGCAGTGGACATCAAACTTGAAAATGGTCCACAAACCTTGCGGATCTCAGCCCCTCTCCAGCGGGTTATTGCGGTGCGTCACTTGGAACTCAAATCAAAATAATGATGAAGCGCATCTATTTCTTCACCTGCCAACTACTGCTCTCGACCGCGCTCATTACTCTGAGCCGTGCCGCCGAACCGGCACCAAGACCTAACATTATTCTCTGCATGACGGATGACCAAGGCTGGGGAGATGTGGGTTACAACGGCTTGAAGAAAATTCCAACACCCAACCTCGATGCGATGGCCGCCGCCGGGCTACGTTTCGACCGTTTTTACGCCTCGCATCCTAGTTGCTCGCCGACCCGTGCCAGCGTCATGACCGGTCGCAACCCGAACCGCGGCGGAACTTTCTGGCCCGGGATGACTTTGCGGAAACAGGAAATGACGATCGCGCAGGCAGTAAAGACGGTTGGGTACGCCACCGCTCACTTCGGCAAATGGCATCTAAGCGGCGGCAAACCAGGCATGGGGCGGGCACTTCCCACGAATGATCCATTGCATCCTGGCCATTTCGGTTTCGACGAATGGTTTTCGGTTTCCAACTGGTTCGACACCGACTGGACCTTCAGCCGCAATGGTACGCCGACAAAAGTGCCCGGCGACGGCTCGGATGCCATCGTCGCGGAAGCAATCCACTTCATCGAAAAAAAGGCAGCCGCGAAAACCCCGTTCTTTACGGTCATCTGGTTCGGCAGTCCCCACATTCCTCTAGCTCCAACTGCGGCGGATCTAACTGCGGCAGGAGGTTCGGCGTATTATGGAGAGATGATCGGAGTGGACCGCAGCATCGGTGCCCTGCGCAAGTCGTTGCGCCAGTTAGGCATCGCCGACAATACGCTGGTTTGCTTCAACAGCGATAACGGTGCGTGGATAGACGAGAAGGCAGCTCCTGACACCTATGGATCCAACGGCATCCTCCGCGGTCACAAGGGCGAGCTCTGGGAGGGCGGTATCCGCGTCCCTGGCATTATCGAATGGCCTGCTCGGATTAAGAACCCATCCATCACCCAGGTGCCGGCCTGCACCAGTGATTTCTATCCGACTATTGTGGATCTCTTGCAAATCGAGATTCCCACTCAAATCAAGCCACTCGACGGGATCAGCTTGGTCACTTTGTTGGATGGGAAAATGAGTGCTCGCCCCTCCCCTATTGGGTTCTGGCATCATGGAGCCAGCTCTCTTGATGCGGGACCAGCCGCATGGAACGATAATCAATACAAACTCCACAAACGCGACTCGGACAAGTATGAGCTGTATGACCTGACGAGCGACATCTCTGAGAAAATTGACCTAGCAACTACCCGCCCGGATGTTGTCGCTCGCATGAGGACTGAGTTGGAAAATTGGCAGAAGTCTGTCCGCCGTAGTATTCGTGGGGAAGACTACCCGGAAAAAGTAGTCCTCGCAGACGAATGGAAAGCGGCTGAATCGCCCATTTATTGTGATCCCGAGGATGATTGGGCAAAAGACCCATCCTTGATCAAGGTGGGCAACACCTACTTCATGTATTACACGAGTGCCAACTCATGGCAGGAAGACGGCGCTGGCGGCAAGGGCGAGCCGAGGATTGACTACGCCACCTCGCCCAACGGTATCAATTGGACGTATCAAGGACTGGCCATTCCCAAAGGCAAGGCCGGGGAATGGGATGAGGAACGGGTACAGGCACCGGCCAAACCCGTTCTCAAAAATGGCGTCTATTACATGTATTATGCTGGTAAAAGCGCCAAATCACCTGTCGCCATCGGCTATGCCACGTCCACCGATTTACGCAAGTGGACGAAACACCCCGGCAATCCGGTGCTCAATACTGACAAGTGTAATGACCCTTTTATTTTCCAGGAAAACGACACCTACTATCTTTTTCACACCAGCGGCGGAGATGGTATTCGTTATGTGACATCGACTGATTTGCTCACTTGGTCGGCCACGCCCGTATCCACCGGAGCCGTCGGTGAAGGTAGCATCGTAATTAAGGATGGCTCAACTTACACAATGCTCGGCTGCATCGGCTTTTCGGGAAATGGCGAATACTACGAGACTTACACGACCCAAGACCTAGCAAAACCCTTCACGGACTGTGGTAAAACTAAAATCAATATCCCTGAGTTTGCAAAAGGATCGTTGTGCCATGGAGATATTATCCGGAACGAAAACGATTACTGGTTTTACTTCCAAGCCACCCGCGATGGAGGCCGGAAATTTCAAATCGGCTTGGCAAAGCAACCGCTGCCGCCGCCATCCAAATGACCACTCAAGAATCAAATTCTATGCCTCACACAATATTCTATGAATCCATCCAATAAACACCTGATTTACCTAGCAGCAGCGACCTTGCTACTTACTCAAGCGCAAGCGGCAGAGAACCCGACCACCCCACCGGATCTCACCCGAGACATCGCGGTGGAACGCAAGCAGACTTACAACCTCGGTGCTACCGGCCTTCGCGGCTGGATCTTCACCAAGGCGGCAAACAACCTCGATAGCCAGCAAGGCCGCACCACTACCGCCAGCCGACAGATTCTTGTGACCCACGTCGGCGCGAAATCACCCGCAGACGGCGTGATAAAAGTCGATGACATCATCCTCGGCACGGGTGGCAAACTTTTCAGCGACGATGCCCGCAAGAGCTTTGCAAGAGCCATTCAGGAAGCCGAAAAAGCTGATAACCTTGGAGTCCTGAAGCTGACGGTTTGGCGGGCGGGAAAAATTGACAATTTCGCTCTTAAGCTAAAGGTCATGGGCGCCTACAGCGCCACAGCGCCCTACGATTGCCCGAAATCGAAACTCATCTTCGACGATGCCTGCAAAGTGTTGGAAAAGGAACCCCTCAATCTCAGTTGGACAGGTGCTGTGAACGGCTTGGCGTTACTGGCCACCGGAGATCCTCAATACATGCCTAAGCTGCGCGAGTTTGCCCATAAACTTGGCCCTACGACGCTGAAACTTGAACTCAAAGACGGATCGGTCGTCTGGGATTGGGGCTATCGGAATCTCTTCCTTTGCGAGTATTTCCTGCAAACCGGCGACCGTGAAGTTATGCATGCCATTGAACAATATACCACTTTCCTCGCCAGAGGACAAAGTATGTATGGCACATTCGGCCATGGTATTTCAAGCCTAACCAACGATGGTCAGCTTCATGGATCGATCCCACCCTACGGCCCGGTTAATGCGGCCGGGTTGGTCGGGAACATGGCCATCGTCATGGGCAAAAAGTGCGGTGTCAATGACCCGGAAATCGATCCCGCCATCGACAGAGCATCGAAATTTTTCGGTTATTTCATAGACAAGGGTGCTGTGCCTTATGGTGAGCACATGCCATGGCCAAACCACGACAACAACGGCAAAAACGCGATGGCGGCGATGCTCTTCGCTCTGCAAGGCGACAAGATCAAGGAAACGCAGTTTTTCGCCAAGATGGTCACCGCCTCCCATCAGAATCGGGAATACGGCCACACCGGCCAAGGCTTCAGCTATCTGTGGGGTGGCCTCGGAGCCAATACCGGCGGGCCATTGGCTGCGGCCGCTTTCATCAAGGAAGCCTCATGGCATCTCGATCTTGTCCGGCGTTCCGACGGCTCGTTCACCTATGATGGCAGCGAACAATACGGCGCGGGGAAAACTGACGACAACACCTACTACGGCAAAAGCGGCTACAACGGACTGAGCCCCACCGCCAGTTATGTCCTAACGTATTCCATGCCGTTGAAAAAAATCTGCCTCACTGGCCGCGATGCCAATCCGAAAAACTGGCTTGAGAAAAAAGACGTGACCGAGGCGATTGCTTCCGGCTATTTCGACATCACCCGCAAGACCCTGACTCCCGAGCAACTCATCGCAGAATTTGGTGACTGGTCGCCGATCACCCGCAGTTGGGCCGCTGAAGAACTCGGCAAAAGGCCTGAAGGCGCCGCGCTCATGCCAAAACTTATTATCATGGCGGAAGGCACCGACGGCCGCAAGCGCCAGGGCGCGGCTGAGGCACTGGGATATATCAACGATCCTGCCGCATTGCCGGTGTTAGCCCGGCTGCTCATCCATGAAGACCGCTGGCTGCGGGTCAAGGCCGCCAACGCGCTCAAGAACATGAAGGACAAGGCCAAGCCGGTCATCCCCGAGATGCTCAAGGCGGTGGTCGATACTGCGGAACCGGTCTATCCAGTGGTATGGGAGGATCCCATCCAGCTCACCCACGGTGAACTCGCTGCAACCTTATTCAAGGGACTGCTAAGAGACTCAATCGAAGGCATTGATCCAGAACTACTCTTTCCGGCAATCCGGGCAGTGGCCAAAAATCCCGATGGCATGGCTCGTGCCACCTTGAAAGGTACGTTTGAAAACCTCCTGTCCGAAGCGGACGTCGCGAAACTCGCGCCTGATCTCGTGGAAGCTATTAAGATTCGCTGCCCCGCCGACACGATGTTCGGTGCTGAAATCCGAATGGGCGCTTTCGTGGCATTGAGCAAATACCACTACCGGGAAGCCATTGATGCGGGCGTAGTGTTTGCAAAGACCCAGGGCGGTCACGGCAGCCAGCGGCGCACCGGGGAAATCATGAAGATCATCGCGGGATATGGAACCGCCGCGCGCAATGCAATCCCGGGGCTCAAAGAAGTGATCGTTGCTTTCAATGAACAATGCGACAGGAACGAATTCCCAAAGGGCGAACTGAACGAGCAACGAATACGTGCCGTTGAAGATGCGATTCGCGTGATTGAATCTGCCACCACCCATCCCGAGCTACGGACAATCGGAGCCAATCCGCGGTAATCTTGCGCACTAAAGTAACAACTAATTGTTTGAAACCCTCCGTAAACAAAGCATGAGCATATACCATCAGTTGAACAAAACATATTTCACCATTCAGGCCGCGACTATTTTGGTGACAAGCCTTTCCTGCACAGTTTGTGCCGCCGAAGAGCAGACCCCATTTGCTCCGCAGCCGGTTCTGCCGGGAGCGACGGCAGATCCTCACATTGCAGTGTTTGGTAGCACTTTTTGTCTTTATCCGACGTCCGATATGAAAGGCTGGAATCCCACGGCTTTCCATGGCTGGACATCGAAAGATTTGAAGATATGGAAGGACGAGGGCGTCATCCTTGATTTTCCAAGCGAAGTCAAATGGGCCACTGGTCAAGCATGGGCACCCGCCATGGCCACCAAAAACGGCAAGTATTACTTTTATTTCTCGGCAAATCAGAACATTGGCGTTGCAGTTTCAGATCATCCCATGAAGTCGTTCAAGGATCCTCTGGGTAAGCCGCTCGTGGCAAAGGGCGATTATCCATGCCAAGCGATTGATCCGATGGTCTTCGTCGATGACGATGGCTCTGCCTATTTCTACTTTGGCCAAGGCAAGTGCATGGCGGTAAAATTAAACGACGACATGATTTCCTTCGACCACAAAACGATGAAGCAGATTGAGCTACCGGGCTTCAACGAAGGTCCGTTCGTGTTCAAGAGGAAAGGCGTGTATTACATGAGTTGGTCCGAGCATGATACCCGTGACCCACGTTATTCAGTCGCCTACGCGACTTCCAATTCACCGCTGGGGCCCTTTAAAAAGGCCGAGGTTAACCCTATCGTCCAACAAAATGGTGAAATCAAAGCTGCCGGACACCACTCCATTGTCCAAGTTCCAGGGAGTGACAAATGGGTAGTGGCCTATCATCGCTTTATTGTTCCTCACGACGGCGGATCACTCCGGGAAACTTGTATTTCCCCTCTTCGCTTTGATAGCGAGGGCGCGATTCTCCGTGTCGATGTTTTCGAGCCTGTCCCAGACAATTTCATTCCAACTAAATAACCATGAAACACCACCTATTATTCGCCACTTCACTTTTACTAATCGCACCCGCGCTCACCGCTGAGGTGAAACCGCTACCGCTGAAAGTATTCATCCTCGCTGGGCAGTCGAACATGCAAGGACAGGCAGTAGTCGATCTCACCGGCAAGAATTACAACGATGGCAAGGGTACGCTGGCCATGCTCTACAATGATCCGGTCAAAGCACCGATTTACAAACACCTCAAATCCGCCGATGGCAAATGGGCGACGCGGGATGATGTATGGGTCCGGTATCAACGCGGCGATGCGAACTTGAAAGCCGGACCGCTCGGTCTCGGCTACTCGGCTTATAATGACGACCACCATTTTGGTGTTGAACTCCAGTTCGGCCATGTGCTGGGCGATGGAATGAAGAATCAGGTGCTGCTTATCAAAACCGCATGGGGCGGTAAGAGCCTTGACGTGGATTTCCGCCCGCCCAGCTCGGGGGGGCAGGTTGGTCCTTTCTACACGAAAATGATTTCAGAGATCACCGATGCTCTCAAAAATCTAAAAACCAACTTTCCCGAGTATGATGGTCGCGGTTATGAAATCGCGGGTTTCGTGTGGTGGCATGGATGGAATGATTTCTGCGATGCCAAGATGGTGCCGGTGTATGAACAGAATCTAGTGAACCTGATCCACGATGTGCGCAAGGACTTGAACTCTCCGAAATTGCCTGTGGTCATCGGTGACATCACCGGTGGCTGGATGAAAGGCGACACGAATATTCCAGAACTGGCGCTGGCAATCAAGAAAGCCCAGAAGGACGCAGCGGAAAAACCAACGTTCAAAGGTACCGTCAAACTGGTCGAAACGATCGACTTCGTGCGCAAAGCAGAGGATTCACCGCATCCCGGTCATGTACATCACGAATGCGGTAATGCCGAAACCTACTTTCTCATCGGTGACGCCCTGGGCAAGGCCATGCTGACCCTGATGCCAAAATGAATTGCCGTTATCCTAGAAACAGAAATGGAACCACAATGGAAGCGCAGCGGACATGGACGAACTGACTACTAGAAAATATTTCGTCAAATGGACAGGCATACACACGGATAATCAAAGAGTTATGAATTTTTTCAGTCTCACCTTTTAGATGAATGTAGAATTCCTTCTAATCCTCTTAGCATCAGTGTTCATCCGCGTTCATGCCCGTTTATCCGTGGTTCATTTTCCTCTTTAGGTTTAACGGCGGATTTGCGGTGCCGGGCCGATGCTGCCTCCCGGCACGAAGGTCGCCGGAAAGTTGATCGTTTCCTGATCCGGGTTGCCTTTCCTCACGGCAGCCACCCAGCGAACAACCCTGCGGATGATATGCGCATTATTCCACTCCATGCGGGCGATGGATGGATAGCACCAATTGAGTTCCTTATCGAAATCCGGTGAAACCAGCGACACCTGTCCCGGCACATCGATGCGGCGGCGGGCGAGAAACTGCATCACCGCAATGAATTTCGGGGTCTCGTCGATGATCAGCGCAGTCGGCGGAGTGGTGCGGAAGAGGTTTTCCAGCAATGTATTTAATCCTTCGGGTGTCTCCTCCCAATCTGGTAAATTATAGGATCCGGTTTCAATACCGTGGCTGCGCATTTCCTCAAGGAAGAGCCGTTCGATGATCCCAGGTACCGGTTTTCTCCGGCCGGCTAAGCTGATCAGGACGATGCGGCGATGTCCCAGCGCAATGAGCTGCCGGGCAGCATCCAGAAATGCAGGGGCTTTGTCTGGACCGGTTCTTGCCAGCGCAAGACCGCCCGTGCGCCCATACAGAGCCATCGTGGGTATGCTTTGCCCGGCAAACCATTCCAGAAGCTCACTGGACCCGGCAGAGATAATCCATGCATCGACCTCCATTTCCCTGATCATGCGGATGATGGCGGGGATCTTTTGATTGAGTTGGCCCTGTGATTTTTTCGCGATTGAGACAATGTGCCCTGCCGCTTCCAGATCGCGCTGGATTTCCCGCAGGAGATGATCTTCGTTGTCGGAGTCGTGATATAATATTCCCACCCGCAAGGAGCGGAGCGGTGTGCCGCCATGTTCCGGCGGCACAATCCTGCGGCAGCGGCCCAAACCGCCGGATGTGATCACTCCCTCGGCTTCAAGACTCCGAAGTGCCGAACGTACCACGCCTGTGGAAACATCACATTCTTCGGCCAGTCGAACCACGCCGGGCAAGCGGCAGCTCCAGCGGCCTTCCCTAATTCCCTTTCGGAGATGTTCGGCGGCTTGTTCACCAACGGAGAGAAGACGAATCGGCATCATTGATTTCCAAAACTGATGCCTGCCACGACTTAGTTGTCAACCGGATAATTATTCTAGATAAGCACACCGTTCATAGCTTCTGGTGCCGCCAACCGCTAGCTATGAAACAAAGGAGGTCTTTGCGGATCACTCAACAAGGAATTTGCCGAACTGAATCTACTTTTAGTCGGCGGACTTTACCTGTATTTCTCATTTGTGTCCATCAACCCACAGCCCGAATCCACCATGAAATCCATTAGATCCATCCTGCTGCTCGCGCCGCTTGCCGCATTCGCCTTCTCATCCTGCCGGAAACCCACCGAGTCCGGCGAAACCGCGGGCGCGGGCGTCATTCGTGAGGTCTTCGGCAAGATGCCCGACGGGCGCGAGGTAGCCCTTTTCACCCTGACCAACGCCAATGGCCTGCGTGCGCGCGTCACCGAATACGGTGCCATCCTCGTCTCGATGGAAGTCCCCGACCGCGACGGCAAGCTGGCCGACGTGACCCACGGCTACGATACGCTCGATGGCTGGCTGACCAACACCTCATATTTCGGTTCCACCGTCGGCCGCTTTGGAAACCGCATCGGAAAAGGCAAATTCACCCTCGATGGCAAGGAATACAACCTCGCCAACAACAACGATCCCGGAGGCATCCCCTGCCACCTCCATGGCGGCGTCAAGGGATTCGACAAAGTTCTCTGGTCTGGAAAGACGGTCGGCGAAAACGGCGTCGAGTTCACTTACCTCTCCAAGGACGGCGAGGAAGGCTACCCCGGAAATCTATCAGTTAAGGTTACCTACTCTCTCAATGATGACAACGAACTCAAATGGGAAGCCCACGCCACGACAGATGCTCCCACCGTCATCAACCTTGTGCACCACTCCTACTGGAACCTCTCCGGCGATCCTTCCCGCACCATCAACGACCACCAACTCACGCTCAACGCTTCAACCTATCTCCCCACCGACGCGGGCCTCATCCCCACCGGTCAACTCTCCGAAGTCGCTGGCACCCCGATGGATTTCACTAAACCCACCACCATCGGCGAGCGCCTGGAAGCTGATTTCGAAGCGTTGAAGTTTGGCGGCGGCTACGACCACGCGTGGGTTCTTGAAAAAGGCGATGGTCTCCGTCTGGCCGCCAGACTCAAGGACCCGAAATCCGGCCGGGTCATGGAAATCTCCACCGACCAACCCGCCATTCAGTTCTATGGAGGAAACTTCCTCGACGGCACCGTGGCGGGCAAGGGCGGCGTGAAATACGCCCACCGCACCGCACTCTGCCTCGAAACCGAAAATTTTCCCGACGCCCCCAATCAACCGAGCTTTCCGTCCGCAGTGCTGCGCCCCTACAAGACCTACTCCCACACCATGGTTCATCGGTTCATCACCGAATAGGTGAGGTTTATAGACCTTGCTTCTCTAACTCCCTTTGAGTCATGAGCTTCAACGCGATCTTCGGCCTACCCGTTTTATCATGAATCGATTTCTAACCCTAGAAACAGAAATGGAACCACGGATAAACGGGCACACGGATAATCAATGAGTTATGAATTTTTTCAGTCTCACCTTTTAGATGAATGTAGAATTCTTCATACGTGTTGTAGTTGGAATTAGGCGTCTCATTCTAACATTTCTTTTAACTGATCTGCTTCATTCATCGCTCTTTCTGAAGATACTTACTTCTCGATCGTGACTTTGCAAAACGTCAACGCAGCGATTCCGTTTTCACCGATAAGCAGAGTTTCCTGTTTCCAGTTTGCCTCTTTGAGGTAGGTGATGTTTTTGGCGGTGGATGGCGATTTGAGTTTAAGTGTTAGAATATTCCCCTTTGTGCTACCACTGACGATGTGGTCAGGCTCACCGTCGAGATAGAATTGATTGGCGAGCAAATCTAACCACATTACGGGTTGGTCGAACTCGAGTGTGATCGTGTCTTTTGTTGCGTCAGCAAAAGCGGCACGTTTCAGGTTTGGCGCTGTTAGAATCTTGGTTGACTTGACGCCGTAGTGGTCGCGTTCGATGATTGGTTGCACCATGCGCGCGAACTCCGCCCAACCCTCCAGGGGATAGTGGCATCCGCCCGGCGGTTTCACACCCAGCGTGGAAAGGATGCTCATGTTCGAAAAGAGATAAGGCAATGTGCGTTGCTTTTCGCGCAACATATCACCAGATCCCAATTTCCCACCCATCGAGCACGAGTTTGGCCAAATCTGGAAAACATAATAATTCTTCACATTCGGAAAGTCTGTTTTCCAAGCCGCGGACATTTCCAGAAAGTAGTCCTGGTAGGATTTCCAGTCATAGTCACCTGTAGGCCCAGCGGTCCCTTGATTATTTTCACCCTGATGCCACAGGATCGCGCGGATGCCGTGTGTCAATTTCGCCCCTTCAACTCGCGTCAATAAACTGCCGTAAGGTTTATATGGATTCGTCCATGCATTAGTACCGCTGGTATCACGACGATTCGTCGGATTAGGCAAGTGCTGATCGATGCGTGTTCCACCCACTGCGGCATTGACGATGAAAATTGGAACCTTTTGGCTCTCAACCAACCGCTTGGCTAATTCCATGCCCCACCAGCCCAACTCGGCCTTCTCTCCTTTTTGTGCTTTCCACACCGGATAACACCACAGGTTTACCGGTGCGGCTTTTTTATCATCTGAAGGACGACCATAACTGCGAATCCATTGGTTCGTCTCCGGCGGAGATTGTTCTTTGGTATCGGTCGCCAATGCATTGGATTGACCATCGATGATGTAGGCATCGCCGCAGACCAGATCATTCACCGTTTGCAAAACCGTTTCCTTGCCGCCGGCCTTCGTGCCAAACTCCACTTTGTATTGGATCAAGCCCGGCTTGAGTTGCGTAGAGAGCGTGTAGGATTTGTCCGCTGCGGGCTTGGCCGTCTCGGTCTTGATGAGTTTGTCGTTCGCGTAGAGCTTGAGGAAAACCGAGTCGGCGGCGTCGGTGAGCGTTCCGTTGTAATAAAGTGTGCCCAGTCCCTTGTCGTCGCGTGCGTAAAACTGGCCATCCTCGGGCTTCTCGTCCTTCGCAGGTGTGCGCGCGAGCCACGGGTCTTTCTTCGGTTCCGTGACCACAACCGCGGCTGTCTGCTCAATCAGTTTGCCGCCGTTACTTATAGTTAATGTGACAGCCAGCTTGCCGCTGTTCTGCGCGCGCGTCAGAATCAGCTTGCCCGGCTGAATCTCCTTGATCACTGCCATGCCGGAAATTTTCCAATCGTATTTCAGTTCGCCGACATTCTTTTGCTGGAGATCTTTCAAGTTCGAAAGCTGCGACACGATCTCGATCGTCTCGCGACCACCCCACTTTGCCGGGGCTTTCAGCGTGAAAACTGGGTCAGGAATAGCTTCCTGAATGGTAACAGGAATTTCCAATGTCTTTACTTTATCCGCAAAGACCGCCTTGCACTGGAGGGTCAGAGTCTGGTCGCCGGTAACACGCCCAGCATCTATTGAAAAACTGAACGTATCAACAGCTGCAATCGTCTCAAGCCCGTCTTTCTTGAGAATCCAGTAAACCTTCTGCGCGCCGCCGGCTTTGACAGACACCGCTGCGCTTTTGCCTTCGAACACTGTTATTTTCTTCTCCGAAACCGAGAAATCAGTGCCGGGTTGCACTAGAGAACCTGCAAGAGTCTGCAGCGGCTTCTGATTCTCATACGTCATCTTCAGCCAGTCGTCAGAACGCGCGACGCTGGAAATGCGCGCCTCATCAACGTCCACGTCATCGCCCAGCAACGTAAAGGCTTGAGGATTCGTATTGCCCGACGAGGGTCCTGACGACGCGGTGGCGTCAAGCAGGCCATTGATATAAATTCTCCCAGTTCCATTTGAAGAGGTATAAGCCACGTGATACCATTGCTGCGCGGCGAGTGCGGTGGATCCAATAACCGTGGCAGCACCACGGCAGGTGAGATGAGACGGCAAAACACTGGGGCTTCCCCAAAAGCCAATCTGGTTGGTCCAGGTATTCCAGCCATAGCAATTCTTGTTTCCCCACGCCAGCGGCATGGTCCACCCGCTGCTGAGTAGTCTTGCCCGGATCCAGACCTCTCCTGTGGTGGTGGTCTGTTTGCCCGTCGGAAAATGGGTGATGTTCGTCGCGCTGATGTCGGTCTTGATGCCTTGCAGCCTCCATGCGCTACGGCCGATCACCGCCGTGCTCGGGGTGGCACCGTTATTGACTGGCGAGGTTAAGCCGGTTGAATCCAAGACATTTCCGTTCATGTGCATGACCGAACAAAAACCGTTGGTGGCATTGAAAACCGCAGGGCCGTTCGATTCGCTGATCGCATCGGCCTTGCCCCAATACATCTTTATTTCTTGGCGCGCATTGCCCTTGATGCTCGGCAGGAGCACCCAGATGCTGGCGGTCTCGGCAACAGCGTCCCACTCCTCAATCTCGTATGCCAGCGGTTTGCCTTCAGCCGAAAAGCGAATATCTTCGCCAGTGGCCTTCGCCTCCGCGAAATTGAAAGAGTATTTGTTAAGCCGCACCAGCACCGGGAAATTTTCTTCCGATGCCGTCGCTGGCAGGTTCGCACCTTCGGGTGTGGTGAGGATGAACATCGATCCCGAGTGCTGCCAGCCCGGGTATTGCGCGGCTGCCTCTGTTGGGGATAACGAAAGCAGTGATGCAACTAGGATGATGACTTTCAGTCGCTTGGCAAAGGAGATCGGCGAGAGGACGCAGAGCAGCGTTGCGGTTAGAATTACAGTTGGTTTCATTGTCATGGATTCGTTGGTATTGAGATTTTTGGGGGAATGCGGCTTAGGGTTAATTGACCTTGGGATGGAGAGATGAACTTAACTGCGTATTCTAGGTTTAACGGCAGAACAAATTCATTCTGCCGAGATGCGGGATGCCTGATAGAGTTTGGATGTGGGGGCCGCTGGTCTGCCAACGAGCGGCCCCCGGGATCCCGGAGATAAACCCATTAACTCCGGAAAATAATTCAATTACGACGGCGGCGCAGCAACAGCAGCACTCCCAAGCAACCTAACAGCGCGGTTGAGGGCTCAGGGATGGCCATGAGAGCGATGTCGTTACCGAGGGTAAATGTATTTCCAACGGAATCTGCTGTGTAACTGATCGTCCAGTCAAAGCCACCGTAACTGGTGACTGTGGCTCCTTGTGCCAAGCCTGCGTATGTTCCAGTGATCCCATCAGTCATATCGTTAAGAAGGATAAAGATCAGATCACCGTTTGTATATAAACCAGCTGTGAACATAGCGTTAAGACTACCTCCTGTGATATTCACTGCGCCAGTTACACTGATTTGGTCGTAACCCGTCGTACCATTGCCCACCGTGTTGGCGGTGATCTCGGCGTTGTAGGTTCCTGCTTGGGTGTATGCGCCGATCAAATCGAGAGTATCAGGGCTATTTCCGGGATTGATAAAACCACCCGAAGAAACCGTGAGCGCACCAATCGTACCGGATCCTCCAACTGTCGCGCCAGAGGCAACGGTTGTTAGACTGCTAGATGAAATGCTGCCGTTCACAAGGAGCTTGCCCGCATTCACGTTGGTCACGCCGGTGTAGGTATTAGCTCCACTGAGAATCTGGGTGCCGTTGCCAATTTTTGTGAGTGCACCGGCACCCGTGCTGCTGATGATGCCGGCGTAGGCGGCCGGGCTGGTGTGATCGCCGCCGACGGTGAGGGTAGCGGCACCGAGAGTCACATTGCCGCCGGTCGTTCCGCCGCCGGTGAGCGAGCCGATCTGGGTGTTGAATCCGGTGATGTCCATGGTCACACCGGCTGTATTGGCCAGGGTGATGGCGGAGTTGTAACCGAACGCACCGCTGACGCCCGCCACTGAGGCGACGCCGGCTTTGAGGGTGCCGGCTGAGACGGTGGTCGCACCGGTGTAAATGTTCGCGCCGGAGAGCGTGAGGGTTCCCGCGTCGGCTTTGGTGAGGCTATAGGTGCCGGAGACCACGCCGCTGACGGCGAGGGTCTTGCCGCTGGCGATGTTCCACGTCTGATTCGCACCCAACACGAGCTTCGCGCTGATGGTGTTGGTGGCGTTGGCAAACGAGGTGACGGAGATCGCGCTGCCGGCAGTCACGGTTGCGAGCGCCGCTGTGGTAGTGGCTGCGGTGCCCGAGGTGCTGTTGAGAGTAATGGCGTTGCTGCCGCTGATGGTGACGGCTGCGGTGTCGTTGAAGGTGATGCTGCCCAGATTCATGTCCGCGCCCAAAGTTGGGCTGCCCGGAACGCTGCCGGTGGTGCCGAAAATCAGATTGACCGCACTGCCACCGGGGACGACGCCGTTCGCGGACGTGCCTGCTGCATCGGAGGCCCAGTTGCTGAGTGTGCCGAGGGAATACGCCATGGTATCGAGCGCCCCGGTGACTTGGTTGCGCTTCCAGTAGGCATTGGTGAGTGCGGTCGCTACGGTTTGCGCTCCGATGCTGACGGTCGTGGCGGTTTTGCTCAGCGAGGCGGTGAAGTTGGTGTTGTTGGCGAGGAAGTAGTTGGCGGTGCTCAGTGTGGAACCGGAGGCCGCGGTGATCAGGGTGGCGCCGCTGCCCGATGGACTGGTGTTGTTGATGATGATGCCGACGTTGCCCGCCGAAGTGGCGGTGCCAGTGGTGGTGAACGAGTCCAGTGATCCGGCATTCCAGTCGAAAGCCATGGTGGAACCCGTGGCCAGCGTCAACCCGGTGCCTGTGGCAGCACCGGTGGTGGCACGCGCCGTGCCGTCGGCCAGGCTGAAGTTACCGCCTGTGTTCACCGTTACGGTGCCGAGCAGGTTATTCGCTCCTTTGATCATCAGCGTGCCTCCATTGATGGTCGTGGCGCCGGTGTAAAGATTGACTCCCGAAAGCGCCCAGGTGCCGGTGCCGTTTTTGGTGTAAGCAAGCGCTTGCCCATTCGTGTTTGCGCTTGGAATCTCACCGCTACCGCTGGTAGAGCCTTGGAGAACTACCGTGCCACCTTGAAATAACACATTGGGCTGGCTGGTAAATTTCAACAAGCCGCTTCCGGAGTGATCAAGGATGTAGGTGGCATTGCCGGCGAGGTTAAGCACGCGGTCGGTGGTCTCGCCCGTGCCAGTATATACCAGACGTCCACCCTGATAGGTGGCGCCGGGGTGGCTGTTGCCGTTGTAGCCACCGGCCCCGAGCCAGATGGTGCCGCTGGCGACGGTAGTCGGCGCGCCGAGGCTGCTGCTGGCGGAGTGAACCGTGCCCAAGCCGACATTGGTGAACACGCTGTTAAAGGATGACACCCGCAGCGTTCCGTTGTTATCAATCAGGGTCAGGCCGCTGTAGGTGTTGGCCCCAGAGAGTTCCAGCGTGTTGGTGCCGGTGCCGTAGAATTTGAAGTTCACCGCGCCGCCGCCGGGGCCGGTGGAATCGGTGAGGATCGAGGAATAGGTGAAGGTGTTGGTACCAGATGCATTTCTGGTGTCCACGCTCATGAACGAATTGGCGAGCAGGCCGTTGTTGTTCACGTTGGTCGTGAGGTTGGTGAACATGGTGGCGGCTTGGGCCATGGTGAACTCGCCCGCACCCCCAACGCTGAGGGCCAGCACGGCATTGCTAGCCACGGTGATGTTTGCGGGAGTCCATTTGGACGTGTCATTGCCGTAGAGCGATGACTTGAAGATCAGCGCCCCGTTACTGATGACGGTGGGGCCGGTGTAAGTGTTGGCCCCAGTGAGTCTTATAGGGCCTGCACCGGTTTTTGTGAAGCCGCCAGCGCCACTGATCGCACCGCTGATCGTGTTGGTTTCAAAGTTGGAGTTGCCGCCATCCACGGTGTTGTTGCCCGTCAGGTTGATGGTTCCTGAATAGGTGGCTGCGCTGTTGCCTCCGCCCAGCGCCAAAGTTCCTCCGTTTAGGGTCAGGGCATTGGTGACCGTCACGGCCTGGGAGCCAAAGCCAGCAATCAGGCTGAGTCGGCCACCGTTGTTAACGGTGACGGGCCCGGTGCCCAAGGTTGGACTTACAGTAGCAGTTGAAGTCAGCGCAACAATGCCGGCATTGATGGTGGTGCCGCCGGTGTAGAGGTTGATGCCCTGAAGGGTCAGGGTGCCACCACCGGAATAAACGAGGCGTCCTGCCGAGGCTCCGTCGGCAATCCTTGCTGAAATGGTCGTGGCCTGCGCGTTGGCGGCGATGACCAGTTCGTTGGTGGAACCGATGATGATGCCGCCCGTGGTGGGGCCGCCTGAAATCAGCAAAGTGCTGGCCGAGCCGGCATTCATCAGGCCGTTGAGCGTGAGAGTGTTCGACGCGCCGATGGTCGTCGTGGTGTTGCCGCCCGAGTAACGCAGGGTGTTGCCAGTCAGATTACCGACCGTGGTGGCCGCGGCCGAATATTCGTAATTCACCGTCGCGTCGGTGACGTTGCTCAAGTCGGCAGCGGTGGCCGTGGTTCCCGTCAGACCAGTGATATTGCCGCCTCCCACCGCATAGCGCAGGGTGGTGGTCGAGCCGGTGGTCGCCCATGGCCCGATGATGCTATTCGTATTGATAGTGGAGGTATTGATCGCTCCCGTCAGCGTTGCGAAGTTGACCGTGCCGAAGGCACTTGCGGTTCGGGTGATGGCGCCCAATGTGAGAGTCTGGCCGGAGGACGTATTATTAACTGTGGAGTTTCCGGCGTTGACGGTTAGGCCGTTAACGGTCTGGCCTGCGCCCGTCCTACTGTAGTTGAAGATGCCGCCGCCCATTTGCAGTGTGGATGTGCTGTCTAGGGATCCGGTTGCGCCCGATCCGACTGTGAGTGTTCCGGCGTTGACGATGGTGGCACCAGTGTAGGTATTAGCACCGGAAAGGATCTGGGTGCCTGCGCCGGTTTTAGTAAGGGACATTGCACCGTTGGCAATGACGCCACCGTAGGTAACAGAGCCAGAGAGTGGATTAAGGGTGAGGGCGGTGATCGTTCCTGTGTAACCCGAAGTAATGATGGAAGCTAGATTGCCTGTCGCGCCGCTGAGGCCACCCAAAGTCAAGGTGGTCGGGCCAGTAAGGGTTAAAGTTCCCAGGCCGACGTTGGTAATCAACGCACTATTCTGGAGCGCGAGGGAATGTGTCAGGTTCAGCACACCGTCGTTGAGTGTGGTAGTGCCGCTGAAGGTATTGGCTGCGTTGAGGGTGGTGGTGCCGGTGCCGTACTGTACGAAAGCACCGGTGCCGACGATGGGGGCAGCGCTGAAATCCGTGCCTTGGACTACCGCATTGCTGCGATAGATCGACAGTGTGCCGTTGTTCAGGATGGTGCTGGTGGAGGAAAGGCTGCCCGTTACACCGTCAAAGTCGCCGAGCTCCAAGATGCCGCCGCTGATGACCGTGTGTCCGGTGTAGGTGTTATTTTGACTGAGCGTCAGAGTGCCGGTACCGAGCTTGTTTAGTCCAAGGACATTGGCTCCGCCATTGGTGTTGGCGATGACACTGTCGAAGAGTGTATATAAGCCGCCCGTATCCAGACCCAAGATCGAACCGGAAGTGAAGCCGTTGGTCGTCGAGTTCGACAATGCAAGCAGAGCGTTGATGTTCGCTTCTGTGAATTGCCCCGCACCGCCGACGTTGAAAGCCATTGTGGCCCCGCGTTCCACTACGATATTGGTGTTGCTCCAAGCCGCCGCCACTCCGTTATTGTAGAGCGAAACTTGGTTGGTGACTTGCAGCATTCCTGACTGCGCCAGCGTGTTGCCGGTATAGGTGTTGGTGCCGGTGAGGGTTACAGTGCCGCTGCCAACCTTGGTCAAGCCACCGGTCGTTGTGCCGATGTTGCTATTGATCGTAATGTTTCCCGCGCCGCCCGCGGTCAGGTCGAAACCCGTGCCGGTGATCGTGCCCGCATTGCTCAACGTCAGCGTGGTGGCTGCTGTATCAGAATTGATGATGGTGGAGCTACCGAGGGTAACCAAACCGCCGTAGTTGTTGTTGCCGGAGATGTTGCGCAACGCGCCATTGTTGTTGTAGCCGTTGCCGTTGAGTGTGAGAGCCTCCGCACCGACAGTGATGTTGTTTTGAATCTGGAGCGTCGCTCCTGAAGCGACCGTGGTGCCTGCCGCCGTGGTACCTAAAGCCGTGGCGTTCTGAATATTCAACACGCCAGCGCTTACGGTGGTGGCACCGGTGTAGGTATTGGCTGCATTGAGTCTGGTGATGCCCACGCCGCTGCTGTTGATGGTCAGTGCGACATTACCGCCGCCTGCGCCGTTGCCGATGATACCGCCGAGCGTGATTCCGCCCAAGTTGCTGGCACCGGCGGTTATGGTCTGGGTGCCGCTGGCGGCCGAGCCGGTGACCGCGCCGATGGTCAGCAAGCCCGTGCCCGCGTTGGTGAAGTTCAGGGCGGTGGAAGTCGAGTTGAGGATCAGTAGCGAGCTGATGGTGTTAGCCGAGTTGTCACCGGCATTGACGAAAATGCCTGATCTCGTCCCGGTGCCGCCGATCGTCAGCGAGGTGCCGCCACTCAGCGTCTTGGCGACGTTGTTCGCGAAGGTCAGGCTGCTGGCGATTTGGGCGCCACTCAGCGTGATGGTGCCGGTGGTGCCGCCGTTAATGAATAAATCGTCCGCATTGGTGGGGCTTGCGATGAAGGTGCCGCTGGTGGCTCCCGTAATGTCCGTGTTCCAGAAGTTGTTAACGCCATCCCAAGTGAACGGCCCGACAGCCCCGAATCCGGCGGCAGCGTTGGTGTCCCAGTAATAGGTGGCGGCGTTCGCGGACGGTGTGGCGAACAACGCTACAAGTGCGGTGGCGAGTGAAAGAGTAAGGCGGGCGACTAGCATTACGCCTACGATTATTTTCGTTGTCTTCATTCTGTTATTGATAGGGATTTGCTTTTCACCATTCAGCTCGTTGTATTCCTTATCAAAGGTTGCGCCGGTGACGATGATGTGAATGTTCATGTTAGAAAATCGTTTTTTAAATAGGGTGTCCTGAGTCGATTGGGGGAAAGTTACCACCCTCCCACCGGAACCAACAAACATTCTTTTTATTGCCACTTGTCCTGATTTCCGATAGTTTTCTGGGCATGGGAAAATTTCGTGTACTGACGGCCGCCGAGCAGGTGGGGGAATACCTGCGGGCAGAGCTGTGCCGTGAGGCTTGGGGTGGGCAGATGCCCGGGGGCTCGCGTCTGGCGACTGAATTGGGGGTTGGGCGCGACACGGTGGAAGCGGCGCTGCAGATTCTGGAGCGGGATAAGTTGCTGGTGCCCCAGGGCGCGGGCCGCAGGCGGCGAATCGAGCTGCCCGAGGGACGCGTGGCGCGTCCATTGCGGGTGGCGATACTGCGCCACGATGTGCACCAGAAAGACGATTCCCAAACTTCTTCAGTCTCAATCGAGATCGCGCATTCGCTCGAAAAAGCGGGCCATACCGTTGTCTTCTCCAATAAGTCCCAGCTTGAACTCCGGCATGAGGTCAGGCCCATTGTCAGGGAAATGGCGAAGATCCCGGCGGATTGCTGGATCGTCGAGGCAGGGGGGCGTCCCTTGCTGGAGTGGTGTGCCGAGCAGCCGATTCCCTGCCTCGCGCTGTATGGCCGCACCAGTGGACTGCCGCTGGCCCGCACTGGGCCGGACAAAATTCCGGCGTATCGCACCGCCACACGACGGCTCTTGGAGCTGGGGCATCGCCGCGTTGTTTTCATCGTCCGCGCCGCTCGCCGCTTGCCATTGCCAGGGGCTCCCGAACGCGCCTTTCTGAAAGAACTCGCTGTCCACGGTGTGGCGACGGGCGACTACAACCTTCCGGATTGGGAGGAAACCCCCGAAGGATTTTCCGAATTGCTCGAACGCTTATTTCGGCATACGCCGCCCACCGCACTGATAGTCGATGAGGCACCCCGCTACATTGCTGCCGCAGAGTTTCTCGCCCGCCGCCGCATCAACGTCCCGGAACAAGTCTCGTTGGTTTCCACCGAAAATGACGCGTCGCTGGCCTGGTGTCATCCGTCCATCGCCCAAATATCCTGGGACCCCAAGCCCGTCATCCGCCGCGCGGTGCGCTGGGTGGATGCCGTGCGCAAAGGCAAGGCCGACCGCAAAATCATCAATTTCCCGGCGGAATTCGTCCCCGGCGGCAGCATCGGGTCGGTGTGGAAGGGGTGAAGGGTTGGCGAGGCTTGTTGGAAAATCAGTGCCATCTCTACCTCTTGGTGGCCGTCCACGTCGTAGCGCTTGTTAGGTCCGAAAATACCGTCGATGTGGTCGGCGAAGCGCTTGGCGGAATCGCCCACCTTGGTATTGCCGGTCACTTTCTGTTCCTCGACCGCCATTTCAAAGAAGTGTCCGGCGTTATACATTTGGTGCTGCAGACGCAGATCATCCCAGCGTTTATCGAGTCCGTTCAGAATCCAGTATGAAATGAGAAAGCCATCTTTCTGCTGCGCGGCGAGGATACGATCGATTCAGGGAGTATGGGATGGTGACATCGTAGTGGGTTTTCAACCGCGGCCCCCAGAATCCCCCACTCAGCTTCACCTGCTCGTGATTGACTTCTGACAAGCCCCGGATGGGTGGAGTGTTCTTTGGTTTCTCCGCGGCATTTCCGCAGGGCATCAGCACTGCACTCACCATCAATGATAGGGTTGCTGGCCAAGCGATTGCTCTTATTTTAATCGTTTTCATAATGGCTTAAATTATTTGCTTACTTTCCGAGCGGCTTGGTCAGCATAGGCTCCATGATTGCTAGTAATATATTTTTTGGGAAATGCACCCAAGAGCGGCTTGTTATTTTGCGGTCGCGAACTGCGAAGGTGGTATTTCATTCCAAGTCCGAGTGCTTGAGACCCTCAATCAGGCAATCCACCTGGCCGAGAGGGGCGCTCGTCTTCCCGTCGTATTCCACGTTGCTATAGACAGCGATGACGTTGGTGCCCTTTTTTAAGTGCCCGCTCTTGCCGGAGTCGAGGGCCCATGGCGCGTAGTGGGGTTTGTCCTGCCACCATCCGTAGCCCACGATCGGGTGTCCGTTCAGGTAAACCTTGAAGCCTTGCGGGTTCAAGATGCTCAGACGGTAGGAATCGCAGTCGAGGGCCTCCACCTCGAAGGTCGTGCGCGCGACGATGAATTCTCCATTGCCCCAATCGGATTGATTGGAAAAGGAATTATTGCCCTGTTTGTAGACGCCGAGGCCGATGGGTGCGCGTCCGGCATTCCACTTGCTGTCGTCATACTCGGGCTTGAACCAGTCCTTCAAATCATCCGTCAACTGGATGTCGCGATGGCGCCTTCTTTCGCGGGTTGGGACTTGGTCTTTTTCCACGATAGGATCGAAGGACTTGAAGCGCCAGACAAGCTCTGACGATGCCACTTTGCTGATCGGTTTCCAACCGGCGGCGGGGTTACGGATTTTCGCGAGGTCGATGAGGGTGCTCACGATGCCCGGTTTATGGGCCGCTTCGTAGTCCTTGTATGAATTAAGTCGCTTGGCGATTTCCGGGCGGTAAACCGTAAAGAGGATATCCTTGAGTTCCTCGCGCTGCTTGGGATCTAGTTTTTCGAGAACGGTAAAAAATCCGAATGGCTGTCCGGCTGGATTTGCGCTTGGAGCTGCCACGATGCCGACGAGATCGCCAGTTTTCAATTCGCTGAATCGCGGTTGCAGGGCAGTGGCGAGTGCCACGGCAAGGGCGGGGTCATTCTGCAGGCAAATCTTCAAGGTTTGCATGACGTTGTGAGCCCCCTCGGGGGCACGGTCGCCAGGCTTGATCTCGCTCGTGTCCACGGCTTTCCGCAGGCCAGCAATGATGAGTTTGCCCGCGTCGCTTTCCGGTTTCTTTTTCTGCAGGGCCGCGTTGAGGTGATTCATCATCCACTCGCGGGGCATGGTGTGGTATTCGCTGGTCGCGATTTTCAACAGTGTGGGAAGAACCTCGAGGTAAAGGGCATCATCTTTTTCAAGTCCTGAAAGCGCCAGGAAGGCGGACTGGCGGAACCACCAATCAGAATGCTTCGTCCATGGCTCGATGAGCTCGTAGTTCTGCTGGATGTCCTTCGCCGGAGCGAACTTGAGCGCCTGCAGTGCACCGTCGACCACCCACCACGACTCCTTGGGATCGCTCAGTATTTTCGTGATGCTTTTCACCATCGCGGGGGTGAACTTATCGGTGGGGATGGGGTTCTTTCCGATGCCGAACCAGTAGTTGTAATCGATCATTCCGTCCAGCGCGGCGCGGCGCACGCGCGCGTCTGGATCTTGCAGGAGTTTTTCGAGGTCATCGAAGGCATCGATCGCCCGGAGCGCCTTGCCCGCCTGGGTGCGGATCATGTCGTGCCGGTGATAGATGTTCTTGAGAAACATTTCACGAGGCAGGGTTTTGATGTCCTTATCTGGTTGGTGATACGCGCCGCCCAAGGCATAATAGGGAACATGCGTGGGATCCTCTGGGCTATATTTCAAGTATTTGGGGTTGTGTTCGAGGGAGAGGAACGCCAGGTCGGCTTTGGTGCCCCATAGGTTTTCAGGCAGGGTAAATTTCTGGGAGAACTTCGTTTTCGGCGCGCCGGTGATGCGCAGCGTGCGTAATGGCGCGGTGTAAGAGAATCCCATGCCGGGACCGGAGTGGCCGACTGCGCCATTGCCCCAGGACAGTGTCGCGATGCCGATGCTGCCGCCCGGTTCGCGGCTCAGATCGTGCCACCAGGTGAGGCGGTTCATCGACTGACGGAAAAGCGCGGGCTTTTCCTTCATCAGATAGGAGGTGGTGATGCCGCGCCAGATGCCATCGCCGCGCCCCTCGTCGGCATGACCACATATCATCGACGAGTAGCTTTCGATCGTCGATAAGGCCAGATATTTGCTGGCTTTTTGATAGGCGGTGGTATCGCCACTGGCACCCGAGGCGATCTGCATGGCGGCGGCGATCATGCCGTCCTTGCCGTTGGAACCGAGTCCGCCTTCACCACGGTGATCACCGTAAGGGACCGTGCCATGACCTGCGAAGCGATAGAAAAAGCGCAACGCGCCAAGTAAGGTCTGCTCATCAACGTTCACACCGCATTCTTTGCCTAGTAGTAGGGTGGTGAGCACTTGCGAGCTTGCCGGATTCATCAGGCCACCCGCTACATATCCCGGCCAGATGCCATTGCTCCAATGCGTCCAGCCGACACCGAATTTTTGGCGGGCCTTCGCGTCGTCGCAGTAATATTGCATAATAGGCAACACCGACTTATCCCCTGTGCGCAGGTAGTATTCGCCGCAGGCGATGCCGTTGTAGCCGTTGTTCCAGGTGTGGTCGCCGATGGCTTTCACGTCCTTTGGAAAGGCATCGAAGTAGGCTTTCACCCGTGGCAGATATTGGTCATCGCCGGTGGAAAGCAGGAACAGGCAGGCGAGGGCACCCGGGATGCCTTGCTGGTTGAATTTCTTCGGATCAGAATAAAAGGCGGCGGCTTCATCGATGATGCGTTTTGACTTCGGGCAATTCAGCGGCCAGGTCTTGCTGTAGGCACCGAGCACGGGAATCGTGACGGTTTCCTTGCGCTGGGTCTTGCCGTCGGCGGAGGTCACATCGAAAACCATTTTGCCATCGGTGGCCTCGGCCTTGGTGAGGGCGTTGCCCATGGCGACGAACGGGTCGAGTCCTTGGAGGACGGTCCCGTTGATTCCGGTGAGGATTTCTTGCTTGGCGAATTTGCCCTCGCACGGGGAGCCGGGCATCATTTCCTCCACCTTGAGGATCACGCCCGGATAGACCCGTGCTTTGATCCCGGTGGTGCCGATGACGCCGAAAAACCTCTCGCGGGCCGGATCCGGGCGGGTCTGGTATTTGAATTCTTCAGTGTAATAGCCATCATCTTTTCCGCCCCCGCCTGCGGCATTTAGGTGAACAATAGACAGGAAGATGCAGAGAAATATTGTGGATGTTGGTTTCATATATGAATCAATTGAATCTATTTCGTGAGTATGTTTTTGAAGTTCTATTCTCACTCAGTTGATGAGGAAATATAGTTGCGTATGTTGATAGAAATTTGCTTTTCACCATCCAGCTCGTTGTATTCCTTATCAAAGGTGCCGCCGGTGACGATGATGTGCATATTCATGTTAGAAAATCGTTTTTATAATAGGGAGTCCTGAGTCGATTGGCGTGAGGTTATCCTCCTCCCTGCCTTAGTCTGCAAACATTCTTTTCATTGCCGCTTGACCTGATTTCCGATAGTTTTCTGAGCGTGGGAATGTTTCGTGCGCAGACGGTTGCCGAGCAGGTAGGGGAATACCTCCGTGCGGATCATGTCGCGCGCGGTCAGGAGGATTTTAGACAAGATCTAACGAGCGCGAGTTTCGTTGAGGGTGTAACGATAGGATCTTTGCCTGTGGCGTCGTTCTGATGATAGCGGTTTAAGCGCGGCTATCATTTGTTGGTATCTACGATCGTGGTAACTGTCGGTTGCAGGGCACCTGGTGTGACGTGAATGATGAAGAGCCGTCGGCAAGCGTCGAGATACTGCAATTGTCGTTCCGTAAATGTCACCCAAGACTCCTTCTGCTGATAATAGAAATTGGTCTGAGCCATGTTGAAATCATTCACTTCTTTGACCGGTGGCACTCGGGTGATTTTTCCGGGAGAGATCGGTAATTTGTGCTCACCCGCCTCAACGGCAATTTCCACTCCCACCAAGGATAATACCAGCGATTCACCCTTGGGGAAACCTTTCTCGGAGTCATCGATAATCATCATCCTGTAAGCAAGCGTTTTACTCGATGGAGATGGCATGATGACTGCAATTACCCGCTTCATATCCTTCGGCAAATTTGTGCTGGCCGCAAGACTCGCCTCAGGGTTTTTTGGGTCGACGGTAGCCTTGTCATACAGCACCAACGAGCCATTGATCGACAGCATAAACATGGGTTCGGAGAGATCTTGAGGCTTAAAATTCAAAGGAACTATTGCACCCGTCTTGTCACTATAAAAAAGATTGGCAGTGGGGTGAATTGGATCGTGCAACACCACACGAATCTGCACGGGTGTAGGCGCTGACTCCTGAGCTTGAATAGAGAGAGATAAGCCTGTAAGCGCGAGTCCTGAGAGTAATAATTGATAGATCATTTGAATCAGATTTCTTTGCTGGAAAGCCATCGGAAAGACACGATTTCAAAGCGACGTCCAAATAACTTGTTTGCTGCCTTTGCCGTCGGATCGGTCGCGGCATTGAGCGATGGTCGGTCAGAATTATCTACGTAATCTGGAAAGCGCTGCACCACGGCTTCAGCATAAGCTTGCGCTGTGACTTTTCCCTTGGCGTCCCGAGCCTCGCCATAGGTGCGGATGATAAATGTGTCGCCACGCACGGTTGCGGAGGGTTCCAGGATTCGAAGTAAATCCGCTTGGTTCACCCAGCCGGGTGCACCTGCGGCAGGGTTGCCGAGAGTGGCTGTCGGTGATACGTAATTATAAAGCTTCGTATCCGTGATGTCGGAAGCGATGATAGGCACTTGGTTCAAAAACGAATCAGCAGAGGTCGCATTGAGTTTCTCATTGATCTCAGCCTTGGCTATAGCGGCTTCCAGTGCACCACTCATGGTTTTCTCGCTAGCTGTTCCCACCTGACGGTTTACAAATTCCGACATCGAAAGAAACGGTCCGCGAGCTCGTACTTCATCTACAATTTTTTCAGCCAATGTTTCGAGCTGGTCTTCTGTTAGTTCACGGTAGCCGTTCCATGTGTTGGATCGAGCATTATCGATTTTTGCAGCATCTATTACTGTATCTGAGAGTGATCCTCCGTTGTGCATTGACATCGCGGCGATGGGAATTTTCGTTGAAGTTTTATTTTCGAGTCTCGTATTGCGCGCCCACAATGTGGAGACATCACTTTTTTTCATCGATGCCAACACAGCCTTCCAAGCCTGAACGCTGGTAGAGTTTACGTTGAAGGGGCTGCGGATCATCTGGTATTCTGCTGCGGTTTTGTAGGCACCGTCTTTTGGAGCTCCGGTAGCATAGAGCTCGGCTTTGGCGCTAGCCACGGTTTTACCGGAGGATAGATATGGTTGAAATGCTTGCGACGCCAAGGGAGCGGTGCCGATCATAAATTGTTCGAAGACACTGTCGGGTTTGGTGGTGCCTTGAGTGGCGAAAGTCGAGAAATAGAAACGGTCGTAAAGCGCATGGTTCGCCAGTATCGAATGATCGAGCATCGTGTTGGCTACAATGGCGGGGTTTAATTCGACCACCTTGTTAGGAGACATGAGCGGGTGAAGATGGGAGTTAGCCACCGGCTGAACGAAATGCGGCGGATACGAGGTGTTCAATGCGTTGGAGCGGCGGAAATCCGCGATGGTTTGCAAGGGCCCAGATGGTATTTCGAGATAGCTCCCCGATTTGATGCCGCTGGTGGTTTTGTTGCCAGTGAGAGACGGAACCCGGTTAGCTGCATCCACATCCATGTAGTCTTGGAAATCCCCCTTGCTGAGGAACGGTTGGAAATTGAGTTCATAGGACTGCAACGCCGGCTTCTCCTTGCTCAGATCGGTGACGAAATTCGTTCGGGAGGCGTTGTGGAACAGGAAGGGCTTGCCTGCCAGTCGGCCGTCCTTGAGGAGATTAATCGACGGAGTATCCAATCCAGCTTTTATCCGACTGCCGGTTTCATATACGCCACCGTTTGTGCTGCGAATGTTTGCGGAGAAAATGCAGATCGGATGCACGTAGGATCCTTGGGCGCTGTATGTAATGCCTCCCGGGGCGGCAACTTGCGATCCGGTGTAGGCTCCGGTAGGCGGATAGCGGTAAACCCGGTTGTTGAAAACGCTGCCGATCGTGCTGTCGTCCTGGTAATCAAATTGCAGATTGGCGTAATCGACAAGTGAGTCAGTAGCTGTGGCTTGAAGTTTGGCTGTCACGGAAAACGTGGGAGAAGCCCACGTCGGCGTGGTCGTGACATCATCTACATACCAGCTAGGCCTTTGTATTTTGTACTCCACATAAAATTTGTCAGTGGCTGTACTTTGCGATAACGGGGATGGTTTTGGCAGGGTTTGGTCACGCAACATCAGATAGCTATTCCAAGACCCCATTCCTGCCGCGGGACGAGTGTGTGCGATGCAAACACCGGTTGTCTCAAACCCCAGGCCGGGAATGAACTGGGGTTTGGCCTTGATGGAACTGGTGTGTCTGCCTTCCCAATCAAACCCAATCGTGTTGCTGCCTAGGAAGCTATCCGCTTTGAATGATGCCGTCGGGCTGTAGGAAGGACCACAAATCAGCGTTTGCCCGGGCCTCATGACAATGGGGCGCGAGATGGCGGCGCTTGTTGCCAGGGGTTGGGTGTCCGCCCAATTGGCAATAGTCATGACGTAGGATTTGTTTCCTCTGGGGCGCCAACCGCCGTTACCAACCGCTAAAAACATGGTATTTGGGGATTCAAATGTGCCTGGAACCACGCTTTGTGACGTGCCGGTAGAGCCAGCTCCATTGGGTATCAGGAAAAAGTTGAAGGCAACTGGGATGTTGGTGAAATTCACCTGCATGCTGTGGAATGAGATACTCACGTTGTATGGGTTGTGAAGGGTAACAACGGGTGTGTAGATCAAACTCACATAGTAATCCCATGGGCGGGCGCCGCCCAACCAGTGGGTATCATCTAATTGTCTGCCCACGATGCTGAAGATGGTGTCCACCTTGGCGATGACCGGGGCGGGGTTGTAGCCGTTGGGCACGGGATTGGTGGAGGCTGCCGCTTGCTTGAGCGTGTAGGTCGGATTGGTATCGGGATTTCTTAGAGTCCGGAAGGAGTTGTAGTATCCAGCCAGGGCACTCCAATTGGGGTCTGAACTCTTGGTGGGGTCTGGACTATCGGTGATTCCGTGGGTGGATGCATACAACTTTTTACCGGTGAACTCCGTGGGTAGCGTGTTGGCAGTTGCGCTTCCCATCTCGAACATCGAAGATAAATCCTGTTTGAGTCCGCCGCTGCGCACGTCAGCCATCACTCCAAGAGAGTGGGTTGTAATATGGTGTCTTAGTGGCTTGATTTTGCCACGTGCCTGATCTAACAGTTCGGCTTGGTCTAGATCCAGAATCTTACCAGTCGTTGCCTTGGCATTCACGTAAGCGGCTGGCGTGAGGTCATTAGGAAAACAGGTGAGAGCAGTGCCGTCTGCACTTTCCAGAACCGAGGGATCGGGTCGATGTCCCGCAAGCAATGCCCTCTTTTGTGCTAGTGTCGTATTCCGGCTGGTATCACGGTAGACATTGACACGTGCCTTCACCGACTCATCCGCAACGTGCCAGGCATAGCCGCCTTGTATGTTGTTATCTGCAACCACTGACACCAGGCCAGCGGTGACTTTATCTTGAGTATTGGTAATTGTTCCGAGAGTGCCATTTCCTACAAGCTCTATCTTGTCCCCACTCCATGGACTGTTGACAAAACTTGGTAAGGATGCGCCTGCATCATCACCGGAAACCAGCCAACGCCTGAAACGATTGGTTTTTTCAGCAGTATAATTCGGAGCAGTAGTCGGATCAAAATCCCACCAAGACTCCCAGACACCCGTGGTGTTGGGTTTCGAGACAGGGGTGGACGATGTTGTTAGAATTTCAGATGTGGCCGTAATCGCACGATCTGGACCCGCATATTTTTGTAACTCGCCGATGGCAATCATCAACGCCATGCGCGCATTTGCCTGAGCCTGTAATTGGGCTGAGTTTTGAGAACTATTTCGCAATGTAACGGTCGATAGGCTCAATAGGCCCACCGAGATGATTACAAGGAGTATCATTAACATCAGCGTAGCCACCAATGCGAAGCCTCTATCCGAAGCTGGTATGTGGTGGTTGTAACGATGGATGTGAATTTTCATGAGTTAAATCCGATGAATGAATAGCAAGTGGTATATACGGAGTTGTTACATCGAATGATGTCCAGTGATGGATTATTTTCCGGTGCGTATAACTGCTAAATCTATCCCCCTCCAACGGAACCCGCAAACATTCATTTCATTCCTACTTGTCCTGATTTCCGATAGTTTTCCGGGCATGAGAATGTTTCGTAATGTTAGGAATTTACTTTTTTAAGAATGGATACCGAAGGTGAGGCGGATGGCTCCTAGTTTTCCAATTGGAGATCTTGAGTGAGAATTGAAACATCTTAAATCACATAATACCTCTAGGGCGATCCGCCGGATAGCGATATTTATTAATTTTGCAACTAGCTCAAACTTTGAATAGGTTCTCAAGCTATCGAGCCGCGTCGCCGCTTGTCGACCAGTGAATACGCCGCCGAACACCTGCAATAAATAAACTGCCTGGCATGAATGGCACGTGATTAAGGCCATTCATGCCAAGCAGTGCCATGCGGGTCAGGTGTGGGTGGCACGGGATTAAGCATTTAAACGATAGCGTGAGCGGTGGCAAACCTCGATATAATTGTAAGAGTCCCCCTATCCGGAACAGATTGAAATGAGAGGTTATGAGGAAAGTGGAAACTACCTAACTCTCACTCAAACAACTGCCGATCCAAAGAGCGGAACTGGATCGCTTCTAACACTTCGTTACTTGTGATGTCAGGCTTACCTGCTAAGTCAGCCAAGGTTCTAGCAACTTTCAAAATACGATCATGGGCACGCGCGGAGAAGTTCATTTCGGCCATGGCATGTTCAAGGTAGGCTTTGCCCTCGGCGTCGAGCTTGCAGCATTCGCGCACCTGCTTCGCACCCATGGCGGCGTTGGTCGAAAGCTTGGCCGTCTTCAAACGGGCGACTTGGATGTTGCGCGCAGCTGCGACCCTTTCCCTGATCACCGCCGATGATTCACCGGTGTTTGTATCCGAAGTAAGCTCGCGGAAATTGACCAAAGGAACTTCAACGTGAATGTCGATGCGATCTAACAACGGACCGCTGATGCGTTTTCGATAGTTTTCAATTTGTCTAACAGAACAACGGCACATGCGCGCACCAATTTCCCCAGAATTTCCCCAGTAACCACAAGGGTGCGGATTCCATTTTCGGTGACAATTACATGAAACTAGAAAAACCATATTTTATAAGGGATTTGGCGGCTATTGACCGCTTGCCAGATGGTACCAAACGCTGCCGAATTTGCCAAGAAGTGAAAAACCTCGCCGAATTCCGGACGCTGACCCACAAAGGCCGATCATGGCCATACTACGCATGCAACCCCTGTTCTAGGGAACTCCAACGCAAAGCCTACCTACGCAGAATAAATAAAAGGGATGAGGGGAAATAACTCCTCATTTACACTGGTTACGCCTCCGTCTAGCTCGTAATCCTCGCCGACATCGGGGCGATCCTCATCGTCACACCTGTTATCTTTCTCTGGCTGCGGAGTCGCGAATTTAAAAAACAGCTTCTAACAAACTGCCTCACCGGTACATTGTTTGAAGAGCGCCGCCGCTCGTTACAAACGAGTAGTATTACACCCTATTTACGGCGTGCCTACATGAGAAGAAAGTGCGAAGTGGATATTCCGCTAAAGCGCATCTCAATCCAGACATTTTATCAGGATTAGATTTTCTTGCCGCTGATGACTCATCAAACGATGAATGGAACGACCTCAAAGGGGTTGCTGAGACTCCTGAACCAATAAATCCCTGCAGACCTAGAAATCGTCGCATGCAATTCAGCAACGAACTCATTGGGGTGATCACCCCATTGATCAGTTACAGGTTGGATCCTACGGTTGGGTTTATCAAAACCAAACTCACGCACACGCGAAACAGCCTTCCGGAGAAAACACGCATCGAAATGGCTGCACTTCTGCAGGCACGGCTGGCCGATTCTATCGACCTCATGTTGCAGGCCAAGCAAGCCCACTGGAATGTGAAGGGGCTGCACTTCATCGCGCTCCACGAACTCTTCGACAAGGTTTACACGGACACCGGGGTGTATGTGGATCTCATCGCCGAACGCATCGCCCAACTAGGCGGCCTCGTACAGGGCACGATTCGCGCGGCGGCGAAGTCGTCATGTATGCCCGAATATCCATTGGATATTTCCAGCGGTCACAAGCACGTTGCTGAACTCGCCCACGCCATCGCTTTCTATGGGGAGAAGATCCGCGAGGCCATCGCGCTTTCCACCGAGATCGGGGATGCAGGCACGGCAGATCTCCTCACGCAGGTTTCACGTGGGACGGACATGAATCTCTGGTTCGTGGAAGCACACGAGCAGGCGGAACATTGAGACCCACGGTCAAACCATGGATGAACTGCTGCCAACCATTCAACAACAGGAAATCTAACAGAAATGGAAGCCATCACAACATCCCCGGGAACGGGAAGCGGCATGTTTGTCGTCACACGCTCGGTCACGCGCCAGATGGTGCATGACAGGACAGTGGAACTGGCCATGATCGACGGTCGGCTCAGCCACCAGATCAAGCAGGCGGACTACGAACGGGCGAAGCGGGAACTCACCGGTGAGAAGGACTTCGACCGCCAGCAGCAGATCCTCAATTTCCAGGAATACTAATCCAATGGACGTGAATCTGCTCATGAAAACCGCGCAGGCCCTTGTCGCGAATGACAAGGGCATCCTCGCGATGGATGAAAGCAATACGACCTGCAACAGGCGATTTGCAGCGCTCGGAATCCCACAGACCGAAGTGGCACGCCGCACCTATCGGGAGATGATCGTGACAACGCCTCACCTCGGTGAGTGCATCAGCGGCGCGATTCTTTACAATGAAACGATCCATCAACAGTCAGCGGACGGAGTCTCCATGCTGGAGGCGCTTGCCGAGGCAGACATTCTTCCCGGCATCAAAGTGGATGCCGGGGCGGCTGGACTTGCCGCCCATCCGGGGGAGAAAATCACCGAGGGACTGGACGGCCTGCGTGAACGCCTTGCGGAGTATTTCAGCATGGGTGCCCGCTTTGCCAAATGGCGGGCTGTCATAGCCATCGGAGATGGTATCCCGAGCCGGAGCTGCCTGGAAGCAAACGCCCACGCGCTCGCGCGCTATGCCGCGTTGTGCCAGGAGGCTGGCATGGTTCCCATCGTCGAGCCGGAAGTCCTCATGACGGGCGGTCACTCCATGGAGCGCTGCCTGGAGGTGACGCGGGAAGCTCTGCGAACCGTTTTCATCCAGCTCAACTGCCAGCAAGTGATGTTGGAGGGCATGATCCTCAAACCCAACATGGTTCTGCCCGGGCTTGATAGCCCGACCCAGCCGACCCCTGAAGAAGTGGCGGATGCCACAGTGAACTGCCTGCTGGAAACTGTCCCCGCCGCAGTGCCAGGGATAGCCTTCCTTTCCGGCGGGCAATCAGCCGAACTCGCATCGGTGCGGTTGGATGCGATGAACCTCCACTTCAAGTCGCACGCACCATGGGCCTTGTCTTTCTCGTTTGGCCGCGCCCTTCAGCAACCGGCCATGGAAATCTGGTCAGGGAAAAGCACGAACGTAACCGCCGCCCAAGCCGCGCTCTTGCTTCGGGCCAGGTGCAACCGTTCCGCACGACGCGGCAACTATTCCGGAGCGATGGAAACGAAACCCGAATGAACGCCGATCTCATACACAAGGAATGCCTCGCCCTCAAAACGACGAAAATCGTCGGCATCGCGGCGGATCACGGCGGCCATGAGTTGAAGGGGTATCTGGTAAAAATGCTTCGCGAAGCAGGAGCGGAGGTGGTCGATTTCGGCGACCACCAGCTCGTGCCGGAGGATGACTATCCGGATTTCGTCGTGCCACTGGCGCGTGCGGTGGCCTCCGGGCAAGTGTGTCGCGGAGTGGCCATTTGCGGCAGCGGGGTGGGCGCATGCGTCGCCGCCAACAAGGTGGATGGCGTGCGCGCCTGCCTCATTCATGATCCGTTTTCCGCGCATCAGGGAGTCGAGGATGATGATCTCAACCTGATCTGCCTCGGAGGCCTGGTGGTGGGGCATGCGCTCGCCTGGGAACTCGTGCGGAGTTTTCTGACAGCCCATTTCTCCGGCGAGGAGCGCCATCGCCGCCGCTTGGGAAAGCTATCGGAGTTGGAGAAAATTCGTTCCGATGAATGCATCACAGCCGACAAGGAATCTCCCAGCGAAACCGAAACACCCAGAATCTATCTCATCCGCCAAGGGGAGACGGAATGGACATTTTCCAGCCGCCACACCGGTGAGACCGACCTGCTGCTGACCGCGCTCGGCGAGGACGAAGTGCAGGAGTGGGGGCATCGTTTCAGCGGAATTCATTTTTCCCAGATCCTGACCAGCCCGCGCCAACGCGCCCGACGTAGCTGCGAGTTCGTTGGCTTGGGTGAGAACGCGGAGATCGAGGAGGATCTCGCGGAATGGGACTACGGCGACTACGAAGGCTTGCAGTCCGTCGAGATCCACAAGGAAAGGCCGGACTGGAATGTGTTTCTTGATGGCTGTCCGAACGGCGAATCGCCCGACCAGGTTTCAGCCCGCGCCGACCGGCTCATCTCCCGTTTGCGGACGATGAAAGGAAACATCGCGATCTTCTCGCACGGCCAGTTCGGCAGCGTGCTGGCTGCGCGTTGGATCGGTTTGTCCGTGATTGAAGCCCAGCATTTCCCGCTCGGAACCGCATCGCTTGGCATTTTTGGAAATGATCCGCATCACCGTAAAGTGCCGGTGATCGAGCTTTGGAATTCCGCTCCGTACGAAGCGTCGCGTCCTGCTCCCGTGCATCACGCCTGCATGTCCAAACATCGTGCAATACAACGCTGGGAGAACGAGGGCGGGGAGATCCCGGATGCGACGCCAACCGATGCATCAGCAAAGGCTGCACCATGAAGAACATAGTCTTCGATCTTGATGGAACGCTTGCCGTGAGCAAATCCCCGCTGGATCCCGAGATGAACTCCAACGCCAAGCCTACCTACGCAGAATAAATAAAAGGGATGAGGGGGAATAACTCCTCACCTACACCGGTTACTCTTCCGTTTAGCTTGCAATCCTCGCCGACATCGGAGCGACCCTCATCGTCACACCTGTTATCTTTCTCTGGCTGCGGAGCCGAAAATTTGAAAAATAGATTCTAACAAACTGCATCGGCGGCACATTACTTGAAGAGCACCGCCGCGGGATACACACGAGTAGTATTACACCTCATTTACGGCACGAGTGATTAGGAAGAGAGTGCGATGTGGACATTCCGCTAAAGCGCATCTCAATTCAGACATTTTATCAGGATTAGATTTTCTTGACCCTTATGTTTTATCAACCCGCTCGTAATTTTTCAAATGGAGCACTCTGCTCGGATTGATGACCTGTTAAAACACTAACAAAACAAGCAGGGAAAACAGATTTATCAGGGAGGCAGAAGTTTAAACCCATCATCTGCCTCAGCATCTTGCTCGCAATGTCACCGATCATGCACCGAAACCCCAACTAAGGTATGATCGTTAACCCTGACTCCGCTCCACATACAACCTCCTCATTATTATGAATAAAACCGTCAAAAAAACGAAAGCTATTAAGCACAATCAACTTCAAAAGTGTCCCACCGGTATCAAAGGCTTGGACGAAATTACCATGGGCGGGCTTCCCAGAAATCGAACCACATTAGTTTGTGGTGGAGCTGGCTCTGGGAAAACCCTTTTGGGCATTGATTTTCTAATCAAAGGCGCAACGGATTTTAAAGAACCCGGCGTGTTCATGTCTTTTGAAGAAAACCAAGACGAGCTTTATAAAGACGTGGCTTCTCTCAAGCTGGATTTAAAGGGGCTGGTTTCACGAAAACAAATTCTCCTCGAACATGTTATTTTAGAGCGCAAAGATATTCAACAAATCGACTTTAACCTTGAAGGACTATTGGTTCGTTTGGAACATGCCATTGATTCCATTGGTGCCAAACGTGTTGTTTTGGATTCTCTGGAATCTCCCTTCGCAGGCATCTCCGATCCAGGCATTCTTCGCCTGGAGATAAAAAGACTTTTCCGGTGGCTCAAGGAAAAACAAGTCACGGCCATCGTTACCGGAGAGCCCGGTCAAGGCGACTCTTATACGCGGCGTGGCCTGGAAGAGTTTATATCCGATTGCATCATTCTCCTGGATAACCGGGTTAAAGAGCAAATTGCCATCCGTCGGATTCGGGTCGTCAAGTATCGAGGTTCCAATCATGGCACAAACGAATATCCCTTCGTCATTGATGAAGATGGACTTTCGGTGATTCCCATCACTTCTGCCGGACTCGATCAGCCAGGCACCGCCGAGAAGGTTTCGACGGGAATTCCATCGCTTGATAAAATGTTTAAGGGCAAACCGGGATATACTCGTGGTAGCACCGTCCTTGCGTCGGGCACGGCAGGCACGGGAAAAACCAGCCTTGCGGCTGCTTTCGCCCTAGCGAGCTGCAAACGTGGGGAGCGCTGCCTGCTCTTATCGTATGAAGAGTCATCAGGACAACTCGTTCAAAATATGGGCTCGATCGGCATTCACTTTGCGCCATGGATTAAAAAGGGGCTGTTGAAGATTGTGTCGACTCGGCCATCCTTTTTTGGTTTGGAGATGCACTTGCTCGATTTGTACAAGCTGGTTGACAGTTTCAATCCGAAAGCCGTGGTCATAGATCCCCTGACCAGTCTCATCGGCGAGGGGGACCAACGTGAAATTCGCTCGATGATCACCCGCATGATTGATCTGCTAAAATCGCGGGGCATCACCACGTTTTTCACCAGTCTGGTTTCTTCAGCCTCCGAAACTGACACCAGCGGTGAAATCGGCGTCTCGTCTTTAATTGACACCTGGATTGTAGTGCGCGAATTGGAGGAAAATGCGGGCAAAAAACGCACTCGCGGACTCTTCATTGTAAAGTCTCGTGGAACAGGCCACGAGAGTGACGTCCACAAATTGATTTTGAGTGATGAAGGGATTAGCCTTGTATCCATGGATTCTGCCACCGTTGCCCATCAACCCAAAAAATCCCCGAAAAAGGTGACGGCTGAAAGTTTGGGCATTTCAAAATAGATCATGAGAAAACTAGTCCCAAACTTCATTGTAGGCATCGGCGGTTCTGCCGGTGCTCTCAATGCATATAAATCGCTCTTGGATGCCCTGCCGTCGGATACAGGGATGGCGTTTGTCATCATTTCGCACATGAACCCCGCCGCCAGCAGCCAGTTGGCTCTGATTCTGTCGCGTCATACGAAAATGCCAGTAGCTGTGGCTTCAATGGTGAGGCCGATCCGTGCGAATCACGTCTATGTAATCCCTCCGGACGCAGATCTTTTCATTCAGAATTATACATTTAAAATCGTCTCCCCGCGTAGCAAGAGGAACGTACAGGTAGATTTGTTTCTGACTTCTTTAGCGCGGGACATGGAGGCACATGCGATCGGCATTATCCTCTCTGGGTTTGATGGCGACGGGGCTGAAGGATGCAAGCAAATCAAGGCAAAGGGAGGAACTACCTTTGCTCAGGACAGGTCTGCTGAATTTGACGGCATGCCCCTGAGCACTCAAGCTACAGGCTGTGTCGATTTCGTTCTGTCACCTGCCGCCATGGCAGGTGAACTGGTAAGATTGGTAAGCACTTATCAAAAATCATGATGCTGTGGTCAGATGCCTTGCGTATCATCTTTCTCCCAAAAAAACCGCTTAGTAATTCACCCCATTTACAGCGTGCCTGAGCAGGAGCAGAGTATCAGGTGAACATTCCGCTAAAGCGGATCTCAATCCAGACATTCTATCAGGATTAGATTTTCTCGACCCTTATGTTTCATCAACCCGCTGGTAATTTTCAAATGGATCGCTCTGCTTGGATTGATGGCCTGTGAAAACACTAACAAAAATATGAAAACATACATTAAAAAAACGGTCGCCGCTCTTGGACTCCTTGCTATCGCAGTCATGGCTTCATCTTGTGCCGATATGAATTCTACGGGAACACATCAAATGGGCGTTCCTGGAAAATCGCGCACGATGTCCGACGAGAGAATGCCAGGTCGGGCAAACTGATTTTTCAGGAGGTTGTAGTTTAAACCTACAGCCTCCTCCAAAATTTCATCAACACCGGCATGGTGTTCATCACTCACCCCGATCTGATCCACCTCAGACGGCATGGAGGATATGGATAAAACTCAGAATTACTAAAACCATCAACTAAGAAAAAAATTATGAATAAGACCGAAACCAAACATAAGAGCCGACTCACAAAGGCAGCAAAACCCATTCAAGTTAACTTGTCCTGCCACGCACCGGGGGCGAAAGAAGTATTCGTCGCCGGCACTTTCAATGATTGGAAGCCGGGCACCATATCACTTCACAATCACCTCCCAAACAGCGAGTGGGCTGTCACTCTCCCGCTTTCGCCCGGACGCCATGAATACAAATTCATAGTGGATCACCAATGGTGTTGTGTACCCGGCACTCCCGACGAATCCATAAACGTTCCCGATTGCTGCGCGAATTCGCTCGGCACCATGAACCTTGTGTTAGAAGTGAGTTGATTACTGACTACGCCACTGCATCGGAGTGTTTTAGAAACTCGGATTCATCCACCCGAAAAGAATTTCAAATTCAAGGGTTGTCCAAGGTCGGGTTAACTAGTGAAATAAGTCTGTCTGGTGCCTTTAATAAAAGGATGATCTCCAAAGAAATCGTAAAGACCCAGTTCTCGCGGGCAAACTCCCATCTGTCGATGTCCGCTCTCTCAAAAACCAACCCTCACACGCTGGAAGTCCTATCCTCTTCCAAGGTCTATCGCGACTATGAGAGGGCATTCACGGAAGGCACCGGGCTTCCACTGCGGCTTCAAGCTCCCTCGTTGCTCAATGTCGTTCACTACGTGAAAAAGCAGGAGAATCCCTTCTGCTCGCTCATGTCGAAAACCGACGAGGGCTGTGCGCAGTGTTATGCGTTGCAGTGCAAAGTGGAGGCGGAAGCCCAATATCAACCCAAGACTCTCAAATGCTTCGCGGGTATGTGTGAGACCGCGGTTCCGGTTCGGGTCGGGGAAAACCTGATCGCATTCCTGCACACCGGACAAGTCCTTTTGCAGCGGCCCGACAAGGTGCGCTTCAAGCAGATCGCGGCAACAATTCTCAAATGGGGGGCGGAGGTGGACTTGAAAAAACTGGAGGAACACTACCTCAATACGCGCGTCCTCACCCCGCACCAATACGAGGCCTTGATCCGGCTGTTGGCAATTTTCGCCCAGCACCTGGCAGAGTGTGGCAACGCGCTGGCGTTGCACGGCACCAGCGGCGAGTCCCCGGCCGTCGAACGGGCGCGGAGTTTCATCCGCGATCATTCCGATGACGAACTCTCACTGGCCGTCGTAGCAAAGACCGTCAACATGAGCGCGACCTATTTCAGCGGAAAGTTCAAGGAAGTGACCGGGATCAACTTCGTCGAATACGTGGCGCGGACCCGCATTGAGAAAGCCCGGTTTTTCCTTCTGGATCCGTCCCGGAGGGTGAGCGAGGTGGCGTTTGAAGTGGGCTTCCAGTCGCTGTCGCAGTTCAACAGGACCTTCAAAAAAGTCGTGGGTGAATCGCCGCGCGCCTATCGAATGAAGCTCCCTTTGGCGGCTTCCTGATTTGTTCAGTTTAGTCTCGGGAAAATCACGGCGAAGAAACGCGCACAATTTCAGTGCGGATGCATAGCCATTCTACGGAAGAACCGCGAAGGTTCGGTTTGCGAAATACCGATATATCGAACCTTCCATCCAAACCCATGCATCATCTAACAGTAAAACTAAGCACCGCGACCGGTTGCGTCTTTTCTGGGAACGCGGCTTCCCTCGACGTTCTAACCGATGATGGCAGCATTCACGTCAGCGCGAATGAAGAGAGTTTCCTGAACATGCATCACGCCACCGAGATCACCGTCCGGACCCAGGAGGGTCTTCGGGTCTTCGCACTTGATAATGCCGTTGCGGGGTTTAAGGGACACTGCTTCACCGTCCTTGCGGAAAGCATCCGCCTTATCGAACCGGGGACGGACGGCGATACATGTCCCACCGAAGCCTAGTAATTTCATGGAGAATCCATCATGCAAAATGTGAACTTACAATTACCCCGCATCGCTGCGGTTGCCATGCTGATGGGTTGCCCGTTCGTCGGCTGCGTGGGCATTCCGGCGCCGGGTGAGCTTGGATCGCGGGATCAAGCGCAGAAGGTGCTTCTCAAGTATCGGCCAGAGGGAGCCGCGCCGCGTCTTCCGCAACTGCGGAGCGGCGGATCGCCGGAGACGTTTGTTCGCTACGCCATCTACAAGCATCCGCAGGTGGAGGCGGCGTATTATGAATGGCTGGCATCGGTGGAAAACATCACCAGCGAGCGTTCACTGCCGGATCCGCGGCTGACGTTTGAGGCGGACATCTCGAAGATGATCATGGCAGTAATGCCGGGTCTGATGATGGATTTCCCGGGGCCGGGTAAACTTCGCGCGGCGGCGGATGTGGCGACGGCGGAGAGCGGGATGAAGTATTTCCAATTCGAGGCGGCGGTGTTGCAAGTCGCCTATGGTTTCAAAAAGTCATGGTATGAACTGCGGTTGGTGGATGAGCGGATTCGCGTGAATCAGGAAATGGTTTCGCTGTTAGAAGACTTGGAGAAGCAGGCGCAATCGCTCACGGAAGTCGGGAAGGGAACGTTGCAGGATTTGCTGCGCACGCAGATCGAGAAAGAACGGCTGCAAAACGAACTGACAAACCTGCGCGATTCCCGGCAGTCTTTTGTGACTCAGTTCAAAGCCGCGCTCGGTCACGGTAAGGGTGATCCGACGCCGCCACAGCCACGGGCGCTGGTATCATCATCGCTCTCCACGAGCGGGGATAGGATTCTAACAATGGCGCTTTCGAGAAATCCGCGATTGAAGGCGATGGAGGCTGATGTGCGTCGTGCGGAGGCGGCGATGGTGCTGGCTGGGAAGTCGCGTATTCCGGATTTCGCATTGGGTGTGGAGGCGGATGTGAAGGCGTCGCCGACGATGGTGCGCCCCTCCGGCGGCATGACGCTGCCTATCTGGCGTGACAAGATTGCGGCGGAGATCGCAGGGGCTCGTAATCTGGAAGGCGCATCGAAGGCTCGGCTTTCCAATGAACGACTCACGTTGACGGTGGAGGTGGCGATGAAAAGCTACCAGTATCGCGAGAGCACACGGCTGCTGGCGCTACTGCAAAACAGCCTGCTGCCGAAGGCGAAGCAATCGCTGGAGGTGGCGCGTTCGGGATACTCCACCGGCACGACGGATTTCATCAACCTGA
>JANPMK010000094.1:0-3121 GCA_031422775.1 Akkermansiaceae bacterium | reverse complement strand
TTAAGAAAAGAGCAGATACCCAACAAGACGCGACATGACAACCACTACCAGCCGCCCTGTTTCAATGATTTCCCGTGACTACAATACCAACCCCGTGATCGACGTGCGCCCCCGCTGGTAGTGGTGCATGCGCTCAACGTTATCCAAAAAATGAAGACTCTAATCATCGCCCTCGTCACAATATTTCTAGCTCAGTGGTCACACGCAGAAGAAAAAATGAAAGAACTCAAGGAGGTGCCGAATGCCTATCAGACGGACATTAATCTCATTCCAATTGGGGAAGGCAAGGAACTAACTCTCAAGGATTCTGTTTCGATTGGGACTATTGGCTCAAACTTCGTTACTTTTCATGGGTTAAGACTTGAGGTTTCGTTCGTGCAGTTGGGCGAGGATAAGAAGCAGAATTTTGTTCAGATCGGAACCAAGTCAACGTCTCACGGCAGTTGGTCATTTGTATTGATACAAGGGAAGCCAGACGGTAAGCCGAATGACTGGTGCTTCTTGACAGTTTCATACGATCCTCTTGATCTCAATGAAGAAGGATCAACCGAAGTGTATGCAGTGATGCTTGGGAAGAAGGCAAAGCCACCCAAATCAAAATAATTACAAGCGTCTCACATCGCACAACAAGAAAAAAAATGGATAACAAGACGGCACATCCAACGGCGGGCAACGTCCCAATTTGAATTCGGGCTTCCCTCCCCGCCGTGGATGGCCTATACGTTAGCAAAAAAATCACCAACACACATACCAATGAAATTCAATTGCCCAAAATGCAGCCAACCGATCGAAGTGGACGATTCCTACGCAGGACAGACAGGCAATTGCCCAACCTGTGCAGAACTTGTGGTTATCCCGACCCCTAGTTCACCAGTGCTCCAACCCGCAGTTGCCGCCATCTCTCAGAACGCGACCGTCACGATCACCACGAAGAACACGACTGCGTTGACCATGGGGATTATCGCCATCGTGCTTGGCGTCTTTGGGCTTCTCGTAGCTTGGATACCATTTTTGGGGCTTCTCGCTGTACCTTTAGCAGTCATCGGCGGATTTTTGGCCCTCATTGGCCTCATTCTCGCTGCGCTGAAGAAGTTTAAAGGATGGAGCATGCCTTTGCTCGGTGGACTCGTTTGCCTTTTGACTTTGCTTGTGTCGTTCTGTTCCACTGGCAGCACTACCGCTCTAATTAGCGAGGGAGCCAAGGAAGTGTCAAAGGCTGCCGAGAAGAGCAACAATGCAGAGAAGATAGAAAAAGCAGATTCAGAGGTCGCGGCTAAGGAATACATCGCCAACAGCTTAGACCTTTACGATGTCGAAGCCAAATACTTCGATTCGGTTCTCGATGGCAAAGTCGCTGGCGTGCTTTTCAAGATCAAGAACAAGGGTGACAAGTCTTTAGATCAAGTCGAAGTGAAGTGCTATTTCTTGGATGCGAGTGGCAACCGGATTTCGGAAGAGGATTTTTATCCAGTGAACGTTTCCACATATAGCTTTGGGGGAGATAATAAGCCTTTGAAGCCTGGATATGTGTGGAGCATGGAGGCAGGCAAGTTTTATACGGCCAAGTCCGTTGCGAGTGAATGGAAGGAGGGTTCGATTGATATTGAGATCACCAAGATCAAGTTCACCGGCGACAAGAAATAGAAGAATGCTAACAAGACGAGACACAGCAACCCCTATCAGCCGCCCTGTTTACATGCTCCTGCGTAGTTTGAACATCAACCCTGTGATCGACGCTCGCCCCCGCTGCTAGGGTTGCGTGCTCTTTGACGTTCGCCAAGCAAATGAAGCACCGTCTGATGCACCTCGCGATTCTCAGCATTGGATCCGCTGGTATCCTATGGTCGATGCTGGACTTCGAGCTCGACATCAGAGGAGCCAATCTTTTCATCCGGCCTTTCCATGCCATCGGACTGCTAGCCACCGTTCTGATTACATCTGTCGTTTTTCTAGCTTTTTTGCGTCTCGGGCGGAGCATAATTGGTAATCGCCCTGCTTTGCAGACGCTTTTGTATGTCGCCACTTTGATTCCCATTTGGGCTTTCGCTCTCCCTCTCGGCGACTGGAGAGCAGAGCAGTTGGAGCGGTCACAGAAGACTCCCTATGAGGTTAGCGACACGGGTTACGGCTGGTATTACTGGGATGATTCTGGCATGGGTGGTGATCCAATGACGATTTGGTATATTCTTCGCCCTGCCATTTTAATCCCTGTTCTTCCTATTTTGTGGCTCACGTTCTGTTACCTCGTCCTCAGACTCCAAGTTTACCCTCATCACATCCAGCATGACATCGAATCCAAGAAAGGCGAACAAGGCGCTCCATCCAACGGCGGGTAACACTCCAGTTTGAATTCGAGCTTTCCTCCCCGCCGTGGATGAGCTAGACGTTGTGCAGAAATAAAGAATCCCCGCTTATGACCACCGAAGAACTTGAGAAACGCCTTACCCAATTCATTTTCGCTTTTGAGAGCGTATTCGACAATGATTGGGAGTTCACCCACACGAATCTGCAAGACGAGTTTCGACATATATTCGTGTCTCCAAGCGGCACTTTCCTGAATCCAGATGTCGAAGACGAAGGCAACAACTGGGGGAATCGTGGAGCGTTGCTTGATGCGTATCGCGATCTGATTGGGGCGATGAAGGAGCGGGGCATTTATTCAGAGCTTGGTGAGGGTTAGTTTGCCGCCGCCGAGAGTGGTGACGTTATTCCTGAATCGAATGAACATTGGCTTTCCATTTATCATGTCAGCGATCTTAACAAGATCCCCTTTGGGGCTGGACGACACGAAGGTTCCTTTCTTTTCCCATGGATGCGACCCTTCCTGCTTCACTCGAACGGCATCCCCGGGAATCAAAGAGGCACAACAAGTCGAGACACAGCAACCCCTATCAGCCGCCCTGTTTACATGCTTTCCCATAATTCCAACCACAACCCCGTGATCGACGCTCGCCCTCGCTGATAGGGTTGCGTGCTCTTTGACGTTGTGCAAGAATCTAATAGAAATATGAACCGACCTGTCAGATCAGTTTTATACGGACTTGGGCTCAGTGCTGTTTGCATGGGCCTGATTGCTATTCCCAACGCATTCAATCCTATGGGCGACCATTTCAATGCTAGA
>JANPMK010000093.1:0-12184 GCA_031422775.1 Akkermansiaceae bacterium | reverse complement strand
TCTCAGGCATCGCCGCGCGAGTGCTTCTTCGATGGGGTTCATATCCGAGTGCTCAAGCAGAGAAACATGCACTCCGTTTACATAGGGATCGACCACCGCCGCGATGACTCCATTCCTATCCGCAAACGAGGCATTCAAAACGCCTTGATCATGATGCTCAGCGTTGTCCGCAAGCTTCACGATAGCAGGTAAATTAATTTCCTCAGGAGTAGAGAGGATATGAAGTTTTCCTAGAGCGCGGCCATAACGTGAACGACTGGTCCAGACAGAGACTGGAATAGACAAGATTAAACCTAACAGAATAGGTGCCATCCACATGGTGAAATCCCTGCCGATGTGCCATGCGAAAAACGCCCAAATGATGCCGATAATGGTAGGCACCGCATGAAAGCGCAGCGCATCCGACCACGCTGTGCCATCGGTCTCGCGATTTTGATTTCCCCAACCAACGGCATGTCCTGAGACAATTCCAGCCACCATGAGAGTATGCGCCATCATTACGCATGGCGCTAGCAAAACGGAGAGAATAGTTTCGATGAACACTCCGATTAGCAGAGCGAACGTTCCACCAAAAGAGCGGCGAGTTTGCGATGAAAGCAACGCACCTAACAGCGCGAGAATCTTCGGGGAGAAAAGCAATGTGAAAACCGCAGCTGTTAGAATTAGTGCCTGAAGCTGCACATCGATTCCGAACAAATGGTGAACATAGCCGTCAAATGGCAGCGGACTCAGGTCGCTCATTTTAAAATCCCATGCAAGCCATGAGCCCATCAGCAAAAAAAGAAACCAAATCGGGCTTCCCAAGTATGCCATGATGCCCATGAACAAATGAATACGGACGGTCAGGGGAAGTTTACGAGCGAAGATCAACCACATGTGCTGGAGGTTTCCTTGGCACCAACGGCGATCGCGCTTCAAGTGATCCACCAATGTCGGAGGAGCTTCTTCGTAGGTCCCCTCGATATCCCACGCCAACCATACTTCCCATCCCTCGGAAACCATTAGCGCGGCCTCGACGAAGTCATGACTGAGAATCCGGCCGCCGAACGGCTCTCTACCGGGAAGCGCGGGGAGCTCGCAAAATTCCGAAAACGGTTTCACTCGTATCATCGCGTTATGTCCCCAGTAACTGCCGCCACTGAGTTGCCAGAAATTCAACCCGCGGATGAACAACGGCCCGTATAGCCTCATCGCAAATTGCTGCAACCGCGTGAAAATAGAAACTCCGCGAATCAGCTTCGGCGGTGTTTGCAAAATACCGAGCTTTGGATATGCCTCCATCACTCTCGACATCTTCACAATGTCTCCGCCGTCCATCAAACTGTCTGCATCCAGCACCAGCATTCCTTCGTATCCCCCACCCCACGTCCGTACGAAATCTCCTATATTGCCCGCCTTGCGGTTATCATTGGTTTTACGGCGACGGTAATAAATTTTACCAAATCCCTTAAGTCTACGGCAAAGATTCGTCCACGCAACTTCTTCTAACACCCATAGATCGTGATCCCGAGTATCGCTTAGAATAAAGAAATCAAATGAGTCTAAGTGTCCCGTCGCTTCAATGGATCGATAAATCGCCTCGATACGCGCGCAGAACTTTCCGCTGTCCTCGTTATAAACCGGCATGACCACCGCATGCCTTTTTCCTAATACATCCACCGGTCCCTCTGCGAGTTCCGAGATGCGCACCGCCCGATGTCTTCCACGGAAGATATCGAGCGCGCCGAACAATGCGTGAAATGATCCGAGGACGAGCAATCCATTGAGAATTGCGAAAATGATAAGCAGAGGCACGTGCGCGCGGTGAAGACCCAGGCGCCAAAATAAATCCGCCAACCAAAACACCGCGACAATGTTCACCAAAATAATGCTGCCAAAAAATACCAAGCGCCGTCCTTTAGCGGATGCGCCTTTATAAAATGGCATGGATTCCGATTTTGCGGATGTATCTTGAGTTTCCATTAGTCAAAGAAAATGAACCAAACGCTCGCAATCACCGCAGCCAATAAGCCAGCCGCAAACATACGCCGCACGATGGGGCGCCTATCCATCGTTTCCCACCACTGCGCCGCACCGCTTCCGATCACGTTGAGCTCAAGTGGTTTTGGAACCATCGTTAGCTCTGCGAACTGAGGACCGGCGGCAAGATAGGAACTCCGCATCGCTGCAACAAATTCCTCTGGCCACGGCTCAGGCGTCAGAAAAACTCCCTGCCAGCGGTCCGGCATACCCGCGAGCAATAATGCGAGGCGACCCCGCGCAGCAAGGCGCCGATCCACAAGTGGTTCGTCCAGCACTCGCTCGGTCCATTCACCGATCTCAGAAAGCATTTCCTCCATTGCCAATTTCCGGGCGGTGCTATCCGGTTCATTCACACGTCGCGCAGAAGCACGCCACAGAATGCCACGCACTAACTCCGCAACCAACAAACGGTTGCGAATATGAAGCGCCGCCAAATACGCCTCTACTGCCGCGTAAGCGTCTTCCCATTCCTCAAGCTCAGATTCACTGAGCGGCCTGAGTGAGTCTATAGTTTGATTCGGTAAAACCATGTTTCAGTTAGAAAATCTTCTCCTCTTTTTAGTGAAGCTTTCAGCTCAAGTGAACCAACGTCGGAGAGCTTTCCGCCCTCTGCTGCGGGAAGGATCTGGAATGCCAGCCTGACACGACCTTTCGAAATTGACTGAACCGCAACGCCTTGAATTTTGACTTTTTCACCTGCTGCTCCTGCCGCTTCGACTTTCGCCTCTGGCATCTTACCATCTTCACCAATGATTTTGTCTCCCTCGAATTCCACAATCATCGTTCGCTGTTCAGGCTGCCATTCATGCACACCCGTGCGGGTTGCAACCACGCGACCACCGGCATCAGACGGATCCTCTTCCATCGTCCAATGCTGACGATAGTTGAACTCCAAACGATCTCCTGGTTTGGGGGATTTTTCAGGAACCCACATCGCCACAGTGTTGTCGGCGAGCTCATTTCCAGTTGGAATTTCCATCAGCATCACGCTGCCAGATCCCCAATCAGAAGTTGGCTCAATCCACAACGAAGGACGGAGATCATACGCGGCCTCGCCATCTACATACGCACTGAATCGGCGATCACGCTGCAACAGCCCGAAGCCATCGCATTTTTCCATACTGAAAAAACTGAATTCCAAGTTTCCGGTATCATTCGAAATAGGTCTCCAGATTCTCTCGCCGCTTCCCATACGGATCGCGAGACCATCGGAGTCATGCACTTCTGGACGGAAGTCATCGAATCTGCGCCGTGAGTTTTCACCGAACCAGAACATACTCGACATCGGAGCGATCCCGAGGCGTTTGACCTCTTTACGTGTGAAAAGCACTGCTTTCACATTCATCATGGTATCCTCACCGGGCTTGATCGAGAACTCATACGCACCCGAATAGGAAGGACCATCCAGCAAAGCAAAGAAGGTAGCTCGCTCATCCCCTTCTTGGGGTTTCTTTAGCCAGAACTCGCGGAACATAGGAAACTCCTCGGACACACCTTCCGCGCCAGTATTGACTGCGATACCCCTTGCGGAAATTCCATAACGCTGACCTTTCCCAAGTGCCCGCCAGTAACTTGCTCCTTGAAACACGACCAATTCATCAAACACATCTGCGTCATTCAGCGGCGCGTGTAAGCGAAACCCTGCAAATCCAGCTTCGGAAGGCAGTTCGCCATGGTTTTTTACCAACGGACCATAATTGAAAAACGCCTCGGAAAGCCTCACTCGTTGACGATGTGTATCGGTAAACTCATTTATACATACAGGCTCTAGAAAGAGATATCCCGGATGAAAAAACATCGCGCGGAACGGTGACTTCGAATCACTCCAGAGAGCGCGCTTCGGTTCAAACCGAATGTCACGGTATTGATCATAAGTCAGTGACTTCATCCAACCCGGGAGCGCTTCCTTATTCGGAGCATGATATTTTGCCTTGGCTAGATCCCGGGCACGGCTTTCAACCATAGCAAATTCCACGCCCTCTCGTTCCCAATTTTGGGCGACCACGAAATTTGATCCCAACACCAAGGACACTAACAAATTGCAGCACTTAGACACGCTCGCATTCTAAGCGGATTTCCAGTGAAAAAGTCAAGAGCGGCATCATTACGTTTAACTGAATTTTGAAATTTGAATTTTGAAATTTCCATGCAGTTTAGACCCATGTCGCAACGGACGGGAATATTATTAGTGGTGTCAGGACCATCGGGATCTGGGAAAACGACCTTATGCAGGCGTTTGGCGGGCGAGAACGAGGCTCATTACTCGATCTCCTGCACCACCCGCTTACCACGCCCCGGCGAAACCAACGGCAAGGACTACCATTTCCTCAGCCGGGAACAATTTTTAGCCAAGCGCGAAAACGGCGAATTCCTTGAAAGCGCCGAGGTCCACGGCAACCTCTACGGCACACTCCGCTCCGAGGTGATTCAATACCTGCAAACCGGCCAAGATGTCGTGATGGATCTCGATGTCCAAGGCGCCGAGCTTGTCCGTAAATCTGAAGACACATCCATTCGTCAGGCATTGGTCGATCTCTTCGTTATGCTCGCTGACGAACAAGAACTCCTGAAGCGCCTCTCCGGTCGCGGCACCGACTCCGCCGAAGTCATCGCGCTGCGCATGAAAAACGCCATCGAAGAAACCCATCACTGGCCAGAATACACCTACCGCTTACTCTCCGGAACCCAGGAAGAAGATTACACTCGTTTTAAATCTCTCATCGTGGCGGAGCGACTTAGGGTGAGCAGGATCTCGTAACTCTAAAAGGACCGCGCGACTCCAGTCGCGCTTACGGATAGAGCGCGACTAGAGTCACGCGGTCCAACACCATCAACCAGCCTTAAGGTGTTTCAAAAACCACTCCGTCATCGTCGCGTAGAGCGGATAATCGGTGATGAGGATATTGTTGTGACCTGCCTTAGGCACGACCAGCCACTGCTTTTCCAAATCACTCGGAAACGAATGATAAAGTTTTTTGCCAGAAGCGACGGGGATCGTTTGATCCGACTCACCGTGAATCACCAAAGTTGGGATGTGTATCTTCGGTGCTTTTTTGGCGGTGTTGATTTCTGAAATTTTAACTCCCGTTTTCCATGCGAACACGTGCTCCACCAATCCACTCACTGCCGTTCCAACCACATCTCCGAGCAACTCTCTGGTCTGCCCATTCACCACCGTCTCCAACTTATCAAATGAAGACACGACCACCATCGCTTGAAATGGCGAATCATCCAAAGCCGCCACTTGCACCGCATACGCCCCACCCATTGACTGACCCAACATCATGCTTGGCTCTTGAGCGAAACTATATTTCTCGGAGGCTTCACGAAAACATTTCAAAACCATCGGAGCCTCAAGCACGCCGTAAGTTGTGAACTGATTCTTATTCTCGCCGTGCCCTGGTAGATCCGGAATGATGCATCGAAACCCCACCGCGCAGAACCGTTCCGCAACCGCTAGATAATCCTCCTTCATCCCCGTCCGACCGTGAAGAATCAGCAAAGTCCCAATGATCTCACCCGATGGCACCAGCGTCATTTTCTTTTCTAACAATTGTCCGCGGATGGTTTCGCCTTTCTTGGAAAAGGCAGGCATCGGCTTTGGCGTGCAGACCAAGCACGGCATCCCGTCTGACGATTCAAATTTCTCAACCGTGAATCCCGCCTGCGACGTTTCCTCAAAAAAATCCTGACACTCCGCACTCACCGGCCTGCGTGCTGGAGATGCAATCTCACTCGCACACCACCAAACCACCACCGAGTAAATGATCACAGCGATAAGCAACAGCCAGATCCCAAGCCGAATTAACATCCTTTTCAGAGGAAACGGAACACGCACCGGCTTTGGTAATTCGATTTCTTGTTGCATGGATTTAATAGTTTATCACCACTCACTCTTCCTTCACTCTTGACTACGCTTCGCTCCGTCCAAGCTTTCACGGCTTCGCCTAAATGAGATCCGCTCACTAACGCTCACTCTGCTTTCACTCTTCACTCTTCACTCTTCACTCTTCCCAACCACTCTTTCACGAATAGATTCCAATTCTTCTGAGCCTCCTCATTGTTGCCGAACTCAGCCCACAACTTCGTCTCTTGATATGCACTACCGGCTAAGGGCAAGCGCCGATTGGCCAGTGTGCGATTCACGAGCAGTGGATCCTTATCCGGAGGACAATTTTCCTGCACGTCTTTGATGAACTTGAGAATGTATGGTCCCACAAACCAAGGCATCTCATCCTTTCCTTGGTTCCGGTAATATTTTGGGGCCATGTATTCGATCACCGGCTTGTCATCCGTGTTGACCGGATATCCTGCGAACAATTCCTTCGATGCCGTCAAGTTTCCGCCGTAATACACTAGAGCTGTCTGCGGGTTAAGCGCTTGGTAAACATCTTGGCCATTCTCTTTAAGAAAATTCAATTTTGCCTCGGAATCGTCGATGTCGCAAACCGCCAGCGGCGTTTCATCATAGTGACCCACGAAGGCAACCACCTCATTGAATGGCGCGAAATCACAGCGCAATAACGATACATGATCGAACGCCTCCAGCATGGTTCGCCCGATCACATGAAATTCAAAATCCGTCACCTGATAGGCTGGCACCCACTGCACAAAAATTCCGCCCGGCTTAAGTCGCCGCTTCACACTCTCGAAATGCTCAGTCGTATACAAGCTGCCGGCGCCGGAATGGTAGGGAACGAATAGATCCGCATCGATGATATCAAACTTCTCTTTCGTCGCCATGAGATAGTGACGACCATCTTCTGTTAGAACCGTGGAGCGCGGATCTGTGAAAAGGCCGTTGGTGAGATCAACCCCATCCACGTTGGTCATGAACTCTTTGGAGGCGGCAATAACGTTAGGTGACAACTCGCAAGTAACCACTCGCTCCACTTGAGGAAATTTTTCGGATAACGCCGCGCCCGCACTGATACCGGTTCCCATCCCTAGGAAAAAGACCGACTTCGCATCGGGTTTGAGCATCAGCGGAATTTCTGCCTGACAAGCTTGCCTGACGCGACCATTCGTGGAACCCAAACCGTAATCGGAATTGATTTTGATGGATAGCCCATCGTTACCACGGACCACCGAAACCGTGCAATCACTCCCCTCCCATGCTTTGATGGTCACTTCATCTTTGCGCATCTCAAGCACGCCCGTCACGGGTAACTGTGACGGGTTGAGTCCTGTGAACAACAAAACCAGCCCCACAGCACTAACACCCTTCATCGCAATCCCCACGCGGCCCCGCACTGATGGCATCCCTATCGCCATCAGAAAATAGATGACACCCATGATCTGCATCGAGCGCCACATACCAAAGAACTCAAGCAAAACAAACGCGCAGACGAGCGAACCAAGAATCGCTCCAAAGGTATTGATCGTCGCAAGTCGACCCAAACTCCTTCCGGGCGAAGTCGCATATTGCTCCTCGGTTTTCATCAGATATGGAAAAACCGCGCCCAACACCAAGGCCGGCAGACCGATGGTCAGCGCGCATTTCTTGAAAATCAAAAATACGAATTCTAACCAAGTCGCCTTGACCGCTTGAAACTGAAATGAATCGGTCACGTTCATGAAAACGGTGGGTGTCAGGGCAATCGCCATTCCACTGAGGCCAAGCAAAACCGCGAGCACCGTATTCGGCGACCACTTCCGCCGTGCGAGCACAGAACTTATCAAAGATCCGCCAGCAAGACATGACAGCACCACCACGAGAATCGCCGCATACGTATAAACTGAATTCTCTAACACCAACGAAAACAACCGCGTCCACAACACCTCAAGCGCCAGCACCCCAAATCCTGACATGAAACAAATGACCGTCAGCGCAAATCTATCCTTGTCGAACTGCTTACCATCCGCCGGAGCCGTCTCAGCGGTGAATGATTCTTCCTCAACGACACGCAAGGCCGTTGCCGATCGTGAAACTAGAAAAGCCAAAATCGCCAGAATCAACGTGATCCCCATCGCAATGAAACAAGTCGCCTGGAACCCAAACCAAAGCGGCATGAAAAAGCCCGCTAGTAATGCGCCAAGAGTCGCGCCCAATGTATTGATTCCATAAAGCAACGCCGAGGTCGATCCGAACCGCGACGAATTCCGGATGACATACTGCCCAACCACCGGGATCGTTCCGCCCATGCAAAATGCAGGTGGAAAAATGAGCACCAGCGCCAACAAAAATTTGATCAGCAAAAGCCACGCACCCGAATGAACACTTTGGTAAACCTCTGGATAAATCACATGGTAACCCTTCATCACCACAAAGTAGAGCAGCGCCGTGATCGCGATCCCTAGTTCCAATCCTGCATAAATACGCATGGGATTTCTGCCTTGGGTGGAACGTCTTCCCCAGAACCAACTCCCCACCGCCAAACCCGCAAAGAAAGCCGCCAACGTCGCCCCAGCCGCATGCGAAGTATTTCCAAACAACAACCCCAACTGCTTCATCCACAAGATCTGATAGATCAGCGCAGAAAAACCTGAGAGAAAAACAAGAAGGTAGATGATCATGGAAATAAGCCCGACTGGCAATACAGCCGATGCCACACCCTAGAAATCCCCACTTAAAAATCAACTGCGTTGCGATTTATCTCAGGCAGGGACCTTTATCCCTAAAGGTCCATATCTAACGCTGTTTCACACCACATCGAACCCTTTCCGTAATAACCGCCGCAAGATATGGACGCGTAGGGATACGCATCCCTGCCATAAAAAACGGCAGCCCCCGATATCCGAGAGCTGCCGTGGAAGATTTTTCTTAAGTGAACTTAGTAACGACGTCCGCCGCCGCCACGCTCTTCACGACGATCATTGCCGCCGCGATTACCACCGCCGCCGCCGCCGCCACCACCGCCGCGATTACCGCCGCCGTAGCCGCCGCCGCCGCCACTACGCTCTTCGCGGGCTTGGGCTTCGTTTACTTTCAGTGAACGACCACCAACATCGGTGCCGTCGTCACCAGCGATTGCTTTGTTCACTGTCGCTTTTGCCTCATCGGTTGCGCTCCGGCATCGCAGGCACAGCCATCTTTTTCCAATGCGGTGTATGTGTCTTCTGGCACCAATCCTAGCCATGCGTCGTAGTCAGGAGTAAGAAACAATTCCTCATATACTTTTCGGTTTAAAGATTCCACATCCTTGCTCAATTTTCCATCGCGATCCGATTCAAGAATTTGATGAATTTGCGTGTGGTAAAAATACTCGTTGCGCACCATGTCACCAGCGATCGCGGATTCAAATCGGTTAAGCATACGGTAGAAAGCGCTGCCAGTTGTAGGTGTTCCGCTTTTAAATTCCACATCAGTCAGAACATCAGCTGGCTGCTTTTGAGCCATCAATCGCCTGCTCGCGAGGCTCATTGAGCGTTGCCTGAATGGGACGGCTATCTGCGTCCAGCCTTTCGCGGTCATGCGACCCGCCAGCGATGCGGAGGCTGTTTCCGGAGATGCTGGGTCGAGTGCTTGTTCCGCTTGTCCTGGCATAGCTTGCTTAATCACTGGTCGCTCCACCATTCCCTTTGCAGGTTCGTATTCGATGGGACGGGGAAGAACGTCGTTTAGCATCCGATGATTGAGATCCTGGATTAATACGGGCAGATCAAGCTTCTCTTCTTTATGCTCTGGGATGGCATTCTGAATTGCCCTTGGTCTAAAGCGATCTAGCAGATCTTCGGGCGAAAATGAGAAGGTTAGCTTACCTACATCGGCACCTGCGGGAAAGGCATTACCAGCGAGTCCCTTGAGGGTCGAACGCCAGTCCCTTGTATTCAATAACACTCTGTTCTCTATTCCATAAACCTCTGCGTGAACCGCAGCATAGAGCCATTCCTGGCACAATTGGCTCGCCTCCTGACCATGCCAGAGTCGTCGCTGTTCAGCGGTCTTCCCCGTCGTATTAATCTCAGCGCGGGTTAGGGCTTGGATAAAAGCAACGGGTGGATAAATCCCCGGAAGGGCATCCAGAACTTCGCCGTTCGAATTCAGAACGTAGTGAATACTGTTGCCAGTGATGGTTCGTTTGATACGCCGTCCATCGCCCATATCAATCGTGATCAGCGGAGCAGGACGGACTGATTTCCAATGCAGCACAAAGTGCTGGCGGAGATAGTTGGAAACGTCAGGATTAGGATAGAGCAAGGTGCGGAAAAATCGACTATTGGCGCAACTGTATTCCTCATCCAGATTGCCCAATAACCGTAGCGAGAGAATGTTTCGTCCCGTGCGGAGCGCTTCTGTTTTGGCAACTTCTAAATCCTTATGCCAGTAGAGCCCGGAGGCATAGGCATCACGTTGGTTGGCTTCATGATCTATTTTGGCTCTGGCTTCGGCAAACGCCGGAGAATCCAAGCGCAATTCATTCGCTCGCACCGCATCGATTTGAGGTTGTAGCTCTTTAATCATGGCATCCAAGCGCACCTGACCGAGACACGCTTTTAACTCTACTTTATTACTAGCCTCCTGACCCGAGGCAAGGGAGCACATTAGCAGGCTAAATGAAACTAGCTTGGATTTAATTTTCATGATTAGGGTTATTACGGAGAAAGGCCGACCAGAGCTTCAACATGAAAGAATTGAAAAAATTGGTCGCTAGGAATTTGTTTTTTACCTTCCGTGAACAATACACTGAAGGGCCGTCTATGGAAGAGGAAAAGGGGTGTATACGGGTAAGGCTGAAACGCTGAAATCAAGAGAATCACCAAAAAGTATGGGTTTTGCGGAATCGGGACAATCTACGTCAACTATCATTAGCCGAGAGCGTTAGAGCAGCGCTGGGCAAAAAAACAGCAGCTCCCCGATACCGGAGAACTGCTGTGGTAAATTTTTCTTAAAAGCAGATTAGTAACGACGTCCGCCGCCGCCACGCTCTTCACGACGATCATTGCCGCCGCGATTACCGCCGCCGTATCCACCGCCGCCGCCACCACCGCCGCGATTACCGCCGCCGTAGCCGCCACCGCCACCGCCGCCGCCGCCACCACTACGCTCTTCGCGGGCTTGGGCTTCGTTTACTTTCAATGAACGACCACCGACATCGGTGCCGTCGACACCAGCGATTGCTTTGTTCATTGCGTCTTTGCTGTCCATGGTTACGAAAGCAAATCCACGTGGTCGGCCGCTTTCACGGTCAGTTGGGAGATGAACATCCGTTACAGCTCCGTATTCGGAGAATAGGTTTTCGAGGTCTTGTTTGGTCGTATCAAACGACAGGTTGCCAATATACATTTTCATAACATTAAAATCGGTTCACGTATCGTGACTTCTCTTGAGACTGTTCCCGTGAATCGGGTCTCAGATCGCCATAGAATCAAAAAAACTACTGGCTAAACTCCAGAACTTGATCCTGCCAAGTCGTGAACCGGATTAGGTTTCTAGTCGTTCAATTCTCTAAAAGCGACATAATTATCGCCTTTAACTGCAAATACCTCAGATAATGCTAGAAATTTGCTTTTTCACCTAGCGCTGAGAATACACTGAAGGGACCTCTGGGTAAGGGAAAAAGGGGATTGTCAACGGCTCCCGTCAGAGTGACGGAGCTGAGTTCTTTTGAATCAGATTCAATCAGTTCAATAAGCCAATCCCTTGCCAGTTCCTTATTCAAAGGTAGGGTCACTTCTATTAGATTGATCGCACTGTTGAGTTTTGATCAACCACGCTGCTGACTGTGATCGAGCAACCCTTCCCGCCGCCGGTGGTGGAGGGGTCAAAATCGGAAAGTTACGATGGCGGTAACTGCTCCCGATCTGTGGTTTCAGTTTCCCTCATAAACCGAGGGATTCTTGTCCACCATGTCGAAGAAATAATCTAAATCGTAACTGACTGCTTTCTTCGCCGTCGCGCGGTAAATTAAGGCGCGTTCGGGCATCCCGCACTGGAGAAAGAAAGCATAGATATCCCGTGGTTCGGAGGATGAATACTGGCCAACTTTTTCCAATGCATCGAGATATCGATCCCACTTGCCCGATCGGATATCCGCGACGGGCTGCGCGCGAAGGTGTTTGAAGAGGAGTTTCCAAGCAGTGAAAGCGGGAATCTCGCCGCCGGATGAATTGGTGGGCTCGGTCTTGCCTTCGATCGCCTTCGCCAGTTCTTCCAGATGTGCGCCGGGGTTTTCCCGTGCCAACGCAAGCAGGGAGAGCGGTTGCGACTCGGGATTGGCTA
>JANPMK010000092.1:0-22551 GCA_031422775.1 Akkermansiaceae bacterium | reverse complement strand
CCACATCTCCGAGAAACAGATCAGGATAGTTCAGGATAAACTCAACAATCGACCGCGAAGATGTCTCGACAGAAACACACCAAACTTTATATACCTATCTAACTGAAATAAAAGCCGCGCACTTCCGACCTGAATTCGCCTCTGTCCCTATTTCATGCAACTCGGTCCACGATGTTTAAAGAGCGACCTAACCCAAAAGATTGACCCCAAACGATTCTAATCAAAGTAGCCATGCAAGTAGAGCTCTGAGTCCGATAAGGACGAACGGCAAACCAATAAGTATCGCAATCCAAACACGGGTTCGAGGATGTCCATAATTGAAGGCACAACCTCTAAGCGAGAACACAGGATACGAAGTCAATACCTCATTACCACTGCCCCAAGGTCGTGCCGGTATCCACACGCGAGTGTCCCTCTTACTGGAGTATTTTCCGTGACGCCAGTTTGCCGGATTTCCCCACTCTTCCAAATTGACCTGCTCTTGCGTCATTGCGCCCATCGTTGGAGTCTAGGCAACTGCGCGCTGGACTGTTCAGAGCGAAGCGAATCTGAGAACTGTCCGCGGTTGCCTAGCATATCTTGTTCTGAGGTTGCCTTTTGTAATAAAGAGCCAATTCACGGAGAGTTAAATTATAGCTAATGCGGTGTCGGAACCGATCCACGGTTGCGGATTTTTAGGTTCAGCATTTCTACGCTGAGCGAGAACGCCATGGCGAAGTAGATGTAGCCTTTGGGGATTTCGAAGTGGAAGCCCTCGGCGATCAAGGCGGTGCCGATCAAGATCAAGAACGACAGAGCGAGCATTTTGATGGAAGGATGTTTGGAAACGAAGTTGCTGATCGTCCCGGCGGCGAGCATCATCACGCCGACTGAGATTACAACGGCGAGCATCATCACCGAGAGGTGATCGGCCATGCCGGCAGCGGTGATCACGGAGTCGATAGAGAACACGATATCGATGATGGCGATTTGGGCGAGGACGGCACCGAAGCTGGCGACTTTCGATGTTTTCTGAGCGTCCTCGTGATCTTCGAGTTTGTGATGGATTTCTTTGGTGGCTTTCCAGATGAGGAAGAAACCGCCGATGAGGAGGATGAGGCTTTTGCCGCTGATGCCGAGTAGGCCATCGTGTTCGGCTGCATGGGGGGACATTTTCCAGAATGCTGGATGTATAGGGATGGAAAACAACACGGCTTTGAGGCTCATGATCCAACTGATCGTGGCTAGCAGCATGAGGCGGGTGACCATGGCGAGAGCGAGGCCGATGGTTCTGCCTTTGGCGCGTTGCTCTGGTGGGAGTCGGTCCGAGAGGATGGAAATGAAAACGATGTTATCGATGCCGAGAACGATTTCTAACAGTGTGAGGGTCAGCAGGGCAGCCCATGCATCGGGTTGGGAGAACCATGAAAAATCAAACATGATGGTAGTTTATTCGGGTGAGTCTTTGGATACGATTTTTTCGAGAGCTTTGATGCGCTCGAGGAGTTTGGGTAAGCGCCGGACGTGGGCTTGAAGCTTGGTGTCTTCTTTCATTGGAATGGCGGGTTTACCTGCGTAGACCATGCCTCCGGCAAGATTGGTGGTGACTCCAGCGCGTCCGGCTAGGATGGTGTTTGCGCCAACTGTGACGTGTCCAGCGATGCCTGACTGAGCGGCGACCGTGACGTAGTCTTCGATGCAGCAACTGCCTGCGAGTCCGCATTGAGAGACAATTAAGCAATGTTTGCCAATGATCACGTTGTGGCCGATCTGCACGAGGTTATCGATCTTGGTGCCCTCGCCGATGACGGTTTTTCCAAAACGTGCGCGGTCGATTGAGGTGTTTGAGCCGATCTCCACATCATCGCCGATGACGACGATGCCGACCTGGTCGATTTTGACGTGTTTGCCTTCGGAGAACTCGTAGCCGTAGCCATCCGAGCCGATGACCGTTCCGGGGTGGATGATGACGCGTGAGCCGATGACGCAACGCTCGGTGATGGTGACATTGGCGCGGATCTGGCAGTTTTCACCGATGATTGCGTTATCATAGATCACGGAGTTGGGGCCGATTTCTGAGCCATCGCCGATGGATGCGCCATCCATGATGACGGCGCCGGGGTGGATACAAACTTTGTTGGGGTTGTATTTTGCGAAATCAGAAACGCTGGCTGATGGGTGGATGCCGGGTTTGAACGTGCGAGAGTGATTGGCGAAATGGCGTACCACTGCGGCGAAGGAGAGGGATGGATTTGGGACAGCGACGAGCGCTGGGCCATCAGTCTTGAAATCGTAACCGACAGGAACGATCACCGCACCGGCTTTAGTGGCTAGGAAATGTGGCAGATATTTTTCGTTTCCAAGAAAGCTGATTTCTTCGTATCCTGCTGTATCGAGCGCGGCCATTCCGGAAAAGCGAGAACTCGCCTCACCGCAAATGATGGTTCCATCAATGAGGTTGGCGAGTTCGGAAAGACTTAGGCTGATGGCCAAAGGGAAGAGGGTTAGATTTTCTCCTTATGGATTAGGAGTGCCAGGCACGATCTTTGGCTTTTTGTCATCCGTTTTTTTATCATCGGCCTTTTTGTCATCCTCCTTTTTGTCACTCGCAGGTGCGTCTTTGTTGAGAACTTTGAGCAAGCTGGCGGTGATGTCCATCGTGTCCTTGCTGTAAAGAAGCACAGGAACCTGTGAGGTGCTCGTGCCGGATTTGTCGTAGACTAGGTCGTAGTTATCAGCTTTCGATCTTTCTTCGACCAATTTGCGGATGTCTTCGAGAATGGATTTCATACGCTCGACCATATTTTGATTCAATGCTTCGGTGCGGCGTTGGATGAATTCACGGCGTTCTTTATCGAGTTGGACGCCTTCTTGTTGCTGCATTTGGAATTCTTTGGCGATGCTTTGCTTCTTGGACTCGTTGACAGAAGGGTCTTCGACTTGTTTTTTGAAGCTCTCAAGATTTGCTTCGATTTCACGAATGCGAACGAGGCGGTCTTCATTGAGTTGGTTGATCTTCGCGCGCTCAAGGTTGATTTGTTCCTGCGCTGCGTTGGTCAGGTGGTATTGCTTAAATAGCTCCTGCATATCTACAGTAGCGATTTTAAGATTTTGGGCGCTGGCTCCAGAAATGAGGGAGGTGGCGAGTGCGATAGCGAGAAAACGTCTTAATAATGTCATATCAATGAAGGGTGCGAATGGTTTCGCGCGCAGCTTGGGCGGAAATTTTGCATGCGTCAACAGGCATGAACCGATAATCCGCAGTTTCAACCGCGGATTATCGGTGGAATCCTACTTAGCGCTGACTTTTAGGATGTCGGTGTCGGGGTCGGCATCGGCTGGGATGATCCATCTGAAGTCGACTCCGTCGGTGACGAGTTGGTTTTTATCTTCAAAGGTAATTTTGGCTCCGCCTGTGACGGTAACTTGAAATTCGGTGAAATCATGGGCTTCTGATTTCATGCTGAGACTTTCCACGCCAGTGGGCATATCAGAGCCAAAGTTTGCTCCTCCTGCGAAATTGTAAGACTTTCTGGAGCCGGATTTGATGATTGCCTCGAATTTATCGCGTCTGACGCGCTGCTCGAAAATTTTGGTTTCGCCCACGGTGCGGGTGGCGTCTTTCGGATACGGTCTCAGTCCCATAGAGATGGCGACGTTGAGAGGGTTGGTGAGTTTGCCTTTGTCGGTGATTTTTCCAGTGACGCTAAAACCCTGCTTATCGGGAGTGATGGTGATTTCAAAAGTAGCTCCTCCCGTGACGCTGCCATCATAGGTGAAGGAATTTTCTGGATTGAAGGCGGCAGATTGATCTGATTTTAGTGAGTTAGGATCAATTTTTTTACTGATGAATTTGCCGTCTGATTTGGCTTCGAGGATTTCGACTTTAAAAATGATGGGATTGTTTGTGCTGATGATCTCGCCTCGTTTCGAGAGGGGATAAATCATAGCTTCTCCATCAGGAGTGATGCCGAACTGAAATTTTCGATTTTTCAGAACGATGAAATATTTTTCCCAAGGCTTTTTATCGATGGATGGAAGCTCGGCGGAAACGGCGGGGGTGCATGCGAGTAGAACTGCAAGCACTAAGGGGGAGGACTTAGTTACCTTCATGGCGGGGAAATAAAAGACGGATAATCGATGGGTTGACGAGATAAATTTTCGATCAAACCAGAAATATTTTTCACAGCCCCGACTTTATCGGGGTGTGAAGCGAACGGAGTTAACGGAGGGTTGGGATAGCCTAACTCTAACTATCCCTTTTTATTTTCTTCCCACCATTTTTCTGTCTGAGGTGTTCTTAATTCAATTCCAAAATTGTAAGCTAAGCGCGCAGCTCCTTCGTTTCCTTCGTTTCCTTCTGTGCAGAAATTATTTCACAGAAGGTAACGAAGATAACGAAGGGCTGGAACAACCCATTCTATCGCTACTCATTTACTTAAATCTTCTTGCTCCAGCGGCTATACCTTTTCGTAAAACGTTCTTGATAGGGTTTTTGTTTGCTTAACGAAAGAGAGCGGGTATCGATCTTTGGGAAGATGAAAGCCACCGATTTAGCACAATCCGTAATCGATGACACTCAGCCGCCCGCAGGAGTGGGTGCGGTTGGGGAATGTTTGTGGTATGCGCGGGCGGGAAAATGGGACAAGGCGCACGATCTTTGTCAGGATTTGCCGGGGAAAGCTGGGTCGTGGATTCATGCGTGGCTGCATCGCGAAGAAGGCGATTTAGGAAATGCCGGGTATTGGTATGCGCGGGCGGGTAAGGATATGCCCGGTAAGAATGTGAGCTTGGAAGATGAATGGATGGCGATTGCTGATGAACTGTTAGGTTAGGATTTATATGGAATTTTTAGAACGCACAGATATCTGGATTTCGCCATACCGCCTGAGGGCGCGGAGTTTTTTGAATTCTATTTCTTCGCGACGTGAATTCGAAGGGGCGTTGATTCGGGTGGGGGATGGTTATGGTTGTATTCACCCTTGGCCGGAATTGGGTGATCCGTCGTTAGAAAAATGTCTGGAAGATTTAAAAGGCCGACGCGTTTGGCCGATTGTGAAACGGGCGTTGCGCTGTGCGGAATACGACAATGTAGCTCGGGTCGCGGAGGAGTCGTTGTTTGAGGAGATGGAAGTCCCTCGCAGTCACGCGACATTGGTTGATGCAAATGTCAAAGAGCTCGCGCTTGCGGTGGAAGCCGGGTTCGACACGGTGAAGATCAAGGCGGGTCGGAACATTTCTGTGGAAACGCGTTTTCTCGAAGATATGTCAGTCGAGTATCCGGCGCTGAAATGGAGAATCGATTTCAATGAGTTACTCGATCCAGAATCGGCAGAACGATTTCTCGGAGGATTGTCAGAAGTGGTGAGGCGTAAGATCGATTTCGTGGAGGATATCTGTCCGTTTTCGGAAAGTGTTTGGGCGGAGCTTTGGAAGAAGTATCGCGTGCCGTTGGCGGTTGATAGAGAATCGGGTCCGCATCGCATTGCGGCGCAGTGCATGGTGATCAAGCCGGCGGTGGATGAGCCATTTTTGTTAGGCGAAGCGGCGATGATGCATTCGCAACGTGTAGTGATGACGAGTTACATGGATCATCCATTGGGTCAGGCATTTGCGGCATGGGAAGCGGCGCGGACTGAGTTGATTTTTCCAGGGTTGATCGGAACTTGTGGGGTGCAGACGCATCATCTGTTTGAAAAAGACGCTTTCACCGAGAAGTTGGGCGATTGGAAACCGGCTTTCAAGGCACCCGGTGGGACGGGTTTGGGCTTTGATGATGAACTTGCCGCATTGACCTGGGTGAGTTTATGATTTCGGAGTCGCGCAGGATTTTCACCATGGATCGCAGCTCATTTTTATCGCAGTCGTTTTGGGATGATCCAACGAACTGTGTCGTGGCTGGAGGTTTGGATATCATTCCTGATATGGGCGACTGCGGTGGCACGGTCATTTTCAAAACTTCCGGCAGCACTGGCGCGCCGAAATGGGTGGTGCATGAAAAGCGGGCAATCCTGGTTTCGGCTAAAGCGGTGAATGCGTGGTTAGGCGTGGATAGTCAATCCAAGTGGGGGTTAGCGTTACCCATCGACCATGTGGGTGGGTTTGCAATTTTGGCGCGGGTGTTTCAGGCGGGTTGTGGATTTACCGAGTTGTTAGGGAAATGGGATGCGCGGAAATTTCAGCGATGGATTTCTGACGAGGGAGTGACGCATGTTTCTCTGGTTCCGGCCCAAGTTCATGATTTGGTCGAGGCAAAGTTTCAGGCACCGGAAAAGCTTTTGGCGCTGGTGGTGGGTGGTGGGCGATTGCCTGAAACCTTGGGTCAAGCGGCGCGTGATCTAGGTTGGCCGGTGTTGGCGAGTTATGGAATGACTGAGGCAGGTTCTCAGATCGCCACACAATCGATAGGTGATTTAGGTCTGCCTTTTTGTGAAGGAAATTTGCAGATCCTGCCGATCTGGCGAGTTGAGACCGATGCGGATGATAGGTTGAAAATATCTGGCGAGGCTTTGTTTCGTGGGTATCTGCAAGAGGAGAAGAACGGTTTGAGATTTGAATCGAATTCATCAAAATCGTTTCTAACAAATGACCGCATAATGATTTCAGGAAATCATCTCAAACCCCTCGGGCGGATGGATGCTTTGGTGAAAGTGCTGGGGGTGTTGGTGGATCTTGAGGCGGTGGAGCAACGATTTCTTGAGATCTCGGCAGGGCGAGTTTCTTCGGAAAAGTTCGCGGTGATCGCGCTACCGGATTCACGAAAAGAGCATGTATTAGTCGCTTTTTTCGAAGGGGAGATTCCGGCGGGATGTGTTGAGGATTATCAACGAATTGCGCCGGGCTTGGAGCAGATCAGCAAAGTTTTTCAGCTAGAAAAATTTCCACGGAGTTCGCTGGGAAAAATCCGACGTGGGGAACTAGCAAAAGGTATCAAAGCTTGAAGATGTTTTGAAATGATAGATCGGATGGGTAAATCCATGCTCCTTATTTAGCGAGTTCTAGGCAGCCTTTGATGTCGAGTTTACCGGATGCGAGGAGTGGGATGTCTTTCACAGGAATGATTTGTCTTGGGCACCAGAGGGAAGTGATGCCTTCGTCGAGGAGTTTGTATCGGAGGTCGATGCATTCTTGTTCGAGGGCTTGGCCGGCGATGGTGGAGAGAAGGACGATGGCTTCGCCTTTTTTGTCGTCGGGGACGCCGACGATGGCGATTTTGCGTTCGGTTTCGCTATCGAGTCCGAGGACTTTGTTGATGGCGGCTTCTAAGGTTTCGTGAGGGACCATTTCGCCAGCGATTTTTGAGAAGCGGGATATGCGGCCTTGGATGTGGAGGAAACCATCGGCATCGAGGAAACCGACATCGCCAGTTTTGAACCAACCATCGGCTGTTAGGACTTCGTTGCTGCGTTTGATGTCGCGAAGGTAACCAGGGAAAATGTTAGAACCTTTGAGGATGATAATGCCGGGTTGATCGATTGGCACGGGGGCATTGGTGACGGGATCGGCGAGGCGGATGGCAATGCCGGGAAGGAGTTGGCCAACGGAACCGTTGAGACGAGCGGGGAGGGAATGAGAGTTTGCGACTGCATCGGGGTTCGGGAGATTGACGTTGGTGGCAGGTGATGTCTCGGTGAGACCATAGCCTTCCATGGGACGTACGCCGAATTTTTCCTCAAATGCATCGGCGAGGTTTTGCGGGAGTTTCTCTGCACCGGTGACGACGAGTTCGAGTGATTTGAGTTGGGCGGGATCGATGCGTTTCATGTAGCCACGCAGGAAGGTCGGAGTGGCGAGGAGGACGTTGACTTGGTGAATCGAGATGAGTTCTGCTAGGCGTTTGGTTTCGAGTGGGGAGGGATAAGTGATGAGGTTGATGCCTTCGATGACTGGATACCAAAGTGTGACGGTGCAGCCGAAAGAATGGAACAAAGGCAAGCAACCGAGGATGGATGCTTGGCTGTTGATGTCGAGACGTGAGCCGAACTGAAGGACGTTCGTGAGAACATTGCGATGGCTAAGCGGCACGCCTTTGGGTTCGCCGGATGAGCCGGAGGTGAATAGCAGGATGGCTTCATCGGTATCGCGCCGGTTGTTGAGGCCGAGGATTTTGGCGAGCCATGCGGCGGGGAGAAATTTTGAAATCAATGCCCATTTGACGATCTCTTTTTTGATTTCGGGAAGCGTGCGTTCGATGAAAATAAGGTCGCGATTTGGCGGCCATGGGAAGCTGGAGACCTTACGGACAAAGGGATCGGCCGTGATGAAGCGATCCACGTCTGCCTGGCGGATGGAGGAGCGGATCGCATCATGGGAAGCGGTGAAGTTAAGATTCACTGGAATTTTCCCCGCGAACAAGACAGCGAGGTTGGCGATTAAGCCGCCTTTGCCGGGAGGAAGAACGATGGCGACCCGTGGCTTTTCGGTTTCCTCGATAATGAATTTGGAAAGCGCGATGGCAGCTGGGAGAATGTTAGAATAGCTAATATCAGAATCATTGGATCCATCGATAAGTTTGATGGAGGGATTTTTTTTCAGACCATGCAGCAAAGCTGTGGCGAGTGATCCGCGAATGATAGCGCGTGTGCTGTATGCTGATTCAAATGCCTCTAACAGCCTTTCTTGGAAACTCGGAAGATTGACTTCTTTTTCGTTCAGTAAGCGACCCACTGAAAAGACGGCTTGCGGGAGTGATGAAATTTTTTCGATTCCCATGCATGATTCGCGTGGGCAATCGATCGCGATGGGGAGGGTGGGAAGTTGGAGCGAAACGAGAGTTTTGAGATGAGTGGAAGGAATGTGTATAGGTGTCGCCGGTCGGGCTTTCGAACGGCCGGGAACGAACAACAGGACGCCACCGTTTTTGAGGTATGCTGCTAGTTGTTGACCAGCGGCCCCTGGCTTTTCGTCTTTGATGGAAAACATCGCGCCGCGCTCGGATCGCTCCATGTGACTGCGGAGGGCGGGGTCAAACGAATCGTTTTCCTCGATCAGAAACGTGATGGTTCGTCCGTGGAATTGTTTCTCAAGTTGAAGAAGTTGTTGTAAATCGAGTCGTCCAGGAATCGCAAGAAAACCGGTGGTGGGGATGCGTTCAGTATTTAGAAATTGGATGGATGCGGACATTTTGTGAAAATTTCTTCACAAAGATTGAGTTTTTTCGGCTCAGAAGCACGGATTTTTTACGTGAATCGTTCATTCTAGGGGTTTTGGAGATTATCCCATCGTCATATCGTGATTTGATGATTTGTATCTTGAAGCGTGGGTTGGATGAATTAGGCTTTGGCCATGGCTCAGTCGGATCACACAGCGGAAATCGAAAAGGAATTGGCACAGCGGATCATGGTGCTGGATGGCGCGATGGGGACGACGATACGGACGTATGGCCTCGATGAAGCTGCGGCGCGCGGTGAGCGATATGTGAACAACGAGAAGGATTTGCTGAACAATGGCGATATTCTTTCGATCACGCAGCCGCAAGTGATTGCGGATATTCATAAGCGATTTTACGAGGCAGGATCGGATATTTGCGAGACGAATACCTTCTCGGCTACGGGGATCGCACAGAGCGAGTTTTTCATCGAGGATCCACGGGAGAAGGGTGGGAGGAAAGACCCGGAGTTTTTCCAGAAGATTTTGGAGAACGATTTTTTGAACGAGCTGGCGTGGGAGATGAATGTCAAAGGATCCCAGCTTGCGCGGAAAATGGCGGATGATATCGGGACAGACACTGGAGTGAAACGTTACGTTGCGGGGGCGATTGGGCCGTTGACGGTTTCTTTGAGTAACTCGCCGGATGCGGAGGATGCATCGTTTCGAGTGGTGACGTTTGATCAGGTGTTAGAAGCGTATCGGATGCAGGTGCGCGGGTTGATTGAGGGCGGGTGTGATATTTTGATGATCGAAACGATCTTTGATTCGCTCAATGCCAAAGCAGCTGCGGTGGCGGTTCAGGATGTTTTTGATGAGCAAGGCATTCGTCTTCCTGTGATCATTTCGGCAGCGGTTGGTTTGGGTGGGGAAACGATGATTTCCGCGCAAAAAGTCGAGGCGCTCTGGAATGCGTTCGCGCATACCAAGCCGTTGGCGATCGGTTTAAACTGCTCGCTTGGCCCGGATCTGATGCGGCCGTTTTTGGAAGAACTATCCGATGTGGCGGAAACTTATGTTTCAGCTTATCCAAACGCTGGCTTGCCTAACCCACTAGCTCCTACCGGATTCGATCTTGAGCCACCACACATGAAGGACTTCATGAAAGACTTCGCGGTGAGTGGATTGATTAACTTTGCGGGTGGATGTTGTGGAAATACTCCGGAACATGTTAGAGCTATTGCAGAAGGAGTGAGGGGCGTGGCTCCGAGGAGGGTTGTTAGGTGAAGAATTTCAACGCAAAGCCGCAAAGAACGCAGAGGAAGAAATGATGAAGGATTTTTTAAATAAACTATCGAACGATGTGATTGGTGCAGCGATCGAGGTTCATCGAGAACTTGGGCCGGGTTTGTTGGAGTCGACTTATGAAGCTTCTCTACAGCATGAGCTGAGCTTGAGAGGTATTGCTTCGGTGAGACAGGTCATGTTGCCAGTGACCTACAAAGATTTGGAGTTACCAGATTCGTATCGAATCGATCTACTTGTAGAGAATGCTTTAGTGATTGAAATCAAAGCAGTCGAAAACATCATTCCAGTTCACTCGGCACAACTTTTGACCTATCTCAAAATGTCCAAAAATCATTTAGGACTACTTATTAATTTCCATACCGTTAAACTCGCCGAATCGATCAAACGAGTCGTCCACCAATTTCCTAACTCATAAAACTTTGCGAACCTTTGCGTTCTTCGCGGCTGTGCGTTGAAAATATTTTTTATCCCATAATGAATCCAATCAAACCAGCACTCAGACTCTCCGGGACGGAGGCATATAACCACGATGAGGAAAAAGGTTTCCTGATGATAGGGGAACGCACCAACGTCGCGGGATCGCCGCAGTTTGCGAAATTGGTTCGAGCCGATGATCTGGAGGCGGCGGTGGAAGTGGCGCGTCAACAGGTGGCAAACGGCGCGAACGTGATCGATATCTGTTTCGATGACGGCCTCATCGACGGCAAGGCGATGATGGCGAAATATCTCAATCTCCTCCAAGGCGAGCCGGATGTAGCGCGGGTGCCTATCATGGTGGATTCCTCGAAGTGGGAGATTCTTGAGGAGGGTTTGAAACATCTTCAGGGCAAGGGGATCGTGAACTCAATTTCGCTCAAAGAGGGCGAAGAGGTCTTCATTAAAAGTGCCAAGCACATCATGAAATATGGTGCCGCAGTTGTGGTGATGGCCTTTGATGAAAAAGGTCAGGCGGCGACCTATGATGAGAAAATTCGTATCTGCGAACGCGCTTATCGGATTTTGGTCGATGAGGTTGGATTCAATCAAAACGATATCATTTTCGATCCGAATATCCTAACGGTCGCGACCGGTATCGAAGAGCATAACAACTACGCCTTGGATTTCATCAATGCTACGCGTTGGATCAAAGAGAACCTTCCCGGCGCTAAGATTTCAGGGGGTGTTTCGAATATTTCTTTCTCATTCCGTGGAAACAACAAGGTGCGCGAAGCAATGCATTCCGCGTTCCTCTACCATGCGACCAAGGCGGGTATGGACATGGGTATCGTTAATGCCGGCATGTTGGAGGTTTACGACGAGATTCCGAAAGATCTGTTAGAATGTGTGGAGGATGTCTTGCTAAACCGTAGAGATGATTCCACTGAGCGTCTTCTGGATCTTGCTGAGAGCTACAAAGGTGTCGGCGGCAAGAAAGTTGAGGAAGATCTTTCTTGGCGCGAAGAAGAAGTTGAGAAGCGCTTGGAATATGCGCTCTTGAAAGGAATCGATCGCTTCATCGACGAAGACACCGAAGCTGCTCGCTTGAAATACGGCAGGCCGCTGAAAGTCATCGAAGGTCCCTTGATGGACGGCATGGGCGTTGTCGGCGACTTGTTCGGCGCAGGTAAAATGTTCCTGCCGCAGGTGGTGAAATCCGCCCGCGTGATGAAAAAGGCTGTGGCTTGGTTGTTTCCTTATATGGAAGCCGAGAAAGCAGAAAACCTCGCTGGGGATATTTTGGCGATCCAAGAAAAGAACCTCGGCATGTCCTACGACGACGCGTTAAAAATCGCAGAACGCGGCAACTCCGCCGGGCGTTTCCTGATCGCTACCGTCAAAGGCGACGTTCACGACATCGGTAAGAACATCGTTGGAGTTGTATTGTCCTGCAACGGCTTCGAGGTCACCGACATGGGTGTGATGGTCGCTTGCGATAAGATTTTAGATAAGGCAATTGAACTCGGCGCAGATGTCATTGGGCTCTCGGGTTTGATCACGCCATCGCTCGATGAAATGGTGCACGTTGCGAAGGAGATGGAACGCCGCGGTTTTACGGTTCCTTTGTTGATTGGTGGTGCAACGACTTCCGCTGCTCACACAGCGATCAAGATTGCGGAGCATTACTCCGGACCCGTGGTGCATGTGCTTGATGCCTCACGTTCGGTTCCCGTGACGACCTCGCTGCTTTCCAAAGACGGTCGCGATGAATTCGTTAGAGATCTTCGTGAGAAACAGCAGAAGGCACGCGATAATTTCCTAGGTGGACCGAAGAAAGAAACCATCAGCATCACGGAAGCCCGCGCTGCGGGGCCGAAGTATGATTGGGATTCTTACAGTCCGCCGGTGCCTTCGTTTACCGGCACGCGTGTGATCGAACCTGCGATCAATGATCTCCTCGAATACATCGATTGGACACCGTTCTTCCATGCGTGGGAATTGCGCGGTGTTTGGGATAGAGATAAGAAAGAACTTAAAACGAAAAACGAAGGCGGTGCGGCTGAGGCGAAAAAACTCTACGCCGAAGCACGTGTTTATCTTGAGAGACTCGTCGCAGAAAACCGACTCACCGCACGAGGTATTTACGGATTTTTCCCAGCGAATTCGCAAGGTGATGACATCATCGTGCACAACGAAGACGGAACCGAACGGACGAAATTTCACACCTTGCGGCAGCAGTTGAAGAAGACTTCTGGAAAACCAAACGTGGCTCTATCTGATTGGGTGAAACCTACTTCCACCGATTTCATCGGTGGCTTCGTCGTGGGGATTCATGGGGCGGATGAGTATGCGAAGGAACTCGATGCTGAGAACGATCCTTATGGAGCAATCATGGTCAAAGCGATCGCGGATCGCTTGGCAGAAGCCTGTGCCGAAATGCTGCATCATCGGGCACGTATCGCTTGGGGATACGAGGCGGAGGGGGAGTTAACCAAAGATGCCCTGATTCATGAAAAGTATCAGGGAATTCGTCCTGCTCCCGGTTATCCAGCTCAACCCGATCACACCGAGAAACCGATTCTGTTCGATTTATTAGGTGCCACTGATGCGACTGGAGTTTTCCTCACCGAAAGTTGTGCGATGCATCCAGGAGCTGCAGTTTGCGGACTGTATTTCTCACATCCGGAGAGTCATTACTTCGCGCTTTCTGAGTTGCAGAAGGATCAGATTGAGGATTACGCGAGGCGGAAGGGAATGACACTACAAGAAGCTGAGAAGTGGCTTGGGCCTTGGTTGGGGTATGCTTGAGTGAGAAGTGCCGAGTGATCAGTGGAAAGAGCGTAGGCGTGTGATTGTCTTCTCTTTTCCTAAGATCGCAAAAATATCGCCGAGATCTGGACCGTGGGCTCGGCCAGATAGCGCGACGCGGACGGGGAACATGAGTTGGCCGGGTTTTGCTCCGTTGGCTTGAGCAACTGTAGCGATGGCTTCTTTAGCGATATCTGCTGACCAATCCGTTAGTGCGGCCATGTGCTCAGCGAGCGCTGGAAGGAATGCGGAGTTTGGATTTCCTTTAGCTTTCGCAACGGCTTCGTCATCTTGCGCTGCGGTATCGGTGATGAGAAAATCAATAGCTGCCGGAACCTCTGATAGAAGACGGACTTTCTCTTTCACCGCCGCAATCACGGTCGGGTAGTTCTCGGTGATCGGAAGGTTTTCTGCTTGGACGAAAGGTTTCGCCAAATCTGCAAACGTCTCCGTGGAGATTTTCGCTATGTGCTGTTGGTTGACCCATTTGCATTTTTCCAAATCAAAGCGGGCAGGGGCGCGGTTAATCGCTTCGAGTGAAAACCGATCAATGAGATCGGTGAGGGTGAAAATTTCATCGTCCGATTTCGATGACCAACCAAGAAGAGCGATGAAATTCACGACTGCTTCGGAGAGGAAACCTTGTTTCGGATAATCGCCCACAGCGGCACCTGCATCGCGTTTGGACATTTTGGATCCATCCGCATTGAGGATGAGCGGAATGTGGGCGTATTGTGGTGGTTGAGCGCCGAGTGCTTCGATGAGCTGAAGATGCTTCGGCGTGTTCATCAAATGATCCTCACCGCGGATCACGTGGGTGATTTTCATTTCGAGGTCATCGACGACGTTTACGAAATGGAACACATAAGAACCATCGCTACGGCGTATGACCATGTCCGGCGTGTTTGATTCATCGCAATAATCGATGGTGACCTCACCACAAACGAGATCGTGCATCGTGATGGGTTTGCGATCGAAGCGGAAACGATAGGCATCGCCGTCTTTGTAGAGTCGATCGGCAGCGAGGAGTTTTTCGAAATAGGCGTCGTAGATGTCGTTGCGCTGAGATTGGTAGTAGGGGCCGTAATTTCCAACAGACGGCGACCGAAGATCGCCGCCACTTTGAGGACCTTCGTCCCAATCGAGTCCGAGCCATGACATGCCGTCGAAAATCGCCTGACGGGCTTCTTCGGTGTTACGTGCGGCATCGGTGTCTTCGACGCGGAGGATGAACGTGCCATTGTGTTTGCGCGCGAAGAGCCAGTTGAAAAGGGCGGTGCGGGCGCCGCCGACGTGGAGGTAGCCGGTGGGTGAGGGTGCGAAACGGGTGCGGATCATAAATTTCAAATCTCAATTTTCAAATTTCAAGAAGACTATCCCTGCAGGCTTCTTAGGGCGCCGCGGATGAGGGCTTCGGTGGTGGCGGCTGGGTCTTTGTCGAGGATGCCGCGGACGGCTTTCCGAGAATCGACTTGTTTGTAGCCGAGAGCAATGAGGGCGAGTTCGGCATCGGCTGCCTGTGAGGAAACTTCGCCTGAGGCGGCGTCTTGCCAGGTATCGGTGACGCCAACCTTGTCTTTCAGTTCCAAAATGATGCGTTCAGCGGTTTTTTTGCCTACCCCTTTGGATTTGGATAAAAGCGCTACATCGCCAGCCACGACAGCCGATTTGAACATCGTCACGGGCATTCCGCTCAGGATGGCGATGGCGATCGCAGGGCCGATACCTGAGACGCGATCGATCAGTAGGAGAAAGACATCGCGTTCTTCTTCGGTGGCGAAACCGTAAAGCGTCTGGGCATTTTCCCGAATGTGGAGATGGGTGCGGAGATCGACGAATGTGCCTTCAACCGGATGTAAGCGATCGAAAGTGGAGATGGGAATGATCGCTTCGTAGCCTACCCCATGGCAATCGACGACGAGGCGGTTTGGGTAGGCTTCGATGATGTTTCCTCTGAGTCTTGCGATCACGGCTGAGGTTTTCGTTGAAATGGCTGAGGTTGCAAGAGGGAAGGTGTCGAAAATGGAATAAAATGTTGCCTTGGAGTTACGTATAAAGCATTTAATTGTTCAGCAATCCGAAGTTTTAAGCCTCGGAAATGGATTCTAGATTTACTATGTCAGAGACAGATGATGATATCGTGCTTTGTTTTGCATGCGGAAATCCGATGTCTGTTTTCGGATTGCCTCCATATTCACGAGTCGCTTGTCCAACGTGCGGAGAAGAAAACCGTATCAAGAAACAGTTCGGACCTTACACGGTAATCAAGCGTCATGCGATTGGTGGAATGAGTTCTGTTTTCGCTGGGATCGATGAAACGTTGAATCGTGAGGTCGCGCTGAAAATTTTGAGTGAGGAATACTCAAAAGATGAAAAGCGGATCGCTGCCTTCGAGGACGAAGCGCGTTTGACCGCATCATTCAGCCACCCACATGTGGTGAAAATTTTGACGACGGGTCGGGCCTTTGGGTTGTTTTACATCGCGATGGAGTTCGTTCCCGGTGGACATCTTGAGCACCGGATTCACGAGCAGGGAAAACTGACCGAAGCGGAAGTCCTACCGCTCGCGATTCAAATCGCGGAAGGTTTGAGAGGCGCGCAATCCGCAGGTTTGATTCACCGCGACATCAAGCCAGGAAATATTCTTTTTGATGCTGAAGGCAATGCTAAGATCGTGGATTTCGGTCTCGCGCTGGTGACCAAAGGTGGTGAGGCGAAAGCGGATGAAATTTGGGCTACTCCTTACTACGTGCCGCCAGAGGCGATCGAAGGTGGAGTTGAGGATTTCCGGTCGGACATTTATGCCTTCGGTGCAACTCTCTATCATGCTCTCGCAGGTGTGCCCTCTTGCTCAGAGGATAGCATGGACACCAAGCTGTTGCGTATTGCCAAAACCAAGGTGATCCCACTCAAACGAGTTGCACCAGAGGTATCTTATGAAACGTGTGCGATCGTAGATCGTGCGATGTCTTACGATCCTAGAAATCGTTACAGGAGCTACGATGAAATGATCCTTGCTCTGGAAGGAGCCATTAAAGCATTGGAAAATGGGGGGAATCATCAAGCTGCAGCTGCTCATGCTCATGCGGTTCAGCGGATACAAATACGAGAGAAGCAAAGAAAAACCTTAATCACGACGGTTGTATCAGTAGTGGTGTTTTTAATTGTGGTGTTTGTGTTGATCAGAATCATCAACTCGGGCGGCTCCGATGGTCCTTCAACGGTCGTTGGCACAGGGCAAACAGATGCTAATGCTACGGATAACAGCAAGGAAATCATCAGTCAGTATAACAGAGCAAAAGATTTGATGAAGCAGGGAAAACTTCGGGAATCTGAAGAGGGGTTTATTAAGTTGTTTTCTAATTCCAAAGTTGAGGAGCCGACCCGTTCGTGGGCTGGCTTGGACGGGGTGGCTGCGGCTTTGTTAGATGGACGGATGAACGATGCGTCCCGTCATGCGAAATTGGTGAGTGAACATATAGAAGGTCATTCTTCCAAGTTGTCTCCGAGCTTTACCACGGTGTTAGTGCCCACGCTTAAAAGCATTCAAGATCCGCAGTTCCAAGATTTCAAAAAGATGAATTTTGATAAGCCTGATAATGAACATCTGATGGCTTGTATGATCTCGGGATTGAAAAATTGGGAGCAGGGAGGGCTAGATCAGGCAGTTCCATTTTTTGATAATATCATACGTAAGATCGATGCGAATCATAATGGCCCGCTAGCTTGGTATCGACAAGTAGCGGATGACTATTTGAGCGATCTCAAGCTTCTTAAGTCAAATACGATGACCATCACTCCCTCAACGGCTTCTCAATGCAAAACCACCATCGAGGAATTGGATCGCATTTCTAGCAGGCTGAAAACACGAGGTCGTGCGAAATTCAACACACGCTCACGGCAAGCAGAAATAAGTCAGCAAGAGAAGTATCTCGAGAAAACACTAAGCGGTCGTTGATCGAGCGCTTCAAAATGCGGAATGCTTCTAGGTCACGTGTGTCAGATTTTCCGCCAAGTTGGGAACATATAGAACATGAATTACCGAACGACTCCTGAGGAAACCACCAAAATGCCTTCGGGCATTCCGCATATCATCGGTAACGAAGCAGCGGAGAGGTTTTCGTTTTATGGGATGAAGGCGATTCTCCCGATGTTCTTCACTCAGTATTTATTCTTGATGAATGGTGAGATAGGTAAGCCTATGGATCAAACCCGATCCACAGAGCTTTTTCATTGGTTCAACGCTGCATTTTATCTCACACCTATTATCGGTGCTATTCTGGCGGATGCATTTTTCGGAAAATACAAGGTGATCATAGTTTTATCCCTTGTCTATTGCGCGGGTCATGCGGCGTTGGCGATGATGGGGCAGTTTGGATATTCCGAATGGTGGTTAGTTGCTGGTTTGAGTCTCATTGCGCTTGGGGCAGGGGGCATAAAGCCCTGTGTTTCCGCGCACGTCGGAGATCAATTCGGCACGCAGAACTCTCATCTTCTTTCAAAAGTATTTAACTGGTTTTATTTTTCGATCAATCTCGGAGCCTTCGCTTCAACGATTCTTACTCCTTGGTTGTTAGAATGGTATGGACCGCATTTGGCATTTGGTGTTCCGGGAGTTTTGATGGCGATTGCGACGTTTATCTTTTGGATGGGTCGTCACCGTTTCGCGCATGTTCCTGCAGGCGGGTTGGGCTTTTTGAAAGAGGTTTTATGTAAAGAAGGGTTGATTACGATACTGAAACTGTTGCCGGTGTATTTGTTTGTCACGGTGTTCTGGGCATTGTTCGATCAAACAAGTACTACGTGGATTTTCCAGTCTCAGAACATGGATAGAAGTTTCCTCGGTTTATCCTGGTTGCCTTCCCAAATCCAATCGCTCAACCCCATATTCGTGTTGAGTTTCATCCCGCTATTCAGTTATTTCATTTATCCATTCGTTCAGAAATTCTGGCCTTTGAGTTCCTTGCGGAAAATGGGCGTCGGCTTCGTGTTGATGACTGCCGCCTTTGTTTTGGTGAGTATCATCCAAGAATGGATTGATGCAGGTGATAGGCCAAATATTAAGTGGCAGATTGCAGCGTTTGCGTTGTTAACCGCCGCAGAGATCATGATTTCCATCGTTGCTCTGGAGTTTGCCTATACGCAGTCGCCTCGCAAGATGAAGTCGTTCATCATGTGCTTCTACTTGGCTGCTGTAGCGCTCGGTAATGTGTTGGTTGCTGAAGTGAATAAATTTATCCGTGTTCCGAGCGCAGCAGAGGAGCAACTCCAGACGGCGCTGAAAAATTTACCAAAAGACTGGCAGTCGGCTCCACGCACCTTGGTGTTGCCGGGCTATGATGGGCTGACCGGCACTGAGGACGATTTCATCAAGCGACTCGAAAAGGGTGTGGAAAATCCATTGCAAGTTGAGCATCAATCCATACTCGATGAAATCGCCAGCAAGATCATCAGTGAGTCGATTGCGGCCGGAAACACATTCCCCAAACAAGCACGCGGAGATGAGTTGATCTCCACTTACCGCATTCAGAATAATGAGTTTCGTTATGAAATCCTGAACTCCAACTCCATCCGTATCCGCAGCGCTGGTAGTGATGGCAAGTGGAACACGAAATGGGATACTGGCATCATCTTGGATAAGCCCGAGGAAGAGGCTCCGAAAAAGGCATCATGGCTAGACAAGCTGCGTCCGCAGGAAACGTGGTTGTCTGCGCGGAAAAAAGCTCTGGGCATCAAGTCCAAGGCCAACGCCAAGACAGCCGAGGAACTCTACACAAAAACGACTTTTTCTGGCGGACAGCCAAAACTCCAAGGAGCCAAATATTTCTGGTTCTTCAGTGCGCTTATGGGCGGCACAGCTTTGCTGTTTATTCCGTTTGCGATGATCTATCGTCCGAAAAATTATCTTCATCAGTAGATTTCTCAGGCTCTGGTTCATCGAAAAGAAACACTTCGCCCTCGCTGCGTGCGACAATGACTGCCGCACAACTGTCGCTGTATACGTTGACTGCCGTCCGGCTCATGTCCAATAGCCTATCCACCGCCAGCAGGGTGACGACGGCTACCTCTGCGTTTGGAATACCGGAATTTTTCAGGATCAGCAGAATCGCCACCAAGCTCGCGGAAGGAATGCCGGCCATTCCGATGCTGGTAAGCAAGGCAGCGATCACGATGAAAAACTGCGCTCCGAATCCCAGTTGGATGCCCATGACTTGCGCGACGAAAATCACAGCCACACATTCATAGAGAGCGGTTCCGTCCATATTTACCGAGGTGCCCAGAGGCAGGGTAAAACTAGATATGCGCTTGGAAACTCCTGCATTTTCTTCAACGGAGCGCATCGTGACGGGAAGCGTTGCAGCCGATGAGGCGGTTGAAAATGCGAGTAATAGCGCGGGACGCATTGCTTTCAAATGAGCGATCGGGCTGGTTTTCCCAATGAATTTCAATGCCAAAGGTAAAATGATCCCAAAGTGAATGAGCAGCCCAAATAGCACGGTGAAAAAGTATTTTCCTAACTGAAAATAGAGATCGAGCCCGGCTTCATAAATCACCGGAAGTATCAATGCGTATACTCCGATGGGTGAAACAGACATGATCCATTTGGTCACAATGATCATCGCATCGTTTGCAGCTGAGAAAAAATCTCTAACATTGTTTCCTGTGTCGCCGGGAAGTTGGGTGACAGCGATTGCAAAAAGGAAACTCAATACAATGACTCCAAGCATCTGGCTGTTATCGCTTGCCGCGTGGACGATGTTTTCCGGTAGCATCGCTTTGAATATCGCGAGAAAATCTTTTCCTTTGCGCTGACTCGCGGCATCGACTTTCTCCAAGTCCGCAGTATCTGCCGAGGCTTTATTATCTTCAAATGCAGCGCGAATTGCTTCGTTGGGTTTGCCATCTACTAAGCCAGGCTGGATCAAATTCACCAATATCAGGCCAATCATAATCGCAATCAAACTAGATGTTAGATAAAAGCTAATCGTTTTGAAACCAAGCCGGCCAAAGCCCTGCACGCCTTTCATGCCGGTGATTCCTGAAATCACTGCGGTCACAATCAAAGGCACGATGATCATTTTCAAAGCACGCATGAAAAGATCTCCAATGAAACCACACGTCGCCAATGCACCCGCTGCAAGCTTTGCGCCTGACGATGATTCAGGCGCGCCGTCGAACAAACCACGCAGCACATGGGCGGTAACGGTCGCTAAGACCAATGCGATGAGAATTTGCCAGTGGGTTGCGAGTCGCTTCATTAGCCCACCTAAAACGAATCATCCTTGTTTTGCAAAGATTCTCGCGCCTTTTTCCTCCCGGAGAGTTTTTAAAGGCTTAATTCATAAAATTTTATATCGTTCATTTTCAATGAGTTCCGTCAATGAGATGGTCCGTATTTGCAGATAATAAGGATATCTTAATCATTTTTTTCAAATTTTTGTGAACGGGTGGGAAAAACCCCATTTGCTAATTTTTTTTCACTACCTAGACCTGTGAATGAGATTAATGGCTGTGCCGTGGAACTCCCAAATTTAAAGGAGCGGGACTTTACGGGTATCTCAAGCATATACTACATGTGGTATTGTGAATAATTTGTGGATACTACATCTGCAAAATCCGATTGACCCAGAGGACGAATTTCGTGCAGTGTCTCCCACGCTGCGTTTGACGTCAGCGCGACTTTTGAAACCATTTTCAGCAACATTTCTAACTATCTAACTATGTCTACCACCACAGTCACCCTCGGCGCCCGCACCTTCATTCTCGATAAGGCAAAAGCAGAGCTGGCCTTCAATTCCAAGCGAGTCATCAACGGTAAGGTGACGATGTTCTTCAACATCCTCCCGCTCAAATATCAGTGGGCGTACGACCTCTATAAAACGATGAAGAACAATCATTGGGAGCCAGAGGACATCTCGATGCAGAAGGATGTTGAGCAATGGCGTTCTAACGAAATCTCCGATGTTGAGCGTTGGATCATCAAAATGGGCATTGGTTACTTCTCCGCCGCCGAGGGAATTGTCGGTGACAACGTGCTGCACGTCGTCCGTGAAGTGGTGACTGCTCCTGAGCTGAAACTCGTTCTTGGCCGCCACGCCCACGAGGAAAACATCCATGCAGACAGCCTCGTTTACATGATTTCCTCACTCGGCATCAACCCGCATGAATGCGAAGCGATATTCGAAGACGTCCCGACGATCACCGCGAAAAACAACTTTGTGACCTCGAACTCACGTGCGCTTCGCCGTGATATCGACCTCACCATTACAGAAAACAAGCAGTCTCTTGCTAAGAACATTTTCATGTTCGGACAAATCATGGAGGGCACTCAGTTCTACGGTCTCTTCGGAATGATCCTTTCGCTGTATCGCCAGAATAAATTCCCAGGCATCGGGCAGATGTTCCGTTACACCCTTCGTGATGAGTCGAACCATATCGAAGTCTTCCGCAACTTGTTGATGGATCTCATCGATGAAAATCCAGATATCTGGACCGAGGATTTCCGTGAAGATCTTCGCCAGACCATGGCCGAGGGTATCCGTCTCGAAAAAGCCTTCATCCGCGATTGTCTTCCGGTCTCAGGTCTCGGTCTGAACTCAGAGGATTTCGAAACTTACATCGATTACATCGCCGATCGTCGTCTAACATCCTGTGGTCTTGCCCCGCTCAACGAATCCGTTTCTAACCCATTCCCATGGCTCGCTGAAATGATGGACATCAAGAAAGAGCAAAACTTCTTCGAAGGCCGCGTCACCGAATACCAAAAAGCCGCAGCGCTAACAGCTGTAAGTGATGACGAACTTTAGTTCGTCAGTTTGCTAGTTTGAAGTGTTCAGTTTTAAGGAAAGAAAAAGAAAAATAATGACGACGTTTGAAGATCTTGAGGTGTGGAAGCGGGGCTGTCAGCTCGCCGTAGACTTATGCGTCGCGACGAATGACTCACGTGATTAT
>JANPMK010000091.1:0-26009 GCA_031422775.1 Akkermansiaceae bacterium | reverse complement strand
CAATACTTTTCACGGATCGCAGGCGCGGCGTTGATCACTCTAGCGCTCGCAACGAATGCTAGGTCGCAAGATGCAGCCTATTATACCCCCGCCTCTACACCGATTTTCAATCCTTTTCCCAATGTGTCCGACAAAGGATGGCTGGTGAGAAACCTTGGTCCTGTTGGTATCGGAATCAACCTGATTCGTCCGGGTATGACCATGCAGATCAACAACGTGGAGCCGGGTTCCCCTGCCGAAAAAGCCGGCAAGCTCCAGAAAGGCCAGATCATCGAGAGCATCAACGGCGTGACGCTCAAGGAAATCGACCCACGCATCATCCTTGGCGACATCGTCACTGCGGCCGAGACGAAGGACGGGAAAGTTGTCCTGAAAATCCAAGGAGCCGGCGACGTGACGGTGAACATCCCAGTCATGGGAGCTTACAGCAAAACTTGGCCGGAGAAATGTCCGAAGTCAGACAAGATTGTTAAAAACCTCGCCGATCTCATCGGGAAACAGAATGAGCCGAAATGGGGATCGGTTCTTTTCCTCCTCTCCACCGGCGAGGAAAAAGATCTCGCGGTCGTGAAGCGCTGGATGAAGGATGTCAAAACCATAGGCGCATATAACTGGGAGAAAGGCTACAAAGGGCCTGGGCTTTGCGAATACTACCTGCGCACCGGCGATCAGAGCGTGCTGCCAGTCATCAAGCAGATGACGGAAGAGCTGAGGGTGAACATGTTTAGCGGCGGCTGGAGTGGTCGTGGAGCACCGGCGGCGTTCACCTATTCCGTCGGCACGGGGCAGGTTCATGCTTCTGGCGTGAACTGCATGAGTTTTCTCCTGATGGCCAAGCTGTGCGGCGTGGACGTGGACAAATACATGTTCGATGAGGCGTTTTCTCAGTTTTACCGCTTCGCGGGTCACGGCAACGTGGCTTACGGCACTAACCTGCCTGAAGGTGGTTTCCGCGACAACGGCAAGACCAGTGGCCTGGCTTTTGGACTTGGTGCCGCGGCGATGATTGCTCCCGAGGGTGAAAAATCTGTGTTCGCAAAAGCTCGCGACAACTCTGCAATGAAAGCTTTTTACGCCACCAACTGGTTCCACGCCGCACACACCGGCGGTGGCATGGGCGAGATCTGGCACCACGCCGCCATCAACCAGATGCGCGAGAAACGCCCCACACCCTACCGCTCCTACCTCGATACCCGCCGCTGGTGCATGGATCTCTCCCGTCGCTTCGATGGCAGCATCGGCATCGCCGGCATGGATGATCGCTATGACGTCTCCGCCACCGAGGACAATATGGACTGGGGCACCTTCTTCGCGCTCACCTACACATACCCGCGCAAGCAATTGCAACTCTTCGGTGCACCCCGCAGCAAATGGGCGAAGTCCATGCCCTTGGCCCGCCCGTGGGGCAACGCGGCCGACGATATCTTCCACTCCATCGAGCCTATCCCCGGCGGCTCGCTTACCTTGCAGGATCTCATGAACGAGAAAGTGGAAACGGACGCATCGCTCCCCGTCATCGGCAAGATGAACGATCCAAATCTAACAGACGAAACCCTGCGCCGATACATCTACCACCCGGAGTATGACCTCCGCAGCTTGGCCATGGATCAGGTGGTCAAACGCGGTAAGATCGACCTAGTCCTTCCGCTTTTGAAATCGGACGACGCACGCCTCCGACAAGCCGGGCTCCTCACTCTAACAGGCATGTTCAAAGGCCGCCCCTTCTCCCCCGACCAAGTGACGCCGGAAATGTATGAGTTGATAGGTAAGATGATCGAAAACCCGGACGAATCGTGGTGGGTCGCGCTCCATGCCATCGAGGCACTGGGCCGTGCCAACCCGGATGTGATCGCCAAACACCGCGACCGCTTGCTAAAGTTTCTCGATTACAAATGCACTTGGCTGCAAACGGCATCAGTCTGCGTTTTGGCAAAAATTGCTGTTGATCCCGCGCATTACAAGACCGTGTTGCCGCCCATCATGGACACAACAGCTGCTTTCCGGGTGGACTCGGCTTCGTCCCGGAGTACAAAAGCGATCGCAGATGCCATGAAGGCGGCCAATCCGGAGGTGAAGGCTTTCGCGGATCCATTGTTCAAGAAAACCTACGCAGCTATGCCAACGGTTCTCGCTGAGCCTAACACAGGGGCGGTTTTGGGGAATGGCGCGCAAGTTGTTCGCTCTCGCATCGCGGAAATTTTGAAACAAGTTCCGGGCGGTTTGGAATTTGTTTCTCAGATTGATAATTCTGGAAAGGAGCCAGCTCCTGCTGTTGAGAAAACTCCTGCCACCGAGAAAACTCCGGCCGTTGTGCCAACTCCTGCCGCCGAGAAAACGGGCGGCACCAGTGTCATGCGCGATTGGACGAATGCCGATGGCAAGACCATCCGCGCGCAGGGGCTCTCCAGCACAAAAACCACCGTGAAGCTCAAACTGGAAAACGGAAAGGTAGTTGATTACCCGTTGGAAAAGCTCTCGGAAGCAAGCCGCAAGTTCGTGTCGGAAACCTTGCAATCCGAATGAGTGAACTTGCGCCTCATCACGCCATCGCTCGGCCTTTCATCATTCATGGGGGCAGAGGAATAATCATTTGAGGATTTTTTGGATCATTTCGCTGACAGCGGGATTTCCTTGAAATCGAATGGCACGATGACGACTGACTTGGCGGTGATGAGATAGATTTTCGCGGTCGCATCTTGGGGTGGCATGGCTTGAAAGTGGAGGGTTTCAATCTTCACGTCCCCATCGTCTGAGGTCGTATTACTGAAGGGCTTGAGCTTTGTGCCGCTGGCGTCAAAGAGCTCAACTGATGCGACAATCTGGAAGGCACTTTTTTAGAAATAGCTCACGATCAACAATGCATATCAAGGGTCATTCCAGCCAAAAAAGTATGCATATCAGAAAAGGGAACGCCGCGTATCAAAGTGAAATTCGAAATCCTGATATACACACGCAGAGTGAAAAAATCCTTTTCAAATCAAGAATTTTTCTATCAGGTCTAGAAATGAAACTCGCTGGATATACGATCACGAGGTCCTACTAATAAATACGTTGTGCAATAAATAAAATCCTAGTAACAATGCCATTCATCAAAAGATCCCCTGGGCGAATACCCGAAATTCTCGAAGCACTAACCCTATGCGAGAAGACAATCATTCTAGGCCGTATTCGCATCCTATTTTATCTGGCGGTATTCGCCATCGTCCTGTCCAGCTTACCTTGGATTTACATCGGCGTATCGGGAAGAATAAGCTCTCACTTCATGGTGGCCTCGTTCGGAGTTAGCGTATTCTTGTGGCTCGCAGCCCATCTGTTGATCAGGTCTGCTAAGAATTTGCTATGCACTAGCCAATACGCAATCATTCAATCTATTACAGCTCCAGATATTCGGCGTGCATGTTTCAGCGGACGGATGCTAGCGGGCACAAAAAATCCAGCAGAACAAGCCACGTCATCCAACGGCGATAGGCCGTCAAATTAAGTTCGGGCTTCCATCCCGCTGTGGATGCGCTCTATAGTTCTGCAATTAAATGAAGACCAAGGTTACAGCATACGGTCGGAGAGGAAGTTTTTCACTCGCGGACAGATCGTTTTACGCTACCAGATCGGTGTTTACCATCGAACCTTGGTCGGGACTTTACTATGTATTCCACGGTGCCTGTCTTCCGCTTATTCTTGAGAGAGTTGTCGGTCAGTATCGCGATCACCGAGTTCGGGCGAATTTCTGGAATAGGCAGGAAGCCTTATCGCAGTGGCAGGAGATGCAGAGCTTATGGATTCCTGTAATCGACTTCGTGACAGACCTAGATTTTCACCATTACATAGGATTCAGCTTTCATCCTTATCGAATTGAATGGTTTTGGAACCAACAATACGGAGACTCTGAGGAGCTGACCCAGCGAAGAATCCAAGGCCTCACCGAACTTTTCGACGAACTTGGAAGCTCAATCAGAAGAAATCAAATCCAGCAGAACACGTCGTGGGTGGCAACCGGCGATAACGTCTCTAGTTGAATCGGAGCTAGATCTCGCCGGTGCCACACATAACGTTCGGCAGGTATAAGCATGAATCCATACAATACTCCTAAGATCAGCCCGGCTGGAGGCAATCTCCCAAGAACAAGCAGAGCAGCAATAGCAAGTCTAGTTTGTGGAATCCTCGGATTTCTCACAGGGCCCATCACCGGAATACCCGCGTTAATCACGGGACATATCGCACGCAAGAAGATCCGCAATTCAGGTGGCACCCTTGCTGGTAGTGGAATGGCTTTGACGGGCCTAATTTTTGGTTACACTTCAACGGTTGTGGTATTAGCACACTTCGTTCTGATTTTGATTGGCTGGATATGGGTCCATTCCGTTATCCGGGAGCCAGAAAAAAAGGTAGATTTCGTGCCGCCAGCTCATGTGGAGTCGTCGAGATAGAAAAAATATAAACACTCCATCCAACGGCGGGCATCGCTCCAGTTTGAATTCGAGCTTCCATCCCCGCTGTGGATGAGCTGGACGGTCAAAAAAGCAATTCCATGAAAGCAACAATAATCATAGCGTCTAGCGCACTCCTGCTGTCGATGTCCACGTCACTCGCTGTTAATCCCTCGACGCCTCTTGCAAAGATAGATCCGGAGCGCGGTTTTTCGCGAGTCTGGGCTTTGCAAGACAAGACGGCAGACGTCACAACTTTTACGATCGATATCGATCCACCAACATTTTTCAAGGGATGCGAATACAGGGGTGGTCTGGGTGCTCCAGCCAGCTTCACAGTTAGCCTCTGCGCGACTAATACGGATAACTTTAAGGGCGTAACAGCAGTTCTCGGCAAATTTGAGGTAGATGAGGCGAAGTTCAGGATTTCCTTTCAGGTGCCTAGCGAGCAATTGCTTCACTACCATATCGAGTTTCAGGGTTGGACGCATACGGATGGAAATGTGCCTTTGCTAGGAAACGGTATGTATAACGCGTCTTTACAAGCGATTAGTTCGGCACCGCGCACAGTTACCGAAGCTGATCTTGACACACAAATTGAGAAGCAAAAACACGAAGCGATTCCCGGAGAAAAATAGTAACCTGACCGAACACGACGCTCCATCCAACGGCGAGTAACGGTTCTAATTGAATTCTGGCTTCTATTTTCGGCGTGTATGAGCTAAACGTTGCTGAAAAATGAAATATCGTGAGTGACGAACAAATAGCAATAGGCCTCTTTACGGTTTTCATTTGCTTCCCAGCCTTAATCGTTTTTTTTATGAGTAGATTCTCTCTTTGGAGTAGGATATCCCGTCAATATTCATTTATAGAGCGTGCTACTGATAGATGGGAAACACTGAAGTTGTTTAGTGTTGGATATACTGCTTACAGAAGATGTGTTCAAGTTTCTCTGTCTTCTACTCACATTCATTTTCGTCAGATCCCACCATTTTCCTTATTCCTTCGCCCCTTTTCCATACCATACGAGATGGTCACATGTAGCAGTCACCGGAATAATCTCTTCTTCGTTGGCTTTGAAAACTATTCGTTTTCGCTCCCACCTGAGCTTTTTGCAACACTCGCAACTCGGGCAGATCAAGATGCATCCGGCGGCGCTTTGTTCCTTTCCACGAAATCCAGCTCGATTTTATGAAATCAGCCCTTAACTTGAAGTTTATGAGACCGAGATTATGAATCCCAACGCCTTTATCTTTTTCGTGATGACACTACTTGCCCTACCTGTAAATGCGGAAGATGGAGTTGTTTTGCTGCATGGGCTTTGTCGTTCTGCGGCAAGCATGAATCAAATGGAGAAATTTATTCGTTCTAGCGGATACGTGGTTCTGAATGTGGATTATAAAACAAGAGAATCATCTATTGCAGAGATCGCTGATCAGGTGATTCCAGAAGCACTGGGAAATCCGATCTTTGAAGACTGCAAGCGGATTCATTTCGTTACACATTCCCTCGGTGGAATTGTTGTTAGAAGTTACTTCTCTAGAAATTCATCTACTAAACTCGGCAGGGTAGTGATGCTCGCTCCGCCAAATCAAGGGAGTGAAGTGGTAGATCGTTTGAAAGGCTGGAGTTTGTTTAAGCTCATTAACGGGCCCGCAGGAACTGAGTTGGGCATAGACTCGGCATCTACGCCTGTTGCCTTAGGTCCGGTGAATTTTGAGGTAGGCGTTATCGCTGGAGATCGATCAATCAATTGGATCAATAGCTCGATGATAAATGGTTCAGACGATGGAAAGGTTTCGACTGAGCGATCGAAAGTGAGTGGCATGAAAGACTACCGCGTGATTCACGTCAGCCATCCGTACATCATGAAAAACAAAGCTGTGATGCAGGCGACGTTAAATTTCTTGGAGAACGGAGATTTCGGCGCGTTGGAGAAATGACCGCAAGGCTTACTTCATCATAAAGTTAAGCAAGCTGCCGAGGCGTTCGCGCATTTGGTGGCAGGGGACAGAGAAATAATCATTCCTGTGAATTTGATTCACAATTCCTTCGCGCTGTTGATGACGTCATAGATGACTTTGAAAGCGGTGGCCTTGCGGGAAGGAAGCGTCCAACCGACGATTTGGTAATAATGTTCACTGCCTTCGATCGAGGTGTGCAAATATGCGATCTTAGTGCGATCGATACTGCCTGAAAACTCGCGTTGGATCGCAGGTAGCCCGTTGATTGAGACCGTGAGCGGGTCCTTGGTTGTGGGGGTTTCGATGCTATCGATCATTGAGGAAGCGGATAGATCAGCATAAGCGGTTAGATCTCCATCGAAGTCGGCTTTAGGCTCGGCGATTACGATGAGATATTCCTCTCCAAAGTGATTTCCCACACTGAAGGATGCGGCTTCATTGAGACCTTCGATATTGTTCCAGTGAGATGGTATGTTTAATGAAAGCTTGGAATCCGGTATTTTAACGATTGATTCGACGCCGGAGTTGGCTGCCGAACGCGCATTGCTTACGATATTTTTATAGCCCATGTATGCGCCGACCATGGCCACGCAGATGAGGGCGATGACTGAAAGTCCGCTAAGGACCAAACCGATGAGCCATGCCTTGTTTTTTGTGGAGATCAGTTTGACGAGGCAGAGGATGAACACAATTGGCAAGCCAATTACGAGGATGCCGCTGACAACGGCTACGATGATCTCGCCGATTTCATTTGCGGCGCTACTGATATCGGTGGCGGCGAGTTGAAGTAAATCTGTGACCATGGCCTGAGGTGGTTTCAAGGGTAATAAGATTTTATCGCGCCTACTTCATCATAAAGTTAAGCAAGCTGCCGAGGCGTTCGCGCAATTGGTGGCGAGGGACGATGGAGTCGATGAGGCCGTGTTCTAACATGAACTCGGCGGTTTGGAAACCTGGGGGGAGGTTTTGGTGGGTGGTTTCTTTGACGACGCGTGGGCCGGCGAAGCCGATCATGCATTTTGGCTCGGCGATGTTGATGTCGCCGATGGTGGCGAATGAGGCGGTGACGCCGCCGGTGGTGGGATGTGTTAGAACGGAGATGTAAGGCAAGCCGGCTTCGCCGAGTTTGGCGAGGGCGCCGCAGGTTTTTGCCATTTGCATGAGCGAGAGCATGCCTTCTTGCATACGTGCGCCGGAGGAGGCGGAAACGATGACCACTCCGCGTCGTTCAGCGATGGCGGTTTCGATGGCGCGGGTGATTTTTTCACCGACGACTGAGCCCATGGAGCCGGCGAAGAATTTGAAATCCATGACGGCGATCATGGCGGGTTTGCCGTGGATGTTGAGTCGGCCCGTTACGACGGCGTCGTTCATTTCGGTGCGTTTGCGGAGGCCGTCGATTTTATCTTCGTAGCCTTTGAAGTTCAGGGGGTTTGCGGAGTACAAACCGGCATCGGTTTCCTCGAAGCTGCTGGGATCGGCGAGGAGGAAGATGCGATCCATGGAGTCTAGCAGGAAGTGAAAGCCGCAGGGTGGGCAGACTTGGAGGTTTTGTTTGAGCTCGATGGCGTGAATCATCGCGCCGCAGTCCGGGCACTTTGACCAGAGGCCTTCTGGCATATCGTCGCGCTTTTGTTGGTTGCGGAGGAGAGGTTTGCTGAAGATGCCCATGGGAAGATTGGTTGAAGGTTGGAGAAAGCGGATTTTTAAAATCCTAGCCTCCCGAAATGGAGGCGACAACCCTGATTTCAGGGGGCTAAGAAATAGGTGTATGGGGATAGATACCACTTGAAACTCAGGAGCTAGGGCTCTAAGTCCTGAGCCGCATGGACCCACGTCACCCCTATGAGCAGCTCTCGCTCTTCACCGCCGGAATTCTGCTTGCCGTCTGGTTGATATGTGTGCACGCGCTGATGTTGGTCAAGCCGACCCAGGTTCAGGGCTACATGAAAAAGTTTCCGAGGGATGTGGTAGCGGGGCAAATCCTGCTTGCGTTGGGATTGGCGTGGTTTTGGTTGTTGGTGGCGCCGGAGGGGTTGGGAAAACTCAGTGCGTTGCAGATGGATCTCGGAGAATTTAATAAAGCCAAGCCGCTATTGCGTTTGTTGGTGCCAGCGGCGGTGATTGCGGTTGCAATCAGTATCCGGGATTTCCTCGCAGTCCGCGCTCTGGGGCTTTGCGGACTGATGGCCGCTGCGCCGCTTTTAGAATCGGCATTTCTCAAAGATCCGGGGACGCGTCTGCTGATCCCGATTTTCACTTACGCGATGTTGACCGCGTCTTTATTCATGGTCGGCATGCCGTATTTGTTCCGCGATGCGGTGACATGGGTTAGCGCAAGCCGCGGAAGATGGACGGTCTGCGGCTTGGCAGGTTTGGCTTACGGCGTTGCAATGTTGCTTTGCGCGTTCCTGTTTTGGCGCGGTTATTAATCCGATTAGTAAATCGGTGCGCCGGAAGTTCCGGAATCGGCTCCGCTTTCAGGAGCAGCTTTTTCTGCGGTTTTTTCCAAGCCTTGGCCCAGCAAGCGGGTGTCACGGCCGAGGCCGACCATGGTGTTGCAGGAGGCGAGCGCGAAAATGGCGGTGAAGCTGAGAAGGATAAGTTTCATGTGCGTTTAAGTTGAGAAAAGATGTCCGCGAATACGCGGGATTGTCAACGTTGCTTTAAAGAGCGTCGGATTTCGAGAATTCCGTCTCGGATACTGAAAATATCTGCGCGGAGTTGTTCGAGCGCGGCGATTTGATCGAGGTTTTTTTCATCCTCAATGAGCTGCTGACATGCGCCGACGGCTTCGTTGATCCAGTTCAAGCAGCGTTTTAAAACTGCGAGGACGAAACCGGCCTCGGGTTGGTATCCACTGGAGCGGTCGTTGAGCACGCCCGCAAGCTTGGTGCTGATGCGTAACAAACTGGAGGTGAGTTCATAACTCGGGCCTTGGTCTCTTTCAGAATCTGAGCCAAGGATTTCGAAGGCGCGCAGGGAAATCTGTTGGGCGTGAAATTGCAGCGGATGGGTGTAATCTAACTCATCGTCATCGCGAGAGCGGCCATCGTGATAGAAATCTTCATCGCCGGTGACGTTATTCCAATCGCCGTCTTCTTCATCGAAATCCTCATCATCGAAGTCATCGCTTTCTTCACGATCCGCCATCGCGCCGAGTAAGCCATCCCAGCCCATCACGAATGCTTCTTTGCGCTCGGCATCCGGATCGTCGATGTATTTTTCTAACACTTCTTGGTAGGCATCTGTTAGGCGATCTGATTCTTTCAGGCGTTCTTCCCATTCGAATTCGTTGAGCTCGGAGCGTTGAGTTTTTGATTTAGCCGTATCAGGTGCATCGTCTGATTCACTACGCTGAATCATTTGTGCGAGGAAATCCCGCATGCTGTTCATGTTCGCGAGCTTCTGGGCTTCTTCGAGATCTTGATCCATTTCCCAAGCATGTTCGGAAATTCGCATGCGATAATCGGGGGCTTCAACCAAGACGCGGCCGTTGATTTCGCTGAACCATTCCAAGTAGAGGATGTTTTTCCACTCGCAAGGGATCTCGCGATTTTGACGGTAGTATTCGGTGATTTGTTCTTCGGGAATTTGCGGGACTCGGGCTTTCTGCGAAGCGGTGATATCGCCGACGATACCGGTTTGCTCGGTATCGAGTGAGTTGGCCTCGGAGCAAACTTTGGGGTTGGGATTTTCAAATTCGAGGATCGTCCCAGCGAGGTCTCTCCAGCAATCGCCGTTCAAAGAAAGGATCAACGGTTCATCGCGGCCCGCGAGCCAGATTTTTCCCGTGGTTGTTCCTTCGACGGTGTTGTCGATCATCCCGTGTTCGATCGCTTCATCCAAACGCCATGCCATGGAGGAGATCTTTTGATTGATAAGGCGGGCGCGTCAAGTCATCGATTTTGCTCGGATATTCTCAAAATCACTTATGAGCGATGTCTGAGGGCCGGTATGTTTCCCGGAAATCTTTGCCCTGCTGGCCGGTGTTTCATAGAGTTTTCCCGCTATCCGATGAGGCACCGACAAATAAGGCGAATTTGACTTAAACTGGGGATTGCATGAAATGCGATAACATGGTGAACCTTGGTTTTGAAACGTGATGAATGAGGGCAAATATATCCGATGACAGCGCGCAAAATGAGTTGCAGAACTTGCCCGAATTTTAGGCAAGCAACCGGAACTTTAAAACTTTCACCAACGGGCACACCCCTATAGTCATATCGCATTCTTTTTATGAAAAACTTGATTCACACGGCGATGGCGGCGGTTTTCGCCATAACCCTCGCCTCCGCTGAGGTTGCGACGGGGCTGAACGGAGCGACGGGAAATATGTTTCATGTCGATCTCAAGGCCCAAACCTTCGAGTTGCTGAAAGAAACCGTATACGATCCGCAGACGGATATCGGGAAATCGAGATTCACGGTTTCTTGGAACGAAAAGACCGCGATCACGAAATCGACGCCGATTCCACAATCGAAGAAGTTTCAGGAAGAGCCGATGCAGGCAGCGGAGTTGGCGAAAGGCTTTTGGAAAGTAACCCTGCAAGGGGCGCAGGACGGTGAGCGTTTCGTTGTCACGAGCATGAAAGTCACTGCGCTGGAAGATCCGCGCGCGACGGATGACCCGAATTTGCCGCGGGTTTTAGTGATCGGAGACTCGATCAGCATGAATTATCACGAGGCGGCGAAGGCGGCGCTGAAAGGGATCGCCAATTACCACCGCAACGAAGGCAACTCATTTTCAAGCGTCCACGGCGTCAGCAATGCCGAGCTTTGGTTGGGCGATTACCAACAAAAAGGACTGCACTGGGATGTCATCCAGTTCAATCACGGGCTTCATGATCTCAAGCAAACCTACGATAAAAAGGCCGATTCCTTTGGCGACTACGCCGTGCCGCTTGAGGTTTACAAAGCGAGCTTGGAAAAGGAGATCGCTATATTAAAGAAAACCGGCGCGACCCTGATCTGGTGTTCCACCACCCCCGTGCCCCAAGACAACAAGAGCCAATACGCCCGGCGTAAAGGGGCTGAAATCTTATTCAATCAAGCTGCGGTCGAGGTGATGCAGCGTCACCCTGAGATTTTGATTAACGATTTGCATGGAGTTACGAGCCAATCGCCAGTTTTCGATCAGTGGAGACAAGGAATTGACGTGCATTTTTATCAGAAACCTGAGCAAGACTTGCTCGGCGCAGCGGTGGCAGATGCAGTCAAGAAGGCCCTAAGCGTGAGGGAAAAATAATTTTTGAAAAATCCCTATTAGCATTTAAATTTCGAATTTTAATATCAGATCCGACCGCATGCACCCCTATTTATCTTTATGTGTCACACTTCTGGTCTGCGGAACTGCGCTGGCGGATGACAGTAAGAAAACCACCAGAGGCATCATTGATATCAATGATTTGAAACGTCCTGAGGGTGCTGTCCAGTTGCTTGGAGAAACCGAGCATCATTTTGTGCCAGCAGACAAAAGTGACAGCCGTTGGGTCTTCAAAGACGGAGTGCTGGTAGCCTCGCCAAAGTGGGACAGTGTCGTTACTAAGACCCCGTATCGAGATTTCCAAATGCATGTGGAGTTCAATGTAAACGATGTGCCCAATTCAAAAAATCCTGAGCAAAACGGAAACTCCGGAATCTATATTCAACAGCGCTACGAAGTGCAGATTCTCAATTCGTTCGGCATTTCTGCAGAAGATTACAAACCCACCTACGCTGGCAGCATTTACAAAATCAAAAAGCCAGACCAGTTAGTGAGTAAAAAAGCGGGTGAGTGGCAGACCTACGACATCGCGTTCCGCTCCGCACGTTTTGATGGTGAAACCAAAACTGGGGACGCAAGGATTACAGTTTATCACAACGGAGTCCTGATTCATGATGACTTCGCGATCCCTAAAAAAACTGGGGCAGGCCAGAAAGAAGGGCCAGAACCCGGAGTCATCAAGTTACAAGGCCACGAAAACCCAGTGAGCTACCGCAATATCTGGATCAAGGAATTAAATTTAGAATAAAGTCCTAACATTTGGCTGTTTCATCAGTTCTTATTAAGGCCTAATCACTTCACACAGCACACAATTTTCATCAGCGATCTACCCGAGCCGCATTATTATTTTACTTATTTATGAGCGTATCCGCAACAGAACCTGAGCATGTTTCTCACGCGACATTTCAGGCACCGAGTCTCCACGAAGTGGCAGGACTTTTCCCTAACTATGATATATACAGCCTGATAGCCTGCGGGGGCATGGGTGCGGTTTATCACGCAAATCAACGCTCGCTCGATCGTGATGTGGCGATCAAAATTTTGCCTAGAGAGTTTTCTCAAAATAAAGAATTCCGCGTCAGCTTCGAGGCAGAAGCCAAATCAATGGCTAAACTGAATCACCCGAACTTGATCGGGGTCTATGATTTCGGCGATGTCGGGGGACTGCTATACATCGTCATGGAATACGTCCGAGGTAGCTCACTGTATTCCGTCAGCAACAGACGCATCGTCCATCAAGACGATGCATTGAAAATGGTGATCAATGTCTGTCGCGGTCTTGCACACGCCCATGAATACGGCATCCTACACCGCGATATTAAACCGAGTAACATTCTGATAGATGTCAATGGAAACCCGAAAATCGGCGACTTCGGTTTGGCAAGTGCCTCAGGAAAACAAGTGGAGGAAGGGGAACAAATTTTTGGAACTCCAGGATACACTGCGCCGGAAGTGATTGATCCTCCCCATACCTTTGATCATCGTGCGGATATTTTTTCCGTCGGGATCATGCTGCATGAAATGTTGACGGGAGTAACGCCGAATGGGGTTGATCCTCTGGCCGTGTTGCCTAGCGAGACAAATCCAAAACTGAGTAGCGTTATCCAGCGTGCGATCCATCCAGACCCCGCTGCCCGCCATGCATCCGCCGACGAGTTGGCAGCAGAGTTAGAAAAAATTGCAGCCGCTCCTGACAATCCGCAGCCTGCCGCCACTGCGAATAAAAATGTCGCTCACCCCGCCTTACGCCCTGCGCCTCGTCCCATGCATCGTCCCACGGCTCAATACCGTGTGATTCGTAAAAGCAAAAAATCCTATGGATCGTTATTTTTTATCGTGATATTGATCGGAGTCATCGCCGCGATTTATTTTTTTATGATCAAGCCCAATGAGGCTGCGATAGAAGCCATTGAGGGGGATTCCGGAGTTCGAAACGTCCCTGAGTCTACAGCACAGCCGACCGCACAGCCGACTGAACAATCGGGCGATCAAAAACCTGCACGTAGAAAAACGGTCGAAGAGGAAGGCGTTATTCCAATTGATGATGTGGATGCGTTTTTTGCGCGTGTTGAAGGCACTATGAAAGATCGCATCCAAGATGATTTGGCTAAACATCGCGAGGAAAGTGAAACCCATGCCCAAAATTTCGAAACGCAAGCTAAGCAAGCCATCACCGCCGCAGGAGCCAGCTCGGTAACATCAGCCGTGGAGGATTTGGCATCGACCATGGAGAAATTGAGAAGCGAAAATTACGCGATGCCCGATTCCTTGCCGACCTCGCTCAGCAATATTTCTTCTGTCCAAGGCGCTTTCAAGAGATATCAATCCGCCCAAGGGAAGTTGAGCTCCCGCTTTAATAAATTACTCGCGAGTGAGCAAACCTCATACATCAAAGGGTTGAATAAACAAATTGAGAGATACCGCGAATCTGGAGATTCCCATGCGGTCAGAATGCTTGAAAAAGAGATCAAGAGATTGAAATCGGAGCCGGGATATTACGCGTTTTTGATGGGTTTGTGAGACTGCCGTCTAGGATTTTAGGCCTCTGAAATTTATCCGCAGCGGCTTGGCCTCCGGCATTTTGACAAGTGCTAGCGATTGCTTAGCAGTGACGAGCAATTCGTTATCAGCCTCGCGGCGCATCTCAAACTCACACCAAAATCGCGCCGTGCGCACCTCACCCAGCCAACCGCGAATCACGATCCAATCCCCCAGTTTCGCCGGCCGGCGGTAATCCACTTCTGTGCGAGTTAGCACGGGAAAAATCTGGGTTTCCGACATTTCACGGAGTGCCATCCCCAGCTTTACTGCCAGTCGTGTCCGGCAAGTCTCGATCATTCGCAAGTAGGCGAGATTGTGAACCACTCCACCACAATCGGTATCGAAAAACATCACTTCCTCGCGGGTCACCACTTCGGTATCAGATTCAGCCATGCCAGGAGGGTTTCAAAAAATGATGTGTACCTGCAATGTTCTCTTGTGAATTTACAAAAAAAGTTCATATCAGTAGTAGCCGTATGAACTCGAAATCCAGAAAATTGCTCATTAGAGGACTCAGCGCTTGTTGCCTGCTCCTGCTGACTACGGCAGTCAACGCAGATACATTCATGCCCCCGACGGGTAAACTCTCACCGTTTCGTCGTGATCGGCTACCCCTCGATGCCCAAGCTATAAGCGACTTGTCGAATCATTTGGAAACCCTTACCCGCGCCAGCCCTTACGAAACCGCAGAACATCGCCGCGCGGTTGCAAAAGTTCTAGCGCTAGCTTTAGCATTAAATCCGCAAAACCAATCTGCTGAGGATAGACTCAACAAACTCATAGAAGGCGAGAAACCTGAATCCGCAGACAAAGAAAAAATCGACCGTGAGAAAAAGCAAATCTGGAGCCGCCTACAATGGCTCGCATCACCCGAAGCAGGGCAGGACGGAAATATTCTCGCAGCATTGATCGGTGAGACCGTAGCTAACTTCTTCCCTTCCGACCCACAGGCTAGCAGTTATAATGGCAAACCTGAACACGCAGCGTGGAATGGTTGGGTGGAGGAACTTGCTAGTTTTAAAAAGGCTCCGGTCGTCGAGCAGCAACCAAAAGTTGATGAAGAGAAAGAAGAAGAGAAACCGGAATTGGTGGAGACCAAGCCTACAGAAAAACGAAAATATGATCCCAAAGCGGGCATGGTAATGGATACCGCCAAAATCTCAACCGTTCTTCGAATGTATGACGAAACAAAATCGCTTTGGGTTCACAAAATTGTCCCACTTGAGATGAGATCTAATAATCATCCAAAAAATGAAGATGGAGAAGACCAATGGGGCTTCCGTGTTCAGGTTTCTGGGGATTCAGATGATTATTGGCAAATGCAGGAAGAGATCTCCAATCCACTGCGCGATCAGCTCTCGAAGTACTTGGGCCAATTGCCCGAACGCGGAGAAGTTAGAATTCGACTGGATACGGATAAATCCTATCCATTCCGTAAAAACCGCTCCGCAATCACTGGCCCAGCCTTTGTCCTCGCTAACGCCGCACTCACGGGCGCGGCCGCAGATGGCATTGTGGTCGGCGAAATCGATCAATCGGGGAAATTGAAACTACCGGCTTTCTTCTGGCGTGCGCTTATGGAGTTGGCAGAAGGATCGGGCGGCAGACTCATTATCCCAGCTTCTGCGGAACCGATGTTTATCAATCTGCTCGCGCTCGAAAAACCCGAGTTTTTCTTCAAATACGAAGTTCTCGTCGCCTCTTCCCTAGACGAGTTCGCCACCCTTGCGAGCAAAGAATCCGACGCAAAGCACCAAGAGATCTATAGCAAATTCAAAATCATCAAAGACACGTCCGCAGGCAAAGCGACGGGCACCTATTTGAATAACAAAATTGTGCGCGAGCGTCTGCAGGAAATTGTCACTCAAGCGCCTTACCATCTCTCCGCAAAAGTTCTCCTCATCTACGGCTCCGTCTCACGACCTCGCTATCTTACCAGAGAAGCATTAGCCGCAGAAATCTGGCGCAAGGTTGATGTGATTAGTGAAATAGCAAAAATTGAAGATTTCTACGGCATTAACTCCAACCAACTCGCCAAGCTGGATGAGCTTTACAATAAAATGCGCGATGATCTCAGAGATCTGGAGCGTTACACCGATAGCCGCAACACGGATATCTTAAAAGAAGCCAAGGAGGTAGTCGCTTCAGTCCGTAGTTTCGGCAGAGAATTCGAGGGTAAAGCTGAGATGTGGGAGAAGCACCCTAAAATTCAGTCTGCCCATGATGCCATGCAAGAAGGAAACCGCAAACTTCTCGAAAAGCTCACTGAGCTAACAGGAGATCCAGGACCTAAGTAGATGATGGCTTTGGCTGCGAGCGCTGCTCACTGATCCATGTGTAAAGCATCACCCACATCGCCAAAGCTAGGCCGAATAAGGGAATTTGGAGCAAAGATGGCAGCGAATAAAGAATCGTCACCAACGGAATCCACACTCCCCAAGTGGCAAACAGAATAGGCACAATCACTTCTCGGTAATATTTCAGCGTAAATAACCGACCAATGTTTTTCAAAGAGCATCCCGAGAGTTTCCAATCATAAAACCATGCCCCACTAGGCCCAGCGATCAGTGGATTAAAGATAAACTGATCGACGATGACTTTAATCACGACGATTTGGAACGTTGCCTCAGCCCCGAACCACTGCGCCTGCATGCGGTAAAACCAATCTACTCCCATACCCGTGCATCCCCAAAACGGAAGGGTAAAAAGGAGGTTCAGAGCATTTGCTCTCAGAAACCGCCCGTTCTGAAACCACAACACCCGCATCGCCTCCGGCACCACCCCGCCAGCAATCGCCGCGGCTAATAACGAGTATCCATAACCCCAGCTTTGTTTCACCTCCGCGAGTTGATTCAACCACCGTGTGGTTGGCGGCCAGAAATAATACCCCAACACCAAAGCCAGCATGACGGCTTGAACGATCAACGCCGGGATTAGGTTCGCCCTAGCCGCCCGAAGACCCGCCATCCAGGGCGCTTCTAATTCAGGTCGGGGCGTATCGAGGTTCATGGGTGCGGCCATCTGTAGATCATGTTTTCCTAGACGCAATAAGCAATCCAGCGCATGTGACGGATTGTGACAAAAACGTCACAATTATCCCCTTCAATCGAGAATGCGTTTTCAAGCAAATATCCGCGGTGCCAAAAAAGCACTCAAACTACTACTACTTAACCCATCCTATGAAAAATATTCAAAGTGCCATTCTTGCATCGAGCCTGCTTGGGATCATAACGGCAAATGCCGAACCTACCGGTCTTCTTTACGGCAAATTCCCTGGTGAGACTCCGTTTGACCAAGCATGGTCTGCTTTCACCCTACACAAGGACGAGGATAATCAAATCCTTCAGGAATTCTCCCTCCAAGGCCGCCTCCAACTGCAGTCGATTTTCGGTGAAAGCGATGGTGATAGCTTCAATACCTCCGACTTCAAAGATGCCGGTAACGACGAAACCGTTTGGGGCAATGACATCGAAGTCCGCCGCGCTCGCTTCGGCTTCAAATCCAAGTGGTTCCAAAACTGGAAATTTGATGCTTTGATTAACGTCGATGTCGATGGCATGGATGGCACGGGCTCCGACACCCTCTACAAAGATTTATACGACTTCAACATTACCTACGTAAAATCGGATGCATTGAATATCTCGGCAGGTAAAACCAAAGTCAAATTCTCACGGGAACAGGAAATTTCTTCGAATAATATCCTCACCTTCGAGCGAAGCTTGATCTCCAACACACTTACTCCAGGAGAACTGACAGGTATCTGGGCAGCTGGTAAAGGCGTTGCTCAATACTGGCAGTATGAGGTCGGGGTATACGGTAACGATCGCCAACGTGAATTCACCGACTTGAGTGGCGATGATAGAGGAACCATCTTTCTCGCAAAGGTTGGCTATGACTACGCAGAGCAATCTGGCTTAGATACAGCTGTCGCATCGGTTCATTTTATGAATAATACTGAGCCAAATTACAAAGAGCCGAATAAGCCAGAATACACCACAGGAACATCTCCAAACTTTAAATCATCGTGGGCCTTTACAAATGATATCAGCCAAGGTCGTTTTGGGCTTATGACGGAAGCCATGCTCGCTTCCGGAGACGGTACACAATCGGATGTTATGGGACTCACAGTAATCCCTTCTTACTACATCGCCGAAGGCCTACAGCTCGTTGGACGCCTTCAAGTTGCAACTAGCGAAGACCCCGATGATCTGCGTCTGCCCTCACGTTATGAGCGCCTCAAGGTCGGCCCAGCTGCTGCCGAGCGTGGTAATACCTACACCTCGGTATACGCCGGTCTTAACTACTACATCTACGGTCATAAACTTAAGCTGATGAACGGCGTCGAATACTCTCATTTGGGTGGCGGCGACTACGACGGCATAACCTACATGACCGGTCTTCGTTTTTCCTTCTAATGTCGCAAATCTAACATTAAATTAAAATTGATAAAAATATGAAAGTTATATCCACACTATTAGCCTCAGCGGTCATTACGACAATGGCTGGCGCACAAACCCTCAGCCTGAAAGGTAGTGATACCCTCGGTGCAAAACTCATTCCTCAGCTTGCAGAGTCCTTCAAGGCTGCAGGTAACAAAGGCGTGAAATTCGAGATCGCTGCTGAAGGTTCCTCCACGGCCTTCCCAGCACTCGCAAACGGCACCGCTCAAATCGGTATGTCTTCACGTAAAGTGAAAGAAGACGAGCGCACCTTCTGCAAAACCAAAGGCGTTTACCTCAAAGAGCACCCGGTCTGCCGCGACATGCTTACGGTTATCGTGAACAAGAACAGCCCGGTGAGTAACCTCACAAAAGATCAAATTTCTAAGATCTTCACCGGTCAGATCAAAGATTGGTCAGAACTCGGCGGCGCTCCTGGTAATATCTCCATCTACACCCGTAACACGTCTTCCGGAACTTATAAAGACTGGCAGAAACTTGCGATGGGTGGACGTGACTACGTTTCTACCTCGCTTAAAATGGCAGGCAACGAGCAAATCGCTCAAGAAGTTGCTAAAAACAAAAACGGCATCGGTTACGTCGGTCTTGCCTATTCAAAAACTCCTGGCACAAAAGCCATCAGCATCGATGGAGTTGAGCCAATCGAAGCAAATGCAAAAAAATACGTTTACTCACGGGTTTGTTACCTCTACGCACCTGATAAACCAACCGCAGAAGCCGCAGCCTTCATTGAATACGTCAAGTCTTCAGCGGGTCAGGACATCGCCAAGAAAGTTGGCTTTGTAAAATACTAGCTCCCAAATATTCTGCAAAGTATCTTGTTTATGAGCATCGTTGGCTGGTTCGGCGGTGCTCATTTTCTTTTTCATAATTTTTGACCCGGCATTAATCATGGCATCTGAAAAATCACAGAAAGAAAAGACAGGCCATCGCTTCCAACGTAGCGGGTTCTCGTATGAGCAACTCATACGGTTTTTCTTCGCCTCAAATGCCGGGTTAACCATTGTCATTTTAATCCTGATTATCGCCTTCCTTCTCAAAGAGGGATTAGGATTTTTTCCAGGATATCGCCGGGATCTAGAGACCTATCGCATCGCGGGGCTCGAATTCGTTGATATCTCGCGCGATAACCTGACCTCCCATGAGCAGTTAACGAGTCTACTCAATCGCGCTTATTATGCCGAAGTAAACGGCAAGAGTGCTCGTGAACTGATGCGGACCCAAGAAGCCAGCGCTCTTTACAACGCTTTCACGGATCAAGTGGGTCCAACAAGAGATCTCATTTTAAATAACCCCCAAGCTGAGACAGATGCCAACACAGGCATGAAAGCTGCGCTCCTCAGCAATTACGAAAAACAACGAGAGAAAGCTTTGTTCAAACCTCTCAAAACTCCGCATCTAACAGCGAAAGAGCGTGAGCAGTTGATCGAATCCCTCCGGACTCGGCCCCCAGAAGCCACGGATGATCCGCCTTTAGTCGCCGCACTTGCGCAAGAATTTGTTGCCGCTCAACAAAAGCACTCCGCCCCTCTTCAGGAATACCGCGCCGTCATAAATGATTTTGAGTCTGCTGGCTCTGATCTCGGTTCCATCGTTATGGAAATGACGGAATCAGTGACTGTCACGAAAGAACAGCTTCAGACAGCTGACATTCTCGAAAAAGATCGCAAAACTCTATTGGCTGCCGCTTCCAATGAAAAAGATCCCGTTCAGCGTGAAAGACTGCTCGCTGATGCGCATGCGGCACTTGCTGAAAAGCCTGACATTGAGACCCCGATGAAGAGCCTGCTCGAACGCAAGCCCGAGTGCATTGAGCTTCATAAGCAACTTAAAATCACGGCGTCAGAAGCGTTCACCAAAATTCCTAAATCACTTTCCGAGCCAGATGCAAAACGTATTTTGAGTGCGGCTCGCAAAGCGTGGCCGCTATTCACCGCCGATCTCGATGAAACTCCCAGTAAAATCAACGCATGGAAGCATACGGATCCCGTGCCGCTATCAGATTCCATCATATCGTTTATGACCGGAAAAAAATGGGTCACTGGCGGAGAATGGCAGGACTTTTATGGGATTCTTCCACTTGCTATCGGTTCGTTGATGATTGCTCTGGTTGCCTTGATCATCGCCATTCCTGTTAGTATCAGCGCGGCAATTTATGTGAACCATTTTGCCAAACTTCGTGAGCAGGCATTAGTTAAACCTGTGATTGAGTTCATCCAAGCCATTCCATCGGTGGTTCTCGGCTTCATCGGCATCTTGGTTTTTGGAAGCATCTTGCGCGAAATTTCTGTGATGGATGCATTTCAATGGGTGCCTGGGTTCCCCCTCGAAGAGCGACTCAATATTTTCACGGCTGGATGTCTCCTCGCTCTCATGAGTATCCCGACAATATTCTCACTCGCAGAAGACGCGCTTAACAACGTGCCATCTGCCTATGCGGAGGCTTCAGAAGCTCTGGGAGCATCTCATGTGCAAACCGCTTTCCGCGTGATGATCCCAGCTTCTTTCTCAGGTATCCTAGCCGCAATTCTGTTAGGATTTGGTCGCGTCATCGGAGAGACCATGGTCGTCCTTCTTGTGGCAGGAAACCGGATTAAGATTCCCGATTTCAGTGAAGGCCTCGGAGCCTTCTTCCAGCCCAGCCATACGCTTACCGGCATCATCGCTCAGGAACTGGGTGAGGTTCCGCCGGGTAGTGTGCATTACCGTGCGCTCTTCGTGGTGGGTATCGTTTTATTCGCTGTTGTCCTCGGCATCAACGCCACTGCGCATCACTTCGTGAATCGTGCGAAAAAGTAAATTTAACACCATGGTCAATCCAGAAATACTTATCCGCAAGGGAATGCCGAAGGGATACTTCAAAGATATCTTCGTGCGCATTCTGCTCGGTAGCGTCACATACCTGATCGTTCTGATTGCGGTGTTGCTGTTTGCTAAAATTGTTATCGACGGCGCGCCCTCGATCTTTAATTCAAAATTTCCCTTTGTAGATATTGAGTTTCTCACTGCAAAAAATGAAACGCTCCATGTCTTTGACGACGCAGAAGGCACGCGACATCAACTACCTGCTTCAAAATACAACGAGTATCTAAAAGCGCATCCCGAGGAAACCATCTACAACGAAAAAACCTTTTCCTATTCAGGTGGAGGCATAGCTGGGCCGATCGTAGGCACGGCGCTACTTACCATAGGAGCCATCACCCTGGCTTTGTTTTTCGGGGTCAGCGCAGCTATCTATTTGGCCGAATATGCAAAACAAAGCCCATTCATTCACGCGGTTCGCCTTGCGATTCTCAATCTAGCAGGTATTCCATCAATCGTTTTTGGCTTGTTCGGATTTTCCGTATTTGTGCTCGCTGTGCCTGTGATCACGAATGCCCCATCGGATCGATCGATGCTGATCATACCGCTTCTGATTAATGATTTTGTGCTAAGCTTTCAGGGCTGGAATTCATCGCTCATGGCGGGTTGTGCAACTCTTGCTTGCATGATTCTGCCCGTAATCATCACAGCGTCTGAGGAATCACTGCGTGCGGTGCCCCAAGGCTTCCGCGATGCATCACTCGCGATGGGAGCGACCCGTTGGCAAACCATCAGGAAATGCGTTTTGCCATATTCTCTTCCCGGCATCCTGACATCATCTCTTCTCGCAATCACTCGTGTGGCGGGCGAAACCGCACCCATCATGTTCACCGCTGCCGTTGCGGCGAAAGACGATTTTCCATGGGAGGGAGCAAGCGGCCCTCTCGATGTTCTATCCTCTCAAGTGCAAGCATTGCCGTATCACATTTACACACTTGCGGCGCGCATCCCTAATTCTGAATACACCCAACGCGCCCAATACGGATCGGTTCTCGTATTCCTCATCCTAGTTGCAGTGCTTTCATTCGGATCCATGATCCTTCGTGCTAAACTTCGCGCCAAACTCAAATGGTAACTCCTCCCACAGAAACATCCATCGCTATGGACACTGCCGTTCAGATCCAAAACGTAAATTTTGCATATGGCTCGAAACAAGTGCTGCATGATGTGACCTTGGACATTCCAGCGAATCAAGTCACCGCGTTCATCGGTCCATCGGGCTGCGGTAAATCCACTCTGATTCGTTGTATCAATCGCATCAATGACCGCATTCCTAATGCTCGCGTTACCCATGGATCCATTCGAGTTCACGGTATCGATATTCATCGGGAAGATATTAATATGAATGAACTCCGCCGCCGTGTTGGAATGGTGTTTCAAAAATACAATCCGTTCGCAAAATCCATCTACGATAATGTTGTCTATGGCCTGCGGATTGCCGGAGTGACGAAACGTGCTGAATTGGATGAGGCGGCTGAGAAAGCACTCACCAATGCGGCTCTCTGGAATGAGGTCAAAGATCGCCTGAAAACCAGCGCATTCGGTCTTTCTGGTGGACAGCAGCAACGTCTCTGCATCGCCCGAGTCATTGCCACAGAGCCAGATATTGTCCTGATGGACGAGCCTTGTGCCGCCTTAGACCCGCTCGCTACGTTGAAAATCGAAGAGCTCATCCACGAGCTAAAGAAAAAGTTCACCATCGTGATCGTCACGCACAATATGTCACAAGCCACCCGCTGCTCCGATCGCACGGCGTTTATGTATCTTGGCAAGCTCATCGAATATGGCGACACCATGCAGATTTTCGAAAACCCCAGAGATCCGCAAACCGAGGCTTACATCACGGGCAAGTTCGGCTGATTTATCACTATCTATTATGAACGATCTTCAGGAAAAACCGACCGCATCAACAACTACCACGACCGCAGTGGACATCCGAAACGTGTCGTTCAACTACGGCTCTACTCAAGCGCTTAAAGATATCACTCTCGATGTGAAGCGAAACGAAGTCACCGCATTCATTGGTCCTTCGGGGTGTGGAAAATCCACCTTGCTGCGTTGCATCAACCGCATGAATGATGAAATTGCCGGAACCCGCATCACACACGGCGAAATTCTTGTCGAAAATATCAACATTCATGACCCATCAGTCGACGTTGTGAAACTCCGTCGCGATGTTGGTATGGTGTTCCAAAAATCCAACCCATTCCCATCCAGTATTTACGATAACGTCGCCTACGGATTGCGTATGCGTGGCGAGCGTAACAAGAGCATCCTCGATCAATCGGTGCAAGAAAGCCTTGAGGCAGCGGCACTATGGGATGAAGTGAAAGATCGCCTCCAAGAATCTGCGCTCGGGCTTTCCGGTGGCCAACAGCAACGCTTGTGCATTGCCAGAACGATCGCCGTGAAACCCACTGTCGTCCTAATGGACGAGCCTTGTAGCGCGCTCGATCCTATCGCTACGGCAAAAGTTGAGGACCTCATTTGGAAGCTCAAACACGACTACACATTCATCATCGTCACCCATAACATGCAACAAGCGGCAAGGGTTTCTGATAAGACAGCGTTTTTCTATATGGGGGGACTTATAGAGTTCGCTGAAACAAAGCGCATATTCTCAAGCCCAAGCGTCAAGCAAACTGAAGAATACATCACGGGGCGTTTCGGCTGAATTTCAAATTCCATTTGCAACCATTCAAACATCATGAGCAATCAACACATATTTCAAGAGATGGATCATTCCATGGACACCCTTAAAGAAAAGGTGCAAATCATGGCCGCTCTAACATGTCAAAATATTAAACATGCAATCCAAGCGCTGTTGTCTCAAGATATCGATTTAGCGCGTATGGTGATCGGTGATGACTCCGAAGTGGACGAACTTGAGGTAAGAATTGATCAGATGGGATTGGATATTTTAATTCGGTTTCATCCAGTAGCCACGGATTTGAGAGCGGTCATCACCGCAATGAAAACCGCGCACAACCTAGAGCGCATCTCAGATCACGCGGTCAACATCGCAAAGCGCGCGAAGAAAATCTGCAAATCTCAAACTCCTATTGAAGTGGTTATCGTCGAGCCGCTATATGTTATGGCTGATCAGATACTCAATGATGCGCTTCGTGCCTACAGAGATGGTGATTCTGAACTGGGTCAAGGACTACACGCTTGCGACAAAGAACTCGATGCCGCTTACAAACAAGTCTCATCATCACTCAGCAGTCGCTTGGAAAACTCAGGAACGAATGCCGAAAATATTTTGCACCTCATTCTCGTAGCCCGCTCCATCGAGCGCATTGGCGATCTTGCGGTTAACATCGGAGAAGATTCCTATTTCCTGAGCAAAGCCCGTGACATTCGTCATGAGCAACGCAATAGCTAAAGCCATCGCGGGTCATGCTCTCAGGAAATCAAAGAATTGATTTCCTAGCCATTATTTGTTTATTAGAAGCATGAGCACTCGATCCACTCTCATTCCAGCGCTGACGGCACTCGCATTCATTATCGGCAGTTCCACGCTCTCAGCGCGGACATGGACAGACGCGAAAACCGGCAAGACACTGGAAGCGGAACTTATCGGACTCAAGGATGGTAAGCTGACCGTGAAACGCAAAGACGGTAAAACGTTTGAACTGGAGCTGGATCGTTTATCCCCGGACGACAAAGTATTTGCCGAAAAAGAAGCTGCGACAAAGCCACTGGGCGGCGCTACCGATTGGCCGACTTGGCGCGGTGCGGCGCGGGATGGAAAGTCGCCGGACACCGGCTTGCTCAAGGAGTGGCCGAAGGATGGGCCGAAGTTGCTGTGGACATTTGAAAATGCCGGCAAGGGCTACAGCTCGCCCGCACTGGTGGGTGGAAAAATTTATCTAACAGGAAGCCGCGGCGGAAAGGCGGAGGTAATTTGTCTTGATTCAAGTGGCAAGGAATTGTGGTCAGCGCCGATCGGTGCCGATCCAGGGAACGGCTACAATACGGGATGGGGTGGGGGAACGCGTGGCGCGCCGACGGTAAGCGACGGAATGGTATTTGCGATGAGCGCGAACGGCGAGCTCGCCGGCTTCAACGCGAAAGATGGTAAACCGCTTTGGAACAAGGATTTGGTGAAGGATTTCGGCGGGAAAGTACCGGATTGGGGTTACTCGGAATCGCCATTGGTGGATGGTGACAAAATCGTTGTTACTCCTGGTGGAGCTCAAGGAGCAATCGTTGCGTTTGACAAGAAAACCGGGAAAGAACTGTGGCGCAGCAAAGACCTTAAAGATGGCGCGCAGTATTCCTCGCTGGTCATCGCCACGGTGAAAGGCAAGCGGCAATACATCCAGCTTTTCATGAATACACTGGCCGGCGTGAGCGCGGAAAATGGTGATGTCATTTGGAAATCGGCCTGGCCTGAAGGACGCACAGCGGTGATTCCAACGCCAGTCTATCATGATGGCACGGTTTACATGACTTCCGGTTATGGCTCGGGTTGCAAACTGGTGAAAATC
>JANPMK010000090.1:0-96351 GCA_031422775.1 Akkermansiaceae bacterium | reverse complement strand
GATGATCGTGTGCGGCACTTCATCCGAAATTTCACCGTCCAATGGCTCAGCATCGAGAAGACCATGACGATCAATGTCAACCGGAAGCTCTTTCCACGATTTCTATACACCGTCCACGACGGCGAACGATCCGGCCAAGAGGTGCTCTTCCGCCCGACCATCCGCGAATACATGATTGATGAAACCGTCGGCTTCATCGGCGAACTCATCCGCCGCAACGCCCCTGTGCTCAATATCGTCGATTCGGACTTCGCATGGCTCAACAAACCGCTAGCCGCGCACTACAGGGTGGATGGCGTGAAGGGTCTAAAATTCCGCGCCGTCCCGATCGCGCCCGAGGCTAAGCTCGGCGGTCTTCCCACCCAGGGATCGGTGCTCGTCGGAAATGGCACCGGCTCCGCTCCGCACCCGATTTACCGAGCCGTCTGGCTGCGTGAGGCGATCCTGGGTGACGAAGTGAAGCCACCGCCGGCAGAGGTGCCTGCTCTTTCCGACACAGCAGGCAAAGAAGTCGAAAATGCCACCACCATCAAGGATCTCTTGCGCATCCACCGGACTGTGGAATCCTGCAACGATTGCCATGTGCGCCTCGATCCATGGGGGATTCCCTTCGAGGAATACAACGCGGTAGGCCAATTCCAGCCCCAAATTCCGAAAAACGGAGCGACCATCCGCGGCTTCAAAGATAACATCGATCGCACACTCGCCGGTTACTCCGAATATCTCAAAACCGTGAATACCGTATCCATCGATGCCGCCGCCCGCGTTCCGAACGGCCCGCAAGTCACCGGCATGGGGGAACTCAAGGACTACCTTCTCAAGGATCAAAAAGAGGAAGTCGCCAAAAATGTCATCCGCCGCCTCCTCACTTACGGCATTGGCCGTGCTCTTACCTACCACGACCGCTACGCCGTGGAAGAACTCCTCAAACAAACCAAAAAGACCGACCACCGCTTCCAGGACATGATCGTTACCGTGTGCCTCAGCGAGCTCTTCCGAACCCCGATCACCACGACTAAAAAATGAACATGAAATCCCACCGCATGAACCGCCGCGATGTGCTGCGAGGCGGCGGCATCGCCCTCGCCTTGCCATTCCTCAACAGCATGAGCTGGGCGACCGGACTCGCCGCGAGAAAGCAGCAGCCGAAACGGATGTTAGTCAGTTACATCGCCTACGGTGTCTATGATCCAAACACCACCGACGGCACATCCCACGAGTGGAGCTGGTATCCGCGCCACGATTCCGGCCCCATTACTCTGAACAAGGCCTCCGCCCCATTCGAGGCGGTCAAGGATTCCATCACCTATCTCCGCGGCCTCGACCACCCCGGCGGCTACGGTCTCGGCGGACACAGCAGCGGCGATGTCTTCGGCACCGGTGCCGACATGTCCGGATTGGAGAAGACCAACAACATCTCCATCGATCAGCTCGCCGCTAAAATCAACGGCCACCACACCCGCTATACATCTTTGGTGCTGGGCAGTGAAGGCGGCACTGGCTCCTACGGCATGTCCAAAACCCTCTCCCATTACGGACCGGGACAACCGATTCCCTCACTCGAAAAGCCACAGGAAGTTTTCAACCGCCTGTTCCGTCCCTACGCCAACCAAAGCGTCGACGACGTTAGAGCCCGCCTGAAACGCGAATCAAGCGTGCTGGATCTGATGATGGCAAACTACAAATCCCTGCACGGCAAACTCGGCACCGAAGATCGTCAGAAAATGAATGAGTATCTCGACTCAGTTCGCGCCATCGAACAACGCGTCGAACGCACCAGTAAGTGGACTCATGAAGAATTACCTAAAATCGATACCAAAGGCCTCAACCTCGAAGCCAGCTATCAACACCCAAGCGAATATCTCCGCTGCATGTATGATCTGATCTATCTAGCTTTCCAGACCGATTCCACACGCTTCGCCACCTTCATGACCGAAAGCGAACACTCCACTGGCAACCTCGTTAGTAATTTCCCTAACAAACTTTTCGGCTACACCGGAGGCACTCACGACATCGCCCACAAGCGCCCGGAGAACGGATCCGGCGAATGGGAAAAATGGCGCGCCGAGCAGCACGCTTATTTCCTCAAACGCCTTCGCGACACCCCAGAAGGCGACGGCAACATGCTCGACCACTCCGTAGTGCTCTGGGGATCGGCTCACCCGCACGCCTCGCACAGCACCAAAGACTACCCCATCCAGATCGCCGGCGGAAACAAGCTCGGATTCAAACACGGCAACCTCCACAACTTCGAAGGCGAACGCAAAAAACCGCTCTCTAACTTATTTGTGTCGATGCTGAACGCGGTCGATGTTCCCACCGAAAAATTTGCCGACAGCACCGGCGAACTCACCGAAATCCGCACCTAACATCATGTCGCAGCTTTTGAAAAAAATCCTCATTCCGGCCTGCCTGCTGGTGCTTGCTTCAGCCTCGGCCCAGGAAAAAAAGATTCCTCAGGTGTTGTTTCTCGGCGACTCTGTCCATAAGACTATCGTCCAAGCAGCAGCCAAGGAACTTGGCAAGCAGATGAGTATCCAGTTTCCGCAGAACATCATAGCCGACGACAGCGGCAGCGCACTGGCACAGATCGATCAACTGCTTGGAAAAAGTGAATGGGATATCATCTACTTCAATTACGGCATGGGCGATTTGTGTTACAAAGATCCCGCGACCCGTGATTTCCGCGTCATGAGCAAGGACGCCGGCGGCGTGCGTGTTTCCACACCCGCTCAATATGAGAAGCAACTCGATGCATTGGTGCAACGCCTGATAAAGACCAACGCCAAACTGATCTGGGGCCACACCACACCCATGGCCAACATCCATTTCTTTCCAAGCTTCGAACACAATCGTTTCGACGCGAATGCGGAACAGGAATACAACATCATCGCCGCCCGTGTGATGACAAAGCACAAAGTCCCCGTCATCGATCTCCACAGCTATGTGATGGACCAGTTCAAAACTGACAAAAAACAACCGCCCTACACCCAATACGCAAAGGAGATGGAAAAACGCGGTCACCCGCTCCACGCTCCTTTGGTTCAAGCTCTGCAGACCGCCGCAAGCGACATTCGTTGATACTCCGGAGTACCGCATTGCACCACCCAAACCAAAGTGACCTAGGCAAACAATCTTCGAATCAGTAGCAACAAGCCGTCTATTCCTTCAACTCGGACGCCTGATAGAAAGTTGGCTGGTCTTTCGTCGCCGCGCGAATTTTCTGAACGGTTTGCGGGCTAACAGGATCGGCTTTATTACCAAAAGAATTGCGCACAAATGTTAGAACATCCGCCACCTCAGAATCGTTCAGAAACTTGAAAGGCGTCATGGGAACAGTTCCCGGATATTTCACTCCTTTGACTTCGATCGGGCCGATAATGCCGTGCAAGGTGAGGCGAACGAGACGATCCTCGCTGCCTTGCACCCATTCGCTTCCGGCCAGCGGGGGGAACTGCGCTTCGGGAAGACCGTTGCCGTCTTTTTGATGACACGTCGTGCAATGACCATCGCGGAGGTATATTTCCGCACCTCGGAGAAATTGCTCTTTGGCGGCTCCGGTGAGTTGCGTTTGAAAAACCGTTGCCGCTTCGCCTTTGATTTGCTGACCATTCAAGAATGCGGATGCGGTTTTGAAAACGGGATCGATCCATGGGTCCATCGGATTGCCAGTCGCGGGCTTATAAGCGGCGGCCGCTTGCAAAACACCCTGTCCTGCGGAAGTTTCCAGCCAAGACGCTGCCACAATCGCTTCCAATCGCACACGACCATGCTCATCGGCAGCGGCGGTTTTGAGCAGTTCAGCGTGTTGAGCGATTTGATGGGAGTTGTAACGTAAAACTCTAACAGCAGCAGCCCGCGCCTTGGGATCTTTGGCTTGCAGAATTGTGCGCACGATGGGTTCACTCACTTGGTTAATTCCCCACGTGACCCACATCGCCTCCACGAGGTTGTGTTCGTAACGCGGGTCAGACTTGTCGAGTCCCTGCACCCACTTGTTCACTCCAGCCAGAACCTCGGAGTCTTTTCTTCCACGCAACTCACGGCGGGTGCGATAACGCGTGCGGTATTCGGGCACCTTGAGATTTTCTAACAGATCGGTAATCGAAGCCCCCGCAACTTTCGACGGTTTCACCAACGGCCTTGCTGGGTAAGTGATACGGAAAATGCGACCATGCGTGTGATCGCGGTTCGGGTCGCGCGCGCTGTGCTGCATGTGGCCGATGCGGGCATTGTGCCAATCAACCAGATACAACGAACCATCGGGAGCGAACTCCATGTCCACCGGACGGAAATTCGTATCGGACCCTTTAACCAAATCCTGGCGGAACTTACTCACGTAACCCGTGCCTTCGTCCACCATCGTGTGTTGTTTCATGCCTTGGAAACCAATGGTGTTATTGATCAACATATCGCCTTGCACCTCATCGGGAAAATGACGACTTGAGACAAATTCCAAACCAGCCGTGGGCCGCACCAATACCGAAAGCAGATTCGGCGGTGTCGGATTAAAGCTACCAAATGGCACTTGCACCGAGGCTTGCAGCATCCAGCGCACTGGCGGATCCGAGGTATCTGAAAAGAAATCCTGACCCCATTCATCATAGGCGATGCCCCATGGATTGGGAATGGAAACGCGCACGGTTCTTTCCAAATGCCTCCGTTCGGGATTGTAACGGAAAAATCCACCGTTGGAACTCCGCACCGGACCATAAGCTGTCTCGACATGGCTGCGCAAAAACGTGCCTTCACCCATGAAGATGGCGCCCGAGGGATCAGCACAAAACGCCGAGATCGCGTGGTGCGTATCGTGGTCGTCAAACCCGCTCATCACGATATCGCGAACATCCGCTTTATCGTCGCCATTAGTGTCCTGCAAAAAGATCAGCGAAGTGCTCAGCGCCACATAGACTCCATCGTTAGAAAACTCAAAGCCCATAGGTAGATGCAACTGGTCAGCGAAAATTTTCTGCTTGTCAGCCTTACCATCGCCATCGGTGTCTTCAAGAATGATGAGCTTGTCGTTAGGCAAGGGATCACCCGGCTTGTAGTGCGGATAAGAAGGCATCGTCGCCACCCACAGCCGCCCTTTGTTATCAAACGATACCTGCACTGGGTTTGCTAAATCTGGGAATTTCGCTTCATCCGCAAACAGTTCAATTTTATAGCCTGCTGGAACCGCCAAGGTTTTCAAAGATTCCTCGCCTGAAAGGTATTTGATATTCGGATCCACCTTGCCGATGACAGGTAGCACTTCGGTCTTAGCATCGGCCGCCGCAACATCGAATTTCTTACCCTCCACCAATGCCCAGATCGCTTGTTCGCGAATGTTCACCATTTGCTCCAACTTCCTAAGTTCCGAAGGATAGTTTTCCGGACCGTAGGGCTTGTGCCGCCGTCCATAGACGTGAACGCCATTGGGAATTTTGTAATAGTTGAGCCACATCCAAGTGAAGTCATCCACCGCTTTTTTCAACTCGGCCGCATTCGCCTTCGATACCGGCTTGCGGGTGCCGAAAAGTTGATCAATCAGAACCGGTGCCAGCTTCGCATAGCCCTCATCTGTTAGCAACGCGCCATCACGGGTCAGCGGTTTCTTGCTCGCCGCAAACCATGCGCTTGTGGGGGCATACAAATTCGCAAAAGGCAACTGATGTGCAGCAGCCACATCTTCCATCGCCTTGGTATACAAAACGAGGTTCGCATTCTGCGTGTTGCCATTCGGCGTCCCGTAGAGCGCAGATACATCCTGAAACGCCGTCGGTGAAACCAGCACCAGTTTTGGCGCATTCTTATCGTTATACTTCTGCTTTAACGTGTGTTGAACAAAGGCCTCCAACTCCGCCTTGAAATTCGTTAATCCCGCCGGCCCATCGAAGGATTCGTTGTAACCGAAGAACGCGATGATGATATCCGGTTTCAATTGTTTCAACCAGGCATCCGGTTCCGGAAAACTCCCGTCACCGGAATTGCCACCCCATCTGTCTTTAGACTCCACCAATGGGAAAAAATTTTCTCCACTGGGAAAAGCCCACGGACTCTTGCGTCCTGCATTGGGGCGAAATGCTGGGGTATCGCCCTCGTCACAAAGATTACGGATCACCAGATGATGTTCGGGATAGCGCCGATGCAGCTCCGTTTCAAAATGTCCGTAGCGAAACATCCGTGAACCAAGCCCATTGCCCAGCAACACCACGCGCGAATCTTTGGGTAAATCCAATTCCGCTGCGTGGGTCATCGCTGAACCGATCACTAGCCCCAACAACGTGGAAAATATCATTCGATGAAACATCCACACACGCTGCCGCTTGACTCGATATCTCGCAAGACCAAACCCAAATCAAGTATTGGATTTTTTCTTCAACAATGGATGCTCGGACGCTACGGCAAATCCTCCGGTCTGATCATTTTTAAGCAATAGTTCACCTGTCTTGCTGTTGTAGCTCCCGGTAGCGGCAACGACTTGAGTAGATTTCTCAAGGACACGGTTGATGTGCGTGACCTGAAATTCCATCATGCCCTCCGCGGTTTCACTGACGATTTTTGCGACATAATACTCCGCCGGCATAGGCCGCATGACTCGAGAAAACCGATCGGCTTGAGACACCTCAGGATTAATATGCCTGAGAATCTGACTCTCGATAGCAACATAGCAGGCTTGCTGCCTTTCTTGCGCCATTTGCGCATCGGTTTTGGTGATTTGCTTCGCCGCGTCTTCGGAGATGACAGGCATAATGGTTAAAGCACTAGCTGATAACAGCAGGCACAGAAATGACAGTTTTGGTTTCATAATGATTTGTTAGGTTATGTGTTTTGCTTTTCTGCCGTCGCATTCTCCAAAGCAACCACTCGGCAACCAACGCGTTGCCGAAGATGCTCAGGTAGAGCGCGACGAGAAATCCTGTTTCGGCAGCGAAGCCGAGTTCTTGCAGCACAATGTGCTCGATCCGAAATGTTAGAGCCGTGGTGACCATCGCGAAGGAACGAATCATCCATGTGATGTGCTGCTGCATCTGCTTGTGACGCATCGCCACCCAACCTTTCCAAGTCGTCAGCGTGGTTGCGAAACCCAGGATCAGAAATCCCATCGTCCCCAGCCATCCGCCGTGAGCGAAAAATGCCAAGTAAAAACCCGTCGGGGACATGAAAATCAGAATGCTACCCACATAGATCCGCCCCAACCAACGATGCAGCCACGGAGCACGACGCAACAGCGGACGGAAAAATTGCAGGAAGGAAGAAACCAGACAGACCACTCCAGCGATGACATGAATAACCAGACTGATCAGCCAAACGGGGCGCTCCGCAAGCTGCCCCTTTTCCCAAACAAACGCATGAGTTCGCGGCGCATTGAAATACGGAAGACTGTTATAAATGAGCAAACCGGAGAAAAACGCCAGCGCCAACCAAGCCAAGATTCGAAAGCAGAGTTGAAACCTTTTCACTCATCCAGATTGCCAGACATTCCGAATGAGTCTGTAAACGGAGTGTAAATTTAATTTCAATCGAAAAATCATCACTCAATCGCCCATCTGCAATTATGAAATTTCGTGAGATTCGTGGTTCGATCATCATCGCACATCTGTAGTTTTCACCTCGCTGGATCGTTCGAGCTTCGCCTCGACCTTAAAACGCTCCGTTTAATTTACGACCCGCCCAAAACAAGCTGAGCAAGACCACCAGAACCATCAAAGTCGCCCAATGCGACCATAGCGGTATACGGTTTTCCAAAGGTTTCGGTTCTGGCAGGGCATCGATTTCAGAAATTAATTCCGCCAATTGTTCCGGTAAAATACTCCGCGCTCTTGAAACACGGGAAATTTCTTCTAACACATCCATCCGCGCGGGCTGACCCGTTTTTTCGATATCTACGCCTTGCGCGATGATTGTGGTCTCAGTCGGAATGTCCGGCGATGCCTCGGTGATCGCACGCAGTTTCCATTCACCGGGATAATCGATTTTGAACCGACCCGAGTAAGCGCCCCACTCAGATTCGTTTTTCTGCAACTCAATACGCCGCACTTCGCCACTTGGCGATGTGATGTCCACGCTGACCGCACCTTCTTTCAAAGGCGCGCCGTTTTGATCAAACGCATTCGCATTTAAAGTCACGGTCGCACCTGGTTGTGGACGCTCGGGATTGAAGAACATTCTCACACGCTGACCCGCTGCCATGTTTCGCTGATAACTCATCCAGCGCGCCACTTGGCCCCAGAAGCGATAATGATATAAATCCTCAACCCCACGCCGCCAACGCCACGCGGAATCGATTCCCATGAACAACACTTTTCCGCTGCCCGCTGCTTTGGTTACCATCAGTGGTGTCGGCCCGTAAGGACCGCGACGACTCGAATGCACGGCTAAAACTTCTGTTCCCGCCTTCGCGCGCAACACCGGCGCATGCCAGTAAAAGCCTGGAAGGCGACGCCAGATTTCAGGATTGTCTTCTTCGGATTCGCCTAACATCGTCAACAACGATGCGCGGCCTTCCGAAGTCAAATTCAAAGGTGTCGCTACAACTTCGGATAATCCTTTGGGGGTTTTCTCATCCAATGTCACAGGTAACAAATCCGACAATGCGGAATTCACCAAGCTCATCTGGTTACCCTGCTGCCCAGGCAAAAACACCACGCCGGACGCTTGATTTTCCACCAACCCACGAATCTGTTTCGCCTGCTCCTCTGTCAGTTGATTTTCACCAATCCCGACATCGCCCAACACCACGACATCAAACTTCGATAACTCATCCAAAGTTGCCGGAAATTTATCGATGTAATCCGCGCCACCGCCCGCACCCAATTCAGGACGTAACAGCAAACACGAAAGCTCCACACCCGGATCACGTGAAAGGGCGTTTCTCAAAAATCGATATTCCCAACGCGGCAATGTCTCGATGACCAGAACCCGAATCCGCTCAGGCTTTCCGGAAATGGTGAAGTCATGCGTGTTGTTAGATGCGATGAGCTCGCCGTCCTCAACCGGGATCGACAAAGTCAGCTTGGTCGTGCCCTCTTTTTCTAACTTCCATAATATCGAATCATAGGTCTCAACATTTGGCGCAAGGATGATGTTCTTCGTCCGCTCCCGCCCGGACTCATCGCGCAACCGCACGATCGTGCGAACTTGCCTATCCAGAGATGAACGAATCGTGAAAGGAATCTGCACGTTTTCTCCGACAATCCCGTAGGTCGGTGCAGTCACGGTCAGTAAATCCAAATCCGGAAGGCGTTTATCACTGCCGACTGGAATCGTGAAAATCGGCACACCACGAATCCGGTATTTCTGCGCCGCAGCCACAGGAGGCGATCCCATATTGAAATCGCCATCACCCAACATCACCACCGCACGGAGGTTGTTTTCGTTTTCTAAAAGATTCGTAAGCGGAGTATTGATGTCGGTGCCTGAAAGCCCTTCTTTGCCCGGAGTCGCGAATGGCTGGGTTGTGAGATCATTCGCTCCGCCCACGCGCAGCGGCTCCCACAGAGCTGAGTCCAAAACTTTTTTAACCCAGTCCGCACGGGTAACAATCGCCCCGGCTTTCCCCTCCTCAGCGAGCGCCGTTGGCAACACCGCATCCAAAGTCGTCATCGATTTAGAATCGTCCCACAAAATGGCGATTTTTGGCTTACTCGTGGGGTTTACCACGGTTCGCCACTCAGGCTGCCAAAGCAACATTACCACCAAAAGCGTGATGAAAAATCGCAGGCTTTCCAAAACAGCCGTGCGACCGCGATGCGGGCTGCGCTTCCAAGAAAGAATGCATAAATAGGCAACCCCAATCAGCACAAGAATGCCGATCCAGAGAGTGAGTGATGTGGGATTAAGAAAAAGCAATTGGATCAGCGGGACAAGATTTCACATTTGCTAGCCGATACTTCTAGCTAGGGCAAGGGGCGATACCGAACATTCATCAGAATTCTATCAAAGACCTAAGTAACTCCACGGAAAAATCGATCTCCTCCCCCGAAATCCCAAGCGGTGGAGTCAAAGCCAGCACGTCCCCCTTCGGTCCATCCGGCAGTGCGATCACCCCCGCCCTCAGCATCGCTTTCACCAAATCCAGCACCCGCTCGCCGCTATCCATCTCCACCCCCATCATCAGACCCCTGCCTCTGACTTCTTTAACGCAATCCAAACTCTCCAATTTTCTTAGCGACTCCTCCAATTTTTCCGACGCTTCCCGCACCATTCCTTCCACTTCCGGCGAGCGATACCGCCGGATCGCCTCCAACGCCATCGCACAACCCATGGGATTCCCCAAAAAAGTGCTGGTATGCAAGGCCTCACCCCTGCTTTCCGGCCAAGCATCCATCACCTCCGCCCGTCCCACACAAACCGAGATCGGAAACCCCCCACTCAAGGCCTTCCCCAAACAGATGAGATCAGGAACCACTTGCTCCCACTCACAAGCAAACATCTCACCCGTCCGCCAAAACCCCGTGTAAATCTCGTCCAAAATCAACAGCGCTCCCACCTCATCACACCAATCCCGCAGCGTAATCAAAAATCCCGCCGGCGGAACCACAATCCCACCCCGACCCTGTATCGGCTCCACCAACACCGCACCTATTTTTTTCCCATCCACTTTTTTCAACTCCTGAAGAAAATCCGCATAACCCTCATCATCTTTCGGAAATTTCAAGCGCTCAGTCACCTTCGCGATCTGTCCCTCAAACGGTTCCCGAAACCAACCAATCCCCTGACCTAACAACGCCCCGTAACCCAAGCCGTGATAACCACCCTCAAACGATAAAATCCCAGCCCGACCCGTCTTCAACACAGCCGTCTTCAACGCCGCCTCCACCGCCTCGAACCCGGAATTTCCAAACAAACATTTCCCCCTCTTCTCCTCCCAGCGCTCATAGGTGATTTGAGAAAGTGCCTCACACAATTCCACTTTCACCCGAGCCGGATGCACATCGCCCATCGCATGCATCAACACATCGCTCTGCCGCCTTAACGCCTCAGCCGTAAATCCATAACCCAAACCCGCCACCCCTAACCCACTCGTCATATCCAGAAACCGATTCCCTTCCACATCCCAAACATTCGAGCCTTCCGCCCGTTCCCAAAAAATCGGCCAGTCCGCAGCAAGAAAGGTCGTGTCCCGACACTCCACCTCCCCCAACCGCCGCCCCAAAGCCAACGACTTCTCCCCAGGCACATTCGTGAAAATCTTCGGTAACATGTAGAGAGCTTCGCCAAAAGCCGGTTCCTCGACAATCTTAGAAAATTTCTTAATTCGGGCTGTAAGAATTTCTTTCAACGCAAAGCCGCAAAGGACGCAGAGGTTCGCAAAGTTGGTAAAATTTAAATCTGAACTTCGATTTTATGCCTTTTGTTTTCCATTATTTTTAATCCTTTGCGAACCTCTGCGTTCTTTGCGCCTTTGCGTTGAACCTCTTCAAACGTGTTCAAACCTCTTCCTTGTAGTTTAAAGTTTAAAATTTAAAGTTTCCCCACCTTGATCGCCCGTGTCCTCATCGACGGCCCCTCAGAGCTCGTTTTTGACTATGCCATCCCCGCCGAACTTCCCGTCGTCGAGGGTTGCCGTGTGCGTGTGCCTATCCGTCAGAAAACCAGCTCGGGCACCGTCCTCACCATCATTCCCAAACCCGAGCAAAGCGAATTCGCGATGCGGGAGATTCAATCGCTCATCGATCCCGAACCTCTCATCACGCCGACCCTGCTTAAAGTCGCCCGCTGGATCGCCAACTACTATGGATCCAGTATTGAAAGCGTGATCCGCTCGATTTTGCCGGAAGCTGTCCGCACCGAGGACAACTCCGCGAAAACCCGCCGCATCGCTACCGCGACCGAAAGCATCGACCCCGCCGAACTCGCGAAACTTGAAAAACGTGCCGCAAAACAATACGCGATTATTTTCCTCCTCCTCAATGCACCCGATCGCACTCTCCCTGTCGCCGATCTCGGTGAAAACTCCGCGCCTTCTTTAAAAAGCCTCGCCGCAAAAGGCTACATCACCATCTCCACCGAAGATGTGCGCCGCGACCCCGAAGCCGCCGATACCATCGTCCCCTCCCACCCCTTAACTCTCAACGACCAACAGCAGGCAGCCTTCAACCAAATCTCTTCTTCACTCTGTGATCTCTGTGTCTCCGTGGTGAAACCATTCCTGCTGTTAGGCGTCACCGGCTCCGGCAAAACCGAAGTCTACCTCCAATCCGCCCAAGCCGCTCTCGATCTCGGAAAAACCGTCCTCGTCCTCGTTCCAGAAATAGCCCTCACCCCGCAAACGGTTCGCCGTTTCAAAGCACGTTTTTCCCAACTCGACGACCAGGTCGCCGTCCTCCACTCCAATCTCTCGCAAGGCGAACGCTTCGACGAATGGCATCGCATCCGCAAAGGCCACGCCCGCATCGTTATCGGCGCTCGATCCGCAGTGTTCGCTCCGCTGCCAAATCTCGGACTCATCATCGTCGATGAAGAACATGAAACATCTTACAAACAGGAAAATCCTCCTCGCTACCACGCCCGCGACGTCGCGGTTCTCCGAGCCGCTTTTGAGCCCTGCACCATCGTCCTCGGCTCCGCAACACCTTCCCTCGAAAGTTGGCAAAATACTCTAACAGAAAAATACCATCTCCTGCGTCTCGATCAACGCGCCGACGCACACTCGATGCCACTGGTTCGCGTGATTGACATGCGTTTGGAGAAACAAAAACAAAAAGGCCAGGTCGCGATTCTATCAGATCGACTTCGCACCGCGCTCGAACAACGCCTCGCCAAAGGCGAACAATCCATTTTGTTTCTCAATCGCCGTGGCTTCGCCCGCTCACTGCAATGCCATGGCTGCGGCCATGTTTGCCAATGCCCACACTGCGCTGTCGCTCTCACTTATCATCGCACCGATGAACGACTCGTCTGCCATGTTTGCGGCCACCAATCCATCGTTCCTAAAAAATGCCCTGAGTGTAGCAATCCTGGAATCGCCCTGCAGGGCTACGGCACTCAGAAAGTCGAAGAAGTCTTACAAAAAATTCTCCCAGCAGCCCGCTTCGCTCGCATCGATGCCGATGCCATGCGCCGCAAAAACGCGCTCAAGGATATTCTCAACAAATTCAAATCCAAAAAAATCGATGTCCTGATCGGCACGCAGATGATCGCCAAAGGTCTGCATTTCCCGAACGTCACGTTGGTTGGAATTTTAAACGCCGATCTCGGCCTGCACGTTCCAGATTTCCGCGCCGGTGAACGCACCTTTCAGCTCATCACCCAGGTCGCCGGACGCGCCGGACGCGGTGAACTCGAAGGCGAAGTCATCGTGCAAACCTTCACTCCTCACTCTCCAAGCATCCAGTTCGCACGCAAACATGATTTCGATGGCTACGCGGAACAGGAAATGGAAATGCGTCGCCAATTCCGCTTTCCACCCTTCGCGCATTGCGCCGTTCTAACAGCTCGATCCGGCCACGAACGCCGCGCCGAGTTCACCCTCCAAACCCTCCACCTCCGTTTGAAAGAAGCACTCCCCCCAGGCATCTCATTAGGCGAAGTCCTCCCCAGTCCCCTCATCAAATCCCACGATCAATTCCGTTTCCAAATCACCCTCCGCTCCCACCAAGCCCGCCCCCTCACCAACCACGTCCAAAACATCCTCCAGAAAACCACCCTCCCCGAAGACGTCACCGTGGTATTTGACATGGATGCGTATAATTTTTCGTAATCTAAACCTCGACACCTAAGTAACCTCAACTAGTTTCGTATTGTGAAATTTCTTCTATTAATCCCATTACTCGCGCTCGGAATGCTGAGCTCATGTTCCAAAAAATCCGTGAGTAAAACCGCTTCAACCTCTTCGTCACACACCTTAAAAGCCACGGATTTCACAACTTTTATCGCCAATCCCGGCACAATTAACATCGTCGATTTTTCAGCGACATGGTGTGGTCCGTGCCAACAACTCAAACCGATCCTCGCTTCCATTGCTAATGAACATTCTGACACCGTCCGACTCGGAATCGTCGATGTAGATACAGAAAAAGACTTAGCCGCCCAAATAGGCGTAAGGGGGATTCCAGATGTTCGTTTTTACGTAAATGGTAAAGAGGTCGAAAAATTCACGGGTGGAGTTCCTAAAAAACATATCGAGCAAATCATTGCTAAATACTCCAACAGTCTTACTACACCATCCCCAGACATAACCACACCGATTCCACCCGCACAACCTGGTGCACCCGCACAACCTAGTGGACCCGCGCAACCTAGTGCACCCGCGCAACCTAATGCACCCGCGCAACCTGGTTCTCCAGCAGCGCCTACCCCAACCATCCTTCCATCAAACGGAAATCCGCTACCCCCTGGAATGTCCAAGCAGTAGCGGATGATTAAAGATGAAACTTAGTTCAGTTTAATGGTAGGAACCGAAAAGATATCGATCACTTGACGTTTTGGTTCATAAACGCGAACCACGCGGTCACCATACAGATACATTCTCGTATTCGGGACGGGTTTCATTCTTGGGAAAAGGGAATCTTCCAAAACTTGGAAAAAATCTTTGTCTGCATCCTCAATAATATATCCCTCGTTCACTTTCTTCTGCCAACCAGGTGGCAAGGGTTTACCGCGCTGCAAGTTTTTCGCTAAGCCGGGTGGCAATCCCTGTGGATTACTTTCGTAACCTTTGAAGTAATCTAAGAATTCAGTGCGGTCGTTATCTGCAAAGCGATGTGCGCGCCATGGTTCCGATTTATCATCATGTTTGGCCTCTTTGCCTTTATCGTCGTTTTTATGATCTTTATTTTCTTTGTGATCCTTACCGCCGCCCTTGTCCTCCTTATGATCCTTACCGCCGCCCTTGTCCTCCTTATGATCCTTACCACCGCCTTTTTCCGAGTGGTCCGAACCACCGCCTTTGCCGTCCTTTTCATTCTTGCCATTAGATTTATCGGGCTTTGCATCAGCAATACCCACGATCAACAGCGCACAGCCCGCACCAATAAGGCTTTTCGATAATTTGCTATTCAATATTTTTTTCATAGACCACATCATCGTCTCGCAAACGCGTAACTTCAATAAGCAAAAATACTACCGACCTTTAGCTCAATAACTCACGGATCATTGTCGCATCTAGTTTCCGCACCACATCAGCATCCGATAACAAACCATCCGCAAGTTTGGCTTTCTCTAACTGCAAACGATGAATCCGCTCCTCGACGGTTTCCTGACAAAGTAGTTTATGAACAAACACCGGTTTATCTTGCCCAATCCGATATGCCCGATCCGTTGCCTGCGCCTCGGCCGCCGGGTTCCACCATGGATCGTAGTGAATCACCGTATCCGCTGCTGTTAAATTCAAGCCAGTTCCGCCTGCTTTGAGCGAAATGAGAAACACCGGAAACTTCCCGGACTGAAACTCCTCTACAAGTTTACCTCGATCTTTAGAGCCACCCGTCAATTTAAGATACGGCACCTTGGATTTCACCAAATGCTCTTCAATCAATCCCAACATGGTAGTGAACTGGGAGAAAATAAGAATTTTTCGACCCTCCTCCACCAAGGTTTCTAACATTTCTTTCAAATATTCCAACTTTGCCGAGCTTCGGATACCCGCCGCGAAATCTTCTGGCAACAAGCGTGGATCGCAACAGATCTGCCGCAGCTTAAGCAACGCATCCAAAAACACGATCTGAGATTGCTCGATCCCGCGCGCCGCAATCGCCTCGCGAACCCGCTTATCCATGGTTGCACGCACGGTTTCGTAGAGATCTTTTTGATCACTCGATAACTCAATTAAATGTATCATCTCGGTTTTCGGCGGCAACTCCTTCGCTACCTGATCTTTCGTTCTACGCAACACCAAGGGTGCGATCCGCTTTTTCAACAATGCGTTTTTCTCCGCATCGCCCTCTTCTTCGATGGGTTTTCGGAAATTTTTATTGAACGCGTCTTCCGTCCCAAGAAATCCGGGAATGAGAAAATGCATCAAACTCCATAATTCACCGAGATGGTTTTCAATCGGCGTTCCGGAAAGACACAAGCGATGCCGCGCCACGACCCGACACGCCGCTTGCGCGACTTTTGCGCGTGGATTCTTGATATACTGCGCCTCGTCTAACACCAACATGTGATACTGGAAGCCGAGTAATTTTTCGATATCCCGCTGCAACAGAGCAAACGATGTAATCACCAAATCCGCATGCGGGATGGAGCGGTAATATTTTTTTCGATCCGCCCCATTCAGCACCAATACCCGCAAGCCCGGCGCAAACTTGATCGCCTCCGCCCGCCAGTTTGGAACCACCGAGGTAGGCGCAATCACCAACGATGGCCGACCACCACTTCGCCCACTGGTTTTCTCGGCCATCAAATGTGCGAGCGTCTGCAAGGTTTTTCCCAAACCCATATCGTCTGCCAAAATCCCATGCAGCCCATGCCTCGCCAGAAATTGCATCCATTGAAAACCTGATTTCTGATAATCTCGCAAGGTCGCCTTGATCTCTCCGGGAGTCTCCACTTCTTCAACTTTCGAGAAATTTTCCAACCGCTCTTTCAGCTTCGCCAAACCTTTCGGAGTCTCTATTCCCAATCCCTCCAACCCAGCCAACGCCGCCGCATCCAGCGCATGCACCCGCGCTTTTCCGAAAAACTTGGGATCCACCAAAGCCGATAAATGCTGAAGCAAACGCCGCACCCTTCCAATCGGAAGCTTCAACGCATCGCCATTCGGCAAAGGCGCATAGACGAATCCTTGATTCGGCCTATCCAATGTCTCCTCCAAAAAATCCTGTTTCAATAAACCCGCCAGAATCGGCATCAGATCGTATCGTTCACCATCTACATCAAATCCAACCGACAAACTGAACCATCCACCGTCCGAGAAATCCCCCACGTAAAGTTCATCATCCTGTTCACCTGTTAGACGCGTCTGCCATTTTTCTGGATCAGCTTCGTGCACTTGGTGGCCAACCCCATCTTCATATTTTACCTTCCAGCCAGCTACTTCTAGCACTTCCGCAAACTCACCCCGAAACTGATGCCAGAACGTATCCACTGGCACCCGACCTGGATCGGGAAACCATTTATCATTTTCACCCGCCGCCTCAACCGTGCGCGATCTCATGCTGAGAAGAAATCGCCATGCGGGATTCGTTTGCATCGATGAAAGCCCGACGTCTCGAAGTTCACGTATCGCCTGCTGCTCTCGCGCCGTTCTCCCCTCTTCGCGAGCCGATGCCAATGGTTTGCGTTGATCGCCGTAGCTAACAAACGCCTCCGCAAAAATCCATTCAGCCGGCTCCTCCTGGCCCATCGACTGCAACAACAACTTCGTCGCCCTATCCACCGCATCCTTCCGCACCACCAATTCAAAAGAAATATTATCCCCCACCCTGTCCGCCGTAGCCTTGGCGAAGGAGGATGTCCCGCTCTCCCCATCCCCCTCTCCTCTTCCACCCACTCCTCTCTCCAACTCAACAGCCACCGCCTCCGCAGCACTTCTTCCAAAACATTTTTCCAAATGTTTTGTCTTTGCCATTTTCCCAAGCAAAGCAAACCCGTGTTCACAGAACGAGCCCACCTCACAACTGCAATTCGTCTCAAACAACACCTGCCCGCCTTGCTCCCAAAACGCCGCTTCTGTTTTTTCTCCTAACACCCGAGCGTGAGCTTGAATCTCCTCTTCTCCCTCCAACTGCAATTCCTGAACTTTCGAAACTAGCCGCCCACCAATCAGCCGCGCCTCATCCCCAAATCGATCCACCCAACCCGCTTCCGCCAAAAACTTTTCTAGTGCCTCTATCATCAATCGCACAGAAACCTATTTTCCACCTATCCCACCGTCCATCTTGTTTTCAAAATCTAATTTTGACAATCAGACCAGACCAGACCAGACTTATTGCATGAAAAACATACAGGAAGCCAAAACCCATCTCTCCCGTTTGGTTGAGCAAGCGGCAGCTGGCGAGGAAATCATCATCGCCAAAGCCGGCAAACCTATGGCCAAACTCGTTCCCTACATCGCGCCACAACCCGCCCGCAAAGGCGGTTTCCTTGCTGGAAAAATATGGGAAAGCACCGATTGCTGGGAAACTGATCCCGAACTCATCGAGGCTATGACCGGCGCATCCATCGAGCCTACTCCAGTTCAGTCCAAAGTCGCGGAACCCAGCACAACTTACCGAATAAAATCATGAGAATCCTCCTCGATAGCCACACCTTACTCTGGTGGATGGACGATCCTAATCGCATCAGCCCAACCGCACGCGCGGAAATTTCACATCCTCGTAATGAAATATTCGCCAGTGCGGTTTCCATCTGGGAGATAGGTCTGAAATCATCCAAAGGCAAACTTCGCATTCCGGAAAATTTCGCCGAATTCCTTCCGGAAAATGGCATTCAAATATTGCCATTCACCGGCGCCCACGCTCAGGCATCGATCAAACTTCCACCCCATCACGGAGATCCATTCGACCGCGCGCTGATCGCTCAATGCCAGATTGAGTCTCTAACATTCGCGACCCGCGACTCAATTGCCGCAAGCTATCAGATCGGATTGTTAGAGATTTAAATCTATCCTCTCTGCCTTTCAAGCATCACCAGCATGAAAAACGACAGGATTAAATTCAGCTCCTCCCGAGGACTCATGTTGTCTATTTTTTCGATGAGGAATTTCCCTTCGAAAAACGCGGCCAACTTGGTTAAGCGCATCACAGGTCTTCCGTCAGTGCTCACCGCTAAATACTTTGGATGGAAAAAATATCCGGAAAACATTCCCAAAATCGGGATTCCACCTAACAAACCATCCATGAACTTCGCCCAAGGATTTTCCTCACTGATCACAAAGTCCGGGTTGTTATCTTCTGGATTGAAAACCTCGTAGTGAGCCTTCCAAATCGATCTCCAGCCTTTTCTCCCCACAGATCCAATCGCCTGACCAGACGCATCGGTGGAGTTGTATCTAGCTGACCAATCAATCACTTTGTTTGCTTTAATTTCAGCCAGCTTCACCGCTCTCGACTTATCGCCAAACACATCGACGTGCTCTTTGAATTTAAAAAACTTCTGATTGGTGTGCACCACAATGCGTCCTGCGGCGTCTGTCACCGTGACTTGTGTCGTCAAAGCAATCAGCTTGAAACTGAGTTGCAGCGGATAAACCACGCCCTGCATGTGTCTCGAAATATCATCGGTGACAGGCATAGTTGCAGGAATGATCGGCGGCTGAACCATCGGAGTGGTATAGGAATTTTCTGACATCCGCTTACTCCACAATACCGATTCCAAAATCCAAGCACAGAATCAAAAACTTTTCGCCTCATTCCGCCAAAATATCCAGCATCGCTCCCGCAGCGATGACCCCAAAAGTTGCAGTGACGTGAGTGGCGGTGCCGTAACCGGTTGCACAATTCAAACGCATGTCCGCGCCCTCGGGTTTCTCGCATGAAACCTCGCCATCGCCACTCGGGTAAATGGGTGGCTCGTCAGAAAACACCGCACGGATTCCCATCTCCTCGGGCTTCGATCCCAGCGGCACCGCTTCGAATCCATGATCTTTGCGAAGACGTTTCCGCAACTGATTCAGCAGAGCGTCTTTTCCGGAAAATGCCAGATCCCGCACGCTGATCCGGGTCGCATCGCGTCGACCCCCAGCACCACCACAAGACACCACCGGCAACCCGCGTTTCCTGCACTCCGCGATAAGCAGGGCTTTGTGTTGCATCGAATCAATCGCATCGATCACACCGTGCACCTCGCCGCCCAATACTTCCTCGACCGAGCGTTCGGTGAAAAAACCTTCGATCACTTCGATCTCACATTCCGGGTTGATCGCGCGCACACGTTCAGCCATGGCAGTGGTTTTCTGTTTTCCGATCTGACCGTCCATCGCGTGCAATTGACGATTCACATTGGTGATGCAAATTTCGTCCAAATCCACCATGCGGATTTTTCCAATGCCTGATCGTGCCAACGCCTCCACCGTCCATGACCCGACCCCGCCTATCCCAACCACGACCACACGTGCTTGCGAAAACCTCTCCAACGCCCGCTCTCCATAAAGGCGTGCAATTCCTCCGAAACGATTTTTAGTTTCCTCACTTAACATCCTGCCCGAAGCTTCCAACTTGCAGCCGCGCGTTTCAACGTCCATCTCTATTCCGTGACCGAAATTCTTATCACCCTTGGCGACCCCGCTGGAATTGGTCCAGAAGTGATCGATGCCGCCCTCGCTTCCGGCCAGCTTCCGGCTGGCTTTGATTTCCGCGTAATCGGGGATCGCTCCGCAGGGACTCCCGGGAAACCCACCCGTGAGTCCGCTCAAGCCGCACTCGACGCCCTCGAAGCATCCGCGCGCCTGCTCCGTGAAACCGACGCCGCCGCTGTCGTCACCGGACCGGTATCCAAAGAAGGCCTGCAAGCCATCGGTTTCCCCTTTCCCGGCCAAACCGAATTTTTCACCCACGCCTTCGGCCTAACAGAATCTGGGATGCTCCTCACCGGCCCAACTCTCACCGTTGGCCTCGCCACCATTCACATCCCCCTCGCGGATGTCCCGAAACTCCTCACCACCCAGAGCATCATCACCATCGGGAAACTCACCGCGGAATTTCTAACGAAAAAAGGAATCACCTCTCCCCGCCTCGCCGTCTGCGGGCTCAATCCTCATGCCGGTGAAAACGGTACGTTTGGCGACGAGGAAAAAACCATCATCGCACCCGCCATCGCCGCGCTCAACGAAATAGGAATCGCCACCTTCTCCGGCCCCCACGTTCCAGACGCCATTTTCCGCGATGCTGCCCAAGGCAAATACCAAGCTGTGCTCGCCATGTATCACGATCAGGGATTGATCCCGCTAAAATTGTTAGACTTCGACGAAGCCGTCAACGTTACCCTCGGTCTCCCGAAACCCCGCACCAGCCCGGATCATGGAACCGCCTTCGCCATCGCCGGCCAAGGCATTGCCAACCCCGCCTCCATGATCGCCGCAATTCGTCTTGCGTGCGAACTCGTTTAAAACCATTCACTCAACTTTCAAAAACAGATATTGCAAAGTATCCGGGATGGTGGCTTTGAGGATGCCTTTTTCGTAGGTAGCGCTGCCTTTGCCACCCAAGATAGTGACTTTGGCGTCCTTGTGATCGAGCAAGGGAATTTCCGTGGTCCAGGTTTCTGTTTGATTCAACTCGCGGAAAATCACCAAGCGCGCGCTTTTCCTGTCCTGGCTGACCGATGAAAAACCCGTCCACACATAACCATCCGGCGCTTGTCCGATAGGAATGATGCTGCCTGAGAAAATCGCTTCGCGTTCTTTTTTCCATGTAGCGACGAGATCGGGAATGGTTTTGAAATATTCTTCCGGAAGATTGGAAACCTCGAACCAACCGAGCGGACTTGAAAACATCACACTCGCGAACAAGGTGTCCGGCGGATAATTCGCGGGAGCCAAAGGATCGTCTTTGTATTTATCTGCGTGGCGCGTCTGATTTAAAAATTCCATCCGTAATCTAACAGGATCTACGTAACTACCAAGCGTCCATAAATTCCTCATGGTGTGGTGCGGCCAGTAGCGCTTCCAATCGGTGTATCGATTTTCCAAAAAGATCGGCCCCACATGAATGCTGCCAAAATATCCCGGACGCAGACCCGCTGTCGCATCGGCATCGAACACCACCCGACCTTGGGTTTTTTCTAACACTTTGCTGTAGAAGCGTTCCAGGTTTATCTCCGCGGTAGGGCTTTTCATTTCCACGGCATCGATTTTCACATACTCGACCCCTTCTTTATCGAAGGCTGAAAGCAACATATCCGCATCCTTTTCCCAATGTGCCATGTCGTTCTCCGCATCAGGACCAAACCATAAACCAAATTTCATGCCTTTCTGCTTTGCCGCATCTACAAGCGGTTTTAGGCCGTTTGGAAAACGCTCGGGATGGGGTTTCCAAAATTCAGGATCCGCTGAACGGAAATTTCCCCACGCGCCTTTACCTGAAGCAGAATTCCCCGTCTTACCTTTTTGCCAACCATCATCAACCTGCACCACATCCACTCCCAGCCGTGCGCCGGCCTCGACTTCCTTAAGCAAAAAATCCGCACTGATACGCGAATCCCGATTTCTATCGCCCCAAGTGTTAGAAAGAAACATACCATCCCGTTGCGGCTGGTATTGACGCAGGCAGCGTTGGAACTTCTGCATCGCAGCGATCCGACCCGCGCGTCCTTCTTGATAAGGCACGACGGTCCATGGATATCCGGGTCCAGCAAATGTGATGCGACGTCCCTCCCCAGCAACCCGAATGTCCCACGGCGATTTCACCGGCCTTGCATGAGGCAGCGGGCCGACTTTCAAAAAGATCAAGCCGTTTCCATTGAGTGGATTTTCCAAATGGAACACATTGTAAGCGACCTCGAAATTATCCTGCAACGGCAACCACTCACGCTCGAAGACGAGTTCATCGTTTTGATCTGTCTGATCCATCAACTCGACCTGAGTATAACGCAAATGCTGCGGCGCAAGCATGAGATCTTCGAGCGCTTGGATGGGCTTTTTGGGATCAGGTTTCGCCATGTTGGCTTGCTCCAGGCCATCTGGTTTTTGCGGATTTTTTTCATCCACGCTCTGAGTCACTGGAGCGGCACCGCCCGAGAAATTCACAAGCACACCTGTTGAGTTTGTAAAAATCTGAAACTGGTATTCGAGTGTCTCTTTCGCACCAGTGGCCTCAAGTTTGAGTGTCAGGCTATCTTGCTCAACCGGGCTCTTTTTTCTCGTCGTCGTGGTAAAAGCCAACTTGCGCTCTTCATCTACTAAAGTTCCACCGGGATGCGGTGCGGGTTGCTTGCCTGGCTGGCGAAGCCATTCCGTGTTGCTGACTTTATCCAGTAACGAAGTAGCCGTCAGCATGCCATTACGGATCGACCATTTCCGCTCCACATGAACATTCCCAATAATGATCTCTTTTTCATTCCACTGGGCATAACAGCCGTTGTGTAGATGTTCCTCCCGCTCGGCAAGGGCTGTGGAAATAGTGAAAAGCGCAGCCAGGACAGTGAGGAAAGGTTTCATGACACGAAGAGTCAAAAGTCTTCATGTCCAAAAGTCCAATGTCTAAAATGGTAGGGCGGCATCGCCGAGGCCGCCACCGCGAAGCGAATCGTCGATGACCCATTCAATTGCACCTCATTTCATGCGGCGGCCTCGGCGATGCCGCCCCACCTAACTTTGCATTCTCGGTCATTTTGTCAAAATGACACTACCCATCCACCTTTGAGATTTGAATTTTGAATTTTGAAACTTAACTTCGCCCCGTGTCCAATCTCTCCAGCAAACTCTTCGCCGTCGCCAAGCAATACATCCCGGGAGGTGTGAACTCCCCGGTGCGGGCTTTTAAAAACGTCGATGGCGAACCGTTTTTCGTCCGCCGCGCGAAAGGTTGCCGCATCACTGATATCGATGGCAAAACCTATATCGACTACATCGGCTCGTGGGGGCCGAACATTCTCGGCCACGCGCCGGTGGAGATCACCAACACGATCCATCAAGTAGCCAAAGACGGAATCTCATTCGGCATCCCGAATCCGTATGAGGTCGATATGGCGAAAACAATTTGTGAATGGGTGCCGTCAGTTGAAAAAGTTCGCATGACCTCTTCGGGCACCGAGGCCACAATGTCGGCGATCCGGCTTGCGCGTGGATTTACCAAACGTGACTACATCGTGAAATTCGATGGTTGTTATCACGGACATTCCGATTCGTTACTGGTTGCAGCAGGCTCCGGAGCACTCACCCATGGCGAGCCAGATTCAGCAGGAGTGCCGAAGGCATTCGCGGAAAAAACCATCGTGCTTTCTTACAACGATCCCGAATCGTTAGAGAAACTCTTTCAGGAAAAAGGCGATCAGATCGCCGCGATCATCGTCGAGTCCTATCCAGCTAACGCCGGTCTTGTTTTTCCGAAACTCGGCTACCTCGCTCTGCTTTCATCGATCACGAAAAAATATGGAGCGTTGCTCATTTTTGACGAAGTCATGACTGGCTTCCGTCTCGGCAAAGCCGGTGTGCAAGGACTTGAAAATCTTACCCCGGATCTTTCCTGCTTTGGAAAAGTCATCGGTGGTGGACTTCCCGTTGGGGCGTTTGGCGGCCGTGCGGATGTGATGGATATGATCGCTCCTATTGGTCCTGTGTATCAGGCAGGAACCCTTTCCGGAAACCCGCTCGCCATGGCTGCCGGACTGGCGCAGTTGCGCGAACTTTCATCCGGCAAACCCGACGGCTTCGCTCGCCTGGATCAACTCGGCCTTCATTTCGAAACCGGACTGCGCGCATTGATGAATAAAAAAGGCATCCCACACAGCATCAACCGTGTTGGCTCGATGTTCTGTCTCTACTTCACCGATCGTGAAATCGTGAATGTGGATGACGTGATAAAACAAGATATGGGGCTGTTCAAAAAGTTCTTCTGGGGCTGCTTGGAGAGAGGTGTCTACATCGCGCCCTCGCCTTACGAGACTGGCTTCCTTTCCCTAGCCCACACCGAAGCCGATATCGATGATACGCTCACCGTCTTCGAAGAGGCGCTTGCGGGGATTTAGCGCCGCAGGCGCTTACTCTTCCACACTAATCCTAGTCCTGAGCACGTAGCTACTTCCCGGCATAACGATCACCGCTTTATCATTCGCGATGGCCGTTTCGATGCAGCAGAACTTTTGATAGCCATCGTCTGGTAGATCGCTGAGCGCAGCGGATTTCTCTACCCATGGATTCCAGACGACGGTGGATGGACTTCCGCTTTTTTCGATGAGCAGGGTTCGACCTGATAGATCATCAACTAAAAGAACACTGCTAGAACTATCGTAAATTGAATCCACCTCACCTTTGAAAGTCAGCGGGCCTTTTTGAATGCGCTGTGTCTGTTCGCCGACGGTATCTAGGTAACCTGCACCATCCAGATTCACAATCCTCACCTGCTCAATATCGGAGAGTGCGAAATAAGGATGCAGCGCACCGGAAATGACGATGGGGATTTCATTTGGATTTCGTGTTTCAAGAATCACTTCTAGAGCCTCGCCGAGTTTCAGAGTGACTGCGGCGTTCCAGATTCCATCGATCATGTCGAAATTAAGGACGACACCTTCATGACTCTCACTCGCACTTACGAAGTTCCAGAACCGCGTTCTCGCGATTCCATGTGAGGGCATTTCAGGATTGGTCGGATGTGCATTGAACCACGGCCAACAAATCGGCAGTCCACCACGGATGGCTTTCCCTTCTTTAAAAACCGCGTCCGGACTTAAATACAACACCTCATCTTCATAAGCCGGCCGCCACGACATCACCTGCGCACCATGCAACGCAACGCGTGCGACACACGTTGGATGATTAATTTCGAAAATAGGATACGAAGGATCGGATCCTGAGAGATGAACAGATTCGGGGAGATTCATGCGAAGTTATACGAGATGACACGGCAAATGATACAGATCTTGTTACATTTTGAGAAAATGAGCGATCCGTGCCGCAAGGGACATCTCACTCCACTGCTATCCAGTCCACCTCAATCTCAAACGCTCCTGCATTTTTATCAGAAATTAAAAAACCTAACTCTTCTACTTTTGCAGAATCAAATTCCGGTCCTTTGAGCTTCATACCCCGCCAACTCGGTGAGAGGGAATCGAGCGGCACTTTGACCTCAATCCACTTTCCTTTTTCTGTAGCGAACTCAGCACCATAAGAAATGGCTGAACCTCTGAATCGAGCATCGGTAGCAAGACGAAGCTGATACTTTCTGCCATCCCCTTTAAGCCTGATCACGACGGCTGTCTTTCCACTAAAATCATATTTCTGCTCCAAAGTGCGTATCGAAGAAAAGCCTCCGTTGTTTTCTAAAGATAAGTTGCCCGTGAAATGCAATGAGCCGCCCTTTACCTCCGGGCCACCTTCCGAAAGGCCGCCCATCACGCCGTCATTGATCGCAATCCATTTGGGTTCGGCAGCTTGATCTTCAAATCCAATCAACTTCTTCACAGGACTCTTGACCTCCTCCTCAGCCAAGACACCTGAACATAAACCGAGTGCACACAAAAGATTAAGCAACAACGAAGGCAATTTCATGAAGCACAAAAGCCCATCATTTCTCATAAGCAAGGAAGGATTTAACTATCCCATTCCCAAGCCGCCTTGATCTGATCGATCGCGCGGCGGTCTTTCTTGGTCGGCCTGCCTTTGGCGGCTTCCAATTTGGCGATCTGCCACGCACGCAGGTTCTCGTAGACCTCTGGCTTGGTTCGATCTTCGTAACACGCTTGGGCTTCGGGCGCACCAACCCTTTTATCAATGACCCCAAGCACTAAAATATCCCGCACGCCAGGTCCATCGGCGAAGGGGATTTCCAACACATCGCCGACGTGGATGGAGGAGGATCGCTTCATCACATGGCCATTGCGTTTCACTTTCCCGTTACCGAGAACCTCTCCCGCCAACGCCCGAGTTTTGTGAAATCTAACCGCCCACAACCATTTGTCGGCTCGCACTGAATCTGACATATCTGGAATAAATACTCAAAAGATGCAACGGAGGCTAGTATTTTGGTAATCGGATGCATTCCATTCACCTGACCATCGAATCATCAAGCCGGCCAGAGGCACGGCTCTCCAGTAGTCTTCCACTGATCACTGATCACTCGGCACTTCTTGATTCTATCTCAGAGTCCCAACTCCTGCTTCACGGCGGTGAAGGCTTTGACGGCGGATTCCAGGTCCTCTTTCGTGTGAGCAGCGCTGATCTGTGTGCGAATTCTAGCTTTTCCTTGTGGCACTACTGGATAACTAAATCCAATCACATAAACCCCATGAGCAAGCATCGCGTTTGCAAATTTTGCGGCCAAAGCAGCATCACCTAACATCACTGGAACGATAGGATGCGTGCCAGGGACAATATTAAAGCCCGCACGCGTCATTTCACTGCGGAAGAAACGGGTGTTCTCCTCAAGCGTGTCACGTAAGGCGGTCGATTCTTTTAGCAAGCGCAGCGCTTCAAGCGTCGCGCCGGCAATCATCGGAGCGAGGGTGTTACTGAAAAGATAGGGACGTGAGCGCTGACGAAGCAGATCGATGATTTCCTTTCTTCCACTGGTGTAGCCACCACTTGCTCCGCCGAGTGCTTTACCGAGAGTCCCGGTGATGATGTCAACACGACCCATCACTCCACAATGTTCATGGGTGCCGCGTCCATGTGAACCCATGAAACCCACAGCATGTGAATCATCGACCATCACGATGGCGTTATATTTGTCCGCGAGATCACAAATTGTCTCCAAGGGAGCGATGTAACCATCCATGGAAAACACTCCGTCGGTAGCAATGAGTTTGAATCGGCATCCTGCGGCATCTGCAGCGATGAGCTGCGCTTCAAGATCCGCCATATCGCAGTTTTTATAGCGGAATCGTTTGGCTTTACAGAGACGCACACCATCGATGATGGATGCGTGGTTGAGCTCATCACTGATGATCGCATCTTCAGGACCGAGCAATGTTTCAAACAAACCGCCGTTGGCATCGAAGCATGATCCGTAGAGAATGGTATCTTCCGTTCCGAGGAAATCGCTCAGAGCATGTTCGAGCTCCTTGTGCAAGGTTTGGGTGCCGCAAATGAATCTAACGCTCGCCAGTCCGAAACCCCAATCATCGAGTGCCTGGTGAGCGGCTTGTTTGATGCGTGGATGTTGCGCGAGACCTAGGTAATTGTTCGCACACATATTGATGACCACTTTGCCATCATCTGCGGATATACTTTTTCCCTGAGGAGTCGTGATCGTGCGTTCTTTTTTGAAAGTGCCTGCGGCTTGAATGTTCGCAAGTTCCGCTTCGATGTGCTTTTTGAATTCCTGATTCATTACTGATTTCTTTTAACTAAAAACTGACCAATCCAATATCACTTTTCCGCTGGCTCCGGATTGCATGACTTCAAATCCCTTCTCAAACTCATCAGCTCCGAAGCGATGTGTGATCACTGGAGCAATATTCAAACCACCTTCGAGCATGACCTTCATTTTATACCATGTCTCATACATCTCCCGACCATAAATTCCTTTGATCGTCAGCATGCTGAAAATTACTTTATTCCAATCAATGGCCATGGGTTGACCTGGTATCCCAAGCATGGCGATTTTACCGCCATGGCACATAGCATCGATCATCGAGTGAAATGCGGATGGATTTCCGCTCATCTCCAATCCCACATCAAAGCCCTCTTTGAGGCCTATTTTCTTTGTGACGGAATCGAGCGAATCCTTCGCCACATTCAATGCGATGTCTGCGCCCATGCGCCGCGCGAGATCGAGCCGATACTCATTCACATCGGTAATCACCACGTGGCGGGCACCTGCATATTTTGCAATCGCAACAGCCATGACTCCGATCGGACCGGCTCCTGTGATCAAAACATCCTCTCCTAACAGATCGAAAGAAAGCGCTGTGTGAACGGCGTTTCCAAAGGGATCATAGATGGATGCGATGTCCTGATCCACATCTGGTCCATGCAACCAAACATTTGTCATCGGTACGCTTATGAATTCCGCGAACGCGCCGGATCGATTCACACCAATCCCGCTCGTATCCTTACAAAGGTGTCTTCTACCGGCCAGACAGTTACGGCATTTTCCACAAACCACATGCCCTTCGGCGCTGACGATATCACCGATTTGAAATCCACTCACGTTGGCTCCCGTTCCAATAATTTCACCAACAAACTCATGACCTACCACCATAGGAACAGGAATGGTCTTACTCGCCCATGCATCCCATAGGTAAATATGTAAGTCGGTGCCGCAGATTCCAGTCTTGTGCACTTTAATCAGCACATCATTCATTCCGACATTGGGCTCAGGAACATCTTCCAACCATAGACCCACTTCAGCTTTTGATTTTACGAGGGCTTTCATTTTTCAGGCATCGTTAACATGGTATTATCACAGCAACACCAACACACTAAGCGGATCACAAACCAACAATCAAAGCCTAAAACCCATCTTTTCACTTCCCACAACGAGGCAGCCAACTAAGCATTCGCCATCAACGTCACTCTCCAACTTCATCTGCTTGTGGTCATTTTTGCGGCCACCACCGTTTTGGGTCGACTCGCTTCCGTCAGCGCTCCTGTTCTTGTGACGTGGCGCTGTTTGCTCGCCGCGCTTGGCGCGTTTTTCTGGGTAGCGTTGATGCGGGATAGGAAAATCTGGATCGGTCGCAAACAGATCGTAAAATTGCTTGGAGTCGGAGCAATCATCGGAGTGCATTGGCTATGTTTGTACGGCGCTGTGAAAATTGCAAATGTCTCGATTGCGCTCGCTGGTTTGGCCACCCTCTCGCTGTTCACCGCTTTCACCGAGCCCCTGCTCAATCGTCGGCGCATCCGTAAGTTCGAGGTGTTTCTCGGACTGATCGTGTTGGCCGGTATCAGCCTGATTGCAGGAGTGGAAACCGATCACGCACTCGGCCTCGGCTTCGCTCTTCTCAGCGCGTTTCTCGCTTCTGTGTTTCTTGTGCTGAATCGAACCATCGTCATCAACGGCGGCGATCCTATGGTCATGGTTGGCTGGGAAATGGTGGCATCGACCCTTGTCTGTTTTTTCGCGGTGCCAATTTTTGATCCGCTGGGATTCCCTGCGCTTGCGGTAACCGATGGCTTGGATTGGCTTTGGATCATCATTCTTGCATGGGTTTGCACGGTGTTTGCGCAAGCATGGACGAATCAGTTACTGCATTCCATCAGTGCATATAACTTTAACTTAGCCGCGAATTTCGAACCTGTTTACGGCATCATCGCCGCAGCGATCATCTTCAACGAACACGCGAATCTCAAGCCGGCTTTTTATCTAGGAACATCGGCGATCGTATTGGCGAACTTGCTCCATCCACTCCTCCAACGAAGATTCGGAAACTGAGAGATTGGCAGGTGAATCGACGTTCATATAACTTTCAAAAAGCCATGAATCGCATCATCCTCGCTCTTTATCTTTTCACCTCGCTCCATCTTTCCGCTGCAAAGCCGAATTTTATCATCATTTTCATGGATGACTTGGGTTACAACGATTTGGGCAGCTATGGGTCCAAGACGATTCGAACACCGAACATCGATCAACTGACGAAAGAAGGGCGAAAGTTTACCAACTTCATGGTTCCATCACCCGTTTGCAGTCCATCTCGTGCCGGACTGCTCACCGGAAGCTACCCGAAACGAGTGGGCATGCATACCGGCGTGCTTTTTCCACAGTCAGATTACGGACTAAATCCTGCCGAATACAGCATGGCGGATCATTTCAAATCCATCGGTTACTCAACTGCCTGCATCGGAAAATGGCATCTCGGCCATCATCCGGAAACCCTGCCGCGCGCACAAGGTTTCGACTCCTACTACGGCATTCCTTACTCAAACGATATGAATCATCCCGACAACAAAGGGAAAGTGAGCCCTTTTAGCAATGAGAGCTGGCTCAATCAGGATGAGTTTGTGAAAAAATGGAACACTCCGTTGTTAGAAAATGAAGATATAGTCGAGCTTCCCGTCAATCAGCGCACGATCACTCGTCGCTACACCGACCGTGCGATCTCTTTCATCACCACAAGCAAAGACAAGCCGTTCTTTCTTTACCTCCCCCACTCCATGCCACACATCCCGCTTTTCGTTCCAGAGGATGCGCATGATCCCGATCCTAAAAACGCATACAAAGCTGTGATCGAACACATCGATGCCGAGGTGGGTCGGCTTGTGAAAAGCGTTCGCGAACTCGGCCTCGCGGAAAACACCTACATCATTTTCACCAGCGATAACGGCCCTTGGATCAAATTCGCCAATCACGGTGGAAGCGCCGCTCCTCTGCGTGATGGCAAAGGCACCACCTTCGAGGGCGGACAACGCGTGCCCTGCGTGATGTGGGGACCTGGTCGCATCCCCGCCGGTACAAGCAGCGACGCACTCATTAGCACGATTGATCTTTTGCCTTCGCTGGCCGCACTATCAAAAAGTGAAATCCCTGCGGAGCACCGCATCGATGGCATCGATTTATCCGCAACCATCACCGGAGACGCTCCATCCAAGCGTGATGAATTTCTCTACTATCGGGCGAATGGTCAACTCGATGGCATACGCAAAGGTGAATGGAAACTTCTCCTTTCGGGACAAAGCATATGGGATAAAGAACAAAAAAAACCTGAAACCTTGCTCTTCCATCTTACCAAGGACATTTCAGAGACAACAAACCTGGCAGTTGATCATCCCGAAAAGGTCGCGGAACTCACCAATCGCATGATAGAGTTGGATGCTGAAATATCCAAAAACTCACGTCCCGTTTGGAAGAAAAAATAGCACCACTCAGCGCGGCATCATCAGCTCCTCGTCTTTGTAACCCGTGAGGCCACGTAGACCTCCTAACAGTTTCCTGAGGGTAAAAAACAAGAACACCATGATGGGCAAACCGATGACGACAAATCCCCAACCCGTCACTGCCGCGACTTTCTCGTTGTAGATCGCACGGGCATTCGCTGCGGTGTGATCGAGATCACCGAGGAAATACATCGAGAGACCGAAGTTGAGAATCGTGCTGATGAAAAACGACATGCCGAAGAGAATCGTCGAACTCAAGATGACTTTGTTGTAATCCTCCAGCTTGCCGAGCTCACTGACTTTGCCTTCGATTTTCGGAATATCGAAAATGGAATCGTTATAGAGAAAGGTGCGCAACAAAGGTGTTTTCGACCAGTGCGAAACAATGACCGCGAAACCGAGAACAAATGGGATCGATGCTTCTTTGAGCCCGAACAACACCGCCGCATGTTCTTTTACCGTGCCGTCTTTGTTCCAGAGAAAAAGTGTGAGTCCGCCGGTGAGTATCACCGAAAACAAACCGAGTCCGGAGAAGAAATTCATCTTCCGCGTTTTTACGAAAAACCAGATTCCGTAACCAATCGGAAACGCCAGCGCGACAAAGAGGGCATAGAGTGGTCCGATGTGCCAGAGCTGCGCTTTCGCCGCACCCGGTTCTTTGCTCAAGTAACTGAGCGCCAACACAGGGATGAGAACATTGATGAGAATATTCGCTAAAGGATGTTCTTGGGCGGGTTTTGAGGAATCTTTCGGGGGCATAGGCTTGGAATGAAGACAGGAAACACGCTAGCTACGTCACTTGGAAGCCTAAAGCTTTCAGATCAGCGTTTCTTACCGGAAAGGGATTCCATATACGCATCGAGTTTCGCGGGATCTTTGCGATTTTCAAACGCTTCCAAGGCGGGATCGTTGGTGGCTTTCATTTGAGCACTGAGAGTTCTACGCATGATCTCAATTTTCCAAGCGTGCTCAGGGGAATCGATCAAATTATTCAAACCATTGGGATCGGTTTCGAAATCGTAGAACTCTTCGAGAACCCGATGTTCAAAAAGTTTCACGCGATCTGCGATGTTAGGATCGTCTTTCGCTGCTTCCTGCATCGCCTTGAATGTGATTCCACTGGTGGAATCCATGCGCATCGGCTTGGTACGACCCACCCAGAAATTGATGATATAACCGTAGCGTTTGCTTTGGAGCGCTCGGGTCGGAAATGCCTCGCGGGCGAAGGTGCGATGGTATTCCGTGAATGCATATTGGCGCCCTCCTTGGGCTTTTCCTTCTAACAATGGAACGAAACTTTTTCCGTTCATTCCCTCGACCTGTTCGAGATTGACTGCATCGAGAACGGTCGGCATGAAATCGATGCCTGAAATGAGATGCTCGGAATCGACCGAGCCTGCTTGGATTTTTCCAGGCCAGCGCACGATCCATGGGGTCTTGGTGCTGTGGAGGTAACAATTTGATTTCGCGAAAGGCACGGCGATTCCGTTATCGCTGAGAAACATCACGATGGTGTTTTCTTCCTGACCCTCTTCTTTCAAAGCACGGAGCACAGCGCCGACCGCTTGATCGCAGCGAAACACGGATGTGTAATACTCCGCGATTTCTTTTTTTATCTCTGGAAGGTTGGGCAAAAATCCCGGGACATCGACTTCATCCTCTTTGATCTGGCGGGTGAATTTTGGGAGATTTTTTCCCCATGCATCCAGCTCTTGTTTGCTCCCTGCAAACGGGCGATGCGGATCGTGCAAATTCGCCATGAGGAAAAACGGTTTGTTTTCTTTAGCGGCTTTCGTGATGAATTCTTTCGTGTAGGAATGATATGTTTGGACGGATCGGCCTATGCCTAATCCGTCTGCGAGATCATTTTCTGTGGCGACCAAATCCCAGCAATATCGATCCATCGGTTGCAGGTGTTTTTCCTTACCTAAAATCCCGTTGAGATAACCTACGGTATGGAGGATTTCTTGGAGCGTTGGAACTTTATCGTCAATCGGATCGAAACCCAGCGCTCCATTAGTATGTGGATAACGACCCGTCATCAAGGTTTGGCGCGAGGGCTGACAGACGGCGATGTTCACATGCGCGTGATTGAACTTCATGCCATCGGCAGCGAGTTTATCTAAATTCGGGGTGATACCGGGGACTTTGCAACCATAGGTTCCAAGCGAGTCGTAATTCAAATCATCCGCCGTGATCAATAACACGTTGAGCGGTTTAGCTGGAGCTTTCGCCGCTGTGTCCTGTGCCGTTGCGGTGAGAATGGATGCGGCGAGAAGCGAGAGGAAATAAATCGGCTTAAACATGACTGATCTCAGTGAACGGTAATGTGATGGGAAACCTATTTACTCCAGGTGATGGACCACTTGGTTTCATTTGTCTTCTCGTTGCTGAGTGTGACACGGATTAGATCTCCCTGTTTGGAAATTTTCGCGGTGCCGCTGGAAACCGTCACTTCCTTAGGAGTGAATCCGTTAGGTGCGATGGTGATGACAAAGTCCTCACCCGTGATGACTTTCGCGGTGCCCGAGTAGGTGGAGGTTTCTGCTTTCCACTCTACATCGCTGAGATCTTGGAAACCCTGCATGATGTGGCGGTTCGTTGAGAGGAACTGCGGATGATCTGCTTTACGATGGAGCGAATAGGTCAGTGCTTGTTGTGGCTTAAGCGCTTGCTCGATGGACTGAGCACCACGGAACTCGCCAACGAGTTTATCGTTCCAGAAATCGTAGAGATAATAAGACGCATCGGCAGCTTGACCAAGAGAGCCGGTGTCGGCTTGGTCTCCTGAAATGGGAGCGGTGACGGTGAATGGCTCATCGTGGTTATTGCAGAGAATAAGCTGCGCCCAATCGGGACTGATCTGATAGACATAAACCGATGGATCTTCACGACCCTCGACGAGCATGTCCACGGGACGGAAAGATTTGGTGCCGCCGAGGATAGGATAGAGACGGGTTAGATCGTGCTGCTCTTCGGCTGTCATGCGACCAAATGAAGTGCCGAGCTCGAGTCGGCCAGAAATTAACCCAATTTGGGTAAGCATAGTGCGGCGTGCATCGACATCCATTTTCTTGAAGGATTTACCATCGGGGTAGTAGCCGAAGACGCTGCGATGCTTATACCAACGCATGCCGATACGAGATGCCATTTCAGGTTCAAAATGTGAAGAGTCTAACCACACGCGTTGGAGATCGACGATACCAGCCGTGACATCGAGCATGGGTGCGAGACTTTCGCCGAGGTTGCGTTCGTGGATGAAGACTTTCTCACCGAGTCCGGCACGTGCGAGCTCGAACACTTTGCGATAGGCTGCGGTGGTGGTGTAGTTTGGATCTTCGAAACCGCCGTTAGATATCCATGCGGTTTCTGGGTAGTCAAACTTAATACCACCGAGCCCTGACGCACCCATGCGCTTCCACATCGCTAAGGTATATTCTTGGAAACCTGGATCCGTGAAGTCGTAACGAACGAAAGGTTGGTGATGCCGATGCTCGGCATAGATGCGAGAAATGTCGTTATTCAACATCCATTCTGGGTGAGCGATTGCAAAATCGTTCGATGGCATGTTGGTCTGAATGTAGGTGAATGGAATGCCGCCGAGTTCACGGATTTTTCCGCAGAATTTACCGAAGGTTTCGTAGGGAGGGACAAGGGATTCATATTTCGCCCACGTTTCATCGTTCCACCAACCTTGTTGGGTATCGCCGGTATTTTTATCGCAGTAATAATCGGGTTCTAGGCGGATCGCCACCGGAGTGTAGTTGAGTATGCCTGATTTTGAGGCGAGTTCCATCTGGCCGACGAGTTCTTTGGAGTTATTAATCGGGCGGCCTTCGCCGTATGAACCTTGAGAAACCAGCCAACCGCAGAGGGTGGGAAAATCGTAGGGTTTGGGGCGAGCTTGGTTAGCTGTGCGCATTGCCATGCCGTAGGTTTCAAGCGATGTGAAAGGATCGGCGGTGGAGATATCGATAAAGACAGTATCAGTGCCGTGGTAAGTGGTACCGGGTTTGATGAGTTTTCCCTGTGGATCTTCAATGGTGACTGAGAAATCGCCTTTACGTTCATCGATCTTGATGGTGCGGAAAAACTCAAGGTAGTGAAGTCCGCCGACCACGATTGACTCACGAGCGTCGCTAATTTTTCCGGTGATGAGGAGATTGTTGTAAGCGCTAATTGGAAGAGTGTTTTGAATCCGATTACGCTCGGCTCCGGCTCCGCCGCGTAAAAGTTGTGGATTCTCTAATTTTTTACCCGGAAAGATTTTGGCTTTATCGAGAATACCGATGCGACAGATGCGTGCAGCTAGGTCGTGCTGATTCGTGACAGAGAAACCAAGAACCGCGTAAGGAACATTGTCGTAGAGTGAGATGTGGAGCGCTTTGATGAGACGATATTTTCCGCCAGGGGTTTCGGTGATCGTGAGCTTCTTGCCTTTACCAAATGCATCATCCAGATCACTGCTTTCCCATTTACGAGTCGCGGGTTCGGGTTGACGCCAGCCGACTTCATCCACGGTGAACTGAGCGTTTGAGAAAGTAGTGATTCCGGTGCGGAGATCCGTGCCAGAATAGGCGCCGGAATTCATGTCATACGACAATCGAACGGACTCGTTAGCAATCGTTACTGCCTTGTCCGTGGAGGCAATCTCCACGGCGTGGACCGATGGAAAGATACAAAGGAAGATGAAGAAGGAATAAAGTTTCATGACAATTCAGACTACTATTGAGCAGCTTTTATGATTTGGTCGATCAATTCAGGTGTGATTCCAGCATCGTTCCAATCGCTGACAGGAATCGCAGCACTCGCACCGTCCATTTTTCCAAGGGCGGTGATTTTCGGAGCGAGTTCTTTGCTTGGCAGTGTGTAGATGAACTTTGCTTTACCACCGAAGTCCTTGATGTATCCGTTAGCAAGAGCGGTGAGTTCAGGGCCGAAGTTTTCTCCTTGGTCGGCTTGCACCATGCCGGAGCCTGTTAGGAAAATGATTCCTTTGAAACTACTCGGCATGAATGAATAAGTGAGGACGTTATGGGTCTGACATGCTTTACTGGTTACTTCCGACGCTATTTGCGGGAAAGTCCCCCACGTCTCGCCATTTGGAACAGCACGGGTTGCTATCATTTGCGGAATGAACTCGCTCCAATACGATTTCCATGCACCGATGTAGCGACGCACGTTGGCGTTGTATAACTCGTGACCTGGCTCTATCTGAGCGAGGTTTTCGTAATCACTCTTCAGGCTCGGGGCGGTTTTGAGTTGCTCCAATTTCATCCAACTATTCAAAGGGACACTTTCGCTGGTCATGTAAATGATGCCGATGGGTCGACCCGAGAGTTTTGCGAGACGATGACCGATGGCTGCAGCAGCATCGTTGGTGGCGTCTTCCCATGTGGAGGCAAAGCGGTTATTTGGCTCGGTGGAAGTCGAAACCATGTAACGAGCGGGACGATCCGCAGAAGAGCGCTTGGCCATGCGAGTCATCACGCGAACGGGTTGGCCGGAATTTTCGATCTGTAAAACCGGAGGCTTTTTCCCATAGATCGGACTGCCTATATACCACACATCCCCGATGAGGATGTTTTTGCAAACGCGGTCGAGAACCACCTCGTCCTTGATCGTCATGGTGACCTGCATGGTTTTTGGCTCTTTGCTCGCAGGCATGGCAGGAAGCGTGACGCTCCATTCTTTCATGTCAGCAGTGACAGGAATGGTTTTTTCCACTCCAGCAAAACTAAATTTGATGACCTTTTCGCCTGGAGCTTCGGCGCCGTATTCAAGAACAGTTGCACCGGAAATCGTAATTGGCATATCCGCTTGAAGGATCGCGTTATCGCGGAACTGGGTGCGGAGGATAGGTAGCTTGCGGTATTCGTAGACATTACCCACGGTGCTCATGTCGGGCTCAACACCGGCGATTTTCATCGGCGCATCGGGCCAGGTTTCACTGGTCACAAGCTTGTTATCGTAATAGATGAACGGTGTCGTTGGCAGTAGTGATTTGTTGTAGAGATTGGCTTGGAAACCGATACCGCCAGTGCCATACGAAACACCACGTGGGGATTTAACGGCTGGCGAAGAAACGACCACCTTGGAACCATCAATTTTAAAAGTAGCCGGGTGCCAAACACGATCTTCACCGGCGAGCCAAAACTGATTCACCTTGGATTCACCGTTGGGGATGATGATGGGTGTTGCCATACCATCGCAGGTTTCTGATGGCTTCGGATTTGAGTTGGTGAAGGTTTCAGCAACAACAAGACCACCATCTGTGTGATCGAGTTCAACTGTTAGCTTATCACCTTGAACCGAATAGGATTTGAACATCGGACCATCAGTAACGACGTCTTTTCCGTATTGATTTTTGAGGGCATGTAGCGCAAGGCGCTGACCCGATAAGACTTTTTGGGTATAATGGATAGCACCTGCGATATCGATCTGAATTGCCATACCCGTATGTGGAATGTCACGAGCCAACCAAGTACCAAGACGCATCTCGGACATTGGTTCGAGACTCGGTTCGTTATTTTTAGAGCCTTCACCAGGCGAGCCTGGGCAATAAAACTGGTTGAAATAAACAGGCAGCTCTGGGTTGTTCCATTTCATCCGCCATCCACGAATGAGGCTGTGGAGGTTCGGATAATATTTCAGCCCACCGTTAATATTGGCGTAACCTTGGTTCCAAATCGCGCCACGGATGGCATAAGGAACAACCGGACTCATGCGCCCGTTAAACATCCACGAAGCATCGCGGTTTTCACGCATATTGCCGGGTGTTTCTGTGGAAACAAGTTTCGGTTCTTTCCCTGCCGCAATGAGTTCCGCGTTGGTTTTGATACTGTCTTCCGTAGACTGATAGAATTTATCCCAGGCGGCTTTGTGCTCGGGAGTGGTGGGATCGGTCTCAAGAATTTTCTGATAGATAGATTTTGTGTATGCATCGGTGCCCGCTGCGAAACCTTCACGAGGCACCCATGATTCGATGCTCGTCTGGCTGAAAGAACAGTTCAGAATGCCAATTGGGACTCCGGTTTCTTGATAGATTTTCAAGGCGAAGGTGAAAGCGATCGCGCTGTAGTTGGCGTAGTCGTCCACTTTCCATGCACCAGTGGCGTGTTCGATGGGATGCAGGGAGGCATAGACACTGGTGACTTCAAATTCACGGATCGGTGGGGTTTCGCCTTTTGCTTTAAGCTGGTCGATGAGATTCATCACCGCGCATTTTCCAGCTAACCACTGCATGTTAGACTGTCCAGATGCCATCCAAACTTCGCCAACTAAGAGATTTTTCAAAGCGCGAGACTCGCCGCCTTTTTCGGTAATCGTCATTTCACGCGGCTCGGCGCTGGCTTTGAGGGCATCGAGATTGAGCATCCATTTGCCATTCTCCCCTGCTTTAACGGATTTTTTTTGTCCGGCGAATTCAACGGTGACTTCGGTGCCAGGCTTGCTCCAACCCCAGACAGGAACGGAGAGTTCGCGTTGGAGAACGGCGTTATCGGCGAAAGGTGCGCCGAGTTCTAGGGCGGATGCGGAAAGGCCACTGAAGAACAGGGCGGCGAGAGCGAGATGGGATTTCATGAGTAAATGGAAGTGACGATACCTGCGCGAGGCGGCCTGTATTTCACCACAAATCCAATTTGATGAAACCTCTAAGTTTCGCCAATTGACTCAATCTCTTGCCTGTTTACTTCGCAAGACGAGGCGCGGAGTATCCCTGATCACGGATTTTCTTGAGCAAAGCTTGTAGCTCTTTGACCTTGTCCGGCTGATTGTCCGCAAGGTTGTTTCGTTGACCAATATCTTCGCGGAGGTTGTAGAGACCCACCGCTTGCCCGCTGTATGCTGGGACTTCGTGTTTTTCCAACCACTCCTTACCAGGCTGACGGGCTGCGCCGGTCTTCGCATCGATCAACACCCAATCGCCATCGCGGATCGCGTAATCCTTGCTGGTGTTGTGCACCATCGTCGTGCGCGGAGGAGTTTTTGTCTCACCTTTCAAGTAAGGAAAAAAGTCATGGGAATCCTCAGCGGAGTTTTTCGGAAGCTCGAAACCGAGGTAGTTGGAGAACGTCGCCATGAGATCGATCTGTGCGAACAACGCATCGGTCACCGCACCGGGTTTGGTCATGCCGGGCCATTTGATCATCGTAGGCACGCGATGGCCGCCTTCGTAAATATCCCGTTTCAATCCACGCAAGGGAGATGTGGACCAGTGATCGAATTTTTCATCGCGTGCATAGGCATAGTTTTCCGCACCGTTGTCGGCGGAGAAAATCACGATAGTGTTAGAATCAAGTCCGGCTTCGCGCAGGGCGTTGAGTAATTGACCGCAAGTATCATCTGTTTGGACCACGAAATCCCCGTAAGCGCCGGCTTTCGATTTACCATCGAAGCTATCAAGCGGAACGATGGGCGCGTGAGGTGATGGCAGAGGAAAGTAGAGAAAGAACGGCTCGGCTTTTCCTTTGCGTGAATGGATGTATTCCACGCCCTTTTTAGTGAGAGTCGGCAAAACCTGATAGAAATCCCAATCCGACCGACCCGGTCCTTCGCGACATTCCCAGCTTCCCTCTTTGGTGTTTTTCGGAGTCGATTTAAAAGTGATGTCTGGCACACTCAAGACATGATCGTCTTGGATCCATACGTAAGGAGGGAAGTTGATGACGTTGTCACCGAAGTAGTGATCGAACCCATGATCCAACGGACCTCCGCGAAACGGTTTCGACCAATCAAAATCTTTATGGCTCTTCGATTTTTTATCGGTGCCAGGAAGACGGATCGAATCCCAATCCCAGCCCAAATGCCACTTGCCAATGCATGAGGTGGTATAGCCCTTTTTTCGCAACATCTCTGGCAAGGTGAGTTGTCCTTCTTTGAAAAAGGGCTTGTCGAAACCTGAATCGATTCCATGAAAATCCCGCCAATGATGCCGACCCGTCAGCATCGCGTAACGCGAAGGTGTGCAGATGCCGGATGAACTGTGTGCATCAGTGAATCGCAAGCTCTCAGTCGCGAGGCGATCGAGATTCGGAGTGGGAATTTTCGATTTCGAATTGAAGCAACCCAGATCGCCGTAACCGAGATCATCCGCATAAAGCAAAACGATGTTCATGCGCGGGGCTTCCTGTGCATGAATAAGAGCGCACAATGCGAGCGTGATAGCGGAGATAAAATGGCGAGAAAACATAATTTCAATGGGTGGAATTCTGATTAAAAAGAATTTCACAGCCATCCCACAGCATGGACGCGGTGATGCGCAAGCCTTGAATTTCCATGGCTATAAACTAAAGGCCAAAAGTCTATTCATTACTGACTTCTTTGCTTCCGGCAGCCTCTTTTGATTCCGAGGCTAATCCTTTGAATACCATGACATCGGCTTTATTCTTGCCGATGCGAATCGTGTAATTTCCAGGCGCATAGACAACAGGTTGAAACCGTTCGGATTTGATACGGACCGTGTAGAGTATCTCTCCTGTCTTTTCCTCAATGACTTGCACAACGGGATGTTGTGAGCCTTTGAAAATGAGCTCGGGAAGAAACCCGACGACTTTTCGTCCATCGTTCTTTTCCATTTCAACGGTGATGGGCCAGCCAGGAAATTGTTTGTTGCCGTGGGCTTTTGAAAAACGTGGCCAACATTCGAAAGTGATCGTGCGATCGGCTTTGTGGAAACGGGCAATGCCATAGCCATCGCCGCGTTGTTCAGGATTTCCAATATCCGGCGGATTCGCGTATGCCATCATGGTGATTTTATTTCCTAACCCGTCCTTGTAATCTCCTGTCCATGGCAAAGGGCTGTTAGGGACTGCGTTCGGTCCGGCCTTTTCATCGAGAGGATGCCACCAACGCCCATAAATGGTATTCACCAAAGCGGGACTGGTAAAGGTATACGGCCCGTCGCCGAATTCATCGATCCCTTGTTTAGTGACCACTGCAAGGTGTTGATCTCCACAAAGATGAACCGCCCAGCAACGGCGAATTTCCCTCAGCGCGCGGTTGCGTGGTGTCTGTGGCCAGCCGTTGCAATCGAGATCTGCCAACAAGCGACTATTCCTTCCTCCATGCATGTGAACGGCACCACAAAATGCGGTTTGTGATAACACAACTTTCATCTCCGCGCCTGTCCAATCCTGCCCCCATTCATGGAGAAATTTTTCCTGACGCGCCCCTAACAATTCTAATCCGGGTAAATCGATAGCCTTTGGATCATATGCAGGGTCATTAATGTGATCTGGGCGCTTCCCCATCTGCGGAATGTTACCTGATGGTCCAGATTTGAATTTTCTATCTTCGAGAATGGCGAAATCGATGCCGCCAAGTTTGAGGTTGGTGAAATAGACAGTGATTCCACGTTCCAGTGGTGCCGGATCAACCGGATCTGGTAAATGCCATGTCTGCTGGCGCTGGACCATGTTCACGTATTCAACCGGATAACAATATCCCCCATCATCTCCACTTTCGCCTCGGTTAGATTTCTTGCCGCCGGCTCCCCATAAATTCGCTTGGCCGACATCGTGATCATCCGGAATGGTGATCGTTGGTCGGTCGCGCATCACATCACGGAACTGCAAACCAAACTCGATCCAGCCAACAGTGTGCTCAGTATGGCGATACGTTTGATCGCCAGCAAAGAACAAGAGATCAGGATCATGGCGCAGGAGATCCTCGATGATTTCTGGCCGCAGCCCAGTGGTGCGGCTGGAATTACAAGACATGTTAGCAATGACAATATCGGTTTTATCTTTTGGATCCTTGCGAATCGACCCCTCATACATCGCTTGTTCACCATGACGAACGCGGTATTTCACCGTTTCCCGCGCGTCCCAATTTTCGATTCGGAAATGCGCGCTCCAACCGGGATAAATCACTGTAGATTTTGCGGCTTCGACCCATTTCCCGTCTCGCTGAAATTCAAGGCTGACGATTCGCGCCTCATCTGCCTTTAGAGGGAAGAGCTGTGCGGTGAGTTTTAATACGCCGCGATCCGCGAGGTACAATGCGAATGCAATCACTTGATCACGCGGCACCTGCATACTCGGCGGCGGTGAGTTTTTACCTTTGAACGTTTTTGTCCACCACTCACCGCTAGCAAGTGAATCCAGTTGAGGAAATTCTTCACCGAAGGGTAGCGGTGCCTCATCAGAATCCGCAGCAAGCGAGTTGCCTAACGAAATGGGGCAAAAAACGAGTGGCAAAGTTTTAAGAATGCGACGGCGATCAAAATTCATATATAAATTTGTGATTCATTCAGCCCTATTCCGATTTTATCTCAAGCAGAGATTTAGCAGTCGCCTCGCCGACACAACTGTAGATTTTTGCAGATCCGAGGTAATGGAAAGGTGCGTTTGAGATGTTCATGCCCATATACTCCCGCTCATCCTTGGTGTAGATGATTTCTGAAATCTGCGCATTTAACCCCTACTCGCTCATTGATTGGAGTTTATGGAATATCACGATGTCAGCTTATCCATAAAATGCGAAAGCCGCTAAGTCTTTAATACTTAACGGCTTTCATTGGTTGCGGGAGCAGGATTTGAACCTACGATCTTCAGGTTATGAGCCTGACGAGATACCTGACTTCTCCATCCCGCGTTTGGATGTTTCCGCCTTTCGGTGGAAGCAAGAAGTAACCGCCTATCATAATCACGCGCAAGGTAAAATTTTGCTTCTTTGTCATTTTTTGATTCAATTGCGCCACAGATGAACGTTGCAGCAGAGAAATATCGAACCCTCAGTGAGACCGAGTGGCGGGATCTGGCTAAAAATCACTTCGATATCGCAACCACTTTCACCACCGGCCCGCGCCTGCGCAGAGATCGTGATGAAAAACATCCCGTCGAAGATTTCCTCTTCAATTACTACCCCTACCCCATCGCCTTGATGGAACAATGGCAACCCGGCTACGGCACGGTTTTACAATTCTCTGATTTGGAAACTTTACCCGTCCAGTTGAAAAACCGCCGCTATCGCATTGATGCGGATCGCTGTTATCTCGACCTCGAGCTGATGGACGAAAAAGAACGTCAACGCCTGCAATGGATCGTCGAGCTATTGGAAGCCACGCAGCGACACGTCCCCAACTTCGCATGCCATGGCTTACACGAATGGGCAATGGTTTACCGTGCTGAGGAAATTCGTCATGCAGCGATCGCACCGCTGCGTTTACCTCAAGCAGAGATCGATGATCTTGTCAGTTCTCGTTCTATCACTTGCACGCATTACGATGCGTTTCGTTTTTTTGCGAACCAAGCAAAGCCGCTGAATCGCCATCCTCTCAGCCTCGATACCCGCCACGAAAACGAGCAACCTGGTTGCGTGCATGCGAATATGGATCTCTACAAATGGGCGGCAAAGTCGATGCCATGGGTCGGCTCTGAGCTATTACTAGAAACCTTCCTCCTCGCCAGCCAACTCCGCGATCTGGACATGCGCGCCAGCCCATACGATCTCTCTGCCTGGAACGTCACCCCAATCAAAATCGAAACTCCCGAAGGACGCAGAGAATACGAAATCGAACAACGTCGACTCGCTTTTTTAGCGATTGAGCTACGCACAAAGCTCATCACCGCAATTCAGCGAGTGGTTCTTCGATGATTCCTCCCACGGCGATCAAGCTAGGGAGTATTTTCAGCGGGTGGGTTAGAATTTAACCGCAATGGGAGCAAAGCGGACATGGACGAACACAAAAATTAAATCTCTTCGTCAAATGGACAGGATGGACGCAGATCAAAAGAATGAGATGACGGTGATCTCTGGTAAAATACCCTCATTAAATTTCTTATCCTCTCCTTTTATCTGCGTTAATCCTGTCCATCTGTGGTTTTTTCCCTAGCTTGATCGCCCTGTGATTGCTCCCAAAACAAAACGATTGTTTTTTCAATCGGCGTGGAAATAGACTGCCCACCCACCCCGCTAAACCGCAAAACCCATTCGTCATGTCGAAACCCACCAAAGCCCAAACCAAGGCCACTTCCCCCAACTACACCGCCGCCAAACAACGTTACGCCGATATGGGCGTAGATACGGATGCGGTGATGAAGAAACTCGCAACCATCCCGATTTCCCTCCACTGCTGGCAGGGAGACGATGTTGGTGGATTCGAAACCACCAGCGAAGGCCTTAGCGGCGGGATCGCGGTGACAGGAAACTATCCCGGAAAAGCCCGCACTCCGGATGAACTCCGCGCGGATCTCGATAAAGCACTCTCCCTCATCCCCGGAAAACATCGCCTCAACCTCCACGCATTCTACGGCGAGTTCGGCGGCAAAAAAGTGGATCGCGACGAGATCGAGCCGAAACATTTCAAAAACTGGATCGATTGGGCGAAGTCGAACAAGATAGGCATGGATTTCAACCCAACTTGTTTCTCTCACCCAAAAGCCGCAGATGGTTTCACCCTCTCACATTCTAACAAAGGCATCCGCGATTTCTGGATCGAGCATTGCCAGCGCTCACGCGACATTTCCGTAGCGATGGGCAAAGCCCTAGGCTCACCTTGCGTCATGAACGTCTGGATTCCCGATGGTTATAAAGACAGCCCCGTTGATCGCGTCTCACCACGCCAGCGCCTTGAAAAATCCCTCGATAAAGTTTTCTCCAAAAAGCAAAACCCCAAACACATGCTCGATGCCGTCGAGTGCAAATTGTTCGGCATCGGTAGTGAAAGCTACGTGGTAGGCTCCCACGAGTTCTACATGGGCTACGCGGTGAAAAACCAAAAACTCCTCTGCCTCGATGCAGGTCACTTCCACCCCACAGAAACCATCGCCGATAAGCTAGGATCCGCTCTGATGTTTGTTCCTGAAATCCTACTCCACGTCAGCCGTGGTGTGCGTTGGGACAGCGATCACGTGGTCACGCTCGACGATTCGCTCCAAGGCATTGCCTCCGCCTTGGTCCGCGACAACCTCCTTTCCCGCACTCACATCGGCCTCGATTTCTTCGACGCCAGCATCAACCGCATCGCGGCTTGGACCATCGGCACGCGCAACACATTGAAATCTCTACTCATCGCGTTGTTAGAACCCGCTGCGCTCCGCGAAGCAGAAAAATCCGGCGACCTCACCACCCGACTCGCACTCATGGAAGAACTCAAATCCATGCCATGGGGAAATGTCTGGGATGAGTATTGTGAAAGGCAAAACGTCCCCGTCGGCATGAACTGGGTCAAAGAAACCCAGAAATACGAAGCCGCAGTTCTTTCCAAACGTAAGTAATCTCTCAAAACAAAACCCTAACATATTATCTATTTATGAATCCCCTTCTTGGAGTTGTCTTTCACTGGCTCGGCGGTCTCGCCTCTGGTTCCTTTTATGTTCCTTACAAAGGCGTGAAGCGCTGGTCTTGGGAAACAGCTTGGCTTGTTGCGGGTGTATTTTCATGGCTTATCGCTCCTTGGGCATTTGCTCTTTTAAACACCACAGATGTTATCACAGTTCTCAAGGAGACTCCCAATAGCGTTTGGTTCTACGCTTATCTCTTCGGTGCACTCTGGGGATTCGGCGGTCTGACTTTCGGACTAACCATGCGCTACCTCGGCATGTCCTTAGGCATGGCGGTTGCTCTTGGTTACTGCACCGTGTTTGGCATGTTGATTCCTCCAATTTTCAAAGGTGAATTTGTTACGAAATTGATCGAACAAGAAAGTGGAAGATGGATACTGGTTGGCTTGGTAGTATGCGTGATTGGCATTGTTATCACGGCGCTCGCTGGACGCACAAAAGAAGGAGAAATGACTGACGAGCAAAAGAAAAACACAGTTAAGGAATTTAATTTTAAAAAAGGAATTCTGGTTGCCACTTTCTCCGGCGTTATGAGTGCTTGTTTCGCCTTTGGTCTCAGTGCCGGCGATGAAATCGGTCAAATCACTTACAAAGTAGATATCGTCAACAGCGCTGCTGCCGAAGGTAAATCGGTTTCGCGCACCTCCGAACCAACTGATAAAGAAATTGATGATTTACTATCTGCCATCCAATCCAAAGTAACTCTTAAAAAGAATGAAAAATTATCACTCGGTGTAGTGATCAATATTTTGGAAGAGCCTCGTGTTATTAGCAGCAAGATTGCCAGTGCGAAAGGCGGAGTAAAAACCAAACTAGAAAAGGAACTGCAAGAAGCAGAAAAAAAATCTTCTGAAGCAAACATTGCCATTCAAACAGTATCTTCTCCACTAGCTGAACGACTTACCCAATATGCAGGTATGATCAAAGGTATTAAAGGTTCAAAAGAGTTCGATAAAATTAATGCCTTAACGACTCTTTCACAAAAAGAAACCGCCATTCATGTGATCTTGTCTGGAGCTAATTTTATTAAAATCCATGATAAACACCACCTTTGGACGGGCCTACCCGCATTGATTGTGGTCCTAATGGGCGGATTCACTACCAACTTTATTTGGTGTCTATTCCTAAACTATCGCAACAAAACTGGTTACGAATACTTCGCCCGCGAATTACGCCATCCGAACCACGGCAAGGACGAGACTGTAATCGAAAATGCTATTGATGCGCCAGCTGTCGAAATGGCAGAAAATGCCATAATCGGAAAATCCACTCCGGATCTCCGTATTCCCCGTTTAACTAACTTTTTCTTTGCTGCACTGGCTGGAACCATCTGGTACTTCCAATTCTTCTTTTACTCGATGGGTGAAACTCAAATGGGTGATTATAAATACAGCAGTTGGACCCTACACATGGCTTCGATCATCATCTTCAGTTCCATCTGGGGACTCGCATTAAGGGAATGGAAAGGCTCTAGCAGTAAATCGAAAGGCCTTCTCTTCGCAGGCTTGGCAATTCTCGTGTTGTCCACCTTTATCATCGGCTACGGCAACATGATCGGCTCAGGCGGAGGCGGTCACTAATTTCCATTCTTCAATATTCCTCCTCTTCCTCACCAGGAACGGGAGGAATCACGTCTTCGCGTTGGAGTAGTCTTTCTAGATCGAGATCTTCGATGAGATCCGCTGGAGTTCCGCGGACGATAGATGCGTAGGGCACGATGCGATCCAGCTCTGCGATCGCGCAATGCACCATCGATGAAACGATATCTGCATCGTATTTTTCGCGTTCGAAAAGATTAGTGACGCGGAAAACTAACATTTCTCGATCGAGATCATATTCAAACCCGCCGAGCGTAAGTTGTTTGTTGGCACGCATCAACAGCTCAAGCAAAGCCGGCATCTGCGGCTCGGCGATAAACATCGGGCTTTCGGAAACCACACTGAGCGCATTCAATTCAGGAAACGCCTGCACCACGAGATCGACTCGGGTGTGATGAGCTTCAAAGCCAGCACGCAAAACTTCACGGCCTTCAACCAACTCGGTATGCCAGCCGTTTTTACCAAAAACTTCCTCTACGGATAAAATCTGTCGTGAATGCGGTCTCATGCGTTGCGCCGAGATACTCGCCCAAGCACGGCCTTGGCAAGCAAGCTCCGAAACTTTCTATCCATCGGTTTCAGAGAAAGATGCAGCCCCGAGCTCTTCTCATCATTGAAATGCAGGGTTAGCCACTTTTCATCATCGCTGATTTCCGCCACAATAATCTCCTGCCAAAGCACCAGTCGCAGGTTTTTCGATGGAAAGAAAAACGGAAATACCTCCAACCCAAGCGGAGTTAAAATCACATACGCATGTTTGGCTAGATGTCTGGTGAGCCAAAAACAACCCAGCGCAACAGCGATACACGGCATAGACCACAAGGGATGCGGAAGCTCCGGATTGATATCTCTATAAATCCCAGTCGCCACCAAGGTTATCGCTGCACCGATCAAAACTGCCCCCAACACACCAAACCCAACCGCTTGACCAGATCGAGTAAACCTCAGTTCCTTTTCCGGTTCATTAACCATGAATCAACGATCTTTATCTTCCACCCGAAAATCCCGCTCTTCAAATTCCACAAAATCATCCCCGTCCTTCTTGCGACGCCATGAGTTGAGCAAAACCACAATTCCAAGCCCCATCACAAAAAACGAAGCCTCCAAAATAAACGGCGTTGAAATCAAACCCGCAACTTTTCCCACACTTTCCCCCACCCATCCCGGAATATACCTCCAAAATACTAGCAGACAGATCACCGAAGACATCAGTGAAAAGATAATCACACCGCCGACAGCGACCTGCTTGCCTCGATTTTCATGGGTTGATTGCTTATTCATTACTTAATTTCCAAAACCTTAGTCCAAATCCGCCCGCCATCCAAACCCTAGTTTGAAAAACATTGCCGAAATCCTTTCAGCCCTTTTTGAAACATGCTTTCATCCTGCCCATGACCCGCGACGACGACGCCACCCAGTCCCTCGACCAGAAACTCCGTCAGGAAATTCTGTTTGCTCGCGAACGCGTGTATCACTTCGCTAAACCCACGCCTTTCGAGCAACTCGATCTGCCCGGCGCAAATTTCGAGCTCTGGGTGAAACGCGAAGACCTTTCCCCCATCAAAGCCTACAAATGGCGCGGCGCAGCCAACCGCATGGCCACGCTCAACGAACTCGAAGCCAGACGCGGTGTCGTCACCGCATCCGCAGGAAACCACGCCCAAGGTGTCGCCCTCGCCGCCAAACAACTCGGCATCCGCGCTCGCATTTACATGCCGCAATCCACGCCAAAAGTAAAACAAGACGCTGTCATCAAGCTCGGCCAAGAATACGTTTCCGTCCACCTCGCTGGCGATAGTTACGACGAAGCCGTAAAAGCCGCGCGCGCTGACGAAGCATCCACCAAATCCACATTCATCCACGCCTATGACGACATCCAAGTCATGGCAGGCCAAGGAACTCTAGCTGATGAAATCGTTCTCTCAGGAAAAGGTCCTTTCGATATCGCTTACGTTCAAATCGGCGGCGGCGGAATGGCTGCAGGCGTTTCCACATGGCTCAAAGCCTATTGGCCTAACATCGAAATCGTCGGCGTCGAAGGCGAAGGCCAAGCCTCCATGACTGCATCCATTCTAGCTGGAAAACCTGTTTCGTTAGATCAGGTCGATCTCTTCTGCGATGGCACCGCTGTCAAACAACCCGGCAATCTTCCTTTTGAAATTTGCCAACACTCCATCGACCGCTTCATCACGGTTAGCAATGCACAAGTCACCAAAGCCATCCGAACTTTGTGGGATGGATTGAGATCCATTTCCGAGCCATCCGGTGCCATGGGACTTGCCGCCGCTCTCAAAGAAAAAGATTCTCTCAAAGGAAAAAAAGTCGTCGTCATCCTCTGCGGAGCGAACATCGACTTCCTTCAAATCGGTCGCATCGCCCAGTCCGAAGGAGCCTCATCGAAATTCAACCGCACCATTCGTGTACAAATTCCGGAAACACCCGGAACCATGCTAAAGCTGTTAGACTCATGTTTCTCACAAGTCGACATCACCGATTTTCAATACGGAAAAATTGATCAGAAAAACGCGTGGCCGATTTTCTCTCTCGCAGCCGATGAACTCGAGACCATCCAATCCATTTCCTCCAAACTCGATGCGAACGACTACACTTGGCAGGACATCACCGGCGCAACGGATGTCAATTTCCGTGCCATCCCCTTCCGCAGCGACCTCCTCTCTCACCCCGCTTTCCTACGCCTAGACTTCTACGAACGCCCTGGTGCTCTCCATGATTTCCTAGCCAAACAACTCACCGGCAACGAAAACCTCAGTTATTTCAACTACCGACAATCCGGCGAGCGCATCGGCCGCGCCTTGATTGGCTTGGATTTCCCATCATCCTTCGAGCGCGATGCCTTTATTATGTCGCTCCCCCCGCACGGCGAGGGTTACCGCCTGTGCCAATCCATCGATGCTGAAACTTCTGCTCGCCTTTCGGGCTCAACTTCTTGAAAACCTCTCGGCACATTAACTCAATTCCTCTCGACAGTCTCTGCTCAAATAGCAAAGCTTCAAAAATCTCTCACAACCTCTCTCAATAATGCGGACAGCAATTTTCGGTGACATCCACGCAAATCTTGAAGCTCTTGAAGCTGTTATGGCCGATGCCAAACTCCAAGGTGTCACTGGCTTTGTGTGCCTTGGTGATGTCGTCGGTTATAACGCAGATCCCGTTGCCTGCTTGAATATCATCCGCGAGATGAATTGCCCGACAGTTAAAGGAAATCACGACTCCGATGCCGCAGATAACCACTCTCTGGAAAACATGAATCCAGTCGCCGCTTTCGCGCTGCAGTGGACTCGGGAACAACTCGATGATGACCAACGCCTCTGGCTCAAACGCCTTCGCATGGTGCGCCAAGTTTCCGATTATACCATCGTCCACAGCACCCTCGATCAGCCAGTCAACTGGAACTATGTCACGAATCGCTTCGATGCGATGTCAAATTTTTCCTACCAATTCACCCAACTTTGCTTTCATGGACACACCCACGTCCCAAAAGTTTACGTGAAATCCGATAAAGTCCGCGAGGTCACCGCAGATTCAGTCAAGATTGAGCCAAACGCCAAATATTTCATCAATGCCGGCTCCGTCGGACAACCCCGCGATGGAGATCCACGCGCCTGCTACGTCATTTACGATAGCGAGAGCAAAATCATCGTTTTCCGCAGAATCGAATACGACATGGCGACAACCCAGGAAAAGATCCTCGCTGCCGGTCTTCCTGAAATGCTGGCCGAGCGTCTCGCCGAAGGCCGTTAGTCTTCGGCTCTCAGCCAAGAGCGTGGAACATTGGAAACAATTACGTGGAACATGGTTTCCGGCTTGACGCTAACCGCCTCGCCTCTGATGCTTGCCACCTTCCGCCTATTGATGCCTGCGGCATTTCTTGTGAGTTTTTTTTAAAAAATCGTAAGAAAATCGCCGAATCGTCCTTCTCGGCGTCCACTTTTTTAACCTAACTCTCTAATTTTCAACACTTTACCTTTTTAATCCTCTCATGTTTAAAAAACTTTTTGGGAACATGTTTTCCAGTGATATCGGAATCGACCTCGGAACCGCCAATACCCTCATCAACGTCAAAGACCACGGCATCGTCCTTCGCGAACCTTCCGTGGTCGCAGTCAAAGCCGGAACCAATGAGGTTTTAGCTGTCGGTGACGACGCGAAACGCATGCTCGGCAGAACTCCCGGCAACATCGTCGCAATTCGCCCTCTCAAAGATGGCGTCATCGCAGACTTCGAGGTTACGCAAGCCATGCTTCGCCACTTCATTCGCAAAGTGAACAAAGGCCGCCGCAGTAACCCACGCGTCCTCATCGCCATTCCATCCGGCATCACTGAAGTGGAACGCCGCGCAGTTCGTGAATCTGCGGAACAAGCAGGCGCACGTGAAGTTTATCTCATCGAAGAACCGATGGCCGCTGCGATCGGTGTCGGACTTCCCGTTCAAGAAGCTTCTGGAAACATGATCGTCGACATCGGCGGTGGCACTACAGAAGTCGCACTCATTTCTCTATCAGGAATCGTTTACGCGCGTTCCGTCCGCACTGCTGGAGACGAGCTAGATGAAGCAATCATCCAATACATGAAACGCGCATACAACCTCATGATCGGTGAGCGCACTTCAGAGGATATCAAAATTCGTATCGGCTCCGCCGCTCCGCTTCCCAAAGAAATGACCATGGAAGTCAAAGGCCGCGACCTCGTTGCCGGACTTCCGAAAACCATCACCATCACCTCACAAGAAATCCGCGAGGCGATGTCAGATCCACTCAACACCATCGTCGATGCCGTCCGCACGACCCTTGAACGTTGCCCTCCAGAACTCGCTGCAGACCTTGTAGATCGTGGAATCGTTCTCGCAGGTGGCGGCGCGCTTCTCAAAGGCCTTGATCGTTTGCTCCGTGAAGAAACTGGCTTACCTGTCCACGTCGCGGAAGATCCTCTCAGCGCCGTAGCAGAGGGAACCGGCAAAGCACTTCAGGAGCTAGCGTTCCTCAAGCGCGTAACTAACACGGATCGCTGAGTCACAGGCCCATGCTATTCTAACAATTGCAGCTTCCGACCCATCGGTCATGAAACCGCTTAACCTCATCGCACTTCTACTCTTCCTCGCGGGAGCGACATGGGCTTTAACGCGGAGTGAACCTGTTGTTAGAGATATCCAAGTCTTATATTTCAAAATCATCAGCCCAACTCTATCAGCAGGATCATCTCTTGAAACCAAAGCAAGAAAACTGTTAGATGAGACTGAGCACTCTAAATCACTCGAAACTAAACTTACCGCCATTGATGGGGAGATCGGGAGACTTCGCATCATCGAGTCTCAGTTCGATGCTCTCAAACGTGAGAACAAAGAACTACGCCATGCGCTAGATTTCAAAAAGGCTACCAACTTCGATGTCGTCGCAGCACAGATCATTCGCCGTCATCCCACCACATGGTGGCAGACCATGGAGATCGATGCAGGCGAAGAGCGCGGCATCGGCATCCAACTCTCCGTTCTATCTAATGAAGGCCTCGTAGGAATTATTGATCGCCCTTTCAAGCATCGCTCATCTGTGCTCCTCATCACCGATGAAAAATGCCAAGTCTCCGTCCGCGTCGAAGGCACACCTGAGGTCGGCATCCTCAGTGGCCAGCGTGGCGAATTTGATAACAACCCAACTCTTCGCCTCCGTTTCCTCTCTAAAGACGCATCGCTCAAAATTGGCCAACGCGTTTTCACCACGGGTCGTGGTGGCATTTTTCAACCCAACATTCTCGTTGGAACGATACTCTCGGTTGAAAAAGGCCCGATCGATTCGGAAGCCCTCGTCGCACCTGCCGTAAACCTCAGCGACTTGGGAACTGTATTCGTCGTCCTTTCTGAAACCCCATAAATTTCAACTGCTTGCTCCGCTATAATCTCAGCACTGTAATCCTTCTGCTCATCGCCTTCTTGGTGCAGCAGTTTATACCTGCTTTTACGGGTCTCAGTCATGCTCGTTTTCTCATCGTGCACCTCGTTTTTCTCTGCTGCGCAGTCTCAGTGAGCACCCCAACGATGCTTCTGTTAGCTTTCATTGGCGGATTGTTATGGGATGCACAATGCTACCTCGCTCCCATCGTAGCAGACCCAGAAGTCTACACACAACCCGTAGAGTCTCTTCGTTTTGGCTACTCCATCATACTTTTCGGCGTCGCAGGATTTCTCATGCAAGGGCTAAATCCAGTCTTTCGCCAAGGCAAGTGGCAATTCTCTGCCATCCTTTCTGGAATCGCTATCTTTCTTTATCTAACAGCGGAGTTTATTGTAATCTCTTTCATCAGAGGAGACTTCACGATTACTCGCTCCATCCTACGACTGATGTTTTATACCTCAGTTCTCACTATGATTCTCTCCCCAATCATTTTCTGGATACTCTATCAAATCTCTAATCTTTTTGATCATTCCCTCTATCCTGAAGCTGGAAAATCAAAACGCTGGCAACACTAGCATGGAACCGAAATACAAACTTAGACTCTACCTTCTAACCGCCCTGATATTGGTCGGTTTCGGTACTTTATTGTCTAAACTCCATGAATTTCAGATCGAACGCCAAAACGAATTCCAAGCCCTCGTCCCTGGCAACCGCACCGTCACCATTCGTGAACCCGGCATACGTGGTGAAATTACCGACCGCAACGGCATCCCCCTTGCCCGCAACCTCCGCAACTATGTAGCAACCTTCAATCTGGATGAAATCGCTAATGCTTACTCTCAGCAATACGATGACAGCCCTAAGATTGAACGACTCGTCAAACGTGATGGATTTGATCGTGCCACCGAAGAAAAAGACATCGTAAAGATCGTCAACGCATCAACCATCGTACCGCTACAACAACTTGGCCTAGCAAAAAACTACAACGCTTCCGCCCTGCGCACACACTATCTCACTCACCGTGGTTTTGTTCCTTTCACTTACCGTGCTGACCTCACCTACGAGGAATTCGCGCGTATGGCAGAAAGAAACCTCGAGTTCCCAGGCGTCACACTCGGCATCCGACCACAACGCCAATACCCTTACGGCACTCTCGCCTCACATGCGCTCGGCTATCTGAAACAATGGGAAAAAGGCGATATCTCATCTGCCGAAAAACGTGCATTCGATCATTACATCGGTGATGAAAGAGGCATCGCCGGTGTCGAGGCAACCATGGACTCATTCCTACGCGGACCCGAGGGGATCAAGACTGTTCTCAAAGACGAAAAAGGCCGGACCATCGGGATGCTCGATTACACCAAACCTGGTATCGGCGCAAAAGTCGAACTCACGATTGATGCCCGAATCCAATATCTATTGGAAAATACTCTGCGCCGTGCCGGACGCGCAGCTGGAGTCGTGTTAGATGTTCGCACTGGCGAGGTTCTCGCCATGGCATCCGTCCCAGATTATGATCCCAACGCTTTCATCCCTTCCATTTCGAGCGAGAAATTCAAGAGCTACACGACAAAGCCTCAGCTCTCACCTTTCACCAATCGCGCGATTACCTCGTTCACTCCGGGTTCAACGATGAAAGTGCCAACTGCAATCGCAGGCGCACTCAACGGCATGGCAAATCGTTCTTTTTCTTGTGAAGGTTTTGTCCCCTACGGAAATCACAATATCGGCTGTTGGCTCTGGAATAACAGCCGTGGCAGCCACGGCAGCCTCACCCTACCCAGAGCTCTCCAACAATCTTGCAATCCCTACTTTAACAAACTCTCCAACGCCATCGGCTGGAAAGCCATGGTCGATGGATTCTCCCTTGTTGGCCTTGGTAAAAAAACCGGCATAGAGCTTCCTAACGAAGACCCTGGCATCCTTCCAGGGTCTCGCTCATGGCGCGCCTCCACTCCCGGTGCAGTTATGACACCAGCCCTAACAGCCATGTTATCTATCGGCCAAGGCGATACGATGACCAGCCCTTTGCAACTCGCAGCCATGCTCGCTCCCATCGCCAACGGCGGAAAATACTACCAACCTAGGATCGTCAGAAAAGTCGTAGCTGAAAATGGCACCGTTTTAGTTTCAGATTTTCCGAAATTAGAGGTCGATCTCCTCACCTCCGGCATTAAAGAAAGCGATCTTACTCTCATCCGCCTCGGGATGTGGAAAGCCGTCAACGAAGCCGGCGGAACTGCCGGTAAAGTTCGAATGGCAGATTATGAAATTGCCGCGAAAACCGGCACCGCACAAACCGTAGACAACGGCCAGAAATCTAACAACTCATGGGTCATGTCTTTCGCTCCCTTCGATCAGCCACGCTATGCCGTCGTCATCATGGCACAAGCCGCCGGCTCGGGTGGTGGCGTCTGCGGCCCTCTGGTCAACATGGTCTATACAGGAATTTTTGCCCAAGAAAAAGGCATGCGCCTGCCCCTAAAACCTCAAATCGAATACCCAGGACATCTCAATCGAATCGAAGCTATTGAACCCATCAAAGATGTTCTCGCTGCCATCCAAGCCACAGAAGCTCCTGTTACAAACACCAATCCAACCGTCACATCTACGAATGACGACGGAGAAACCGGCAATGAGATCGGTGATATTTTACCCAAAAGCAATCCATCAACTTCAACTACTATCAGCTCTCCAAAACCAACTATAACCCAAGAAACCGACCGCGAGGGACAAGTGATCCCGCGCGCCACTCCTATCGTTGAGTGAAATCGAATTTACCCATTATCAATTATCTAAACCAACACAAACCGTGATCAAAAAAATTAAAAGACTACTCGGAATCGGAAATACCAATCCACTCGAAGGCAACACTATTATCGTTAACGTCGAAAAACTCGAACGCCGCGTCGCGCTGTTAGAAGACGGCGTCCTCGAAGAATACACCGTCGAACGCGAAGGCGATCAAAACATCGTTGGTGGTATTTTTAAAGGCCGTGTCAAAAACATCGAACAAGGCCTCAAAGCCATGTTCGTCGACATCGGACTCGATAAAAATGCCTTCCTTCACTTCTGGGATGCTATTCCCGCAGCACTCGATGGAGGCCTTGAGGAAATCGAGCGCGAAGGCTCGAAAAAGAACCAAAAGAAAATCACCTCGAAAGACATCCCCAGCATCTACCCAGTCGGCTCGGAAATCGTCATTCAAGTCTCCAAAGGCCCAATCGGCACAAAAGGCCCACGCGTCACCACCAACATCTCGCTCGCAGGCCGTTACCTGGTCCTCATGCCCTTCACCGAACAGTTCGGCATCTCTCGGAAAATCGATGATCCACAAGAGCGCCAACGCCTTCGGAAAATTGTCCAGAAACTCTCTGTCCCGGAAGGCATGGGTATCATCATGCGCACCGTCGCCCAAGGAACCCGCGCCCGCCATTTCGTTCGCGACCTCGCGATGCTGTTAGAACAATGGGATAAAATCGACCAACGCCGTGCCAATAATCCCGCCCCTTGCTGCGTGTTCCAAGAACCAGGTTTGATCGAAAAAACCGCCCGTGATTTCCTCACCGATGAAGTCGATCAAGTCATCTGCGATGACGAACAAACCACTGAACTCATCCGCGAGATCGCCGGAAAAATCTCCCGCCGCTCCAAACGCCGGATCCGCTACATGTCTTCCGCATCCCAGCCGATTTTCGAAAAGGTCAACATCCAGAAACAAGTGGATGAGGCGTTCTCACGCCAAGTCTGGTTAAAATGTGGCGGCTACATCGTCATCGATGAAACCGAAGCTCTCATCTCCGTCGACGTCAACACCGGCCGTAACCGTGGCTCCAAAGACGTCGATAAAATGATTCTCCAAACCAACATCGAAGCCGCAGAGGAAGTCGCTCGCCAACTCCGCCTCCGCAATATCGGTGGCTTGGTCGTGGTCGACTTCATCGACATGCGCCATCGTAAAGACCAAATGGCCGTTTACAAAGCGATGAAAGATCGGGTTAGAAAAGATAAAGCCAAAACCCAAATCCTACAAATTTCCGCCATCGGCCTCATGGAAATGACCCGCCAGCGTCTCAACGAATCCCTCCGCGATTCGATGTATGAACCCTGCCCTTATTGCCAAGGCCGCGGCCGCGTCAAAACCCCGATGACCATGTCCATCGAAATTCAGCGTCGCCTCAACACGATCATCCAAACCCATCGCGATCAAGTCGGCGACCTCGTCGTCATCGTGAACTCGGATGTGTTGAACCGCTTCAAGAAGGAAGACGCGAAAGTACTCGTCGAGCTCGAGCGCTCTCACGCCGGACGTCTCATCTTCCGCTCCGATCCAACCCTCAACCGCGAGCGCTTCGCGATTGTCGACGCTGCAACGGACAAAACCATCGACCAAGGCTGATTTGAGAATTTAGGCACATCCCCTGCTCTTATCAACATCACGCTTCAATTTCATGTCACGCAAAACCAAACTCATCGTCACCCTCGGACCCGCGACTGAGTCGCCTGAAATGATAGGTAAACTCATCGATGGCGGCGTGAATGTGTTCCGCCTGAACATGAGCCATGCGAAACACGAATGGGCAGCGGAGATGACCAAACTCGTTCGCAAGGAATCCGAAAAACGCAATGCCCACATCGCCGTTCTCTTCGATCTCACCGGACCATCGATTCGCACCGGTGATTTGGAAAAAGCTTACGATCTCAAAGAAGGCGATAAAGTTGAATTTCGGCGCGCGGATGTGGAGCCGTCCATCCCCCTTTCCACCACGGTCAACTACCCAGGCCTGATGGGAGATGTGACCGAAGGCAACACACTTGTTGTCGATAACGGTGCCCTGCTCATGCGCATCGATCGCGTCGATGACGATCGCATCATCTGCGATGTCCGCACTCCCGGCAGTATGGGCTCTCGCAGGCACATCAATTTACCAGGTGTCCGACTTAATCTCCCAGCTCTAACAGAAAAGGATCACAAAGACCTCGCCCTCGCCGTGGGATGCGGTGCCGACTACATCGCCGGATCTTTCGTCCGCGATGCCGCTCACGTCCACGAACTCCGCGAGGCCATGGAAGCTTTGGAAGGCGAAGCTCAGATCGTCGCAAAAATCGAAGATCAAGAGGCGATCAAGAATATCGATGCGATCATTCAGAATTCGGATGTCATCATGATCGCTCGCGGCGATCTCGGGATCGAGGTCGATTTTGAAGACCTTCCCATCCTGCAACGCCGTATCGTCAAACGCTGCCACGAACTCGGCACTCGGGTGATTGTTGCGACCCAGTTGTTAGAATCGATGATCATCAATCCGACCCCGACCCGCGCCGAAGTCACCGATGTGATGAACGCTGCTTACGAAGAGGCGGATTCATTGATGCTTTCCGGTGAAACTTCGGTTGGACGTTATCCAGAGCGTTGCGTTGAAGCGATCGTGCGTATCGCATCCCGCATTGAGCGCTCCGGTGGACATGGCTTTGGACAAAATGTCATCCTGCGTGATGAGCGCCAAAAAACCGCACGCGCTGCCGTCACTCTGGCCGATTCATTGGCGGATGCGCGACTCGTTGTTCTCACTCGTCGCGGCGTGCTCGCCAATCATGTGGCATTGATGCGTCCTCGCACCGCAGCGTTTTTTGCCTTCACTCCCAAAGAACGTGTCTGCCGTCAGCTTTCACTCACTCGTGGAATCCGCGCATTCCAAATGCCGTTCTGCTCAAACATCGAAGAAACCGTCCAACGCGCCACCGAACAACTCCGCGACGCCGGACTCGTCCGCACCGGAACACCCATCGTCATCGTCTCCGACATTCTCTCCGATCACTTCGCCGCAAATTCGATTCTGCTGCATCATGCTTGATTGGAATTATTAAATTCGACTCCTTCAATTTCATCAACCAAGGCTTTGCGTCCCTCTGCGACCTTTGCGGCTTTGCGTTGAAAAATTACAACCAGAGCAGCTCTTGATGGCAATCAATTCACCACCAAGTTCATGATCTTCCCAGGAACGTAGATCACCTTGCGGAGTGTTTTTCCTTCCGTGAGTTCCTTGATTTTCTCAGATGCAAACGCCAGAGCTTTGGCATCGTCTTCCGAGGCATCCATGGATATCCAGATTCGATCCCGCAACTTGCCATTCACCTGCACCACGAGTTCACATTCGGTGCGAACCAATGCCTGCTCATCATACGCCGGCCATTCCGATTCTGAAAGCGATGCAGCAGGAAGATTGAAAGCTTTAGCCACATGTTCGTTGATCTCTTCAGAAAGATGCGGCGCAAATGGATTGAGCACAGTGAGGAACTGAATGAATTCTTTTACCGGAACTTTTCCTGCCTGCGTGAACGCATTGGTGCAGATCATCATTTGTGAAATCGCGGTGTTGAAACACAATTTCTCGATGTCTTCACCAACCTTTTTAATGGTTTCATGCACCACTCGGCTGAGCTCTTTGTCTGTGCAGGCTTCACTCACAACTTTTTCAGAAACTTCACCTTCTTCAGTCATCGCCAAACGCCAGACGCGCGCAAGGAAACGGGAAACCCCTTCCACTCCCTTCATCTGCCATGGCTTCACCTGCTCCAGCGGGCCCATAAACATTTCATAAAGGCGCAGTGAATCGGCTCCGTATTCTTTCACGACGTCGTCGGGATTCACCACGTTGCCGCGCGATTTGGACATCTTCTGACCATCCTCACCGAGAATGAGTCCTTGGTTCACTAGTTTCTGAAACGGCTCAGGCGTGCCAACATGACCGAGATCAAACAACACTTTGTGCCAGAAACGTGCATACAACAAATGCAACACCGCGTGCTCGGTTCCGCCTACATAAAGATCGACCATGCCAGAACGCTTCGCTGAGTTTTCAGTTTTCAGTTTCAAGTTTTCAGCAGGAGATAATTCGCTCTTTCCTGATAACTGAACACTAGCAAACTCGGAACTCACACCAGCCGACCAGTAGCTCTCGGCATCAGTGGAAATAAACCGGCTGGAGTTGTTAGGATCACAGTAACGAAGATAATACCAGCAAGACCCTGCCCATTGCGGCATAGTGTTTGTTTCACGCGTGAATCCATCGGGCAAGTTCACCCACTCGGTTGCTTTGGAAAGTATTGGCTCGGGAGAACCACTTGGCTTGTAATCATCTAACGGCGGAGCCAGCAACGGCAACTGATCATCCGGCAACGCGTAGTGCTGACCGTCTTTCCAAATGATTGGAAACGGCTCACCCCAATAACGCTGACGAGAAAACAACCAGTCGCGGAGTTTGTATTGAATCTTGCGCTGGCCTTGGTTGTTAGAAACCAGCCAATCAATGATCTTTTTCTTAGCTTCAGCTGTAGACAAGCCATCAAGGAAACCGGAATTCACTGCGGTTCCAGCAGCGGTGTATCCCTGCCAGTTCGAATCATCCAAGGGCTGAACCACTTGCTTAATCGGCAAATCAAATCGCTGAGCAAATTCATAGTCCCGGTCATCATGCGCAGGAACCGCCATGATCGCACCCGTGCCGTAGCCCATCATCACGTAATCCGCGATCCAAATGGGAATCTGCTCACCGTTCACAGGATTTGTCGCATAAGCCCCCGTGAAGACACCGGATTTATCTTTATTCAAATCACCGCGATCCAAGTCAGACTTCGATGCAATGGATTTCTTATAGACTTCAACCGCCGATTTATTTTCCGCAGTTGTGATTTCAGGAACAAACGGATGTTCTGGAGCAAGAACCATGTAAGTCGCGCCGAAAAGCGTGTCGGGTCTTGTCGTGAAAACTTCTACTTCCGAGTTGAAATTTAAAATTTGAAATTTAACCGAAGCTCCTTCGCTTCTGCCGATCCAGTTTTTCTGCAACAACTTGATGCCTTCCGGCCAATCGAGCGTGTCGAGTTCGTCGATCAAGCGTTGCGCGTATTTCGTGATGCGCAGCATCCACTGTCTCAGCGGACGACGCTCCACGGTGTGACCTTTCGATTTCCATTCCTCAACTTCTTCGTTCGCCAACACCGTGCCTAAATCCGGCGACCACCACACAGGCGTATCAGCAACGAACGCCAGACGCTCGCCATCAATCTGCTCCCGACTCCAGCCTTTCGCCTCAAGCTCGGAAATCGGCCGAGCGCAATTCGTTTCCTCACAGAAATAGGAATTATAAATCTCCAAGAAAATCCACTGCGTCCAACGCACGTATCCCGGATCTGTGGTCGCAATCTCTCGCTCCCAATCATACGCAAAGCCCAGCGATTTCAGCTGACGGCGAAAATTTTCGATATTCGCCGCCGTGGTGATCGCTGGATGCTGGCCGGTCTTGATCGCATATTGCTCCGCTGGTAAGCCGAACGAATCATAACCCATCGGGTGCAATACATTGAAACCATTCATTCGCTTGTAACGACCAATGATATCCGTCGCCGTGTAGCCTTCTGGGTGGCCGACGTGCAAGCCAGCGCCACTTGGATACGGAAACATATCGAGCACATAATACTTGGGTTTCGTGGCATCAAAGCTCGGCTCACCTGGATTTGGCGTGCGGAAAGTCTTCTCAGCATCCCAGCGGGATTGCCACTTAGGTTCAAATTGGCTGAAGGGAAATGGTTTACGTGATTCGGACATGGTCTGCGGTGGGCGGGAAACTTGCTCAATCCCCGCCCCAATGAAAAGAAAAACCCTGCATCCCCTTCCCAGCTCACACACCGACATTATCTCGCGCCAAGAACGAACCTTGCGAAGAACCATGGGTTTTCAAACGAGACGAATGCTATAAATAACGTCTTTATTGATACCAACGTCCTCGTCCATGCTGCGTACATTACAGGGGAAGGCGTCCGAATAAAGGAAATCGCCCGAGAGATCACCATACTCCGAATCTCTCTGTTCAGATTCTCAATGAATCTATGAGGGTGTGTGATAGTCAATTCTTACCCATAACCCAATGAAGATACCCCTCCGAAACCTGGTCCGGTGTAATTCCGATGATCTCAGGTGTGTCGTAAGGATGCTTTTCTAATAATGCCGTCTCCAGATCCTTAAACCCAGCAGCGGAAACTTTGAAAATCGCTAAGACCTCCGATGATTGCTCCATCTTCCCCTCCCAACGATAGATCGATTCCACCGCAGGGATGAGATTCACGCAGGCGGCGAGGTTTTCGGAGATGATCTCAGTAGAAATGCGTCTCGCGGTTTCCGCATCAGGAAAGGTGCATAGCACGATGCGCATATCCGCAGCAACGGGCGGACTGGAAAGATCCTGCCCGCCCGTTGATTGGATATTTTCCTGCATGGAAATCGGTTGTTAGTAGCTCACAGGTTTGCCGCTATTAGCGGACTCGTAGAGCGCGTCGATGATCCACATGAGTTTGTGGGCTTGATCGGGAGTGTTGAAAGGCTCCGCGGTGCCGTTGATCGTGTGAATGAAGTTGGAGGCGGAGTGAATCCGACCCATGTCTTCGCAGGCCTCGGTGATGATGGTGCGGTTCACGCTGTTGCCGTTTTCCTGAACGTAGAGTTCGCAGGTATCGATGGCAGTGTTGTCCAAACCATCGCGACCGAACAGGCGCTCGACTTTTCCGCCGGCTTTGGTGCCTTGGAAAACGACGGAGACTTCCTCGCGTTTGACCATTTCCGCCCATGAAACTTGGAGACTGAGAACCTGGCCGGTTTTGAATCTAACAAAACCATGCGCCGCACATTCCACATCCGTGGTGCCACCTTCGCGGTCAGGAATTCCCCATGGGCCTTTGAAGCCGGGATCAGTGATGTGGGTATCAAAGGTATTAGCCAAAACGTGCGAAGGTTCCGGGTAGCCCATGAGGTAGAGCGCCAGATCGATCATATGCAACAGATCGATCGTTGCACCACCGCCAGACATCGCTTTAGTCGTGAACCAACCTCCGAAGCCGGGAATCCCCGTGCGGCGTATCCATTTCGCTTGCGCGGAATTGATGGTTCCGACAGTTCCGTCATCGACGTATTTTTTCATCGCTTGCGATTCAGGACGGGCGCGGTTGTTGAAATTGAACATCAACTTCTTGCCGGCCTTGTTCGCGACTTCGATCATCTCCGCCACTTCCGCAGCGTTCAAGCCGGGAGGCTTTTCGCAAAACACGTGTTTGCCTGCTTCGAGGCACTGAATGGCAAGTGGGGCGTGAAACTTGTTAGGGACGATGATGCTGACCGCATCCAGTTCCGGTGCTTCAGCCAACATGCGATCCACAGAATCGAAGGTTTTGGCGATGTTCCATTGCTTGGCTGCGTTCTCCGCTGCGCCCGGCAACGGATCCGCGACCGCTACGATTTCCGCTCCCGCTGCGCGAAAGCCTTCGGCATGGTATTTCACCATCCATCCGGCACCGATGACTCCTACTTTGATTGACATAAATATTATTGGTTGGATTTGTCGAATGCGGCGTCGAACGCGACGTTCGAACCTGGGAAGTCAACATTTCTAACAAATGCTGCTGCTTCGGTTGCGCCATGGACGCGATCCATGCGGATGTCCTCCCACTCAACTGAGAGCGGACCAGCGTATTTGAGATCGTTGAGCGCGACGATGATGTCTTCGAACTCAATATCGCCGTGACCGAGCGAACGGAAATCCCAGAAGCGGCGTGAATCGCCGAAGTCGGTGCTACCACCGAACACGCCGACAGAACCATCACCGTGGCCCCACCAAACATCTTTCATGTGGACGTGGAAAATGCGGTGACCGAGATCGCGGATGAATTTGATGTAATCGACACCTTGATAACCGAGGTGGGATGGATCGTAGTTGAAGCCGAAACGTTTGTGATTTTTCACCGCTTTGAGCGTGCGTTGTGCGGTGGCGATGTCGAAGGCGATTTCGGTCGGGTGAACTTCTAGGGCGAAGTTGACGTTTTCTTTATCAAACGCATCGAGAATAGGCGTGAACCGTTTGGCGAAATCTTCGAAACCTTTGTCATAAAATGCCTGGCTGGTTGGAGGGAAGGCGTAGAGGCCGTGCCAGATCGACGATCCGGTGAAGCCGTTGACGACTGCTGGGAATTCGTCTTTGTCTTTGCTCTTGCGGCCAGGTTGGGCGTTGAAAAATTTGCGAGCAGCCTTTCCGGTATCGATCATTTCTTTCGCGGCGCGTTTGCGGACACCTTCTGGATCGCCTTTGCCCCAGACGTGCGGAGGGAGAATGGCTTTGTGGCGCTCATCGATGTTGTCGCAGATCGCTTGGCCAACGAGGTGACTGGAAATCGCGTAGGAGGTCAGGCCGTGATCGGCGAGAAGCTCCCATTTTTCTTTGATGTAGTTCTTTTTCGAATTCGCTTTATCGACATCGAAGTGATCTCCCCAGCAGGCGAGTTCAAGGCCGTCATAGCCCATTTCTGCAGCAAGCGGCGCGAGTTTTTCAAGTGGAAGATCGGCCCATTGGCCGGTAAAAAGTGTGACTGGACGTGACATAATTTTGGTTAGGTTTGGGGTTACAGAGAGGATATTGGACGATCTACCCCGCGTTCGGAAAGGAAAAATCCTTCCTGAAGATAGATTGATTTAACCGCGAATGAACGCGAATGGACGCTAATTTAAGAGAATTTTGATTATTTTTGCGCGACTCTATCTAAAGCAGATCTGATTTCATTCGCGTTTATTCGCGTTCATTCGCGGTTGTATTTCCTTGGCTTGGCCGGCCTAGGATAAGGCGCCGTTTCGCATGCTTTCCACCCACAGGTTCCGGATCTCCCGAAAGAGAGGATGCACGGGGTAGACTTCGCCTTGAAACGTAGAAACCCAGAGTGGGCCTTTGATCGAAGATGTCAGGAAAATCCCATCCGCTTTATTCAGATCTTTTTTGCTGAGAGGTTTCACGCTGCATGGGATTTTTTGAGCGGTCGCGAGTTTGAGGACGAGTTCGCGAGTCACGCCAGGAAGGCAGCCGCTTTCGAGACTCGGAGTGAAGAGTTCCTTCCCGCGAATCAGAAACACGTTTGCCATCGCCGCTTCACAAAGTTCATCCGAAGTATTGAAAAACAACATTTCATCACATCCTTCATGCCGAGCTATATCGAGCGCAATGAGATGTTCCGCGTAGCTACCGACTTTCAAGCCACGCAAAATGCTTTCATTATCCTTTCGCCATGGTGCGAGAGTTAGGCGTAGATCTACCTCCGATGGATCGACCTTGGAAACGGTCATCCATGCCCATGCCCGACCACTATCTGTTAGATTCATCGGTCCTTCACCCATGCTGATTGTAAAACGAATTCTGGCCATGCCGCGATCGAGATAATTACGCTCCAGAAGCTCAACCATTGCATGGTGCAGACCTGGCACATCGATCTCAACTCGATGGACATTCAATCGCACCAATCCACTTTTCAGACGTCTCAAATGTTCCGCGAGGAGTCGTGGTTGGCCATCGACCGCTAAGATTGTCTCAAACAAACTCAGTCCATGGCACAGGCCGCGATCTATGGGAGAAACCAAAAAATCAGTTTCCTCCAAAAATTTTCCGTCGCGCCAAACGATTGCCATGTCGCCATTAGAGAACCTACGCGGCACATATCAAGGACGGAGGCAGGGATTCGATCCGGGCAAAAAAAAGAGCGGCTCGACCGATTATCCCCGGGAAAAACCCAAAAACCCAAAGGGACGTTCAGTCGAGCCGCCTTGTCTTGCGACGCGGGAAAAAAACACGGGATGAGGGTTGGGTCAACGAATTTTTTGTAACAAATGTGATTTTTTACAAAGACCCTTGATCACAGAAGGATTCCATTACCGCTACGTGGATTTTTCATCGCCATAGGCGGCAGATGAGGGCTTATTTGCGCAAATGGAATGGAACGAAGGCAAGCGCAGAGGGAAACCCTTTCCCCACAAAGGAACCAACAAGGGGCCGATCCCGCCCAAGAAATTCGCCGGCAAACCGGCTGTTGGAGCGGCGAAGCCAGGAAACGACAAAGGTTGGGATGGCGTCGCAGGCTGGTATGACAAACTCGTGGGCGCAGATGGCTCAGATTATCATCAAAACGTCATATTGCCAGGAGTCATGGAGTTGCTGGATATTCAAAAAGGCGATGCCGTTATCGATGTCTGCTGCGGGCAGGGAGTCTTGGTGAAACATCTTCTAATAGCCGGAGCGGGCAAAATTCATGGTGTCGATGCCAGTGACAAACTCATTTCCGCAGCGCGGCAGCGAAATGGTGGTGAACCAAGAGTCAGCTTCGAGGTCGCCGATGCGTGTGGGAAAGCGCCGTGGGCAGATGGCAGTTTTGATAAAGCCGCCTGCGTGATGGCCGTGCACGATGTGCCGGATGCGGCGGCACTGATGAAAAATGTTTCCGCCGCTCTCAAGCCAGGTGGAAGTTTCTCTATCGTGATGATGCATCCGTGTTTCCGAATCCCCAAAGAAAGCCATTGGGGTTGGGACGGTGATCAGAAAGTTCAATTTCGTCGGTTAGATAAATACGGTTCCGCACTCGAGATCGCGATCCAAACCCGCCCCGGCCTCAACACCGGTGAAGGTACGGTGTTTTATCATCGACCTTTGGCAGATCTTCTAACAGCCGTAGGTGCAGCTGGCATGGGCGTCACGAAATGCACCGAACTTTTCTCCCACCGCAGATCACAATCAGGCCCATTCAGCAAAGCCGAACACAAAGCAGCGGAAGAATTTCCGTTGTTCCTGGGGCTTAAAGCGGTGAGACACTGATGCATTGCAGCGAGGTTAGAGGAAGAGTTTTCCGACAGAAAAATTTTAGGACAGAAAATAAGAATGATTTTAAAAAATCTGATTCAGACATAGCGACCCAAACCTCTCCTCTTATTTTTCTGTCCTAAAATTTTTCTGTCGGAAATCACACAACCTAAGCAACCATCAGAAATTCATTAGATCATTTCCCAGCTTTCACCACCGCGAAGATCGAACCGAAACTGTTGCTTTGCTTTTCCATATCCGCACCGGAACGCATTTGGCTGATATCACCATCGAGAAACAACGCATCCTCACAACCGAGTGATTTGAAAAGCTGCGCGAACTGATGAAGGTTTACGAATTTCTCGGAGTGAAAATCGGTCATCACGAGAACCACCTCGCCAGTTTTAGTTACTCCCACACCGTTGCGATGCAATTCTGATTTGGAATTCGCATTGAATGCAGAATGAACTTTTCCACCCCGCAACAACAAAGGCCCTGACTGCACGGCTTGTTTGACGACGACGTTTTTCAATGGGTATTCATCCGTTCGAATCACCGCAGCACCCTTATCCGAGATCAGAAAAATTCCGTTGGGTTGCAGGAAAAAGTTTCCCTCTCCTTTATTCCGATTCACTGGATGGGTTTCTTTTCCATCCTGAACCAGCAACCCACTCGGAATGCCACCGGGCTCGAAAATCCCGCCGTTCATCAAAGTCTCCACCTCTATCCCCTTCCCTTTCAGATATTTCGAAGCCGCAGGAAAGGTTCTCAACTGCTGCCCATCGTCGCCTTTCCACAACAACTGAATCCGATCAGGTGAAACCTGCAGAATGTGATACGTCACGCCATCGATGACTTTCTTCTCCGGCGCGGCGATACAAGCACTGGCGAAAAATAGGAATGAGAATGCGAATTTTGTTAGAGTGTGCATCATTAAAGTTTCTGAAACGCATCCATCCCGCCTTCGACATTGGTGACGTTTTCGAAACCGATGGACATCAGATATTCACAGGCTCTGGCGGAGCGCATACCGGCTTTGCAGTGGATGATGATCTCGGTGTCTTTGGGGAGATTCGGCGCGTAAGCTGGGATGGTTTGCAGCGGCACGAGCTTGGCTTGTGGAATATTGGCAACTTGCCATTCCGCTTCCTCGCGAACATCAATGAGAAGAGCGTTAAGGTTTCCTGAATCGAGGCGGTCTTTGAGTTCGGCGGCGGTGATGGTTTGCATGGTGGGATCGTTAATTTGGCAGGAGGGATGGGCGGTGGTTTCGGAATTGTGAACGGAAGTGATCGTGGGAGTTTCTCCACAGAGTCGGCAAGCGGGATCGTGACGAAGTTTCAACGAGCGGAATGAAGTATGAAGCGCATCGTAGATCAAAAGTTTCCCGATGGGAACTTCGCCTATGCCGAGGATGAGTTTGATCGCCTCCATCGCTTGGAGCGATCCGATGATCCCGGGCAGCACGCCGAGGACGCCGGCTTCGGCGCAGTTCGGCACAGCTCCGGGTGGCGGGATTTCCGGCAACAAGCACCGATAACAAGGTCCGCCGAGATGCGGAGCGAAGACGGTCATCTGCCCGTCGAAGCGATGGATCGCTCCGTAGACGAGTGGTTTTTTCAGAAAGAATGCGGTGTCGTTGGATAGGAAGCGTGTGGGGAAATTGTCCGAGCCATCGATGATGATGTCGTATTTCTCTGCGATCGAGAGCGCGTTGTCCGGCGTGAAGCGGACGGGAAAGAGTTCGAGCTCGATGTGTGGATTCGTTTCACGCAGGCGCGCGGCTGCGGAATCGAGTTTGGATGTCCCTATCGTGGCATCGCTGTGCAGAAGCTGACGTTGGAGATTGGAGAGATCGACCGTATCGGGATCGACCAAGCCAAATTTCCCAACCCCTGCCGCAGCGAGGTAAAGCGCAGCCGGGGAACCGAGTCCGCCAGTACCGATCAGCAGCACCGAGGCGTTTTTCAGACGCAGCTGACCGCTCTCACCGATCTCCGGAATGAGGAGATGGCGTGAGTATCTGGCTTGTTCTGCCGGTGTGAGCACAACCACGGGGTAACCGCTAATTTTCAAATATGAAACTTAAAATCACATGAAGACTCTGGTTGCGGGTTTGGAAATCCATGTTTAGAAGTCCCATATGCCTGAAGTATCATCGACCTTTGAATTGAAGTTTAACAACATGGCACCGGGCTTCGAACTACCAGATGCACGGGGAAAAATGCATTCATTGAAGAGTCTTGCGGGAAAAAACGGCACGGTGGTTGTATTTGCCTGCAATCATTGCCCTTTTGTCATCCATCTCGCCAAGGCACTGGGTCAGTTTGCTAAAATAGCTGCGCCACACGGTGTGAGCACGATCGCAATCAATTCCAACGATCTCGAAAAATTTCCCCAAGACGGCCCAGGGCCGATGAAAGAATTCGCAACGGAGTATGGCTGGGATTTTGCATACCTGATCGATGAAACCCAGATGATCGCAAAATCCTACGGTGCCGCGTGCACTCCCGATTTCTTCCTGCTCGATAATGAAGGAAAAGTGGTCTACACAGGACAATTTGATGAAACCCGCCCGAACTCAGGGCAAGCCGCCCATGGAGCGGATCTATTAGCAGCCGTCAACGCAATCTTGACCGAAAAAACTCCTGCCAAAGGCATCCCCAGCAGTGGTTGCGCCATCAAATGGAAACCCGGTAAAGAGCCACGCTGGTTTCCGAAGGATTGAGGCATTTGGAAAGACTTTGCCATTGATCCAGTATCAAACGCGCTCTTTCCTTCTAATCAACACATGAAACACATCTCGCTGGCATTTGCCCTTTTTACTCTCAACTGCCCCGCAGCGCCGCCTGAGCTTTCTGGCATCTATCCACATCTCGCGATGTTCAACTCCGAGAAGGAATGTGGCACTGGAGCGGTGGTTCCTTGGGCAGACAAACTTTGGGTCATCACTTACGCACCGCATCAGCCTAAAGGAACGGACGACAAGCTTTACTCGATTTCTCGCGATCTCACCCAAAACATCCATCCCGAATCCATTGGCGGCACCCCTGCCAACCGCATAATCCACAAAGAATCCGAGCAGCTTTTCATCGGCCCTTACGCAGTCGGAAAAACCGGCGAGGTTCGCGCCATCCCCTACGACAAAATGCCCGGACGGCATACAGGGAACGCCCGCCATCTAACCGACCCCGCAGGAAAAATTTATTACGCAACCATGGAAGAGGGAATCTACGAGGTGGATGTAAAAAACCTCGCGGTCAAAGAGTTATTCGCCGACTCACAACAACAATCCGGAAAGCCGCCCGAAGGTCGTCGCTATGCCGATCTCCCCGGCTATCACGGCAAAGGGCTGTATTCCGGTCAGGGAGTGTTGATTTATTCTAACAACGGCGAGAAATCAAAAGAAGCCCTTTCCAACCCCCGCATCCCCTCCGGCGTTCTCGCTGAGTGGGATGGAAAATCGGATACATGGAAAGTCGTCCGCCGCAACCAGTTCACCGAAGTCACCGGCCCCGGCGGCATCGAAGGCAGCGCAAACCCCACCACCGATCCAATCTGGGCCACGGGTTGGGATAACAAATCCGCCATCCTCGCCCTGCGCGAGCCAGCCACGGGTTGGACTTTTTACCGCATGCCCAAAGCATCGCATTCCTACGACGGCGCACATGGCTGGAACACCGAATGGCCACGTATTCGCGAGATCGGCGAAAAAGATTTCCTCATGACCATGCACGGCACGTTGTGGAGTTTCCCTAAAACATTCAGCAACGCAAATTCCGCCGGCATCTCACCGCGTTCCAACTATTTAAAAGTCATCGGCGACTTCGCACGCTGGGGCGATCACGTCGTGTTCGGCTGTGACGACACAGCTAAAGCCGAATTCCTCAACAAGCGTGAAGCCAAAGGTGAAATCGCTGCTGCCCAATCTCAATCCAATCTCTGGTTTGTGAAACCCGATCAGATCGACACCTTCGGTCCTGAAATCGGTCGCGGTATGGTTTGGGAAACGGAAGACGTTGCCGCCAACACTCCATCCGATCCCTTTCTCTTCAACGGCTACGATCACCGCTGCCTGCACCTCACTCATTCTAACAATTCAGATGTGAATATTGTGTTAGAAATCGATACCGCAGGCAACGGCCAGTGGAAAACCCTGCGAGAAATTTCCGCAAAACCTTACACCTGCATTTCCTTTGAGAAAGCCGATCTCGGCGTGTGGATCCGACTCCGCACCAAAGAAAGCGTAAAAAGCATCACCGCCGCATTCAGCTATCGCAACGATGACAAGCGCTCCAATGAAGCCGATCCAATCTTCGATGGCTTAGCTAAACAAGGCCAAGAACTCACAGGCGGCATTGTCCGCTCACTCGATGAAAACGCCCGCACGATGGGCTTCGCAGCAACGGATGCATCTGGAAAATCCATTGGATACTATCAGCTCGATGAAAAACTTGAACTAAAGCCCACTACCAAAGACGGCGAACCTGCATGGACCAACGAGCACGCCGCGATTCCAAAAAACGATTTCCTCGTCATCGACAAGGCTTCCGTGCTTTTCCTCGATGAGGACGGTAAACGTTGGAGACTTCCGAAAGGCGATATAGGCAATCATCCTCTCGGGAACTACCGCGTCGCCCGCGAGATTGTCACCGAACGGGACATCTTCAATGCCGATGGCACGCTCTACGAACTCCCCGCCCGCAACGCCGGTGGCTTCATCAAAGTTCGACCCATCGCCACTCACAACCGCCTTATCCACGATCTCTGCGGCTACCGCGGCTTGCTCGTGATGAGCGGCATTGCGAAAGACGCGCCAGAATCTAACAAACACATCCTCCGCTCCACCGATGGTAAAACCGCTGTCTGGGCCGGTGGCATCGATGATCTCTGGAAATTCGGCAAACCCCGCGGCATCGGCGGCCCGTGGAAAGACACGGCAGTGAAGGCGGGCGAGGTTTCAGATCCTTACCTGATGACCGCCTATGAACTAAAATCCCTCACGCTCACCACCTCGATCCCTGCAAATATCACCGCAGAAATAGACATCACCGGCAATGGCGACTGGGCCACCTACCAAACCTTCGAGGTGAAGGATCAAACGAAATACACTTTCCCCGACGCCTTCTCCGCCTACTGGATCCGCTTCACTAGCGACAAAGATTGCACCGCCACGGCGACGTTAACCTACGAGTGATATTCCCATTAACCTAATTCCGCAGTTCAAGCTGCGGATTCCAGAATTAATTTCTCCGACCTAACAGCATAGAAATGTAGTAGAGCAGCATCGCGAGCGATCCGAGAGCCGCCACAACATAAGTCATCGCTGCCCAGAAAAGCGCGTTCTCAGCTTTTCTATGTTCGATGGATGAGGAGACTCCCGATTTTCCGAGCCATGCAAGTGCGCGCTTGCTGGCATCAAATTCCACTGGAAGCGTCACAAAGGAAAACAGCGTCGTGACCGCGAACAAGCCGACCCAAATGTAGAGAAACAACGGAGTGTGAAGTAGCACGGCTCCGAGCATACCGGCGATCATGATAAAGTTCAGCGCCGTGCCTGCAAATTGCACCGCGGGCACCATTTTCGAACGCATCGTCAGCCAAACATACGCTTTCTGATGTTGAATCGCGTGACCGCATTCGTGCGCGGCAACCGCGGCAGCTGCGAGGTTATTCATCGCGTATACGGATTCGCTAAGATTCACCGTGCGGGTTTTTGGATCGTAGTGATCCGTGAGTTTACCCGGAGTACTGATGACCTGCACATCGTTGATCCCGCTTTCACGAAGCATGATCTCCGCGATCTGCGCACCAGTGAAACGCACCGGAATTTGTGAATACTGATTAAACCGACGCTTCATGGTGTGGCTGACCAACCAACTGACAAGAGCCGTGGCGATGAAAATGATCACAAGGGTCGGCGAAAAACCCATGATGAAACCTAAGGGAGAAATGGTGATGAAATCTAAATTCATGGCGGCAAGTTAATGCTATTTCCATTTGTCGCAAACGGTAGCGACACATTTGTTGAAAATTTTTCAACAAATCAAAAAATCGACATCCCAAGCAAGGACAGACAAGCCAAGCTTCACAGCGAGTTTTTGATCAAGCGGAAACGCTCGTGATAATTTCCTGCATTGAATTTTTTGCAGCAGGAATAACAAGCCACCGCACGCTGCATTGGGCGAACGCGTTTGATTTCAGAAAAACAAGACGGGCAAACGTAAACGTATTTCCGTTTCATTCTCCGACTTTTTAGCGGCAGTGAATGACGCGCGCTTTCACCGGGGATTCCAAGTTCGCAGCAAGCCATCTGCCATTCGATTCCGTGGGGATCTATCTGACGACGCCCGCAACGCTCAAACGCTAACAAGTGAGCGAACTCATGTTTCAACGTTCTCCAAACTTGAGCTTCTGAAAGATCATTGAGCTTGGGATTGATCTCGATCAACCGCGATGGCCACCACGCGCGTCCCGCCGTTGTGCGCATTCTCGGATTCCATACCACACGAACTTTTCGCGAGAGCTCCGGCAGACCTAACGACATCGCCTGCTCGCGACACCATACTGTCATACCTGGATCAGACTGATCACGAACTTCTGTTAGGCCAGTTTTCCCTTTTGGGATTTTCGCTCCACGCATCCATTTGGGAAATTTGAATTCCAGTTGTGCGAAGAAGTTTGCCATCTATGCCTAAAAACTATGGTAAATCCCTCGCCCATGGCAAGCGTCCACACGTGTGAAATTTACAAAATTCAAAATCCAATTTTCAAGGAAGAGAATCATGCATCAGCCCTCATTTTTCATCCATCTCTCTACTCTCTGCTCCCGGCTCCCCTCTTCCAGCCGAAGAGGCGGGTTTACAAGAGGCGAATTGCGGAGTAGCTTCCAAGTCATGAAATTCATCCGCCACTCATTTTGCCTCTGGCTTATGCTTGCGGTTGCAGCTTTTTGCCAAGTGGATCAGCCACAACCAGAGCTTTCTGACGACGGAGGCCGCGTCGCAGTGCTGGGATATCACGAATTTTCCGAGACCGAGCCGGAAACAGCGATGCGGATCCGCACCTCAAAATTCCGCGAACAACTCGAAACCATCCGCGAACTCGGATTCGCTGTCATTCCGATGTCTGACTTCATCGCATGGAAAAGTGGCGAGAAAACCATCCCCGCAAAATCCATCGTGATCACCATTGATGACGGCTGGAAGTCCGTTTACACCGATGCCTATCCCATCCTTAAAGAGTTCGGATATCCTTTTACCCTCTACCTGTACAAAGACTACGTAGATGGTGGCAGCAAGTCCCTGACCACAGTCATGGTGAAGGAAATGATCAAACATGGCGCTACCATCGGCTCCCACTCAACCTCCCATCCTTATCCCCAGACGGTCAAAAAATACATCAAACGCGGCGAGAAAGAATACGATCAGTTTCTCGATGTCGAAATGAGCGAGTCGAAGCGATTTCTCGAACAGAAGTTCAAAAAGACAGTCCCGACCTATGCGTATCCGGGCGGGTTTTTCACCGATGAAATGCTGCGCAAGGCGGAGCAGGTTGGTTACACTCATCTTTTCACCGTGCAGCCAGGAAAAGTAAAACGTGACTCACCCAACAACATCCTTCCCCGTTACATCATTCTAGGGAATTATGATAAAATTTTTGAGTTCGCGACCAACTTCCGAGATGCCGCAGCGGACACCGCAGCGGGAATGACCGAAGGATCAGTGAAACCCTTAGAATTTCCCGTCAATCCCCAAGCTGGCGCCATCGTCAACTCGCGCCTACCTAACATAGAAGTCGATCTCACTAGCGCGACCAATATCGATCCCAAAACCCTGAAAATGCAGGTCACTGGCTTCGGCGAGGTTCCCGCCAATTATGCTAGCGCAGGAAAATTGTTCTCATGGCAGGTCAACCGTCGCCTGCGTAACAAAACCTGCACGGTGCTGGTGACATGGAAAGATCTCGAAGGAAACCCCGCCAGCAAACCTCTCGAATGGACTTTCCAAATCGACCGCGACGCCGCCTATCTACCGAATGAGTGAAGCTCCAAATTCCAAGTTTCAAGTTTCAACAAACATTCCCAAGATCATTACATTCTCGATTCTTCGTTGAAAATTGAAATTTGAAGTTTGTGATTTCGCCAAGATCATGCAGTTTTCCCCCGTGATTCCGCCTACCACCGCCCCTACAACCAAGCCTTCCAAAACCAAACCCGCCAAAGGTTGGTCAACTGAGCAGTCTGCCGAACTCTATGGCGTAGAGGCATGGGGACATAAATTTTTCGGCGTCAACAAAGACGGTCACGTCACAGTGAAACTCGAAGACGGCGAACACAGCGCCAAAGTTTCGCTTTATAATGTCATCGATGGTCTACGCGATCGCGGAACCCATCTCCCAGTTCTGTTGCGTTTCCGCGACCTGCTGCACTCCCGCATCACCGAGATCAATGAGGCATTCCGCGAGGCGATCAAAGTCACAAAATATCAAGGAAACTACCGCGGCGTTTACCCAATCAAGGTGAACCAACAACGCCAGGTCATCGAGGAAATCGCCGAGTTCGGGAAAAAATATCACTACGGCCTTGAGGCGGGATCGAAGCCTGAACTCATCGCCGCACTCGCTCACATGCACGATCCCGAGGCCTACATCATTTGCAATGGCTACAAGGACGAAGAATTCATCGACCTCGCCCTCCACTCTCAGAAAATGGGGATGAAAATCATGTTGGTCCTGGAAATGCCCAGTGAACTCGATCTCATTCTCGAGCGTTCACGCAAAATCGGCGTCCTGCCCAACCTAGGCATCCGAATCCGACTTTCCACCAAAGGCTCCGGTCACTGGCAAGAATCCGCAGGCGACAAATCCGTTTTCGGTCTCAACGCCGCGCAAGTCATCAATGTGGTCGATTCCCTCAAAGCCAGCGGCCACCTGCCATGTCTGAAAATGCTGCACTATCATCAAGGCAGCCAGATTCCTAACATCGCCGCCATCCGCGAAGGTGCCACCGAGGCCGTCCGTATCTATTGCGATCTCGTCAAAGAAGGCGCACCCATGGGCGTGCTCGATATGGGCGGCGGCATGGCTGTTGACTACGATGGCTCACACACCAACTTCGCTTCATCCTGCAACTACTCCATCCAAGAATACTGCACCGACATCGTAGAGGTCATCGCACAGCAATGCGATCGCGTCGGAGTTGCTCATCCCAATCTCATTTCCGAGTCCGGCCGCGCCGTCGTTTCCTATTACTCAGTACTGGTGTTCAACATCCTCGACGTGACCTCCGCGCAGACCACGGACAAGGAACCCGAGATGCCGGAAAAAGCTCCGCAGAACCTCGCGAACCTCTTCCACGTCAATAAAACGCTCAGCAAAAAGAACCTCCAAGAGGCAATGAATGATGCGGTGTATTACCGCGATCAAGTCCGTGCCATGTTCCTTTACGGCGCAGCAACCCTCCGCGAACGCGGTCTCGCAGAGGCATGGTATTGGCACATCCTCACCCGCATTTCTAACATGATCTCCGACATGGACGATGTGCCGGAGGATCTCGTCGAACTCTCCAACGGTCTCGCCGATTTCTATTACGGAAACTTCTCTCTGTTCCAATCTCTCCCCGACTCATGGGCGATTGACCAACTATTCCCCATCCTTCCCATCCATCGCCTCAACGAGAAACCCAAACACCGCGCGGTTCTCGCCGACATCACTTGCGACTGCGATGGCAAGATCGACCGCTTCATCGATAAGGAAGATGTCGCGAAAATCCTCCCGCTCCACGAACTCAAGTCCGATGAACCTTACTACATCGGCATTTTCCTCGTCGGAGCCTATCAGGAAACCCTCGGCGACCTGCACAATCTCCTCGGCGACACCAACGTCGTCGGCGTCCATCTCGAAAATGGCAAACCCGTCTACACCCACGAAGTCGAGGGCGACACCGTGGCGGACGTGCTCTCCTACGTCGAGTTCGACCCGAAAGAACTCGTCTCCAAATTCCGCAATTTCGCAGAAAAAGCCGTTACCGACGGCCGCATTTCGCCGAAAGAGCGCAAGGAAATCATGGATCTATATCGCGATGGCCTTGGCGGATATACGTATTTTGAGAGTTAGCAAAAAACTCGAAGACTACCAGTAGCGCTCGGGACAAACAGTGCTATGATCCGGAATGTCTTTCAAAATGCTCATCCAAACCATTCCCTATCTGCTGCTGGCGCTCGTTGCGATCGCCATCCTCATTCCCGCCTGCGCACCAAATTTTAACACCGCAGCACGTACCAAGGAATACAAAACTGTCCTCACAAAAACCCAGAACGCGACTCTAGGAAATCGAGAATCGCTCAACGCCTTCACCACGTTTCTCCAAAAAATCGACGACAAAGCCTACGTCGAGGCGAACACCGCAAAAGTTTACGCCGCCGATGCTTATCTGAACGACACTCTCGTCACACATCACGGCCCCGAGGAAATTAAAGCCTATTTTCTCAACACCGCCGATACGATGAGCCAATACCAAGTCACGGTGGATGACACGGTTTCATCTGGAAACGATCACTACGTCCGCTGGACTATGGTTTTCGCCGCACCGAAATTAAATGGCGGAAAACCCGTCGAATCCGTAGGCATGAGCCACGTCCGCTTCAACTCCGCCGGCCAAGTCATCATGCATCAAGATTTCTGGGATTCCGGCACGAACATTTACGGACAACTCCCCGTGCTCGGCGGCGTCATCGAATCCATTCGCAAACGCTTCGAAAAATAATTTTCAGAAACCATGACTCCACGTATCAAAGCATTCACAACCATGATCGGGCATTGGTGGGATTCTGACTACCGCGCTCCCGGCGATCCCGATCCATCCACTCTTCCCGACAAGATCGATTGGCAACGCACCATACCATTCATCTTTTTGCACATCGGTTGCTTCGCCGTAATTTGGGTAGGCATCAGCCCCATCGCGGTCATTGCTGCGGTCGCGCTTTATTTCATTCGCATGTTTGCGATCACCGGTTTCTACCATCGCTACTTCGCGCATCGCTCCTACAAAACCTCACGAGCCTTCCAGTTCATCCTCGCCCTAGTCGGAAACACCTCCATGCAACGCGGCTCGCTATGGTGGGCCGCCACACATCGCCATCACCACAAACATTCCGACGAAGAAGAAGACATCCACTCGCCACGCATCAGCGGCTTTGTCTGGTCACACATCGGTTGGCTAACATCGAAACGTAATTTCCCGACCAACTACAAAGCCATCCCCGACCTCGTGAAATTTCCCGAACTGGTCTGGCTGAATCGCTTCGATCAGGTCGTTCCCATCGCCTTCGGTATCGTGATGCTAGCCATCGGTTGGGTGTTGGAAACTTTTGCGCCATCACTAGGCACCACGATGTGGCAGTTCTTCGTATGGACGTTTTTTATCTCCACCACCGTCCTGCTTCACGGCACTTTGTTCATCAACTCCCTCGCTCACGTCTGGGGAAAACGCCGCTTCAATACCGAGGACGATTCACGCAATAATTTCTTTCTAGCCCTCATCACCCTCGGCGAAGGTTGGCACAACAACCACCACCGCTTCCCACACTCCACCCGCCAAGGTTTCCTCCCTCACGAAATCGACCCCACCTACTACATCCTAAAACTCCTCTCCATATTTGGTTTAGTATGGGATCTCCGCCCCGTCCCACAAGCAGTCATCGAAGAAGCCAAAAGCAACCCATCCAAATAATTTTCGCTTAACCAGCTTTGCGTTCCCTCTGCGACCTTTGCGACTTTGCGTTGAAAAATTCCTAGCCCCTAAAACATTTGCAACGCAAAATCGCCATCATCGGAACAGGTATCTCCGGGCTCGCCTGCGCGCACTTCTTGCATCGGAATTTCAACGTCACCCTGTTTGAAAAAGACCGCCGCATCGGAGGACATTCCAACACGGTAACCGTTAAGGAAAACGGCAAGCACCTCCCGCTAGATACCGGCTTCATGGTTTACAACGAGGTCACCTATCCTCACCTCACCCGCCTTTTCAAAGAACTCGAAGTCGAAACCAAACCCACGGAGATGTCGTTTTCCGTGCAACACATTCCAGCTGATGTGGAGTTCAATGGTGGCTCGCTTAACCTGCTCTTCGCTCAACGCAAAAATCTACTCCGCACTCGCTACTGGAAAATGCTGCTCCAGATCAATCGCTTCAATAAAGAGACAGTCGAAGAACTCGCGAATCCGAAATACGGAGATCTCCCACTAGCCGATTATGTGAAAGCCCGCGGCTACGGAGAAGATTTTTTAAATTGGTATCTCTCCCCCATGGCCGCCGCGGTCTGGTCTTCTCCACCAGAACGGATCGACGATTTCCCAGCTAGAACTCTCATGCGCTTCTGGCACAACCACGGCTTCCTCGGTCTCGATACCCAGCACCCATGGCGAACTGTGGTTGATGGCTCTCGCCAATACGTCGAAAAAATCACTGCTCCTTTTAAAACACAAATCGTAACGGGAAATCCTGTTCGCAGTGTGTCCGCAGAAAATAAAGTCACTCTCGCTGATGGAAGCTCGCAGCATTTTGACCAAATCATCTTTGCCTCGCATGGAGATCAATCGCTAAAACTCCTAGAATCTCCCACTCCACTCGAAAGCGACATTCTCTGTCATTTTAATTATCAACCCAACAGAGCTGTCGTCCACACCGATCCCCGTTTCATGCCGCAAACCAAACGCGCTTGGGCCTCGTGGAACTACCGTGTCGAGCCCTCTGGAAAACACTCCACGCATTATTGGATGAACAGACTCCAAGGCGTCTCGGAAAACGAAAATTACTTCGTTTCTATCAATCCGCCAGGAGAGATCGCTCCTGACAAAATCCATCACGAACTCGAATACGAGCATCCCATCTTCAGTAGCGCAGCGATCAAAGCTCAGGATCGCATTCCGGATCTCAACTTCGACGGCAACCACACCAACCGATTCTACTGCGGAGCATGGCAGAGATACGGCTTTCACGAGGATGGCATCTGGTCTGCCCACCGCCTTTGCGAACAAATTCTCAACCAAGACCCGTGGCGGCAAATAGACCGAGCGAGTCCAGTTCTCTCGATAAAGTCGGGACTCGCGCTCAATTCCGTAATCCAAGCATGATCAACGGAAATTCCATCTATGAATGCAGCGTGGCCCACACCCGCATCTCCCCAAAAAAGCACGCCTTCCAATATCGCGTGTTCATGCTCGCCATCGATCTCGATTCTTTTCCTAACGTTTCTCTTCTCTCACAAAATCGCTTCAACCTCTTCTCCATCGATAACCGCGATCATATCAACACCGACCCAGAAAAAACCATCCGACAAAATCTCACCACATGGCTTTCGGAAAAAGGCATCGCAATCCCAACCGATGCGATCATCAAGCTCATCACTTTTCCTCGTGTGCTCGGCTACGCCTTCAACCCGGTTTCTTTCTACTACATCTACCGTAACAACGGAGAACCCATCACCGCCGTCGCCGAAGTCACCAACACCTATCGAGAAATGAAACTCTTCCCCCTCGGTGAACCCAACACTGAAGGCAGCTTCAACCACACCGTCGCAAAAAACTTTTATGTCTCCCCCTTCTCCGATCCGAACGACACCTTCCACTTCCGCGTCGGCCAACCTTCTGAAAACTGGACCGTCCACATCGACAACCTCACCGACGCCAAACCCACCCTCCTCTCCGCCATCCGTGGCGAGCAAGGCAAACTCACCGCTTCCCGTCTCGCGTGGTTTGCCTTAAAATACCCCCTAATTTCCCTCTCCATCATCTTCCGCATTCACCTCCACGCCCTCCTACTCTTCCTAAAAAAAATCCCCCACTTCCCAAAATCCACACCGATAAAAACTTTAAATTCTAAACTCTAAATCTCAAACCTCTGTGTCCTCCGCTGCATGACTGAACATAACCAGAGCATCGCCACTGATCACTGATCACTCGGCACTGATCACTCACCACCTTACACCATGGACTCTACCTCAAACCAAACACAACCCCAGCTTTGCGATCCTTTGCGTCCTTTGCGGCTTTGCGTTGAAACCTCTTCCTCCCCCACCATACCCGAACGCATCGTCCTCTCCCTATTCCGCAAATTCACACAAGGCGGAATCTCCCTCACCTACCCCGACGGCCACAACCTCCACTTCGGCGAAGCCGGCGCACCCATCACCGCCCACATCACCCTCAACGATCCCGAAGAATTTTTCAAACGCTGCATGTTCTACGGCAACATCGGCATGGGCGAGGCTTACACCGATGGCATCTGGGACACCCCTGACATCGCAGCTGTCATTTCATGGTTCGCGCTCAATATGAATTCCATCCAAGGCGATGTCACCGATTCCTCAACTCTCCCCGGCGTCAACTTCCTCAAAATCGTCAACTGGTTCCGCCATCTCAAACGCTCCAACACCATCGAAACCTCACGCCGCAACATCGCCGAGCATTACGATCTCGGAAACGAGTTCTACTCGCTCTGGCTCGATGAAACCATGACCTATTCCTCCGCGAAGTTCACACCTAAAACCCAAACCCAAACCCTCGCCCAAGCCCAGACCGAAAAATACGACGCGCTCTGCCGCAAGCTCCAACTCAAACCCACCGATCACGTTCTCGAAATCGGCTGTGGTTGGGGCGGCTTCTCCCATCACGCTGCGGAAAAGTATGGCTGCAAAGTCACCGCCGTCACCATCTCCGAAGCCCAAGCCGTCTACGCCCGCGCCCGCATCGAAAAAGCCGGACTCTCCCACCTCGTGGAAATCCGCATCCAAGATTACCGACTCATCACCGGCAAATTTGACAAAATCGCTTCCATCGAAATGTTAGAAGCTGTCGGCCACAAATTCCACGAATCCTTCTTCGCGAAATGCCACGAAGTTCTCGCACCTCAGGGCTTACTCGCCGTGCAATACATCACGGTTCCTGATTGCCGTTATAAATCTCTAACAAAAGGAGTCGATTGGATCCAGAAAGTCATCTTCCCTGGATCGCTTCTACTTTCTGTCGGCCGCGTCAACGAAGTCATCAACAAAACCAGCAACCTCTTCCTCTACCACCTGGAAGACCTCGGACTCGACTACGCCCGCACCCTCAGCACATGGCACGAAACCTTTAACGCCAAACTCGATCAAATCCGCCCACTCGGTTTTGACACCTCATTCATCCGCACCTGGAACTACTACCTCAAATACTGCGAAGCCGGCTTCGCCACCCGCAACATCTCCGTCGTCCAAGCCGTCTATACCCGACCGAATAATTTGAAACTTTAAACTTTAAGTTTTAAACCCCAATTAAGAGGACGAACTACGTAGAATAACTCCAACCTCTGGTTTCTGGACTCTGGTTTCTACAATCTTCAATATATTCATGGCCCTCAACCAAGACAGTCGCTTCTACCGCTGGGTCGTTCGTCCCATCGTCAACCAGCTTAATCAAGGCACCTCTCCAGAGAAACTTTCCTGGAGCGTATCCCTCGGCGTCACCCTCGGAATTTTTCCCATCATGGGTAGTACCTCCATCGTGTGCGTTATCATCGGACATTTGTTTAGACTCAACCAACCCATCCTCCACCTTTTCAAAACCTTCACCTATCCCCTCCAACTCATCCTCATCCTCGTCTACATCCGCCTTGGCCAAATGCTCAACGGCGTCCCCCTCATCAAATTTTCCATCCCCCAAATGCTCGGCCAGTTCAAAGACGATCCCGCAAAGTTCTTTCGCGACTTCGGCATGGCCGCCCTCTACGGCATCGAAGCATGGGCGATCAGCGCGATCCTGCTCATCCCCATCCTCTATTACATCTCCCTGCCTATTCTTAAGAATTTATTAGAAAAAATTGCAGACAAGCGTAAGAGGTAGGGCGCCCTCGCCGAGGGCGCCGCGCGAAGCGAGATATTTCAAATCTCACCGACGAAACATCATATTCTTTTTTATTCCATGCGGTGCCCTCGGCGATGGCACCCTACCTTCATTCACAAATTTTTCCACTTCCCTACTGCTCCCCAAAATTGAAATTCACCACACCTGATTAAGTCATGTAAGTCGCTCAATCTACTTACCCACCGTCAGAACATCCGCTCTCACGAAGATGAGAACTTTCTTGGTGAAATCCGCTTCACCTTTCTCATTTTTCGGAGAAACCGCTGCCATGAGAAATGGCTGACCCGCGATCAGAGTCATCGAGTTATTGACTTCAACCTTGTAGAAGTTCGGCATTTGAACGCGGTATGTATCTTTTCCCTTAGTCTCTTCGTGCCAAACATTATTGCCCGTGTGATAGACGAGTCTTGGATTAAGTAGAAGATCGATAACCTTGTCGTTTTCACTAATGGTTGGTCGAATTTCCAGAGTAGAACCTATGGCACGAGTTTCCCATGCAGCTGGAAAAGGTGGTTTTCCTACTTGAGGTAAAACCTGTGGTTTATCATTTTCCGGGACGTTGTTCATTACCAATTGAGGCGCCTCATATTCGATTGGATAGATATATTCATGAACAGACTCAGTCGACGCACTCTGCCCAGATCTCGCATTGACCATCTGTGTCTCGATCATCTTCGCTTTTCCTTCTTTGACGAGTTCCTGAAGCTTGGCACGCAACGGAGTGTCATCGACGGAATTTCGCGGTTCAAAAAGTAACTCAGTCATCGTCTCATGAGGGACTTCGATATACTCCGCTTGGACCCGGACAATCTTGAATATATCTTCTTCCGCCTGCTTAACTTGAGGGTCGGCTTTCTCTTGAGCAAAACCGAGAACTGCGCCGAGTAAGGTCACACCAATACAAGTTTTGAAAATAGTCATGAAAATACTCAACACAGCGCGCTCTGATTTGTCGACTACTCAATCAGAATGATCGCATATCCCATTTACTCAGCGCCCACCCATGAGGACATCCGCTCTCACGAAGATGAGAACTTTATTAGTGAAATCCACCTCACCCTTTTCATCCTTCGGAGAAACCGCAGCCATGAGATAAGGCTGACCTGCGATCAAAGTCACTGCGGTATCAGCTTGAATCTTATAAATATCGGGCATTTGAATCTTGAAGGTATCTTTACCTACAGTCTCTTCGTGCCATACCTTATTGCCAGTGTGGTAGAGGAGCATCGGGAGAAGCCGAAGGTCGATAACCTTGCCATTTTCACCAACGGTTGGTTCGATTTCCAAAGTAGAACCTAGGTTGCGTGTTTCCCATGCAACGGGAGTAAGTGGAGCCTTGGGAGGAGGTGACGCCTTATCTCCCATGCCACATGGCACTTGAGGCGCAACGTATTCTATCGGATAAATGAATTCGTGGACAGACTCAGTCATTGCCTTCTGCCCCGATCTCGCAGTGACCATCTGCGTCTCGATCACCTTCGCTTTTCCCTCTTTAACAAGCCCCTGAAGCTTGGCGCGCAACGGAGTGTCATCAGCGGACGTTTTCGGTTCGGATAGCAACTCCGTCATCGTCTCATGAGCGACTTCAATATACTCAACTTGAACTCGGACAATTTTCGGAGTCTCCTTTACAAGCTGCTTTCCACTTGTATTCGATTTCTCCTGAGCAAACCCGAGAATTGCGCAGAGTAAGGTCACACCAATACAAGTTTTGAAAATAGTCATGAAAATACTCAACACATCGTATCTATGTTTGTCTAGGACACAAACGACACCCTGTCTTCAGGGTAATCAAGCCAGGGAGTGAAACTCCGGCTAATTTGGAATTCTACCACAATGGTAGTGAAACGGACATGGACGAACAAATTCCCAATTCCTGAGTCAAAGGGCACGGAGAACACAGAGATTTGGGAAGTAGTTGTGAAACACTTTATGATGTTACTCAGTGATCTCTGTGTTCTCTGAGTCTCAGTGGTCAATTTAGCTGGAAACAATGTTCAACTTCGGATTTCGCGTCCATTCGCGGTTAAAATTTCCCTCTTTAACTTTCACCATTTCGAACTAACTTCTTCACCATGTCCGAAGCACTATCCAACGCCGTCAGCCTTCATCCGTATTTCAAAATCCGTGAAGGAAATCTCCAAGCCTTTACCGCCCTCATGCCGGCGTTCATCGAAAAAACCGCCACCGAGCCTGCCTGCTTGTATTACGATTTTACTCGCAACGGCGACATGGCTTTCTGCCGAGAAGCCTACATCGGAGCAGAAGGCGTTCTCGCCCACCTCGGAAATGTCGGCGAACTACTCGGAAAATTCCTCGAACTTTCCGATATTGCCCGCCTCGAAGTCCACGGCCCCGCAGAGGAAATCGAAAAACTGCGTGCTCCTCTCGCCGATCTCAATCCGGACTTCTTCATCCGTGAAACTGGATTGGTGAATCCGCATGGGTAAAATCTTACGCAATACTGCGACTTATCATTAACTACTGGACTTTGTAGACCCCGTCATCATCTCATTTTTTTAGGTCACCCCAAGGCAACGCTCTCCACTCCCATAATGGCGCAGAACTGGAAATTTTAAAATCGTCTTTTGCTTTGGTTGTATCTTGAACGCATGCCAATTGAACTTTTCGGGTTTCACCGGTTTTAGGGTAACTAACTTCTATTATACCCTGCTCAGTAGCAACAATCTCAACGTCATCCATTCCTGTTGGCAACGTCCACTGCCAAGAAATCGTGATCTTCTTCTCCGTCGATTTATTGTAGACAAAAAGTTGAAGATTCATCGTCAAATTTTCGCGGGTAACGTTCTCGATGGCATAGTAGACTTCATCGTTTTCCGAAATATTAAGTAAAGCTTTAGGCAACCATTCACCGAGCTTTGGTCTGACTAATTCAGCTTCCTGAAATCCAATGAATAGATACTGTGCTCCTTTCACCTTTGGAACCGTATGCCATAAGTTGATTTTTTCAACCTCTCCAAAAGAAGCCGAAGATGTAAGCAACATTGCAAAGGATAATTTTAAGAATTTATTAAGTCTGGAAGTCATTTTTTAAGCGTTTAAAGATCGCTTGTTATCAAATTGTTACATAATTTTCCATTACTATTTACCCAATTTTCCGACAGAACAAATCAGATTGATATCGTAGTTAGTCCGAATGACTATTCATATTGGTGAATCCACTCAGCTGAGACTAGCGGAGCCGATCATCACCCGTAACCATTTTTCTTGCAGCACCGATACCTCCCCTTAGGTTCGCACTAATGAAAATCACGAAGAAAACAGGATACGGCATTTTGATCACTCTCGCCGGAGTCGTAGCGCTCATCGCCAGCGGTTGCTCCAAGCCGGAAGTGAATAAAGAAACGGTCAAAAAAGAAGAGCCACTCAAAGTGCTGATCGTCACCGGTGGTTGTTGCCACGATTACGAATTCCAGTCCGCCGCGATGATTGAGGGGATTCCGAAACACGCGAAAGTCGAGATCACTCTAGTCAACGAAGGCAAAGGCACCGACGCGCAGATCCCTCTTTATGACGATCCGAATTGGTCGAAGCCTTATGACGTGGTCATCCACAACGAATGCTTCGCCAATACCAAGGACGAAACTTACATCCGTAAAATCACCGAGGCCCATAAAGCCGGCACCCCCGCAGTGGTGGTGCATTGCGCGATGCACACCTACCGCTCAGCACAGATCGATGACTGGCGTGAGTTTCTCGGAATGACCAGCATGCAACATGAGCATCAGAGCAAATATCCGGTGAAAGTCGTTAAGGCGGAACACCCAATCATGAAGGATTTTCCCACCGACTGGGTCACACCCATGGATGAACTTTACATCATCACCAAGGTCTGGCCGAAAACCACGGCGCTCGCCACTTCAAAGAGTGAGAAAACCGGCGAAGAGTATCCGGTCATTTGGACCAACGACTTCCATGGCACACGCATCGTTGGCACAACCTACGGTCATACCAACGAAACGTTTAGCGATCCGGTCTTCATTAAATTACTCGCCGACGCCGTGGTCTGGGCGGCTGCAGAGGATGATAAAAAGTAAGATTACCACGCATAAAAGGGCCGCAGACGCGACCCCTTTAAATCCAGATTTGTGCCGTTAGGAAATCTATGCAAAGTCTCCTAGCAAATTCAATCGTGAGATTATTGCTTACGAACCACAAGCACGCGGCGATCTAACACCATTTGTTCTTCCGTTCCCGTAGGAAAAGTCGGGTACATCTCGCCATAGCCATGTGCACTCAATGCGGAAGTCGGCACCAAATAGCGTTGGGTGAGCTCTTGATGAATTCTGCGAGCGCGATCGGCGGATAACGTCAGATTAAACTCATCGGTTCCATCGGTGCTGGTGTGACCTTCGACATCAAACACCGCCGTAGGTTGGGTTTTAAGAACCTCAAGGATGGCGGCAGCCGTTTCCTCAAGCGCTACACGTGACTCCACATCTAACAACTTTGCAGTTTCTTTTTCAAAAAGAACAGGAATGGTGATATAAGGAAGCTCCCGACCTTCTACGATAACCGTGTTGCGCTCTATGTTGTAAACGCGGCGTGGCTGTCCTGGAACGTCCACGAAACTTTTCGTTTCCGTGGTCTCAACGACGTCACCCGGTTTTGGCACGACCGGAACCACATCACGAGGCACCACCAATAAGTTGCGCCTCGCCTGAGCGGGATCTTTCACGAGTGGCGGAGTGGTCTCGATGACGGTCTCCGTTACGACCTGTACGGGTGGCGCAGGAATGACGGCTTCTTCAACGACGATTTGTGCGACAGCAGATTGAATCGATGCAACCGCGATGAGATATGCGTATTTATTTTTCATAAAATAGATGAATTTGAGGGTTTTAGAATAGAGAACAGTAGGATGATTAACTGCAGCAACCTTTGGAATCGTGATCCTTCAACACTTTTTCAACGGCCTCGCGGGTTTCGCCGGTGCGCTTCTGAATCCGTCCGATCAATTCTTCCTCTTTGCCCTCGGCATATTGGAGATCGTCGTCTGTAAGATCTGCCCATTTCTGTGTCAGCTTGCCCTTCATGATATTCCAGTTGCCTTTAATTTGTAGCTTGTTCATAAAATTATCTTTCGTGTGTAGTTTGAGTTCCAATCCATACGACGCAGAAAAATTTCTTACCGCCGTATGACTCATCAACCTACTCCCTTGTCACCTTTGGTCTATGGGTTGATACCCTACCGATTTTTCCTCAAGGCAAGATAGAATCAGATATCAGTTCAAAAACCCGAGCGATTCGAGTCAATCCAATGACAAGTTTTCAACTCATTCAGGATCAGGCGAAACTCTCCGCCAAGCTCATCGCGTGACAGTTTAACGTGAACTCTCACGAAACCCTCTGGATCAAGCGGAGCAAGTTTGCTCCCTCCTACTGTTAGATTCTTTTCTCTGAGCTCGAAAGCCGCTTTCAACAACTCTCCATCTTCACTCGATAAATCGATGGAAATCATGGGCGATTCCGTGACAGCTTGCTCAGGCTTTCCCCAAACAGGCGCAGCCAAAACGATCATCATGCGTTGATCATTCAATCGTGGCGCATCCGTATCCTTCTGCTTCTTTGCAAGCAATCGAAACACTGCCTGATCCGATTCTCCTTCACCCGCAATAAACGATTTCCATGAAGCCTCGCTGTATCGGCTGAAATGTGGCCAATCCAATTTCCATCGATCAGCCTCTTTGCGGAAAACCGCATCAAATACATTATCCCCTTCAGCATCTTTCCATTGCGTTAGAATCATCCATTCATCACCCAGACGTATCCACTCCTCCGCCGTCCTTTCAAGCTTGCTCGCATCCACTTGAGCAAACGGTTGATCTTTATCATGTGCTTCCACCGCAGCTTTCAGCTCAGCAGATCTAGTAATGAACTCAACTCGCTCCTCGATTGTCTGGGCTGAAAGAAACCCACGGATGGACCGATCACATTCCGGCAAAACCTGATTCAAAATTTTCTCTTTATCCTTTTCCGAGAGATTATTACGAAGATCCGAAAAACTTAGAATCTTCGGCTTATCTGAATCTTTTGTTAGATAATATCTCAACCCAACTGCCCCCAATAAAATCAATATCCAAATCAGCGTAAACAAGAAGACCCTTCTGAACCGACGATTTTTGGATGAAGGTGTCCTTGCCACGATTCTCACCTTATCACCGGTCTTGTGAAAGCCGGCAACCTTAGCCGATGCTACAGGATCGACCGAATTCACCGCCGGCCACAAACCAACGCCTGGCTTGCGATGACAGACCTCGCAGAGTCGATCCTCATCAAAACCGTAATCTGATTGGAACAGCGAACCGCAATGACCGCAATGATACCAGGCATCTTTAGGGTTTGTATTCATGGGGTTACTTGATCGAGCCAGTTTTCGGCAATCAAACTCTTGATCATCCATTGCTGGGGCAGGTTTCCCGGATCGCCACGATCTAGTTTTAAAATCACTTTTGCCTCAGTTTTTTGTTCCCCAGTAATCGGGCTGATTGAAAATAACTGCATCAGCTTCGTGTCGGCATCACTCCCGATCTCCGAGTAGACCCACACCGAATCTGCATCATCTGGTGATCTAACAATAAATGAATGGTATTGCTCCTCCGGCAATTGTCGTGTGAAGAAGTTTGTTGGTTCGATCCAGCCGCGAATTTCGCTACCATCTCCCAATCCTGATTTTAACTCTGTAAAACTAGCGCTTCCGTATCCTGCAGTCGCTTTCCAATCCATTTTTAATTCTTTATTCTCGTAGCGGAAAACCCCGATAAATTTGGAGAAATTATGATTTGTCCCTCTGAGTTCCGCGAAGACAAGCGATCCATTTTGATAGGTTTTCCACGCTGATGTATCCGACGGCACCCAGCCATTTTCCGCGCTAATCGGCTTCCATGCCCTCGCTACTGCCTGCGCGTTACGCTTACTCAAATAGATCGATTCCGTAAAATCATCCGGACTCTTCGCTTGCGCATAATTGCCGTAAATTTGGATCGCCTCTTTGTCGCCATTCGCGAGCTGAGCTAGGACACTCGGGTCTATATCCGACTCTTTATTCCCATCAACGGGAGCAGGCTTATTCAATCCTTTATCATCAGCATTTCTGATAGGTTTATCCCGATTAAAATAGCTAAATGATACCGTCAAAACGATCAGCATAATCACACCGACTGCTGTGTATAACATCCAGCGCGAAGAACCTTTCTTCTCAAGCGTCCCCCAGTCATCTCGTTCTCCGAGCTTGGATCGGCTTAGCGTGATCGGCTTTTTGATGTTCCGCTCTGAAAAATCTCCCTGCTTCACATCCTCCATAACCAAGGCCGGTAGAAAATCTTCTTTATCAGAAAACTCGCGCTCAGGATTAACGTTTATATGGATCGATACCGAGGGCTTGATATTTGAATCCTCACGACTCGAAGCTGGGCCACTAGCATGACGCGCGGGTTCGATCAATTTAATCTCAGAGAGATTCAAATCCAGCTTCGGTATTCTTGGTGTGTCTGCCCGACGCGGCGGGAGCTGCGCATTAAAATCCTGCTCCACATCGAGCCCATCCCAATCATCATCAGGCGTAACGGCTGGAGCATGGTTATTTGGATCTTCTTTGTCAGGATTCATGCGGTCTTTTTCCCAATGATAGAATTTCAATCCGGACTGCTAATCGTGCAAGACATCAAACGATCAAATCGAAATTTTTTAATAGCCGGATGAAAGCCTTAAAACCAAATTCTGTGCTGCACGCTCAAATGCATCTGGCAAGGCATTCTGACGTGCTGTCTGTAGATTCGAATCTACGAAAAATGTGCTTTGGCCTGTGCTGGTTCCACTTGCTAAAAGCTTTGTCGGATCGCGTGCATCTTTTAAACGCCATCTGATACGGACGGTATTTGTCAGCTCTTCTGCTGCCAATGCATCAAGCCTGGATCCCCTGAGTGCGCTGTAATCGATCGATATAACTTCCCCCTCAAGCACCGCATCTGCTCGATCCAGTCCAGAAAGACGATACGTCCCGTTTTGCACAACGGCTGCGGTGACTGCCGAAGTTGCAATAGCTTCAGCTCTTGGATGTAGCGTGCCATTTTCTAACATCGAAACCGAGATGCGCTCTACCGATGCAAGCGAAGGTGGCTTCGAGCCTCCTAGCTGATAACCCGCGCAAGAACTCAATACCACACTCAGCAAAACCAATAATTGAAATTTCATAGATTTAATGATTAAAGCTTATTCACCGAGTTCTTTTAAACGAGTCTTAGCATAATCATGGGCACTTCCAGTTTTGGAACTCTTCACGATGTCTCGGTAATAAACTTTGGCAGATTCGGTTTGTCCGGTGCGGTCGTAGAACTTCGCGATCTCCAACGAGCTATCCAAATCGCGTCCCTTTAAGCCACTTAACAAACGCTTGGCCTCTGCGTTTTTGGAATGGCTTGGATATTGGAGTAAATAATCATTAAACGCCTCAGCTGCGAGATTGAGTGTCGCTTGGTTTTGATTGCCGCCGTCAGCTTGCTCAATAAACACCATCCCAACACGGAAAAGCGCTTCGGCCGCCTGGTTAGTCTCAGGTTGATCACGGACTAACTTGCGATAAGCTTCGATGGATTCTTTGTAATCTTTCTCACTCTGATAAATCTCACCAATCTTGTACTGCGCGTTCGCTGAAATTTCGGAACGCGGTGCGTTGTCTCGTAGCTGACCTAACATCTCGACAATCTGCTTGGTCGAAATTTTAGATTTCAAACCAAGGAAAGACGCCTTCACTTTTCCATCCGCCACAGCTTGTGTCATCTTCACTTGGCTGTTGAGCGCCCTCGAATATAAATTGCTGCTCTGATAGCGCTGTAAAAATTGTTGGTAGGCTTTGAACGATTTGAGTGTCTCTCCTTGTTGTTCCAAAATCTCTGCTTGGCGGAATCTCGCTTGCCCTGCCGATGAAGTCATCGGAAAATCATTCGCAAGCTCTGCATAGATTTTCACCGCTTTGTCTGGCTTTCCTGCATCGTCCAAGGATTTTGCTTTTTGATAAAGCGCTTCTCCTTCGCCTGATCCTCCTTGCATGTTACCAGCTAAGCCAATGGTACCTTCGTCATTTCCACAAGAAACCACAAACAGAGCACTGATGGCGATCAAGCCGACTATCGTAAAACGTTTTGTCATGCCCCGAACCATAGAAGCTTTGGCGGGACGTGGAAGCGGAAATTGCAGGGGCGAAAAAACTTAATTTTTCCCAAGTTCTTTTGCCCGAGCCACCGCCGCGCTGACGGCTGCTATGAAAGAAGAGCGGATCGCGCCCTCTTCCAGCGCCGCAAGCCCTGCAATGGTCGTGCCTCCCGGCGATGTCACCATATCTTTTAGCACCGCGGGATGTAGCCCCGTCTCCAAAACCATCGCCGCAGCACCCGCCACGGTCTGAGCTGCCAATTTCAGCGCATCTGCCCGCGGCAAACCCGCTTGCACGCCGCCGTCTGCCATCGCCTCGATGACCAGGTAAATATACGCCGGCCCACTACCAGAAAGCCCGGTTACAGCATCGATCAATCTTTCAGGCACCTCCACCGACAAGCCCACCGCTCCTAAAATCGACTGCACGATATCCCGATCCGCCTCACCGCACTTCGATCCTAATGAAAACGCAGCTGCACCTTTTCCGACTAGCGAAGGCGTGTTTGGCATGGTTCTAACAAACCGACAGACCCCGCCCGCCAGCTTTTCCATCGTTTCCAAAGTCACTCCCGCAGCAACGGATATGAAGAGTTTTTCGGAAAATTTTCCTAACTCGGCCAATTCAATGATTTCAGGCAAGTCATGCGGCTTGGTTGCGAGGAGCAAAACCTCGGATTCCTTCACCACCTCAGCGATTGATGCGGTATTTCTCGCGCCCGTCTGTTCCGAAAAACGCAACCGCGACGCCTCGGTGCGAGCCACACCGATCACATCCTCAGCTTTCACCACACCCTGAGACACCGCGCCTTTCACCAAGGCCGTTGCCATCTTGCCACATCCGATCACTCCTAACTTCATGCCGCGACATCTAAAAGATATTCCCTCCAGAAGCGAGCGTCATTTTCCTTGGGAAATTTCGAATACTAGACCACTTTCAAGGCATGCCAAAATGGATTACACTACTGAGCTTGCTCGCTTTGCACGTCTCAGCGTTCTCGCAAGAAACCACACAGGAAAAACCTCCTGAGATCGAAATTCCAAGCATCGCCGCTTGCATACCACCCTGGGTTTCTGCTGCTGAAAAGCCCAGCTTGTTCCCGTTTTATAACGGATTAGTCACCGCCGTTATGGCAAAAAGCGAAATCGCTCAAATCCATACCTTACAAGGCTTGAATCACCTCCATGCAAGTTGGGATTTCGAGGCTACCCGCCATTTCGCCGTTGCCATGCAGGAAGATCCACGTTGCCTCATGGCACATTGGGGCATGATCATGAGCATGCTCGCCACTTCGCCAGAAACCGATTCCTACAGGCTCGCGACCACCAAACGTTTACTGGAACTCGTAGCCGATGGCGAAGGCACTGAATTGGAACGCGGCTTCGCCTACTGCCTGATCAAATACATCGATGAGGGACCAAAAGGTGCAGAACTCGCCTTTCGCAAGGTCTCGGAAAAATTCCCCAATGATGTCCAATCAGAAATTTTTACGCTTTTGTTCAGCCGTGGCGGATACGATCAGGTAGGCGAAATTACAGCCTCCCAAGCCGAAGCGGAAAAAAGTTTACTAAAACTCATTGAACTCCAGCCCAACAATATTCTCCCGCTGCATGCCTACCTCTTGATTAAAGCCGAGGGTTCAGATCTCAAGTCCTCTATCCCACTTGCGAAAAAACTCTGCCAACTCGCTCCTATTTACCCGCCTTATCTCCATCTACTCGGCCACTACCAATGGCGCAGCGGAGAATTCGCAGACGCCGCAGCAAGTTTTTCTCTGGCTGAAAAATATTATGCGGAGTGGATGGAATCTAACAAAATATCTCATGTGGATTGTCCGCAGTGGATTATAACAAAAAGCTACCACGCTGTCGCAACCGCATCCGCAGGAAATTTCAAAGACGCCATTACTGCTGCTACTGAAATTTCCAAAATTCCTCCAGATCTCAATCGTCCAACCGCTCCAGGAAGTCGCCAAATCCTCTGGGACGCACAAACCCTACCTGCTCGTATCCTGCTTTATCGCGGAGAAAAAACCGATCCCACTGAAGCTCTTCTCACACTCACCAAGCCTCAAGCTGGCGAGGCTTTTCGCAAACACTCTCTTTCTCATTGGTGGACAGATGGTTTGAGAATCGCACTCCAAGCACATCGCATGATCAACGCTGGTGAAATGAAAGCTGCCGAAGATATCATCAATGCCCTGGGCTTTCACGGTGAAGCCATGACCAAGCAAAAAGCGATTGCTTCCGCCCAAGGCGAATTCTCGGAATGGCGGCGGGCATTATTGCATTTGGAAATGCTCACCGCCAATCTGCGCGGCCGCATTACCCAAGCCGGCCCAGTGGAAGGCCGAGGCTCCGCATTCAACTGGTTTCGCGCAGCCGCCGATCGCCAACGCACCTCTTCTCTGATGCATCCGCCACTCATCCTCTCACCCATGGCAACTGACCTGGGCGATTATTATCTTACGCTCAAAAAATCCGATAAAGCACTCGAAGCCTATCAAGAAGCCATCACCAAGTATCCTAACGAACCAATGACCCTAAATCGCATCCAAAAAGCCAAGGAGACCAAGTGAACCTCAGGCTTTATCCAAACGTGCTTTCACGCGAGCCTGAATAATATCCCCAAGCTTGTTGTCGTTCTGAGCGCGCAGGAAATCAGAGAAGTTAGAGGACACCGCCTCAAGATCTTCATCATACTCTCTCCCCAGCGCTTCAAAACCTTCGAGAGCTTTTTCAAAATGCTTTCTCGCCAATTCCCGGTCACCCGTTTCCAACAAAGCCAACGCCAGATTGTTATGTGATTGTGCGGTGTCAGGATGGTGATCTCCAAACAACTCCGTGCGCGTCTCCAATGCCATCATGTGCATCTCACGCGCTTGCTCCACGTACCCAGCCGCCAAATATACTGCACCGAGATTGTTTGAAACCGAAGCCGTCTGAGGATGCTTTTGCCCAATTACGGAATGCATGATCTCAAGCGCTTTCAAAAAGTAATCCTCCGCAGCATCGAGATTTCCAGCAGACTTTGCGGTAAAACCCAGATTATTGATGATCGCAGCCACATCCATCATCATTGGCGGCTCGTGCTTTTCAAAATAACTAACCGCAGCTTCCCAACAAGAAATCACTCGGTCATAACGATCCAATCCGTCATACGCCGCACCCAACAGCGCATACAACCTTCCAAACTGATCAAAACGCCTGCTGCCATCTAACTGATCAATCGCATGCTTCGCATCTTCCACCGCGTCGCCGAATTCACTCATATCCATGTAAATCCCAGCTCTGTCTTCCAAGCTCCCCACAAATGCATCAATCGAATCGTGATCCGGACTCAGCAATTGCTGGCATTTTTCCACCGCCGCATTCGCTGCATGCAACGCCTCCTTAAGGTTCCCTTGCTCGCGCAGAGTCGTCACTCGATCACGCATGATCTGAATCAAATTAGCAGTCGGTTTATCCATAAATGAAGTATTTGCGTCATGCTAAACTTCTTTATCTGAAAATGACTAGCGGAAATCTTTAGCCGGACGTCAAATCTTCTACCAACTTCTTCCGACTACCCGGCAGCCCGCCTAAATGATCATGCAACGCCTGCTCCGCCGCCCGATTTTCTCGGGAAATCCCCAGAATCTCCGCAAATTGCCGCTCAAAATGCTGCAACGCCCGCAAACTCGCCGTTTCCCCATCCAAATGATCCAACCCTCGCCGCAATAAATCGAAAATTTCCGGCTCCGGATGGTTCGGTTCCAGCCCCGCCTCAATCAACTGACAAAAATATCCCGCCATCAAAGTCGTCGCATAACTCCGCCGCAATCCCTGACGCCAATTAGAAATCGATACCTCCCGTAAGGCATGCAGCTCGCTCTGCCGGGACTTCGCAAACATAATTTCCCCAGAGAAAAACAAGTCCAATTTCCCCGCAAACACACTCTTTGGACGCAGCGCCCCTTTCGCCACAGTCTTGATCAAACCCTCCTCTTGACTCAACCAATGCACGATCAAACTCGTCTCAGTCAGGCGAGTAGTTCGTATCAGAATGGCTTCGGTGGAAAACACAGGATGAAAAGGATTTGCAGATTCGGCTTGATACGGCTCATTTAGTGCCTTAGCCAAGTTCCAGCAATTATGGGTCAGCAATCAAACAAAATCATCAAACGCCGTCGTCGTGCGGATTATCTTAAGCGTAAACAGGAAGCAGCCAAGCTCGGCGGCATCCTTCCAAAGGTCACCGTCAAAAAAGCTACCCCGAAACCGGCGGTGAAATCTGACGAGCCAAAAGCAGCTCCTGCAAAAAAAGCAGCGAAAAAAGCCGTAGCCAAAAAAGCACCTGCCAAAAAGGCCGCGAAAAAAGTCGCCAAGAAAACCGACTCCGCCGAAGGTTAATCCAAACTTTCTACATCCCATCAACCAAGCCGGCTCTCCCACAAGGAAGCCGGCTTTTTTCTTACCCAACGAAAATTTCCGCTTCCCTCCCACATCTCC
>JANPMK010000089.1:0-103866 GCA_031422775.1 Akkermansiaceae bacterium | reverse complement strand
AAACCTGCATGAATCACAATCAACAAACCAATCAAATCCACGCTCTGTTTGCGCGTCTTCCGAGGAGCCTAGTGCGGTAATTCCGCACGCTGGGATCTGCGAGGGGGGCGTCGAGCAAATCGGCGTCCCTACCTCAATCTGAATGAAGACATGAAGAGAATTAGATCATTACTTTTTTACTGCATCCTACTCTCCGGCTGCGAATCTAACCACGGTGACGGGCGTGAGCAGCTTATGGTCAGTCTAGGGTTGAAGACACTCCCAGCGTCTGTAAGGAATATCCAGTTTGGGGAGGATGCATGGACCGATTACACAGTCCACGTATATTGCGAGATTGATCCGATAGACTTTCCGGCATTGCTCGCAGGACACTCTCTGAAACCTAGACCTTCGGACGACCCTTTTTCTGGAAGTCCAATTGCCGCCAAGCCATATAAGATCGATCCACCTGATTATGCAAAGTCCATCCCTATCTTTGTTGCAGAGGAGTTCTACACCTGGAACGGAGGGGGTATGACGTCATGCGAGTTGGTGACGACTAAAGCTCACGATAAGGTGTACATTGTTTATGGGACAGACTAAGAAATGCAGTGCAGTTGTTAAGGTATCATCACGGCACCCGTGGGAATTTCGAGAAATCCGGCTGACGCTTTTCAAGGAACGCTTCTTTGCCTTCTCTGCCTTCTTCGGACATGTAGTAGAGCAGGGTCGCGTTACCGGCTAAATCTAACAGACCCATCTGACCATCGCAGTCGGCGTTGAGGGCGGATTTCAAGCAGCGCAGGGCGAGAGGAGAATGGGCGAGCATTTCGCGGCACCATTTCACCGTCTCAGTTTCGAGTTCGGCGAGCGGGACGACGGTGTTGACTAAATTCATATCGAGCGCTTGTTGGGCGTCGTATTGGCGGCAGAGATACCAGATTTCACGGGCCTTTTTCTGGCCGACGATGCGAGCGAGGTAACTTGAACCGAGTCCGCCATCAAAGCTTCCAACTTTCGGGCCGGTCTGGCCGAAGCGGGCGTTATCCGCGGCGATGGTGAGATCGCAAACGATGTGCAAGACATGTCCGCCACCAATCGCATAGCCGGCGACCATCGCCACCACAGGCTTGGGTAAGGAGCGGATTTTTTTCTGGAGGTCTAACACATTGAGGCGCGGGATGCCATCGCCACCGACGTAACCAGCGTGACCGCGGACGCGTTGGTCACCACCAGAACAGAACGCGAGATCTCCTTCGCCGGTGAGAATGACAACGCCGACCTGTGGGTCTTCGTGCGCCATGTCGAAGGCGCGGAGCATTTCCGTGACGGTTTTGGGTCGGAATGCGTTACGCACTTCGGGGCGGTTGATGGTGATCTTTGCGATCGCACCGTCTTCGCTGGTCTCGTAACGGATGTCTTCGAAATCAAATTTGGAAATCCACATGGCTGAAAAATGAAGCAGCAAGCGCCTCGCCGCAATCAAAACAAGGTCGGAATTAAGAAAATTGAACCGCGGATAAACGCGGATGAACGCAGATAATAAAAAATTCTCAAAACCTCGTTTCTTGGTGCATGGTATGAAAGTTGAATTTCCTAAACCTGATTTAATCCGTGTCCATCTGCGTTCATTTGCCGGATAAGTCCTGAAAATTCAGTCCGGCTATCCCGCTACGCTGCGATTGTGGTTCCAATTCCATAAACCTCATCAAAACAAGCTCTCGGCGAAAATCTCTACCTCGGTGAAGGGTAGGTTGGAGAGGAGGCCGTAGTTATCGTTTCGGTAAAGCCTCGCGCGCATACTGGCGGGACTGGACATGCCGCAGAGGAAGCGGGCGAGTTGGCGGGGTGTGCCTAGTGCGGCATGGGTTTCTTCGAGCAAGGCTCGGATTTGCGTGTGTTCGGACTGGGTGATTTTGCGTGGCTTGGCGCGTTTGAGTTTTACCGGGGCAATCCCACGGCAGCGATCGCAGTGACCGCAGGGTTCGTCCATTTTCTCGCCAAAATGAGCCAGCAGGGCTTGGGTGAGGCAGCGTTTTCCTTGCGCGAGCTTCAGGACTTGGTCGAGCCGAGACAGCTCGCGGGTTTCGCGTTCCTGAAGTTTTATAGCCATCTCTGCGGAAATGGATTTCGGATCAGCATCGGCTTTTTTCAATCGATAGGCCTGCCTCCACCCAGATTTTTTCAGGGCGATATCGCCACCGGCTTCCAGTTCGGAAATGAGCTCGCGCGTAGCGTCAGAAGAAATTCCAAGTTCGGCTGCGACATCGGGAATTTTTACTGAAAGCCATTTCCACTCGGCGTCCAGAGGCGCGAAGAGGTGTTCGAGGTGTTTGCGTTCCTTGGGTTTGCGTCCAGCCAGCAGCGACTTCAACGGACGCAGTAGTTTCACACGATAGGTATCAAAACTTTTTCCTCCGACTTCCAAAATCCCGTCCATTTCAAGATACGTGAAAATCGTTTCGATCACGGTTTGGCGGATGTCGCAGGTCGATGCGAGTTCGTAGATCGATACATCGAAGGTCGTGCCCAAACGCAGCACTCGCTCTAACAGATTACGAACCGATCGTTCGCTGGGGATATCTGAAAAGATGAAATTTTCGAGAACTGTTTGATCATCCGCGCAGGCGAGTAGATCGCAGATCGCGGGTTGACCATCGCGACCCGCGCGGCCGATTTCCTGAGTGTAACCCTCTAAGCTTTTTGGGAGATTGTAATGAAACACCGCACGGATATTGGATTTATCCACACCCATCCCGAAAGCAATCGTTGCGACCACGATCTCGATTTCACCGCCCATGAATTCCTCTTGGATTTCCCGGCGTAACTCGGATCGCAGTCCAGCATGGTAAGCGCGAGCGCCAAGATGGTTGCTGGCGAGAAACGTCGCGATTTCCTCAGCGGTTTCCTGACGGGTGACGTAGATGATCGCTGGGCTGGCGCAGTTCGAAACTTTTTCTAACAGTAATTTTTTTCGCTGTTCCGACGTGCAGGGACTGATGCGTAGGTCGAGGTTGCTGCGGTGAAAGCTGAGCTTCACCACATCTTTTATGGCGATGCGGAATTGGCGGCGGATATCGGTCTCAACTTTCGGAGTCGCGGTGGCGGTGAGCGCGAGGATTCTGCCGACTCGGAGTTTACGAAAAATCGTGGCGAGCTTGAGGTAATCGGGTCGGAAATTGTGGCCCCATTCAGAAATGCAATGCGCTTCATCGACCGCGATCAGGGAAATTTTCAGGCCTTTAAGAGATTTCTGGAATTCAGCATTCGCAAGTTTTTCGGGAGAAACATACAACAGCTTCAAGTGACCTTGTTTGAGTTGGGAGAGAGTTTCTGCGTAATGCTCCGCGCTGAGGGTGGAATCCAAGCGCGCGGCGGCTACGCCTTTTGCGATCAGGCCATCGACCTGATCCTTCATCAACGCAAGCAGGGGAGAAACGACCAGAGCGGTTCCATCTAACAGCACGGCGGGAAGTTGGTAGCAAAGGGATTTTCCTCCGCCGGTCGGGAAAATCGCCAAAGCCGAACGCCCTTCCATCAAAGACTCAACGACTTCCGCCTGCCCTGCAAGCAGTTCGCCAAAGCCGAAAATATCCCGTAATGCATCGTTCACTCCCGTCTTGATACGCGGATTTATCAGCCGCGTCCACGGTCAACCTTTCGGTGGAAAATTTCTTCCCGTCACGTTCTTGCAAGTCCAAGCTTCGATCCAACGTATCCACCACCTTATGAAATATGTTTTCCTTTTTGGACTCTTTGCCTGTTCTTCATTGTATGCGGAAACGGCTCTAAAATCCGCGTCGACCGAACTTGAAAAGGCTAGCGGTGAAATGGCGGCGGCTGCGAATGCGTTTCTTGCGGAACTCGATAAGGAAAAAACCGCGAAAGCGCGTTTTCCCTTCGATTCTGAACAACGCGAAGCATGGGGTTTCGTTCCGCGCGAGCGCAAAGGGATTCCATTGGAAGCGCTCGATGAAAAGCAGGTCGGCCTCGTGCGTGATTTGTTGAAAACCGCGTTGAGCGATCCCGGGTTGAAAAAGGTCGATGCGATCATGGCGCTTGAGGCGTTTCTGGCGGAGATCGAAAAGCGTCCGGACTTCCGTAATCCAAAAGCGTATTTCACATCGATCTTCGGTGAGCCATCTGCGACGGGGACATGGGCATGGCGATTTGAAGGGCATCATCTTTCGCTCAACTACACGATCATCGATGGCAAAGCGGTGAGCGTGACGCCATCGTTTTTCGCAGCGAACCCGGGCGAGGTGAAGATCGAGCACAAGATGAAGGGCACGCGTCCTTTCCACGAAGAAGAAGATCTCGCTCGTGCACTGGTCACCACCTTGAAAGAGAGCGGCAAGGATGTGATTTTTTCCGATAAAACTCCGGCGGAAATTCTCACGGCAGAGGATCGCACGGTGAAGCAGCTTGAGCCCGTTGGAATCACGGCCACGGAAATGACGGAGACACAGCAAAAGGCCTTGATGGAAGTGATCGCGGTCTACGCGAATCGCCACCGCAAAGAGCTGGCGGAAAATGACCTCAAAGCGATTCAGGCGGATTTGAAAAACTTACGTTTCGGTTGGGCCGGTGGAATCAAACGGGATGAGCCTTATTACTACCGCATCCAAGGAACGACATTTCTTGTGGAAGTCGCGAACGTGCAGAATAACGGCAATCATTTCCATGGTGTCTGGCGTGACGCGAAGAATGACTTTGGAAGAGATCTGCTAGGCGGACATGTGAAGGATGAGCATTGACAGAAATTTTGGAGAGCCGGTCGATGACCGGCTTCTTCCTTCATAACCACAGCCGGTCATCGACCGGCTCTCCAATTCCCCCCCGCTATGCCAGAATTCCTAAACACTGAATTACCAATCGATGTAAAAGTTCACAATCTGCCTAACTGGCAACAGGGAGATGCATGGATTTTCCTTACTTGGCGTTTGGCTGATTCGTTGCCGCTCATAAAAATCCGTAAATGGCAGGAGGATCGGAAGCTGTTTTTCAAAAATCATCCGGAACCTTGGACGGATGATGTCTTCAAAACATATCGAAAGCTATTCACGGATGAAATTGAAGAGTGGTTGGATCGGGGTATTGGTGAGTGTCACTTGAAGAACAAGGAAGTGCGTAGAATAGTTTCCGACTCAATATTGTATTTCGATGGCCAACGCTATGACTTGGATTGTTTTGTAATCATGCCCAATCACGTTCATCTGCTCCTACGTCCATTGGACCCTTATAAACTAGCCGAGATTGTCAAAACCATGAAGAGCTTCAGTGCCCGTGAAGTGAATAAAATTCTGAAACGAGAAGGTTCATTGTGGCAAAGGGACTATTATGACCGGTTGATCCGTTCCGCTAAGCAATTTTTGTGGGTGAGAAATTATATTGAGAAAAATCCAAAGAACTTTCCTTCGGATACATTCACGCTTTATATGAAGTCATGATGAGCCTATTCGTTGTCTGTCCGAAACCAATAAGCCGGCCGGAGGCTCGGCTCTCCGGTAACGCTCTCCAATATGAAGCCTGAAGATCAAGAAAGCGAATGGATCGACGTCGGGACTTATCCAACTTTGGATGAGGCTCATGAACGTGCGTTGGTGGCGCTTTCGATGGGGGAGTCGATACGGGTTGAGCATGGTGATGAACCCGGTGAGTTCGATCTTCAGGTAGAGCCTGATGCGGCGGTGAAAATTTCTGAAGAGATTCGCCAATACGAGGCTGAGGCGGAAATGGTAACGATTTCAAAAATCGTTCCATCGAATTGGGTGAAGTATCCTTCGGGTTGGGGATATTACATAATTTGGGCGACTGTGCTGATTGTGGTTTTTTACCTCCAACAAAACGACCTAACATTATCGGATCGTGGGGCCTCATCGAGTATAGGTTTGATAGAAAACGGCGAATGGTGGCGACCGTTCACTGCGCTTTTTCTGCACGCAGATGTCGGGCATATCCTAGGTAATCTTGCGAGCGGCGCGTTGTTTGGAATGCTAGTCTCGAAATCCATCGGTCCATTCAAAGCTTGGGCGATGATTCTCATTTCAGGAACGGTGGGAAATTTGGCCACCTCGGCGCTGACCTATCCGGAATCTTTTACGTCGATCGGCGCATCAACAGCAGTTTTCGGTGCGCTGGGAATTTTGTCAGGAATTGGGTTGGTGGAAAATTTTCGTGAAAAAGTCAGCATGCCATGGGTGCGGGTTTTGGCACCGTTAATTGCAGGTTTTGCTCTGCTTGGAATGCTGGGTGGTGCAGAGCCTGGCTCAAATACGGACGTTCTCGGGCACGTTTTCGGGTTCTCTGCGGGGGTGGTTTCAGGAATGATTTGCCGGTATTTTGTTACAAGCGAGGCGTTGCAAGAGTCTCAGAAAGAGTCTAGCTAGAGCTGTGACTTCCACGGGAACACGACAAAATGGAGACGAAGCTCGCCTGTGGTTGGCGGCGCTTTTGGTATCCGTTGTGATCAACGGCCTGTTGCTGGGATGTTTGAGTTATAGAGCAATCACCATGAAAATGGATAAGCGTAGCATCCTTACGCATCCCCAAGCGGAATCAGTCGCCACAATATTTCCAGAAATGTTTGTGGAAGAATCCGCCGAGGTTAAGCCAGTTGTCATTGAGTCAGAAGCCGTGCGCACATCAGACGATCAGATAAGTCCTGAAGCGCCTTCGAGTCGCCGCTACATTGGCGAGCGCAATACCCAAGCGACCAGTGACCGCACCGCGACAAGTGATGATACGACCATGCCATCACAAGCCGGCCGCGAACCTTTGCCTTCTGAAGATATTGAAACAACAGAGAGCGTCTATCAAGATGGCAGGCTTGATACCTCTATCCAATCCACCGTCCCGAATCCGTCCGCTTCATTACCTGGTGAACTACCCGCTTCACTGTCGCCTTCAGCCGAAAAAATAAAGGGCAAGACGCAGTCAGATCCGGGTGAAGCTGAAATTTCTGAAACGGCGATACGAGACAATTTGTTAGATGGACCCAATATTACTGAAAAGGCGGTCACGAACGGCGAGGTGAAAGAAAACATCAAACCTCGCGAGGAGAAGAAAACCCGAGATGGTGACCCCCAGGGATTGGCGGTGAAAAAGCCTGAGGATCAGATTAAGCCAGCGACTAAGCCGTCTACTGCTGCGATGAGCGATCCGGCATTTAGCGGTAATCAATCCAAGACGGCAATCCGCGGAAGTATTTCACGCACCGGCCGCAGTGCGCTGGATGTCGTCGATACGCCGATGGGCCGTTACCATGCACAAATCAGCCGCGCCGTTGAGCTGGCATGGCAACGCAACTGCGTGAAGCGCCGCGACTTCATTGTCCCAGGTTATCTTACCGCCAGATTCTTCCTTGATGCCGAGGGCCGCGTCACTAGCGTCAATTTAATCGGAGAGATCGAAGGCGGTGAAATTCAAAAAGGCTTCACTCTCGATTCAATCCGCGAAGCCGAAATTCCTGCCATGCCTTCCAAAGTCAAAGAAGAAATGGAAGGCGATTCTCTAGAGCTCATTTTCAACTTCTACTTCTAATCAATATATAAAAAATGGATTATCTCGCTATCTCCGTCACTGATACCGCATTCAAATTTATGGATAAAGGCGGCATTTTCATGTATCCGCTGCTGCTTTGTTCCATCACGGGATTGACCGCTATTGGATTCAAATTACTTGCGCTTTCCCGTAAGCGGATCGCTCCCGTGCAACTCACGGCGATTCTTGAAAATTTCAGCGGAGATATTCAGGCAGTCTGTAAAGAAATTGAAAATCATGACAGCGCGCTTTCTCGGCTCGCTTCAGTTGGACTCAGACATCAGCACAAAGATATCCAACATATCAGCCATGCTGTCGAAGTTGCAGCTCGTGAGGAAGTCGTAAAAATGCATGCCGGAATGGGCGTGCTGGATGTTGTCATCACCGTAGCTCCACTCCTTGGATTGCTCGGAACCGCCTCCGGACTTGTCACCATTTTCGAGGGGCTCGGAGAAACAACTGACTACCTCGCAATCGCACGAGGAATCGCGGAAGCCCTCATCACAACCATTTCCGGCCTAGTCATCGCCGTCCCATGCGTCGTGGCACATAGTTATTTTATGCGCCGTATCGAACTCCTCACCGCTCGTATGGAAGCTGTTCTGAGCGACTTTGTCGCCGCTTGCTCGAATTCCAAATAGCCTCCCCGATGAATTTTTACCGAATCCAACGCAAACGTCCGGAAGTGCCGATCGTCTCAATGATCGACATCCTCTTCATCTTGTTGATCTTTTTTATTGTCACCATGACTTTCAAAAAACCACGTGAGGTTTTACAAATTGAATTACCCACGGTGAAAGAGATCGCTTCTAACAAAGTCACGGATACACGTTCGGTGATCGCAGTGGATTCGCTAGGCAATGTCACGCTCGATAGCTTGCCTGTTGCAGAGGGATTGCTTGGATCGTATCTGACCGCATTCCAAAAACAAAACCCCGGACGCAAACTCGAATTAGAAGCGGATCGGCGTCTGCCACTGGAGCGCTTGCTGCAAGTGTGGGATGCGTTGAGCAAAGCGGGGATTCGCATCAACGAAGTGCCGGCTCGGATCAAGGTGGGTGGGGAGTAGGGGCTACGAAATGTTACAATGCGGAGACCCCCAAGAGAGATTTATTTAGAGGGTCGAACTTACATGATATTAGGCTCAACAAGGCCTCTTAATCAGGAGTCGTTCGTAGCCCTAACTCTTAGGAGACCTCTTTGATTGGGCAAAACTCCAGTTTCCGATATTTTTGTTTTAGGCACCATTCTCTAAATTTCGGAGAGACTACCAACATAGGGAAACGGAATTTTGAAGGACTTTTACCAGGGACATTAACCCCAAAGTTTTCATGCGTGATCGCCACATCAAAATCCGGAAAAGAAGCAACCGCTTCCCTCTTGTATGCCATCTGCCTTGGGAATGAATTTTCCGATATCAGGCATGTTCCTTCATCCTTGTATTCAGAAAGAAGCATACCATCTTCTCCGCTAAAAGCGTTGATAGTTCTAGGTAAAACGATTTTTGAACTTAGCTCAAAAAGACGGATATCTTTTTTGCTTTGACCTACCATTTCACATTCCACGAACTTCAGACCTGCAAAATTCATGGATTCCATCGCCGCTTTAATAATTTGATCACAAAATACTCGGTAACGAAATCCTCCTCCAGCTATAGGCCTACCAATTCCATTCTTTACCGAGGCCATTTTGAAAGGACAGCCAGTATCTTCCGCCCAGTACTTTTTGGCATCGAAACTGCCTATGACTTTATCTGCATATAAACTGAAGCATTTCGCATTTTTAAAATCTTCCTTTTCAAACTCTTTAGTTAATTTGATCGCGACAACATCCTTACCCTGAACGATTTCAGAATAGCGGATGGTTCTGCCCATTTCCTCCTCCAGTAACTTGATCAATTTTTGTGTGATGGGATCATCGTAGTAGTTGTTCAATATGATCGCTTGATAATTAGCAAATTCAGTCACAACCGTGCGCTCGATCCCTGTGACTTCTGTCATCCGATCCAATTCCTCATCGGTAAACCATGGATCATTCTCCCGATAACCCGGATCACCCTTGGGTCTCTTGCGAAACAATTCTGCGTATGCCTTGAGTCTCATTCCTTACGTTTTTTATGCATAATGGGCTTCATAAGGAGCTTAAAACAAACTGCCAGGCGTACAGTCAATTTGCGGATAAGATTTTGGGGTGTTTAATCGGTGGTATGAGTTTGGCTAAAGCTCATAAACTAAGCGATAACTCCGCGATCTTTTTGCAGAGCTCTGGGAAGGGTAGTCCATCCGCAGCAGCGGATTTTGGGAGGAGGGAGGTTTCGGTCATGCCGGGGATGGTGTTGGCTTCTAGGACGTAGGGATTGTTATTAGAATCCAACATGACATCGACGCGGGAATAGACTTCGAGGCGGAGGGCTTTGTGGGCGGCGACGGCGGCGGCCTGGACGGCGATGGTGGTTTCGAGATCGATGTCCGCGGGGCAAATGTATTGTGATCCTTTGCTCAAGCCGGTGAGCCATGGATATTTTGCAGCCATATCATAGTAACCTTCTGGAGGGACGATGTGAATGACGGGATAAGCGATTCCATCAATCACAGGCACGGTGAGTTCCAAGCCGGAAATGTATTCCTCAATCAATAGATCTTTTGAATGCTGCGAAGCTTTAGCGATGGCTGCAGCCGCGTCTTCTTGGTTTTTGACGATTTCAATTCCGACTGATGAGCCTTCGCGTGGCGGTTTGACCACGAAGGGTGCGGGAAACGAAGGAAGAACTGGGCCGTTGGTGCAATCGATGATTTCCGATTTCGGGGTAGGGACTCCAGCGGCGAGAAAGGCTTGTTTGGCGAGGCTTTTATCGAAAGCGATGCGGGAAGAGTTTGCGCGGGCTCCGGTATAGGGAATGCCTTTTTTGTCGAGGATGTCTTGGAGTTGGCCATCTTCACCAAAGGTTCCGTGTATGAGGTTGAAGCACAGACCTGTGCCTTCGGGTAAATCGATTTCGGTAGAGGTGACATCGACGGGGACGGCATCGAGTCCGAGCGAGAGCAGGGCTTTGAGCACGGCATTTCCGGAAGCAAGCGAGACTTGGCGTTCAGAGCCAGGTCCGCCCATGAGGACAGCGATTTTGATGTTAGAGAGGTCCATAAGATTTGAAGAGTTCAACGCAAAGCCGCAAAGAGCGCGAAGGTTCGCAAAGCAGAATGAGCACTAGCGAATTTTTTACAATGGCGAAGAACTAACTGCTTGGACGGAGCGAAGCGCAGTCAAAGCGGATTCTATGAAAAGGATTATTTCTTTTTTGAAAATTGGAATTTGGAATTTGAAATTTAAAACAGCGTTTCGTCGTCTCCGATGATTTTGACTTCGGTTTCTAGATCGATGTTGTGGGTTTCTTTGGCGGTTTTGCGGATGGAATCGATGAGGGTGAGGATGTCTTTGGCGGTGGCTTTGCCGTTGTTGACGATGAAGTTTCCGTGGACTTCAGAGACGGCGGCGTTGCCGACGCTTTGTCCTTTGAGGCCGAGGGTGTCGATCAAGCGACCTGCGGGAATTTCCTCTGGATTTTTGAACGTGCAGCCAGCGGAAGCGGCGATGGGTTGGGAGTCTTTGCGTTTGTCGCGGGATTCCTGCCAACGTTGTTTGATGTTATCGTGACTGTCGTTTTTCCCTTTGAAAACGGCTTGGAGGGCGAAGTTGCGGCGGAGCTCCTGAACGTTGCGGTAGTTGGCAACGATTTCGTCGCGCTCACGGGTGCGGATGACTCCGTCTTCATCGAGGAAAGTCACACGGACCACTTGGTCAAAAGTTTCGATGCCCATGGCTCCGGCATTCATGCGTAACGAGCCACCGACGTTTCCGGGGATGCCCTCCATCCACTCAAATCCGCCGATGCCGTGAGCGCCTGCGAAAGATGCGAGTTTTTTTAGACGCACCCCAACGCCAGCGGTGACGTGGCCTTTGGAGTCGATGCTGAGTTCGGAAAACGCACCTCCGTTGGGATGGATCACTGCGCCGCGGATACCGCCGTCTTTGACGAGGAGGTTTGATCCACGACCCACGACTCGGATCGGTAGTCCGCGCTCACGGCAGGAATCGACAAGGAAGGCGAAGGCGAAAAACGATTGTGGCTCGAACCAGAATTGCGCGGGACCACCTACTAGAAGCGTCGTATGTTTACGCATCGGCTCATAGAGTTTACCGAGAATTTCGCCGGGAGGTGCGACAGAGCGGAGTTCCTCAAATGTTTTTAGATCGCGGCAGATGCGGGTTCCGACTTCGTGGACGTTTCCTGCACCAAGCGTGATGAGGAGGTCGCCAGTTTCGAGAGCGTTTCCGACGATGTGGTGAGCGGTGTTGATATCGGTGAGAAACTTAGCGGGGATGTCGCCGTGGACTTTCATCGCATCGACGATGGTTTGTCCGCTGATACCTGGGATGGGTGCTTCAGATGCCGGATAGACATCGGTGATGAAAACTTTATCGGCGGCTTGCAGGACTTTTCCGAAATCGTCCGCGAGTAACTGGGTGCGGGTGAAGCGATGCGGTTGGAATAGAACGACGAGGCGCGAAGGTTTGAGTGAACGCGCGGTTTGAATCGTGGCAGCGAGCTCGGTGGGGTGATGGCCGTAGTCGTCGATGATGCGGTAATCTTTGGAGAGGTATTTGGTTTCGAAACGGCGTTTCGCACCGGCGAAGGAAGAGAGTGCGCGGGCGATGAGTGAGAAATCCGCGCCGCAGGTATCGGCGATGGCGATGGCGGCGAGGGCGTTGAGAATGTTGTGCTCACCGGGGATGGCGAGTTCGATATCACCGAGCACTTTGCCGTTTTTCTTTACGGTGAATGCCGAAGAGCCTTTGAGATCGCGGATGTCGGAGGCGGTGTAGTTCGTTTGATCATCGGTGGTTTCCCAACCGTAAGAAATGGCATTCGCGCGGGTTGAACAAAGCTCATGTGCAACAGGACTTTCAGCACAATATACGATGCTTCCAGTAGTTTGATCGGCGAGTTTGGAGAAGACCTGTTTGATGTGATCGATGTCGCGATAGAAATCGAGATGCTCTGCCTCGATGTTGAGGATGACTGAGTGACGGGGTTTGTAGAGAGCGAGTGTGCCATCGGATTCATCACCTTCGGCAACCATCAGTTCGCCCTCGGGTTCCCATTTTGCGTTTGCTCCGAGGATAGGAATTTCTGCACCGACGTAGTAGGAAGGTTGTTGGCCACATTCACGCAGCAAGTGCGCGGTCATCGATGATGTCGTGGTTTTTCCGTGGGTTCCTGAAATGACGATACCTGCTTTGGTGTGAAGAATGGCTGCGAGACATTCCGCACGGCGAATCATCGGGATGTTAGCAAGTTTGGCTGCGGCGAAAGCGGGATTCGTTGGGCTGATGGCGGAGGAATAAACTACAAGCTCAGCAGCTTTCACGGGTTCGGCTGTTTGCGGGCAGAAGAATTTCAGACCGAGTTTTTGCATGCGGTCAGTTTCCGAAGTCGTGACGCGATCGCAGCCGGAGACGTTATGACCCATGCCGAGTAGGAGTAGGGCAAGCCCGCTCATGCCCGAACCAGCAACGCCGATGAGGTGGATATTGAGCGGTTTGGAGAGGTCGGTCAGGTCCCGTGTTGTTTCGTTTTCAGCCATTTCAGAGGCGCGAAGTTGGCGGGTTTCGCGGGCTTCGGCAATGGGAAAGCGGGCGGGAATAAGGAAAGGGGAAATATTTCAACGCAGAGCCGCAGAGGACGCAGAGGACGCAGAGGGGACGCAAAGCTCGGGTTGTGAAAATTTGAGTTTTCTGGGTGGCCTTGATCTAAATCTCCGAGAGGATCAGGGACGCCACTTGATCTGCCGCATCGGGGATGGCGAGGGATTTGGCGGCGGTGGACATGTTTTTGAGCGCGCCGGGGTTGGTGAGGAGTTGGGAAAGGAGCTCGGCTAGGGAGGCGGCGGTGAGTTCTTTTTCCTGGATGAGTTTGGCGGCGTTGGCGTCGGCGAAGACTTTGGCGTTGGCAGTTTGGTGATCGTCTGCGGCGTAGGGGAAGGGGACGAGGACGGAGGGCAGGCCGGCAAGGGAAATTTCAGTTAGAGTTGAAGCGCCGGAACGGGCGACGGCGAGGTCGGCGCAGGCGTAGGCTGAGGGCATTTGATCGCAGAAGCCGATGAGTTGGTAGCCGGGGCGTTGTTGGGGATGCTCGGCTTGGATGCGAGGGAGGTCGCCGGGGCCGGCGATGTGGAGGATTTGAATTTCTGGGGGGAGGGAGTTGGCGGCTTCGGCGATGAGTTGGTTGAGGCGGAACGCGCCTTGGGATCCGCCGGTGACGAGGAGGGTGGTTTTGTTAGGATCGAGCCCGAAATGTTTCGCGGCTTCGGCGCGGGAGGGAAGGTTGAGAATTTCTGGGCGGGCGGGAGTTCCTGTTAGATGAGTGGCGGTTTTGAAAAACGCGGCGGCGGGTTGGAGGCCGATGAAGACTTTGGTGCAGAAACGTGAGGTGAGAATATTGGCGCGACCAGGGCGAGCGTTGGAGTCGTGGACGAAGGTTTTTTTGCCGAGTTTGTGACCGGCGTAAACGGGAGGCAGTGAAGTGAATCCTCCCATGCCGAGAACCGCGTCCGCACCGAATTCACGGATGATTCTTTTCGAGGTCTGGATGGATTGATAAAGCGCCCAGAGGAAAGGAATCATTTTCGGCGAAAGGGTTTTCGGTTTCGCAATCGCGGGGACGACTTTGAAATTGAGGTGCGGGTATTTCGCGGATGCTTGGGAGTCGATTTTCTTTTGGGAAATGAGTAGCAGGGGTTCGTGGCCTTGAGCGAGGAAGCTTTCAGCAACTGCGATACCGGGGAATAGGTGGCCGCCAGTGCCACCGCATGCGATGAGGATTTTCATAATGGATTGAAATATAAGATTTTCAACGCAAAGCCGCGAAGAACGCAAAGGTGCGCAAAGGATCAGAATTTATATTATAAATAATGTTAGGATATTAATGATCATTATCAAAATTATGCGGAGAATTGGCTTTGCGTTACTTTGCGTTCTTTGCGGCTTTGCGTTGAAAAAATTAAACCAACCCAGCCCGAACCAAGAGCGCCTCTGGATCGGCGGGGCGGGACATGAAGTTTTCGTAGAGGGCTACGGGTGAGGCGGAGTTACCTTTGGAGAGGATGTTTTCGCGGAAGGACATGCCGGTTTCGGTATTGAGAATGCCTTCTTTTTTGAAGCGAGTGAAAGCATCGGCATCGAGGACTTCTGCCCATTTGTAGGAGTAGTAACCGGCAGCATATCCGGTGGGGGATGAGAAGAGGTGATTGAAACGCAAGACCATAGATGGAGCTTGGGTTTTGAATGATGCGCGGTAATTGGCGAGAATTTCGCGATCGACTTCCGCGAGGTCGCGACCGAGGTATTTATCGGGATGGAGGTGGAGTTCGAGGTCGAGTTTGCCGAGGGCGAGTTGACGCATGAAAACCGTTGCGGACATATAGTTTTTCGCGGCGACCATTTTTCGGAAAAGATCTTCTGGGATAGGTTCGCCAGTGATGTGGTGGCGGGCGAAGAGGTCGAGTGATTCGCGTTCCCAACAGAAATTTTCCATGATCTGGGATGGGAGTTCGACGAAGTCCCAAGCGACGTTGGTGCCAGAAAGGGATTTCACGGGGACATGAGAAAGTAGCCCGTGGAGCAGGTGGCCGAACTCGTGGAAGATGGTTTCGACTTCGCGGTGGGTGAGTAGGGCTGGAGTGTCGCCAACGGGTGGCGACATGTTTCCGATGATCAGACCGAGGTGGGGCTCATTGAGTTCGCCGGTGTGGATGGAGTTCATCCATGCGCCACCGCGTTTAGTTTCGCGCGGATGCCAATCGGCGTAGAAGGAACCGAGGTGCTTGTTGGTTTTTGAATCGTGGATTTCGTAAAAGGTTACCTCTGGATGCCATGTATCAGGAGCTTCGTTTTTGTTAGAAGCGATATCGATGGTTTCTTTTTGAACAATCGTGATTCCGAAGATTTTTGAGGCGATGCTGAACATGCCTTCCATGACCTTATTGACGGGGAAGTAGGGACGCAGATCTTCATCGTCGATGTCGAAGTGCTCTTTGCGCTGGCGTTCAGCCCAATAGGAAAATTCCCAAGGCTCGAGAGTTTCGGGAGTGGTGGAAGTTTTAGCGGCTTTGTATTCGGAAAGCTGTTTTGCGTCTTCGAGAAAAGCTTTATGGATTTTATCGTGGATACTCTCAACGAAGGAGAGGGCGGTTTCGCCATTGCGCGCCATGCGACGCTGTAGGGTGAGATCGGCGAAGTTTGTATGACCGAGGATTTCTGCTTTTTCTTTACGCAGCTCGAGAATTTTCCAGACGAGATCTGAGTTGTCGTAAGGTGCTTCTGAGCCAACGACGGACGATGCTTGCCAGACGGTTTTGCGGAGTTGCCCGTCATGGGCGTGTTGCATGATGGGCGACATGGATGGAGCTTGGAGTGTGAAACGCCATGCTGGGGCTTCGATTCCCTTCGCGCGTGCATTGGCAGCGGCGGAAGCTTTTGCGGAATCCGGGAGTCCGTCGAGTTTCGCCTCATCTGTGATCACGAGCTCCCATACGTTAGTCGCGTCGAGGACGTTTTCGGAATATTTCTTAGTGATCTTCGATAACTCAGAGTCGATAGCGGCGATGCGAGTTTTTTCGGCATCAGCGAGAGCGGCTCCGGATTCAATGAAGTCTGCGAGTGTTTCCTTAATGTGGCGTTGCTGGATGGGAGTGATGGATTTCGCCTCATCACTTTTTGCGACCGTATTGAGGACTTCAAATAGAAGGGGATTGAGGGAGAGTGAAGAATAGAATTCGGTTACGTCAGGAAGGAGTTTGTTGATCGCTTCTCGTTGGGCAGGATTGTCAGATACAGAATCGAGATGCTGAAGGCGACCCCATCCACGGGAGAGAGATTCGGTTGCGTTTTCTAGCGCGACGAAGCTGGATTCGTAGGTGGCTTCTGCAGGATTTTGGGAAGCGATTTTTTCGATGTTCGCTTTGGCTTCAGCGAGGGCGTGGCGGATCGATGGCTCAATGGCTTCAGCAGTGAAAGCTGACCAGCGTGGCAGGAAGGTAGGATCTAAGAATGGGTGCATGATTTTTTGAAAGATTAAACTTTAGAAGATAGGTCTTATAGGTCCTATAGGACTTATTTATATTAGAGTGTTTCTGTTAGAACTAGAATGCCTACAGTTACTCCGATGATGATTCGGTAATACCCGAAGATTTGGAGGCCGTGAGACTGCAGGTAATTGACCAGCCACTTTACAGCAAATGCTGCGGAGATAGTGGCGGCCAGGATTCCGACGATGAGTGGGACGGGACCGTAGGTGTCCCACATGAGTTTGGTGCCGCCGAGCCAAGTGTCGTATTGTGTGCCGGCGCCTTCGATACTCCACAGGGCTTTTTTGAAAGTGGCTGCTGAAAGTGTTAGGACACCGAGAAGGAAGGAATATTCGACAGCTGCTTTTACTGAGAGTCCGACAATAAGGCCTCCGCAAATGGTCATGAGGGAGCGCGATGTTCCGGGCCACATGGCGACGCACTGGAGTAAGCCGATGAACAGCGCCGACTGCCAAGCGAGTTTGAGAATGTCGCGCCCGTTTCCGCGCGGGGGATTTTTTCGGCGGTAATTTACGGTCCAGATAATCCCTATACCGCCCACGATCCATGCGGCGATGACTGGCCACATGCCGAAGAGTTTTTCCTCGATGTAATCGTTTAGAAGCAGGCCGAGGACTGCAGCGGGAAGGAAGCCGACGATAACAGCGATGGCGAGTTTGAGTCCTTCGGGATCTTGGCCGAGCACTCCTTTGATCATGCGGATCACGTGTTTGTAATAAAGTCCGAGCACTGCAAGGATGGCTCCACCTTGGATGCAGATGGCAAAAGCATCGGCTGCAAGCTTATCGGTTTCCGTCAGGGTGCCGATGTGCATCAGGCGCTGAGCGACGATAAGGTGGCCAGTTGATGAAATAGGAAGGTATTCGGTGATTCCTTCGATGAGGCCTAAGAGGATGGCTTGCCAGATTTCCATAAATTTTGTCTGGCGGATGTTGGGAGCAGATTGGCTTCAGGGCAAGGCTTGGATGAAATTTGAGAAGAGGAATATGAGTATTGGATATTGCACGTCTGCTGAGACATGCGAAGTTGGGTTCGAGCAAGGGCATGAAAGAAAAATATTTAAGTTTAGTCCGAAAAAGCTACCGCATGTTGAAACATAGGCGGTTGCGTGATCGTCCGTGGTGGCGTGCGATGACTAAGCCTTTGTTTGATAGGGCTCTTTGGATTCCGTGCCGTGATACGGTGGCGGCTGGGTTGGCGATTGGAAGTTTCTTTTCCATGCTTCTGGTTTTGCCTTTGCAGATGCTTTTCGCGTCGGTTGTGGCGATGCGATTTCGAGTGAATGTGCCGTTTGCGATCTTGGCTTGTTTCATTTCCAACATGTTTACGAATCTTCCGATTGGTTTGGTGCAAGTCGCGATTGGGGATTGGATGAGAAAAACCCTAGGAATCAAGGTGATGGGCTTCGAAAATGTGCAAATCCCCATTATGGACATGCATCTAAATGCAGCGAGTTTCATCCTCGGGATGATTGTTTCTGGGGTTTTGTTGGCATTGGCAGCTTTTCCGATCGTGCATCTATTTTCCGCGATCATGCCGCATCATCTGCCGGTGCTGAAGCGTCGTCCAAAGCCTGTGGAAAAGACCAATTAAGGTTTTTTAGTTGGACAGGAGGGGTGAAGTCGGAGCCTCATTTCGCCAGATATGATCCCGAACGTTCTGGCAGAAAGATATTCCTCCGCAGGTATGAATGACATTTGGTCCGCTGAAGGGCGGATTGTGTTGGAGAGGGAGTATTGGATCGCTGTGATGAAAGCGCAGCGGGATCTCGGTTTGGGGATTTCGGCTGAGGCGATTGCGGCTTATGAAAAAGCCAAGAATCAGGTGGACGTAGGATCGATCATGGCGCGTGAGCGAGTGACGCGACACGATGTGAAGGCGCGGATCGAGGAATTCAACGGACTTTCAGGACACGAGGAAATTCACAAAGGCCTGACATCTCGGGATCTGACGGAAAACGTCGAGCAGTTGCAGGTTTTCCGGAGTTTGTTGGTGATCCGTGATAAAACGATCGCGGCGCTGCGCCGGATGCGTGAGCGCGCGGAGCAGTGGGACGATGTGGTGTTGACGGCACGGACGCACAACGTTGCGGCGCAACCAACGACTCTCGGCAAACGCATTGCGATGTTTGGTGAGGAGCTGCAATCGAGTTTGGGAGTTTTGGAAAATGTGATTTCGGGCTACGCGGTGCGGGGGCTCAAAGGAGCGGTCGGCACGCAGATGGATCAGCTTTCATTGTTTGAAGGCGATGCGGAGAAAGTGGCTGAGCTTGAAGGTCGGATCGTCAAACATCTCGGTATTCCGCATCAGTGGGACAACGTGGGTCAGGTGTATCCGCGTTCTTTGGACATGCGTGTGGTTTCGGTTCTAACAGAACTTGCGAGCGGGCCTTCTTCGTTTTGTAAAACCCTGCGTTTGATGGCGGGAAATGAAACGGCGAGTGAGGGATTTGCTCCGGGACAAACGGGTTCCAGCGCAATGCCGCACAAGATGAACTCGCGCTCTTGTGAGCGGGTGAATGGTTTCCATGTGATTCTCAAAGGTTATCTCGCGATGGCGGCGGGGCTTGCGGGCGATCAATGGAACGAAGGCGATGTTTCCTGCTCAGTAGTGCGCCGAGTGATGTTGCCGGATGCGTTTTTCGCTTTGGACGGAATGTTTGAAACTTACCTGACGATCCTTGATCAAATGGATGCTTACGAGGCAGTGATCGCTGCGGAGACCGCGCGTTACTTGCCTTTCCTGATGACGACTACCGTGATGATGGAAGCCGTTAAACGCGGAGTGGGTCGGGAAACGGCGCACAAGGCGATCAAGGAACACGCCGTCGCAACCGTCGCTGATATGCGCACCGGTGTGGTGGAGAAAAATAATTTGATCGAGCGACTCGCGGGCGATGATCGCCTAGGTCTCAGTCGCGCTGAGCTCGATGAAATTTTACGCAAAGGCGACCAAGAGGTCGGTGCTGCGAAAGCCCAGGTCGCGAAGTTTGCGAAAAATATCCGTTTGTTAGAAAAGCAGTGGCCGGAAGCTGCGGCTTATGTGCCGGGTGGGATTCTTTGAAGAGTGAAGAGTGAAGAGTGAAGGGTGAAGGGTGAAGAGTGAAAGCAGAGCGAGTTGTAACGAGCTATTAGTAGTTAGGCGAAGCCGAGATAGCTTGGACGGAGCGAAGCGGAGTCAATGCTGATGCATCGGGCGGAATCCACTAATATATAGTTACTACTACTTTGGTTTTGCAGCGAATGCGGCGGAGTCTTTTGCTGCGCGTGTTATTTCGCCGGGTTTACCGAGGAAGCCTAGATCGCCGAGCCATACATCGAAGCGATCTGACCAAGACGCGTAGGGGATTTCATTTGGGCCACGTGCTGGGTTGCCGTGGCCGCCGCGTGCGTAGATGTGCATCTCGACGTTGGGGACTCCTGCTAAGAGCATGGGGTTGAAGTAGTCTGCCGCCCAAACTGCGTGGATCTTATCGGTGGAGCCGGAGCAGGCGATAAAGGAGGGCGGGACGTTAGCTGGGATTGCGGTGGAGGGATCGCGGGTGAAAGATGTTGGGCCTGGGTAGAGGAGACCGATGAAATCCGGACGTGCTGAAACTTTCGCAAGTGGGTCTTTTTCGGAACTATTTTTCTTTTCGAATTCCGGGAATGAAAGGGCGGATGCTGCGGCGAGTTCAGCCCCTGCGGAGAAGCCCATGATGCCGATTTTGTTAGGATCGATTTTCCACTCAGTAGCGCGAGAGCGCACGATGCGGATGGCTTGCTGAGCATCATAAGTTGCATCGGTGTAAGGTTCATAGCCATCGCTGCGGAGACGATTGCGGAGGACGATGGTGGAGATGCCGAGTTTCGCGAAATGAGGAACCCATTCGACTCCCTCAGAATCCACCCAGAGAATTTTGTGACCGCCACCGGGCGCTAAGATGATGGCGGTGCCGGTGTTTTTTTCATCGTTTGGGGCGAGGTGGACTTCGATGGAAGGGTTGTGGATGTTGAGGACGTTGATGATGGAGTCCTGCTTAACCTTGAAGGTGGAATTGTAATTTTCCGGCTCACTGATGCGTGCTTGGTTAAGGAATGGAGAATCCGGCGGGTAGAGCGGGATGACTTCGCCTCCTGCAAGGATGGGCATGGGTTTAAAAGGCTCTGCGGCAAGGCCTGGGAGGAGCGAGGCGATGAGAAGGGCTGCGATTTTGTGATATGATTCTAGCATTTTATTAAAAGCGGAATGTTTCCACCGTAAGTCCTTCGACGTGGTTGAAGTGGTTGATATTGTCGGTGATGATGGGAATGGTAGCTTCGATGGCTGTGGTGGCGATAAGGATATCGTAATCTCCGATCATCTCCCCGCCAATTGTAACAATTTCGTCACAAGCTAAGGCTTCGGCGACATTCTCACTACAATTACCAAATGCATGCTGTCGCGAACAATCTCTGTGATGGCGCAACATCATGGGTTTCCCTTTCGTTCATTCATCATTAAGTTTGGTTGCGACTCCGGCTTGGAGAAGTCCCATGCTGCCGCGTCATCGCTTCACTGCCTTGATAGCTATTTTTGCTTTATTTATTCAGGCTGTAGGGTTGCAAGCGCAGGAGATCAAGCCAGATGCTGCACCTGCTGCGGAGGAGGTTACGCCGCCAGCAAAAGTCGATGCAGCGAATCCCGCAGCACCCGGAGTTCTTCCTATCGAGCCCATAGAGGGTGCGCCAAAAGTGGCTCCCGGTTTGCCTCCTGCTCCAGGGACATGCATCATTACTGGGGAAGTCTCGGATGCGACTTCATTGAACCCTGTCGCTGGATTTTTTGTCGAAGTTACTGGTCTGGGATCCACTGTGGAGACCGATGCTAAAGGGCGTTTTACTATAGACGGACTTGCTGTAGGTACATTTACACTGGAGGCAACCAAGCTCGGTTATTACACCGAAAGTGCCGTTATTACAACCCTCGAAGGTCAGCCTGCCGAAGTCAGTTTCAGCGTGCGCGTCAAGCCGGCTGACGATACTACCGAAGACGTCATGTTAGATGAAGAGACTGTCATCGGCGATTATCAAGGAGACGCCCAAGAGGGCTTTAATTTGAGTTTAGACAATATGTCTAACTCGATCGCATCAGGTCTATCAAGGGATGACTTTGAAAAAACTGGCGTTAGCGATGCCGGTGAGGCTATCGGAAAAGTTGTCGGAGCGAATATCGTTGATGGCAAATACGCAGTTGTCCGTGGTCTTGCGGATCGTTATGTATCGACAACATTCAACGGCGGACAGATCGCATCTGCCGACCCATCCAGAAAGGCCGTGCAGCTTGACCTTTTCCCAACAGGTGTAATCGAAGGAATCTCTGTCAGTAAGACATATTCACCATGGTTACCTGGTGACTTCGGGGGCGGCGCAATTGACATTACCACCCGTGCATTTCCCACCGAACGCATTCTCAACTTCAAGACGAAATTCACATTCAACGACGCCACAGATGAAAACATGTTCGTGCATCCCGGTGGAGACTACGACTTGTTGGGCACCACGAGGCCTAGCATGCCCACCGTTTTGGAAACTAAAAATGCCACTGGCGATGTCGTTTTTCTAAATCCAGGTAACACTCCCCCAGCTGATCTCGCTGAGCGCTGGACCAAGCTGCATAACTCACAGAGTTTTCTGCCCAACAAAGACAAGGCTCGTATCGGTGAGTCACAAGGTTTTACTTATGGTGAGACATTTGAGGTCAATGACTTGGTTAAGTTCGGATTGATCACTTCACTATCTCGCTCCTCAGGGGATGAAAACAACTCCACGGATGTAACTAACCCCGCTTTCTCTCAGGGGTATCTTCGTGACGATTACTCCCGTGGGGTCGATACTTCAGCTTTCCTCTCCACGGCGCTTTCTATCGGGGAAGGTCACAGTATCAAAGCCACTTTCTTCGACAAACACGAAAGCAAAGATTCAGTTACGAGAGGCTCTAAGCAGGCGGATGGATCGAATTTCGGCCTCCTCACATCGCAGAGCGTTTTTGATATTTTCGGAGGTGATGCTGTTTATAACCGAGGCTTTTGGGACATCAGCTCGACCGCCCGTGACATGACTATTCTGCAGCTCAAAGGCGAGCACCTTCTCTGGGAGCGCGGACCTTCCTTTGATTGGAATCTTACCAATAGCGAGGCTAGTGAAGACCGTCCTTATTCGACATTCTTCAGCTTTGGCGAAATGGATTTTTCTGCCGAGGCGCTTGCGCCATTCACTCAACAAGCCGAAACTAGCTTGTTCAATACGTTTTCGAGTGCTCTCGCTGGTACCTATGATCCATCAATCACCACATGGCAGGGTCTTCGCCCTGTGGTTGTGGGTGTCCTCGGTGAAAACGATACCAGAGCAGCGGAAATTTCCAATGGGTTGCCGCGAATCGCGCCCGGTGGCGTGCTCGGTGGCCAGACGGTGGTCAATACTGTCGAAATCAACGGATACACGGGTTCCGCAGAAGGAAAATTGCGCTCTCAAAGACGATCGGATATTACCAGTGAACGCTCTTCTGATCAGCAAGGTGCATTGACCATGCCTTTCTACTTTGATGACAGCAATGACGAGCGCAAATTCGAAATCAAAGCGGGCTTGGCCAATTTCTCCAAAGATCGCGAGGTTCGGGCGCGTGTCTATGATCTCACTCTGCGCAATGACTCTGGTGCCGGTTCTGGTTTCCCTAGCGGCGCATTAACCACCGATGGTTTTGCGGAAGCCTTGGCTGCAAATCCGAATCTTATTTCAGATTACTTTAACGGAACCGATCAAGGCGGCCCTTATTATTCAAATTTCTTAGGAGAAGGAGGCGTGGAAAACTTAGATACAGAACTTCGTCAGTCCTCGTGGTTTGTAAACGGTCTCTTTCAATGGGATAAAACCTTTTTAACAGGTGGTCTGAGATTTGAGAGTGAAACCTATGAAGTGAACTTCAGGCCCCCACCAGAGGTGAGTCCTGCATTGTTGCCCATTTTAAATAATATTGAAAACGACATTTCTGATAGAAACCCTCGTGATATCTATCTGCCCAGCTTTACTATGGGCTCGGCAGCTTTTGAAGATAAGTTCAACTGGACATTGAGATGGTCTCAGACCACGGCGCGTCCGACATTCTGGGAGTTTGTTCCCACTGTGAGTGTTGACCAAGCATCAGGAATCGGACGACGTGGTAATGCCGCCCTATCGAATACCCTTATTAATAATTTAGACGTCGCACTCACATGGGCTGTTAATGATCAAGTCACCTTACGAACAGGCCTATTCAAGAAAGAACTTGATAGGCCTCTCGTCTCAATATTTAGCCCGCAGAATGAAATTCTCTACCAAGATTCCATTCAAGATGGTGCGGATACCCTCAACTTCACGGGTGAAATCAGTGGCATAGAACTTGAAGCGGAAGTCTCCAAGGTTGGTCCTTTCACTTTCACCGGAAACTTCACATACATCGATGCTATCCTAAATTACTATCAAGAAGGAGCTACAGGACCGATTCCCGTCTCAAGTGCACTACCGTTCCAGCCCTCATACATCGCAAACTTCACTCTGACTCATGATTATGAGCCATGGAGACTAACGACAAACCTCGTTTACAACTTTACAGGCGAATACCCAACCATCCTGAAGCGCACGCCGACAGACTCTGAGGTAAGCAGGTTAGCCATCACTACCTTCGATCTTATCATCGCAAAATCCCTCGAAATCAATGAAGTAGATTACACCTTCCGGGTCGGTATAAAAAACCTCCTTGGAGCGAACGATAAATATATCTACAACGATAAAACCTTTTACGACGATGAGTTAGGTCGTTCCTTTTCGTTTGAGGTAGAGGCATCATTCTAGATACGCGCTATCTGTCGAAATTGTCACTGTTTACGCCATGACGGTTTAGAATCCAGTGACACGTTGTGTTCGTGTCGTGCGCTATTTCTTGTGCGGCGCTTACATCACGAAAATCAACACAATGAGACCAAACCACATATTAAAAGCTATCATGCTGGCAATGGGCATCGCTGGGAGCGCAAATGCCGCTCGTATCGATGTCATAACAGACAGCACACTCACAGAATTTGACGCCACCCTAGGTGTTCGCGTTATCAAAGCAAACCAGACATGGACGAGCGACAATCAGTATATCCTATCCGATCGACTCTTCATTAAGAATGGCCAAACACTCACTATCCAGCCAGGAACAAAAATCTATGGTTCCACCAATACAGGAGCTGATCCCGTCTCGAAGACCGATGATAAAGTCGGCTCTCTTATTGCATGTCGTGGTGGTCGTCTCGTAGCGGATGGGACGAAAGCCGCGCCTATCGTTTTCAACGCCATTCAAGTGCTTGAGGTAGAAATAGATACAGATCTCAACGGAGACAGTATTAAGGGTCACTTGGTCAACGGCCAATTGCCTAGCTCTTCAACCGGCGGACTTTGGGGTGGTGTCGTTCTCCTCGGTAACTCCTACATTTCTCAGTCCGATCCAACTGGCCTTAACATCGGCAAGTCCGAGATCGAAGGATTCCTTCCTGCTGGAACTCCTGATACCGCTCCAAGTGACGGTCTCGCGGACGCGATCACCTATGGCTTCGATGCTGTCTTCCCAAGAGATGACGCAGACGACTCCGGTATCATTCGTTACGTTTCCATCCGTCACGGTGGTTACGAGTTCAGCGCTGGTAGGGAAATCAACGGCCTGACCATGGGCGGCGTCGGAAGCGGCACCACCATCGAGTTTGTCGAGGTTTATGCTAACACCGACGATGGCTTCGAGTTTTTCGGTGGCACGGTTTCCACCAGATATCTTGTTTCCGCCTTCAACCAAGACGATAGCTTCGACTTCGACACAGGACATACCGGCAAACACCAATTCCTTTTCTCTATCCAAAACCCGGGCATTGCCGACGGTGGTGCCGAGCTCGACGGAATCGAGTCCACACCAAGCTCCTCAACAAATCAGGGCAACGGCCAAGTGGCTGGACTCACTCTTTCGAAGCCAATTTTTTACAACATGACAATCATCGGCCCTGGAAGCACGAATATTGCTACCACCATTGCCCTTGGCACAGGTCAGGTTCTCACCGAGAAAGGCAACGTCGGCTTTACCATCGAAGACCACTTCAACGGTGAGTTTTACAACTCTGTGTTCCACGATTTCACTGGGGATCTTGTTAACTTTAGAGATGGCCACGTTACCACTAACCCTAATTCCGCAAAATCCACGGGTTCAACTATTGCGGCTGGACACAACACCATCGGTGTCTTCGGTGGCTCAGCTGGAACCAACCAGTCCTACATTACCAACACAAACTTCTACAACCTGTTTTACGATGCTGTGGGTAATGCTCAAAATAGTAACTCGAATGGCGCCACGAATCCTTTGCTGCGCGATTACACTCGTACTCTTGTAGCAGGCACTGGCCAAGGCACTGGTAATTACCTTACCACCATTGACCCACGTCCACAATCAGGCTCGCCATTGTTGGGCGCTACTTTGCAAGCTGGAGCACCTGTTCCAGTGCTTTTCCGTGGTGCCTTCGGTGACTACAACTGGCTGGACGGATGGTCATTCTTCGACGAAACATACGATGGTATACAAACACAGGGTTTAGATGATGTTGCTCCTGTCATCGCCTTAATTGGTGCGGCCGAAATCGATGTGGTTTTGGGATCTGAATTCACCGATCCAGGTGCTATTGTTTCCGACTATCCTGAGGCTACACGCACCATCGTTGGATCCGATACAGTCAACACTAGCGTAGCTGGAGAATACGAGGTTACATACAATTATACGGATGCAGGCACAAATGCAGCTACCCAAGTTACCAGAATCGTGAATGTCGGATTAGGCAATTCCGATACTACGGTTCCATTTACAACAGCACCGGGTGCACCGTTGGATATCTCCGACTACTTCCAAACTGGTCAGTTTGAGGATGCTGATGTTGTGCTCGTAGGAAGTCTTCCAAAGGGCATGAAATTCAATGCGGATACCAAAGCAATCACGGGATATCCTACTGTCAATGGAACAGCTACATTCACCGTGACACTTCCTGGTGAAGATCCAGTGGAATTGGAGATGACTTTCACAATTAATCCAGTTCCAGCAGCATTCTTAGGAACGCATGTCCTTCATACAGATGACGGAGATGCGGTAACTGTTGCCATTGGTCCAAAAGGAACTTCAGTTTCGATATTGGATGCAGCGGATACCAAAGCCGTCAAGCTTAAGGCAGTGCTTTTCTACGATTCTGTGCTAGATGAATGGACGATTGATGTTCCAGCCTCAGATTTGGAAATTGTATTACCAACCATACGCACGCTCAAAGAAGACGATGATTCCTTCTTAGGTGATTACGGAACGTTAGGCGAAGATGAACTTTGGGGCTTCAAAGCATCCACTGGCACGGGCGCGATCGTGTTGAGCAAAGCCGCCGTTACCGTCACCATCACGGGTGTTGTTAGTAGCAAAGGCGTTAGCTGGTCAGTCACCCCAACGGGTGGCAAAGCGATCAAGTCCATTGGCAGTATTTCTGCAGATGGCATCGCTAGCATCAACACAACCGTCCCAGGCCCTGGTGAGCTCATGGGAATGTTCAGAGTCGAAGAAGAGTTGGACGAAGATGGTGTTCCGACTGGCGAATTGAACGTCGCCTTACTTCAGGGCTTAGCTGGTTGGACTCCAGTCAGCTACACACCATAAGTTAAACTTATCTGACGAAATTGTCACAAGGGGGCTGTCGGCAATTGCCGACAGCCCTTCTTTAATTCGCCGCGTCACAACATATGCGCGCCTACATTACCATATTCAGTCTGGCTTTATCTCTCACAGTCTTCGCTCAAGAAGCAGCAGTTACACCTAACGAAGAGCTTCGTACATCGGTGCGGGAGTGGGTCGAGACCATGCGGAAAATCCAACAGGAAGAAAACGATTGGTCTCGCGATCAGGAAGTTCTAACGAATTACAAGGAAGGTCTTGATAGCGAGATTGCTTCTCTCAAGGAGCAAATTGCCTCTGCAAAGACGCGTAAGGAAGGTGCTGACCAACAGTCCCTCGATAAGGTATCCGAAAAGGATCGTCTCACCGCGGCTGAAGACGAACTCAAACGCCAACTCAGGGTGATGGAGGAAAACTTGGCAGCCAAATTCCCACTCTTACCAGCGTCTCTTAAGAGTAATCCTAAAGTCACGCAGGCGATAGAAGCGATCCAGAAGAATCTCTTATTGCCTGCAGACGGCCAAACCGATGACGTTTCCAAGAGGCTAGTGACAGTTACTGAACTCATGGCGGATGTGGAGAAATTCCAGCAAGGAGTCCATGTGTTTCCTGAGCTCCACAAGAATTCCAAGGGTGAGGAGTTTAACTTGCAGGTTGTCTATTTTGGTCTGGCGTTCGCATACGCAGTGAATGAAGACGGGAGTTTTGCCTTGGCCGGCCGAGCGGGCGCAGACGGTTGGAAATTTCAAGAGCGCAACGAACTTGCCCCTCAAATCCTAAAACTCCTAGTCACCGCTACCAGCGAGACAGAAGTTTCCTTTACCCAACTTCCCATCATACAGCCATGAAACCTATCAACTTAGCCGTCGCCATGTTTATCGTGGCTACTTCCATTTCCGCCGAGGCGAAAACCGCACCGAATCCGAACGAGAGCGCCCGCGCTCTACTTGATAAAGCTGTCAGCGAGCTCCAGAGCACTCAAAAGGAATACGCGGACCTCCGTCGCGCACTCTATAAAGAAGTGAATCGTCGTGATGACGAAGCTCTCTTGCTCGCCAGAGAGCTTCGCGCCCTCGAACGTGAGGAGGAACTACGCACCACCAAGATTAAGGTTCTCGAGCGTGATCTCGAAACTCGCAAGGGCGGATTCACCTACACATCGGGTCTGCTTAACCAGTATTCGAAGGCGCTCGTGACCCGCATTCATCCCGCTGAGTTCCAGCTTTATCGCGATCAGGTCGCGAACATCGACCAAAAGGCGTTCACATCTGTGGGCGATCCTAAAGGTGAGATGACTGAGCGGTTGAAGGTTCTGGAGCTTGGGATCAAGCGTCTCGGAACGGTAGCCGGAGGACATCGTTTCGAGGGCAAAGCTCTCGGTTTCGCGGGACGCGCGATTGATGGTACACTTTTTATCGCTGGTCCTTCCGTATTTTTTGCGTCCACGGACAAGAAAACCGAGGGCATTTCCCCACCTGCTGACACGGGCTCGGGTCTTCCCGCTGTTGTCTCGATCAACAAGTCCGAGGGCACTATCGCCAAGGCCATCGAGACAGGAAAGGGTGAGCTTCCTTTTGACGGAACCATGGGCAAGGCAATCGATGCCGAGATCAAACATCCTGGCGGGCAGAATAAGGCCATGGAACACGTCATGCTGTTCGGAGACATCGCTAAGAATATGATGTTCGACGGTTGGGTAGCCATTGCGATTTGCGTTCTCATGATTCTGGTCGGATGGTCTGTCGCGGTCAAAAAACTCTTTTATCTCAACTCCATTCACAAAGGCAGTGCCGAGTTCCTTCGCCAGTGGAGCAGACTTTCCTCTGATCTCACCGCTATCGACCACGCTTGCGGCGACAGTGTCAGCAGCTTCGGTGGCAACGCGGATCCCGCGGCTCAGAAGGTCATCCAGAAGTCACCGTTTTATGAAATCTATCACATTGGCTCAGAGGAAATCAGCCATCGCCTATCTCCGGGGCCGAATCAGACGACTGGCCTCACGGGACGTTCCATTCTGGCCATTCGCGCCTCGCTCGATGCTGGCCTTGTGCAGATCCAGCACAAGATGACTGACGGCTTGGTTTACCTCACGATCAGTATCGCGGGCGGACCATACGTCGGTCTCCTTGGAACGGTGGTCGGCGTGATGATCACCTTCGCCATCATTTCCAAGGAAGGCGAAGTAAACGTCAACGCCATCGCCCCTGGTATTGCATCGGCGCTGCTTGCCACCGTTGCAGGCCTCATCGTGGCGATTCCCGCCTTGTTCATCTATTCCTACCTGAACGGTCGGATCAAAAACACGACTGCCGAGATCCAAGTTTTCATCGATGAGTTCGTCGCCAAGATGGCCGAGTTCTATCCTAGCAAAGATTGATCGCACCCCGCCCACCCAGATTCTCGCCAATCCACCAACCCAACCTTTAAAGCCATGGCCTCAGAAAACTACGACGATATCAACGTCACACCGATGGTGGACCTCTATCTGGTTCTACTCCTCATCTTCATTGTGATGACCGCAGCAGGCGTAAAGGGAGTGAAAGTTGAACTGCCTAGCGCGAGTGGGAAGTCTTCAGCGGATATTGGGGCTCCCAAGATTCAGGCGATTACGGTGGATCCAGAAGGGCGGATTTCGCTGAACCTAACACCAGTGTCATTGGAAGAGCTCGAAACCAAGCTTAGCGCACTCAAGGCAGCCACGCCGGATTTGCCGGTCGTCGTGCGGGGAGATAGCTCGGCGCAATATCAGAAAGTCATGGATGTGATGTCGGTGCTTGGGCGTCTGGGTATCGATAAGATCGGCCTTGCTACCCAAGTCAAAAAATAAATGACAAGTCTGCCGGAATAAGTTGAGCCGAGTGATTTTTGACTTCAGGCCCGCTATTCCTAGCCAACTTCGAAAGATCCAATGCCACCGTTTTCCAAACCGCCAACCAAATCACGCCACCGTTGGGTTATCGGCGTGATGCTGGCCATCGTCTTGATTGGCGGGGTGGCGAATTTCATATTCAACGGCGGAAATCAGGAGGGCGAGGAGGAGGCTGAGGAATATCAGATTGTGGATATAACCATCCCCCCACCGCCTCCGCCACCGCCGCCAGATGAGGAGAAATTGGAGGAGCCCGAAGAGTTGGATGAACTCGAAGAGGTTGAGAAGTCGATCGAGCCGATCGAGATGGCGTCGGATGCTCAGGAATCATCGGACGTGGATCTTGGGATTGATGTCGGAGATCTGGCTTTATCAAGTGGCTCTGGCTTCGCGATTGACATTTCTGGGTTCGGACGGCGAGGAGGCGGCGGAGGTGATGGGGAAGACCTGCTTGGAGGGGAAATGGACTCCCCTCCATTTCCGGCGAGCAAGAGCCAGCCGATCTATCCCGCTTCGCTTCTCAAAAATGGTGTGGGCGGCAAGGTACTCGTTTCTTGCACGGTGGACGCAGATGGACGCGTCACGAACACCGCCATCAAACAATCTTCCGGTCATTCGGATCTCGATAAGTCCGCGATCAACGCGGTCAGTAAGTGGATTTTTAAGCCCGCTATGAAAGAGGGTAAAAAAATTAAAGCCACCTGCATTGTTCCATTCACTTTTGAAGTTAAGAAAAACTGATAGCAAAGAAACCACTATACCATGTTCCGCTCCATCACTATCTCCATGCTGCTAGTCACGGCTTTATCTGCACAGCAGATCATTCCACCTTCAAACCTATTTCGTGATCCAAAATTTGTGCGCGATTTTGTTGGTTCCTACGGTTTCCTTTCAGACGTAGAGCCTAAAGTTTCTGCTGAAGAACAGATTGCGCTTACTGCTGTCCGTGACCTGTTTGAGAAATCTAAGTTTAAAGAGGCTGAGGCACAGTTAGCAGCTTTCATTCAAGAAACTGAACACCCGACAGATCGCAAGAAAGTGGCTACAGAAATCAGTCCCGCTATGATTTTTGTGATGGGAAATTTGTATTTCCAAGCAGGTCGGAATGATGATGCCCGCCGTTCTTTCTTGGAGGCCATCAGTAAGTTTCCACGTTTTCGCCGTGCACACACGAACCTTGCTTATCTCTATGTCTCACAGAATAAAACCGACGAAGCTCTGCCGATTTTACAGAAGGCCATCGAGTTGGGTGAGAATTCCGCACGGATATACGGTCTGTTAGGTTATTGTCATCTTTTAAAGAAAGACGCTGTCGCCGCTGAGAACGCATATCGCCAAGCTTACTTGCTTGATTCCTCATCGCGTGATTGGAAACTCGGGCTCTCACAAGCTCTAATGACGCAGGAAAAATATACAGAAGGCTCCAATTTGATCGGAACGCTTATCGATGCTAACCCGAACGATAAACAATTATGGTTGCAGCAAACCAATGCATACCTCGCCATGGAGAGAAAGGACGATGCCATCGTAAACCTTGAAGTGCTGAGGCTTAAGGGTATCGCGGATGAAGCAAACCTCAATCTACTCGGCAACCTATACATGGATCAGAATGAGCCTCAGCTCGCACTGTTGGCTTATCAAGCTGCCATCGAAAAGTCCAAGACACTGGATGTTGCGCGCACAGTTAAGTCAGCACGCATTCTGAATGACTATGGATTTCCCGACCAGGCGGATGAGTTCATCACCAGTATCCGGACGAAACTTGGCGACAAAATTTTACCTGCAGATCTTACCTCTATCCTGCTTGTTGAGGTGAGAATATCTCAATCTTTAGGGCAGAAAGAACGCACCAGCACTTTACTCAACAAACTTGTCGAACTCAATCCTGCGGATGGCGAGGTATTGTTAGAGCTTGCTCGTCACAAAGATCTTCTCTCGCGTGATGAAACCGATGAAAGCAAACGCGAGGCCTTAGTTGTGGAGGCTCGGACAAGTTACCAGCTCGCGGCAAGGGTCGAGAAAGTTGCTTACGCTTCAAACCTCGCACTTGGTCAAATGTTAGTGCGTGAGCGCCGTTACAGCGATGCTCTGATTAACCTTCAAGCGGCTCTCAATCTGAAGAAGAGCGAAACCCTCGAACAATATGTCAGCCGCGTGCGCCGTGCTGCTGACAGGATTGAAGATAAGGAAAAGTGATTTAGCAGACAAAGATCGGCGCTGCTGAGTCTCTGTGACCTAACGGTATGTTTCTACGGTAAGCCCTTCGATGCGGTTGAAGTGGTTGACGTTGTCCGTGATAATTGGAATCGCGGCTTCGATGGCTGTAGCGGCGATTAGGATGTCGAAGTCTCCAATCATCTCTCCGCGCTTGCGGAGATCGCGTCTGATGCGACTGCCAATACGGGCGATTTCTTCGGATACGAGAAGAGAGGAGAATGGTGCGAGAAAGCGTTGTCCATCGTTGATCTGTTCGAAGCCTTCGAGAAACTCAAGCGACGTGATCACGGAGATGCTAAATTCTTCTTTTTGATGCTGTTCAAGATAATGAGTGGCAGGGCCAGGTTGCTTCTTAGTCCATTCACGATGTAAATGAATGAGAAAGCAGGTATCTAGGAGCTTCACTGTTCTTTATCTCCTTCCCATACGGAGGGGCTAATTGTTCGTTCTGGAAGGCCGGCTTTTTCCCAGTAAGTGACTGCTTTTTCGTCGGATTCCCGCACGCTAAGAGCGGACAAGGCGCTGATGATGGAACTGCCGCGTGCATCGGCGGGGTCAAATCGCGCTCGGCGAACGACTGCGGAAAAGGATTCTCCGTCTAGTTTGGATCGACGGAGCTTTTCATAAGCATCGAGTTCCAGGGAAATCGTTTTAGTTGCCATGCATGAAATCATGCATGAATTCATGAGTTTATCAAGGAAAATGGAGAGTTTTTGGGAGGGGAGATCGTGGAGATGGAGAAGAAAGGCGGCAGAATGCCGCCTCTCCTTGGGGTTAACTCAACTGCGTCTCTGCCAGAAAACGGTAGGTTCCGTTTGCGGCGTAGAGGTTGTCGTGGCTGCCTTGCTCGACAAGTTTACCTTTGGAGATCACGAGGATTTGATCGGCGTGGCGGACGGTGGAGAGTCTGTGCGCGATGACGAGCGATGTGCGGTTTTCCATCAAGCGCTCGAGGGCTTCGTTGACGAGGCGTTCGGATTCGGAATCCAAGGCGGAGGTGGCTTCGTCTAACAGCAGGATTTTCGGATCGGCCAAGATGGCGCGGGCGATGGCGATGCGTTGGCGTTGACCACCGGAGAGTTTGGTGCCGCGTGGGCCGACCATAGTTTCGTAGCTACTTGGAAGCTCGGCGATGAAATCGTGGGCGTTGGCGAGTTTCGCGGCATTTTCGATTTCGGCTGCGGATGCGCCGGGTTTGCCGTAGGCGATGTTTTCAGAGATCGTGCCGCCAAAGAGCATGACTTCCTGTGGGACGATGGCGATTTGTGAGCGCAGGCAATCTAGGGCAATGTCTTGGGCATCGGTTCCGTCAAAGCGGATATTGCCAGAGGTGGGATCGTTGAAGCCGAGGATCAGCGAGAACAAGGTGGATTTTCCCGCACCCGATGGACCGACGATGGCGGTGCGTTGACCGGCGGGGATTTGAAGGGAAATCTCGTTTAGGGTCGTGATCTCTGGGCGGGATGGATAGTTGAACGAAACGTTCTCAAAAGAGATCTGACCTTTGAGCGTGACGTTGGCATTGCCGTTTTTACGCTCGCCCTGCATATCGAGAATTTCACGGAGTCGATCCGTAGCGCCGGCGGTTTGTTGGAATTGGGAAATGATTTCCGGAAACGATCCGAGCGAGGCGCCGACGAAGATCGAGAAGATGATGAAGGCGAAGAAATTTTCCCATGTGATAACGCCGTTGGAATACATGCGCGCGCCATACCAGACGACGAAGGCGATCGTTCCAAATAGAACAAAGATGATGAATGATAGAAACGCGCCGCGTGCTTTCGCACCGCGCAAAGTGACGGCAAGGAAAGACTGAAGCGATGATTCATAGCGCTCGCACTCGAAGGGTTGATTGGTGAACGCTTTGACATCCGCGATGTTTTGGACGGATTCTTCGATCACGGTTGAAGCATCGGCTAGGGATTGCTGAGCGGCCTTGGAATGGTTGCGAACTTTGCGTCCGAAAAAGGCGATCAATAGCACCACGACGGGAATGCAGCCGAGCATGACGACCGAGAGTTTCCATGAGGCTACGAAAATGAAAACCAGCCCTCCGATGAGAATAACAGTTTGGCGAACGGCCTGCGGAATCGTGGTGAGTAGGGTTTCTCGCACCAATGCGAGATCTGCGGAAACTCGGTTGCTCAGAGAGCCGGCGCGTTGATCCTGGAAATAAGGCACCGGCAAGTGCAGGAGATGTTTGAAAAGATCTTTACGCAGACGATTCAGGGCAGACTCACCGGAACGGATGAAACCCTGAACACGGAAGTAACCGATGGTTGCTTGTAAGAACAAAACGGCAATGAGCTTCAGGATGATGTCGTTAATCTTCGCAAGAATTTCCGATGGCGGGACGGCATTGCGCAGGGAATCGACCGGATTTCCAATAAGCTCTTTAAGAAAATAGGGGAAAGCGAGCGAAAGCCCAGCAGTCAGGAACAACGCAATAAGCGAGGGGATGAAGATTTTTTTCTCAGTGAGTAAGTAAGAAAAAATCCAGCGATTTGAAGAGATCGGAGATTTTTTTTCCACAACGGGCATGCAGGATGGGAAACGATGAATGGCGCGGAGTCAATGGTGGGGTGGGGTATTTTTCGTTTCTTCCCTGCAAAGGTATAAGTGAAACTTTGTTGAATTAAGGACCATGCGAATCATTTTCACAAAAATACCACTTTAATCTTGTCCTGTGATTTTCTGCTAGAGTAAACAATCAGCGTGATTTCCCTCCCGCATTCGTTTTCTTTGTCATTTAAATAGTTTGTTAGCTGATTAGATAGCATTGAATCCTGATTCTGGAAGCGTAAATCCCCCCATCTACCCCTTCTCATGAACTACTTTTTAAAGGCGAGTGTTACCACGATTTGTTGCTCAGCTATCTGGACGAATCAACTTCTGGCATATTTACCGCCAATCTCATTTGAGAGCCCCGTCTATAATCCCGGTGAAGTTTTAGGAATTACCAATGGCACTGGATGGTCGCTGTTGTCCGGAAATGCAGCCATCTCCGCGAATGGCCAAGGCGTTGGCGGTGGGCAGGCTTTAAAAATCGAAGCTAACGCGGCACAAGAACCGCTTTTGGTTAGAGATATCGAATGGAATGCCGCTGAGAAAATTGCATTCATCGATCTACAACTCAAACCCGCAGCTGATCCTGAGGGCAGTCAGGCGAGTTTTCATTCGAATGGAACACAGCTCGCGTTTCAGGTTCCAGTCGGCACGAACTCAGGAAATATTTGGGTTTTGAATGGTAGCTCGGGTGAAACAAATCCAGCCCAGTGGGCGAAAACAGTTGGGACGTTTGCGCTCGCTGCAAATGGTTTAACAGCTTCGGGTTACACAAGGATCACTTTACGCCACGACTACCAGCGTAATATCTGGGATTTATTCATCGGTGGAAAATTGGCGGCGGCCAACTTGGCATTCGAAGGGCGCGGGGCAAATTTAGAAAACATCGAGCTCTACGGCAGCCGGCTAGGTGACACTCTGATAGATGATTTAACGGTCGATCCAGCAAATACCATGTTTCCCGACACGGATAAAGACGGTCTACCAAACGCATGGGAGACTGCTAACGGTTCGAATCCAAACCTCTACGATAGGGATAATATCAAGCCCGGTACAGGAAAATCATTTCTCGATCATTACATGGATTCACTTTGGCTTGGTGGATTAAATGGTAGTGCACCACTGCCGCAGCAAGGAAGCATTCCCCCTGTGACCATTCTCGGCACGCATCAACCTGTTACTTCGTTAAAGGGTTCGATGTCTGTTGGTGGCGATGGCTCAATGACCTACTCGATGCCGATTGATATTCCAAAAGGCACCGCAGGGATGGAACCGAAAGTTTCGCTGAATTATTCATCCGGTGCCGGAAATGGGATTGCTGGTGTGGGCTGGTCCTTATCGGGTTTCCAAAGCATCACCCGTGGGCCAGCGAGTTTGCAGAAAGATGGTTTTGAAGGCGCTGTACGTTTCGATGGCGATGACCGCTTCTTTTTCAATGGAGAAAAGTTGGTCTGTGTAGCTGGAACTTATGGCCAACAGAATTCAGAATACCGCACTGAAATCGATTCATTCGCACGCATCACTCTGAAAGGTGGAAACCAAAACAATACGAATTCATGGTGGCAGGTTGAGACAAAGGCTGGACTCATTATACAGTTAGGAAATTCTAGCAGTTCTAAAATTGTTGCTCCGCTCTACAACGCACCTATTTCGTGGGACGTCTCAAAAGTATCCGACACAAATGGCAATTACTATTTGGTCAATTGGTCAGGACAAGCGAGTCATACGACAAATAACGTGATAGATAGACGCGTAACTTCTGTAAACTACACGGGTAACGACAGCGGGTTAGCGCCGTATTGCAGCATCAATTTTACCTACGAAGACAGGCCGGATAAGAGCTTTGCCTATCATGCCAGCGGTTTACGCTATGAGACGAACAATCGCCTCAAGGAAATCGCAGTCAAAACAGGTGCATACACCAACCATACCTACTTTTTAAATTACCAAACTAGCGCGCAAACGGGCAGGTCGGTTTTAGCATCTATGTTCAGGCAACATGCAGGTGGATTTACAACCAGCCCGACCGTTTTTACATGGCAGGGTGCGAATAGCATACCAAACAAATGGGTAAAAGCTGAGCAAATCGTGCTTCCAAGCTACGGCGATTCATTCATCACGATTGACCGTGATATTACCTCATTTACCGAAACCCAATCCGACTCGATCCGCCTTGAAGGAGCAGTTGGACGATTGGTAGCTCAGACGCCAGCTGTGGTGGTTCCGAACAACTCATTTGTGGAATTTCAATTTCGGTCAGATAATCTTGATAAAGGAGCCTACCTGATCGTCGATACAAATGATGCTTGGAATCAGGGTGCTGAGTTTGTCGTTCATGTTCGTCCTGATACGACTGTCGCATCACCCATCAGCAGTGATCGCAGTATCACTTATGGCCCAGGAGAAAACTCCCAGTGGAAGACATTTAGAGTTCCCCTGCAAAATGTAAGTGGCTCGGCTAGTCTCGTCGCAGGAAATTACCCTTACCTCGCATTCATTAATTATGACAATAGCACGACCAATGGAACTAGCTGGAGCGAATTTAAAAATATCCGTTTTGGAACTGCCACACAGCTCGATAACAACCAAGTTTCAGCCGCCACTTTTCCTGATATCAGTGAAATTCCCTTGTTTAGTAACAATAGCAACTTAACGCGTGGCATGCGTTTCATGGACATCAACAATGATGGGCTTCTTGATCTAACAGACTACAGGGTTACGGATTGGGACATTGTCAATGATGCACTAATTACCCAAACGGATGCGGATGTGGTTGGAGGTGTTTATTTAAATTCAGGAGACGGATTTTACTCCGATGAAATATACAAGCCTATCGGCCGCTATGCGTTTACAAATTCAGGTCAAGATAGCGGTTGGTCAGCAAGACATGATCTCAGCTCCGTGCCCTGCGATATCAATGGAGATGGCAAGATGGATCTTTTCGTCACAGAACATAGAAGGGCATATAACGGCTATACATCCATTAATAAGTTCAAATTTCTCACGCACAATGGCACTGGATGGGTGGAACTAGCTGGGTATTCACCCACATTTGAATCCAGAAATAATAACTCAGTGAGTGAGTATGGTGGAAAGCGTCACCTGATTTCACGTGATTTGATCGATATCGATAAAGACGGCTACCTAGATCTTTTTATCAATACCTCAAATTGGGGTTGGCTGGCTAATGCGAGTCCGCTAACTTCACTCCCAGCATCAGCTAAAATTCTTCCAGAGAGTTCACGTACGGTCTTCCATAACCGTTGCCATCTAGGACAGGGCTGGGTCAAAAATGACGCATTGGCTCCACCAGAAGACCTACTATACCTCGACGATATTCATAAAATTCACGACATCGGACGTGCACTCGTAGATTTAAACGGAGATGGCTTCTTGGATTATGTAAAATCCACCGTCGAAGCGTCCAGCACAGCCTATGTTGATACGCGTTACACCGGAAAGTTTAGAGCTCCTACTTCTTCGGCATTATACCCTTCCTGGTTATCATCTCTCCCAGATAAAGACATCCCTGATTGGAAGTTCCCCGCCGCCACATATCCTTCGACTTCAAATATGAATCGAAGCAATCCCACAAGTGTGGATGGCAATGCTCCTCTCGTTCAAAATCCTGATTCTAACAGTCTTAGGAATGGGGCAGGGACCCAAATGGTCGATGTGAATGGCGATGGCCTTGTGGATATCGTGCGTGCGTTCACGAAACTTTTTAGCACGAATACAAAAATTGAGCTCTCTCATTCCACGTGGTTCAACCGTGGAGATACTTCTGTGGGAGCAAATCGATGGTTGAGAGATACTTCTACTTACGGACAAGGTTACACACTACCGCTCTCTCTTGATTCGGATGCCGGCGACGATCAAACCTGTTCACAGTTTGCAGACCTGAACGGTGACGGCTTAGTCGATATTCTATATTCTCGCGATGGCACTGATTACATTGGACCCGATGGCAAGCGCACGGTCACCAGCAACGATCCGTTTTCAGGAACCAACAATGGCGCATTCATCAATACCGGAAAGGGTTGGATACAGGATCAATCATGGGGACTGCCGGATGGATTTAAGCTCGGCAAAAAAAATTACCCAGATCCCAACTCCATGGTGGTGGATATCAATGGAGATGGCTTTCCTGATATCGTTGCGAATATCCGTAACGGAGAACGCCCCACCGTTTATCTCAACCAAGCCAAACCCGAAATCATCACCGCCATCACCGATGGCTTTGGCTCGGAACTCCAAGTTCAGTATCACCGCCTCAACGATCCAACCCCAACCACGGGTTTTGGAGCAAGAGTCTACGAGAAATTCACCGGAACTCTTCCAGTCGGCCATGCAAGCTTGATTGATTCTCGTCTAGTGGTTTCACGCTACTCGGAACCCAACGGTCTGGGCGGACGCAACTGGAAATCCCAACGCTACGGCGATCTTCGATATGACAAAACCAATGAAGCCTCCCTGGGCTTCGGTTGGGTCGAGGCTTTGGATGAAACCAACGGCCAGCTCACACGCACGGACAGCCATCGTGAGTTCCCTTTCGCGGGGAGTCCGGTTTACACACAAACCAGCGTCAATCTGACTGCCGCAGACAGCTTACTCATGCCCCCGAATCATGGGGGGCAAGCTTTCACCGCGGGTCGCAAAATTCTATCTATCCAGTCCGCAATCTACTCGGAAATGCCAAGTCAGGTCGGAGTAGGTGGCACCATACGCCGTCCGGTACAGACCAGATCTGTGAATCATATTTTTGATCTCGATGGCACCTTAAAAGGCGAAACAGTCACCACTCAAAATCTAGCGGATTTTGATGCTTATGGATTTGTGAAAATCTCAAGCGTTACCTCCCTAGATGAGTCATCCGTGACCACCAATAGTGTCTACAGCCACAACATCACTTCAACGAAATGGCACTTGGGTCGATTGTCTTCTGCAAGCGTCACCAAGACCAAGCAGGGACTCACAGCCAGCCAGAAAAACTCCGCCTTCACCTACGATACCGGAACCGGCATCCTGAAATCGGAAACCGTAGAACCCGGACATCCGCTCTCTGTTACCAAATCCTACACGCATGACGCATTTGGCAACGTGGTTTCCACGACAGTTGCAGGCTCAGGACTAACACGCTCGTCATCTACAACCTATGATTCCAGAGGTAGATTCGTCATCTCGGAAACGAACCAACTCGGCTACACTGCGACCTATAACTACGATTCCGATAAAGCCCTCGTTCTCTCCACAACAGGCATCAATGGCCTAACAACAAGCTTTGCTTACGATCCATTCGGCACCCTCATCAAAACCAATCATCCCGATTCCACCGAGACCGCTGAGGTCACGGGCTATGCTGCCAACTTCTCAGTCCCGAACTCGGTCTGGCCGCACAACTCCACCCACAACATCGCTTATTTCCGCGCGAAACAATCCTCCGGCACACCCATAGGCAAAGTCTATCTCGATGCCTTGGGCCGTGAGCTCGTCACGGAAACCACCATCCTCATCGATGGCACCGCCGTAGGCTCCGCGCGTTACGGAAAAGTTTACACCGTCACCCATTACGACAGCCAAGGCCGCAAATCATCGGTCTCGGATTCGTTTGCTGCCGGTGAAGCTCCAAACTACACAACCATTGAGTATGACCTACTCAGTCGTGTCATCCGCACCAATCGACCCGGTAACATTAGCGACTCCGTTGAAGAACAAGGTTACTGTATGCTCGGGGATCAGCCCGCCACCTACTCCAAATCCATCAACGTTGCGAATCAGACATTGGAACGTTGGGAAGATCAGCACGGCAGACTTGTTCAGTCCAAAGATCCATCCGGCCAAACCACTCTTTTCAACCATGATGTCGAGGGCCGACTCACCTCTGTCTCCGTCGGTGGCAATACCTTGCTCACCAACACCTGGGACACGTTTGGAAATAAAATTTCGGTAACCGAAACCAACTCCGGCACCTCATCCTCCGTCTACAACGCTTTTGGCGAAGTCCTTTCCTCCACCAACGCAAAAGGCCAAGTCTCATCATTCACCTATGATGTCTTGGGCCGACCTCTAACAGTCACCCAACCCGAAGGCACATACAGCACACTCTACAGCGGAGCCTCTGGCGTCTTGCGCGGCAAGGTCATTGAAATCACCGGCTCCGGCGCGGCGAGTGGTTATCAGGAATCGTTTACCTACGATTCATTAGGCCGACCCCTCACCACATCCAAAACTCAGTTCGGTGAAACGTTTACCACATCCAGCACTTACGATGCGCTGGGGCGCGTCACTTCATCGACCGATGCCGGAGGTCTGACCGTCATGAATGAGTATGATGAGGATTATTCTTTCCCTCTGAGGCAAAAACTCGCTCCCGGAACCTACGAAGGTGCGGGCACGGTTTTATGGCAGGCGGGAATCTATGACAGCAAGGGCCGCGCTCTCACCCAACATCTCGCCCAAAACGTCAACATCATCGCCTCCTATGATCCCGCCAAAGGCGATGTGCTTGCGCTTTCCGCTACTCGCAATGGCGATTCCATCCAAAACAAAACCTACACTTGGGATAGTTTGGGAAATTTGAAAATCCGCAACGATATCATCGCACAACGCAGTGAAACCTTCGGCTATGATACCCTGAACCGCCTCACATCATCCTCAGTCGTCGCCCTACCAGGAGCGACCATCACCAGCGTCCCACCTCCACAAAGTTATTCCTATGACATCAAAGGCAACCTGCTCACCAAAGGCAACTCCGCCACTCTAACATACGCCAGCCCGACTCGCCTCCATGCGGTCACATCGGCAACAGTGAAAGGTTTCAACCGCACCTACTCTTACGATGCCGCTGGTTACGTCACCTCAGACGGCAAGCGCACCTACACTTGGACCTCCTTCGGCCAGCTCCAAAGCCTCGAATACCAAGGCGTTCCTGAATTGAAGGATTTTTCCGGAAACATCGTCCACGCCAGCGCAAGCACGGTGACCAGCCTGTTTGATTTCGATGCCGGTGGCAGCCGCGCTCGCCAGATCAAGGAACGTGTATCGGGGAATGATTCCCGTGCAATCGAAACCACCCTCTACCTCGGCTCCTACGAGCGTGAAAAACACACGACAAAAACCAACGGAACGGCCAGCCCTGTTCTGGTCAAAACTGTGCACAGGCATTCACTCGGCGGTGGAATGATTTACACCCGCGTCCTCGGCGGCTCAAATCCCGGAACCAAACTCACCAACGTCATCGCAGATCACCTCGGCTCCACCGATGCGTTAGTCGTCGGCATCTGGAACGGCTCATCTTTCGCCAGCCAATCCACCGAATACCAATCCTTCGATGCATGGGGCGAACGTCGCGACGCCGCCACCCAAATAAGCTACCGCGCCAGCGATGCTGATCCCTTCCGCACCAGCTCAAAAGACCACGACCGCGGCTACACCGGCCACGAACAGTTAGACGACTCCGGCCTCATCCACATGAACGGCCGAATCTTCGATCCGGAACTAGGCCGCTTCCTCTCACCCGACCCAGTCGTCCAAATCCCCGAATACAGTCAAAACTTCAACCGCTACAGTTACGTTCTAAACAATCCGCTTAACGCAACAGATCCAAGTGGTTTCTCGTTCATCAGCAAGGCGTTCAGTAAAATAGGAAGCTTCATCAAAGAGAACTGGCGGACGATTGTGGTGATAGTTGTGGCTGTAGTCGCTACGATCGTGACCGCTGGCATTGCGGGATCGGTAGCCTATTCTGTGGCGTATTCTCTTGCAGCAAGCGGTGTCGGTTTCTATTCAGCCGTAGCATACGGGGCGATAGCTGGGTTTGCGGCCGCGGGTGCTGTGGTTGGAGCTGTTACTGGTGCGCTTAGTGCCGGTCTCAATGGGGGAGACTTGGGTGATGTGTTGCGCGGAGCAACAATTCAAGGGATCTCGGGAGCATTGACCGGACCTCTGCACATGGTTGGTGGTGTAGCAAACATTGTGGGTCACGGAATTATTGGTGGTGCCACCAACGTAGCAATGGGCGAAAAGTTTGGAGATGGGTTTATCTCAGCGGCAGCAGGAGCTGCAACCGCTGTATCCGGGCTAACCAATCCAGATACAAAGATAGGTTCTAGCCTAGGCCTTGCAGGACGGACTGCCGTTGCTAGTGTTGCTGGCGGCACAGCCTCGGTGCTGGGTGGAGGAAAATTCGCCAACGGCGCTTGGACTGCTGCATTCCAACATCTGGTTAACGCGGAGGGGGACAGAAGAACACCTAGATACATTACTCAAGATACCGCACTTCCGTGCATTCAGTGCCACGGGGTATCGGCATTAGGATTTTCTGGTGACGTAAATGATTTTGAACTTGGAACGGTCTTTACACCGAGAGCAGAAGCACAATTGCACTATTTTGCAAATTTTGCTAAATCCGAAGCCTTAGGGGCGTCGCTAGCTACACAAGAATACATGATTACGTCTGCAGTCGGTGGGGGTATATTCAAGGGAGTTGGAGCAGGGCTAAGTTATCTAGGAAAAAAAGCATTTTTAAGCGAAATATTTGGTGTCACATCCTCCAGATTTGGCCATTCGGCATTTGGAGGAGCCGGGGGGACTTATAATCAAGCAGGATCGGTCATTAAAGCCGGGTGGAGTACTGGAACTGCAGCTGGAGAGTATGGAATGGCATTTCGCTTTGGACTTGGCACAAATGCCTTGAGACCTAATATCGCTAGCTTTCACTTCCAAGTTCCAAAAACATTTGTACCGAATAATGTAGCTAATGATACAGCTATATTGAAAAGATGGCTTTACAATGCTTCCAATAAATAAAATTCGAATCATGGATAATTATCCAGCTGCTATTGTTGATGATCTTATGGCGCTTGATGGATTTTTTGAAATAACGGCGTCAGACATCGAAAATAATTTTTATATATTAGAGACAAAGCAACCTGCTGTTGATAAAATTAAAATTCATTTGGTAATAACTGAAGCAGGTGCTGACTTAAGTATTGAAAGCATACCTGAGTTTGCTTCTTGGAATTTTCGATCCTGCGAATCTCATAATGACATTATTGATTTTGTTAATAATATTATATTTAACAATGTAGAAATAGTTTGCCGGAAAATATTATTTGTTAGTTATATTAATGTTAATATTGGAATGGAAAATATAAAAATAGTCAGATTTTTTAATACATTTAAAAACGGGAAATTGGTTTTTAAATCTTGGAATTCTACGATTAGGCATAACTGATCGGTGTGGAAAAGTTGATAAGTTAACAAGACCAGACTGCGGTGAGGCGTTTGATAGATTCGCTTAGAGGAGCGTTTTTATAGATGTGGGCTCGTAACCATCGGATGAATCGCATGGTGCGTTGGGTCGCCCTTCTTAAGCGCCCAACAGAACCTCTCTATTCAAGGATAGCATAGATGCCATAGATTTGGATTCTATGACATCTATACAAGAGACAACATCAGGCACGTTAGTGAAGAGCGATCGTGCAGGGCGCGCACGATACACAAAGACCCAGTGTAAGAGTCCCCTGAAAAAGGGACTGTTAAAAAGGGACAGTCCTTATATATGACTTTCCTGTTGCAATATTGGATTTGGGAGTTAAAAAGGAGCAAATGAGACGTGCACGTTGGATATCGCCTTGGAAGGATTCGTTGGAGAAACCATCGATTTACCATTGTATTTCAAGGGTTGTGGAGCGGAGGTTTGCGTTTGGGGTGGAGGAGAAGGAGAAGTTCCGAATGTTTATGCGGATGTATGAGAATTTCAGTGGGTGCCGAGTTTTGTCGTATTGCATCATGAGCAATCACATCCATTTGCTGGTTGAGGTTCCGCCTAAGCCGGAGGAAGGCATTGCCGATGATGTGTTTCTCAAGCGTCTCTCGGCTTTATACAGCGATGCGTTTGTGGCGGATGTGGCGGCACAAATTCACGAAGCAAGGCATGAGGGCGGCCTAGAGGGAGGGAACCCGGAGCGGGTGGAGGAAATCAAGGGTCGGTTCACGCATCGCATGCACGATCTGAGTCAGTTCATGAAAGGGTTGATGCAGCGTTTTACCCAATGGTTTAACGGTCAGCATAAGCGGACGGGGCGGTTGTGGGAGGATAGATTTAAAAGCGTAATCGTAGAGAGCGGCACGGCGGCACGAGTGATGGCGGCTTACATCGATCTAAATCCTGTTAGGGCGAAGATGGTGGAAGATCCTGCGGAATACCGTTGGAGTAGCTATGGGGAGGCAGTGGGCGGAGGGCCGAGAGGAAATGGTAAGAAGGCGCGGGAGGGATTGGTGAGGGCGATGATGTCGGATCGTGATGTGGGATTTGATGCGACGATGTGGAAACAGGCATCGCGGCAGTATCGGAGGTTAATGGGAATGGCGTTGGAGCGGAAGCCATCGAATGCGAAGATTCAACGTTCTACGGCGATTGAGGAAAGCAAAGAAGGCAGGAGGGCGACCAATGATCGCCCCCACGATGAGTCACGCTTACCTGAGCTAGGGATGACGAAAATCTTGCGGACGCGGGTAAGGTATTTCACGGACGGGGCCGTGATCGGTAGCAAGAGCTTTGTGAATGATGCGTTTGACGCGGCGCGAGAGAGATTTTCTGAGAAGAGAAAAGATGGAGCGCGGAAGATGCGGGGGGCAGGGAAAGGAGCGGGAGGGACGTTGTGGAGTGTTAGGGATCTGCGGGTTGGGGTTTGAGGAAGGTGCAGAGTAAGTAGTGATCAGTGAAATGTCACTGATCCATCATTTCCTCTTGGATTTCGACGTTGTTGAGGAGTTTGCTTTCTTCGGATTGGATTTTCGTGACCAAGGAATTGAATTCGCGTAGTTGATCGGACGTCCATTGCTTCTTTCCGCTGGCGATGATGTCTTTGAGGAGTGTTGCGGTTTTGAGGAAAGCATCGAGATAGTCTTTGGTTCTTGGATCGACGTTTTCTCTCAAGCGATTGAGCAGTGAGACATTTTCCCAGAGAGGGCTATTGACGCCGCGTTCTTGGTAATTTCCGCTCTCTATCGTCTCGTTGAGTGCTTTGGCGGCTGAGCACAAAGATGGCTGGGAATGCCGCAGGTAATCAAAATGAAAAAGGTCCTGAATATCAAATTCATACTGCCAAAGTGAATCAAGGGGTATTCGAAGGCAAGATTTTAGGTTTTGTCATGGCGTAGGGCTTGCAGGGAAGCTTCTCGGGGTGCAGGGTTTCCTCGTATGTTCACGCCTGCTTGGAAAAAAAATGCGAACCATCTCGCTAAAGGAGCGACCAAATTTCTGAATTACAAAAGAGATTTGCTAACTGCTGAGCGGGTTGCGGAGATCGAATCTCGACGTAAAGATCTGGTTCAAGCGATTAAGAGCAAGGATAAGGAAAAGGTGGATGAGGCGTCAAAGCAGTTGCGTGCGACGTGTGAAAATGCGCTGCCGCGTGAGAAGCCGCAGGGTTGGTTTGAGGAGAATGTTGAAGTCATGTTTGTGGCGATCGTCATCGCACTTGGATTGCGTGCGTATTATTTGCAGCCGTTTCGGATTCCGACGGGATCGATGCAGCCGACTTTGAACGGGATTACCGGAACTCCTTTGAAAAAAGAGAAATGGCCATCGTTTCCGGAACGAGTGATGGAAAGTGTCTTGCGGGGTAGGAGTTACGAAAAAGTGGTGAATGATAAAGACCGCCGAGTGCAGGTTTTCATGCGACAGGCTTCAGATGGCAGTATTGAAGAAGGGGGAGATGTAAGGGACTTTCAGTGGCTGCATTTTTTCAGTCGATCGCAATTGATTAGCATAGACGAAGAGCCGTTGAGACTGCCTTCGCCTTCAAGTCAGGCGCATGATATTGGTCTAGTCGCAGCGTATAAGGAGGCTAGGAAAAATGGTGACATTTTGAAGAAAGGCCAGGTTCTCATGGAGGGTTATATCGACACAGGCGACCTCGTTCTGGTGGATAAATTTTCGTATCATTTCAGGAAGCCGAAGCGCGGAGAGGTGTTTGTTTTTGATACGATTGGAATCAAAGGCATCCAAGAGCACAGTGGGCCGCAGGGTGCTGGATCGCACTACATCAAACGCTTGGTGGGTGTGCCGGGTGATGAGCTTTCCATCATGAGTCCAGATTTAATTGTGAATGGAAAAGTAGCGAGTGAGCCGGGAATACGCCGAGTGGCTGAGGGTGGGCCGCCGTTTAAAAAAGAGCACAAGGGTTATGTCCTTGCTCAATCGAGCCCCGGTCAAAAACGTTATTTGGTGGATGATGGTGAAGTGTTACCGCTCAAAGATGAGAAAGCCAAACCAGGCATGCGTGAGTATGCTGCGATGGGGGATAACACGAGTAGTTCACTGGATTCTCGTTACTGGGGATCAGTGAAAGAATTCAACCTGGTGGGTCCCGCGTTGTTTTCGCTCTGGCCGTTCACCACGGGTCATTGGGGCTTCATTAAATAGTTTTTCCAACCGTGTCCGCCGCATCTGAGATCACCCGGAAGGCGGAATCCAATTTGGCCTTCGCGCTAAAAATCCTGCCGAAGGATAGGCGCGACGATATGGTGGTTTTCTATGCGTTTTGCAGAACGGTAGATGACATTGCCGATGAGCTGGGCATCTCGGTGGCTAAGCGTTCGGAGGGTTTGAAGACGTGGGAAGAAGGATTACTCCATGGATTTCCGGCAGAGCATGCGCTTGGATATGAGCTGATGGAAATGATAGCGCGTCGCGGAATTTTGCCTAATTGGTTGTTAGAAATCATCGATGGCTGCCGGATGGATCTTAAACCACAGAAGTTCGGAAGTTGGGAGGCGCTTTCGAAATACAATTGGAAGGTTGCGGGGGTGGTGGGGCTGGTTTCGACGAGAATTTTTGGTTGCGTGCATGAGAGCTCGGATCGCTATGCGGAAATGCTTGGGAATGCTCTCCAGCTCACGAATATTTTACGTGATGTCGGCGAGGATCTCGCCAACGGCGGACGGATTTATTTGCCGGAAAACGACATCATCCGCTTTCAATACTCGGAGCGGGATTTGATTGGCCGGGTCTATGATGGGCGGTTCATGGCGATGATGCGTTATCAGGCGGAGCGGGCGGAATATCTGTTCCGGGAGGCCGAGGCGCTGATTCACCCGATGGATCGCCATGCTCTGCTGCCCGCACGGGCGATGGCGGAAATTTACCAATGTCTGCTTGAAAAGATGAAAGAGGACGGGTTTCGGGTGTTTGATCGCCGTTATTCCGTCTCAAAATTCAGAAAAGTCCTCATTCTATTGAAATTTCTGTTCACAGGAGTGCTCAGAAGTGAATAGCTTTAGGCAACGAACACCGAAAAACCATGACCAAACTCATACTCACGATGGCCGCAGGGTCGGCATTCTTACTGGTTTCTTGTGAACCGATTCCATTTTATCCTGAACACCAACACCCACGTCCTCATTCTCCCGGTGAGCAGGAACAACCAAAGCCGGATCGTCCAGATGGCGATGAAGAAGAAATCGTCAGGCATCCTACGCAGGACGAGCATCCCGTCGCTCAACGCACCGCTAATCCCAACCATGTGATTAGCCCGTACTCGCCATTTAATGTGATCAATGTAGAAGGCTTCCGCTCGGGGCAGCTCGCCAAAGATCCATCGAACGGGAAAATTTTCCGTATTCCCTAGAGGTTAAGGTGAGGCATCTTGCCTGTGAAATGATGATACTTGGAATTGATCTCGGCACGACTCACTCCGCGGTGGGCGTGGTGGATTCAGGTTTTCCTATCCTACTCGCAGACGAGGAAGGGAAACGCATCATTCCAAGTGCCGTTTGGTATGGTGAAGGCGGCGCGGTCGAGGTTGGGCGTAAAGCGTTGAGACGACGCGTGACCGATCCGATGCGGGTCGTAACCAGTGTGAAACGCTGGATGGGGGCTGGGCGCATTGACGATCCTGTGCTACATGCGGTGGGGAAAACTCCTGAAGAAGTCAGCGCGGATATTTTGAGAGAGCTTAAACGAATTGCGGAATGGAGATTGGAAACTGAGGTGAAGCAAACAGTGGTGACGGTCCCTGCTTATTTCAACGATTCCCAGCGGGCCGCAACGAAACGTGCGGCAGAGCTTGCGGGTTTGGAGGTGGTGAGAATTTTAAATGAACCAACGGCGGCGGCTTTGGCTTACGGGCTGGATAAGATGAAAGACCGCTCGCGGGTAGCGGTTTATGATTTAGGAGGCGGTACCTTTGATCTCTCTATTCTGGAGATGCAGGAAGGTGTGTTTCAGGTGTTGGCGACACATGGCGATACGCGTTTGGGTGGAGATGACGTGGATCAAATGATTTCCCGCCGATTACTCGAAGGTCTTGGTAAGCTCTCTGTTGAAATGCAGATGCGCTTTCTGGAAGAGGCGGAAAAGGCGAAGCGTGCGCTCTCTGAGGAGGAAAGTTACACTGTGAGGATTCCGTTTTACGATGGATCTAGTAGCTTTGAGAAAACAATCACGAGAACTGAGCTCAACGCGATGACTCGGGACTGGATTGCAAAAACGCTCAAATGTTCTCAACAAGCGATGCTCGACAGCGGATTGAAAAACTCGGATCTCGATGCCGTGGTTTTGGTGGGCGGCAGCACAAGGATGCCTGCGGTAAGGATAGCTGTCGCAGCAATTTTTGAAAAGAATGTCGATGTCACCCAGCATCCGGATGAAGCGATTGCGCTCGGCGCGACGATACAGGCAGGGGTTTTAAGTGGGGCGATGAGCAAGATGGTTTTGTTAGATGTGACTCCGCTGAGTCTTGGAATTGAAACCTTCGGGGGGCTGATGAATGTGTTGATTCCTCGAAATACGACGATCCCATGCAAAGCGGGCGAGATGTTTACCAATGCGGCAGATGGTCAGCGGAAGATGCGGGTCAGGGTTTTGCAGGGCGAGCGCGAGATGGCTCGTGATAACTGGGAGCTAGGAAATTTCGATGTGGAAATGGAAAGTGCACCAAAAGGTCAGGCGCGCGTTGGGGTGCAGTTCAAGATCGATGCTGATGGGATTTTGGAGGTTCTTGCCCGAGATACTTCGACCGGAAAAGACGTGGTTGTGAAGATTGAAAACTCAGCGGTGAATGTGGACGATGCGGCGGTGGAGCAGATGGTGGGTGAGTCGGTGGAGTTTGCGTTTGAAGATATGTCGGAGCGGATTTTCACTGAGGCAAAGATGAAGGCCGATGAATTATTGCCTGCGGTGGAGATGATTTTGGAACAGGGATTTGTGGAGGACGAGGAACGTGCGGAAATTGAAGAGGCCGTTTCTAAAGTGAAATCTGCGATGGCAATCGGTAATGCGAATGCGTTAAAGGCAGCGGTCAAAACATTGGACGAAGCAACCGAAGCCGCTGCAGCTCGCTTGGTAGAGCGCGCGATGGAAGAGGCTTTGGAAAGAGAGATGGGGATATGAAACGAATACTTGTCACAGGTGGTGCGGGTTTCATTGGCGTCAACCTGGTGCGACGATTGTTAGATCTCGGACATGAGGTTTTGAATTTTGATAAGCTGACTTACGCGGGGAATAGGGGTTCACTGCGCGATGTGGAAAATCATCCGCGATATCATTTCGCTCTCGGAGACGTGGCGGATCGTGAGAGACTTGGAGAAGTGATTTCCGAATTCAAACCCGATCGAATTTTCCATCTGGCTGCTGAAAGTCACGTGGATCGTTCGATTGCAGAGCCATTGGATTTCGTAAAAACCAATGTCCTTGGAACGGCATGTTTGTTAGATGCCGCGTTGGAATTTTGGAAGCAGAAGAATCATGATTTTCGGATCATCCATGTCTCAACCGATGAAGTTTTTGGATCGTCAGGTGAGGGCGATGCATTCGATGAAAAAAGTCGGTATCAGCCAAATTCGCCATATTCTGCAAGTAAAGCCGGCAGCGATCACTTGGTTCGCGCATGGCACCAAACCTATGGGTTGCCGACGGTGTTTGTGAATTGCTCAAATAACTATGGCCCTTATCAGTTTCCCGAAAAGCTCATTCCCATGGTGATTTTAGCGGGAATTTTAGGAAATCCGATTCCAGTTTATGGGACAGGAGAGAATGTTCGCGATTGGTTGCATGTGCAGGATCATTGTGAGGCTTTGCTGAAAATTTCTGAAAACGGGCGAGTGGGTTCCGAATATGTAATTGGAGGAAACTCAGAGGTTAGGAATATCGATTTGGTCAGAGAGTTGCTGAGTATCATCGAAAGGGTTTCGATGGATTACGGTTCGCAGATCTCTGGAGCGGATCAGCTAGTGAAATTTGTGGCTGACAGACCCGGTCACGATTTTCGTTATGCGGTGGACAGTGGAAAGTTGCGTTCAGAGCTTGGCTGGAAGCCAATGGTGAGCTTTTCTGAGGGATTGGAATCCACGGTCAGGTGGTATTTTGAAAATCGAGCATGGTGGGATTCTATATTGGATGGTAGCTATCGTGCAGGTGAATTTAAGTGATGAAAGTTTTACAAATATTACCTGAGTTAAATTCCGGTGGAGTCGAGCGTGGGACGCTGGAAATCGCGGATTACTTGGTAAAAAACGGCCATGAAGCACTGGTGGTTTCGAACGGTGGTAGGCAAGTGGAGGCGTTAGAAAAAATGGGCGGCAGGCATATCGCTATGCCGGTGCATCGCAAAAGATTGAGCTCATTGTTTCAGGTGAAAGCTTTCAGAGCATTACTTGAAAAGGAAAAGCCGGACATCCTGCACATTCGCTCACGAGTGCCGGGTTGGATCGCATGGTTGGCTTGGCGAAAATTGGATCCCGCCACGCGTCCGCGTTTGGTCAGCACAGTTCACGGCTTTTATTCTGTGAGCTTTTACTCCGCCATCATGACAAAAGGCGAACGGGTTATCGCGGTATCTGAGAGTATCCGTGATTATATTTTAAAATACTATCCGCAAACTCCTGCTGAAAAAGTCTCTCTCATTTATCGTGGAATCAATCCCGCCGATTATCCGCCAAATTATAAACCTTCGAAAGACTGGCTGGAACGATGGAGAAGCGAAAATCCACACCTCGAAGGGAAAGCGGTGTTGGTGTTACCGGGTCGCATCACGAGACTCAAAGGGCATGCGGACTTTTTCGAATTACTCAGTGAATTGAAAAAGTTAGGAAATGCAGTGCACGGTTTAGTGGTGGGAGATACGCATCCGAAAAAACGGGCTTATCTTGAGGAGTTGCGATCACTGGTCAGAGACAAGGGGTTGGAGGATTCGGTTACTTTTACTGGCCATCGCTCCGATGTGCGCGAGATCATGGCTATCAGCCAAGTGGTATGTGCGCTTTCCCAACAGCCTGAGTCATTCGGACGAACGGTTTTGGAAGCATTAGCGATTGGTAAGCCGGTATTGGGCTACGACTGCGGGGGAGTTGGCGAGTTGCTCGAAGTGATTTTTCCCGAGGGCCGTGTCAAACTCATGGATTCCGCTGAACTCCTCGATGCTGCCATCCGCATTCTCGCCAACAAGCCCATTCCAAAAGTGCCAGACTCCGCGTTTTACCTCGAGTCCATGTGCGCTGGCACTTTGAATCTCTACAAAGAGCTGGTGGGCGAGGTTGGCGAAAAAACTTCTACCATCTGAGCCAATCTCGTGAGATGAATAGCGCCGCTTCATGAATCAAATCGCAATCGTAGGTCTCGGATATGTAGGACTCCCTCTGGCGCTCCAGTTTGCGCGACGTGGGGTCAAAGTGTTGGGTTTAGACATCGATTCTAAAAAGACCGATGCGATACTCGCCGGTAAAACCTATATTAAACATGTGGCCGCTGATGATATTAGTGTGCAGGTCAAAAGCGGAAAACTCGATGCATCCACCGATTTTTCCCGAGTATCAGAGGCTGATGCGGTCATTCTCTGCCTGCCTACACCGTTAAATCATTTCAGGGAACCTGACTTGAGCTACGTTCTTGATACGGGGCGTTCACTTGCTCCGCATATGAAGCAGGGCGCGTTAATTGTATTGGAATCCACCACTTACCCGGGAACCACGGATGGCGAATTATTAAGCGTGCTTGAAAATGGCTCAGGTAAAAAAGCTGGGGTCGATTTTCACTTAGCGTTTTCTCCCGAACGCGAAGATCCAGGTAATCCGGATAGCAAAGTGGCATCGATTCCTAAAGTCGTTGGCGGTCTTACCCCCGAGTGCTTGGAAAAAGCCATACAGCTTTATAGTCTTGCGATAGATAAACTTGTACCTGTCAGTTCCTGTCGCGTTGCTGAAGCCAGCAAACTGCTAGAAAACATTTTTCGTTCTGTGAACATCGCCTTGGTGAACGAATTGAAAATCGTTTACGGCGCAATGGGGATCGATATTTGGGAGGTGATTGAGGCGGCTAAGACCAAACCATTTGGATTCATGCCGTTTTATCCCGGTCCGGGACTCGGAGGACATTGCATCCCCATCGATCCGTTTTATCTCACTTGGAAAGCGCGAGAATTCGGCCAACACACACGATTTATCGAGCTCGCTGGTGAAATCAATACATCGATGCCGGATCATGTAGTGAAGGTTGCTTTTGAAGCATTGAATGGTGAGGGTAAAGCGGTTAACGGGTCTAAAATATTGATCCTAGGTCTGGCTTATAAAGCGAATGTCGATGACGACCGCGAGTCGCCTACCTACAAGTTAATCGAGAAATTTGAAGCTCTGGGAGCCCAAGTATTTTACCACGATCCATTTGTGCCAGTCATCCCAATGACGCGCGAACACGCCGCGTATGCAGGCCGTAAGTCAGAAGCGAAAATTTCTCAGGACTATGATTTGATTGTCTTGTCCACGGGCCATGACGTTTACAAGACGCATGATTTCTCAAGTTATCAGATTCCTCTAGTGGACACACGAAACGCTATTGCCGGTGAAAAACGTCCTGCAAAGTATCATCGCGCCTAAATAATTTATATTTTTCAGACATCATCTACATTTGATTTTTTTGATTCAATCCATTCGACACAAGTGCGGTGAAACTCAAAATCGCGCTTATACCAAAGCTCTAAATTTGACACGGCTAACGGAGATAGCTCTGGCGTATCCAAATAATCAAAAGAATTTGAGCGTTGCTGTTTTGGTGCGATGTCCAAATGATTCCAATCTATACGCAGATGCAACCTTTGGAGTAAAACTTTGAAATCAGCTTCAAAGTTTTCCTGTCTAATAATAAAAATAGGTTCTCTGTGTGTGAATATGTAGCCACAATTTTCAAGCCATTCAAACTGATCGGAGTTGACATGACCGATGTTGTTCATTGCCCAAAACGCGCGTGTTCCAGCGTCTCCGCCTGAAAATAAGGCTTCAGCGAGATCATTAGCATGCTCGAAATCCGCGAACGCTATTTTTTCCACGTCATGCCAACGTCGTTCTATTTGTTTTCGCGAATAGAACGCAGATTTGAATCGGGTTACAGGATTTCTAATACTAAAAAAATATGGAACAGATTCTGGTATATTATTTAATTTTAAGGCATGACCATAATTAACGAATCTGATTTGGCTCTGAGCGTCATTGATTAGCTTTTCAAGATACCTGATTTGAGTGCCAGCATTTTTCCCAATATGTAGAAATGCGACATCTTTGGCTGAAAATTTCCGAATTTTCTTAATCTCAAAACCAATAAGCTGTGTCATGCGTTTGAATGGAGCACGAAATGCTCTCAGCATCCGGTGACGCATATTAGTATCAATCGCTGCTGGTTTTTTATTAGATAAATTCATGATAAAGACAATTTTAATCGAAAAATGTATTCTTAATCTTGTAAAGCTTTGAAATAACTTTCGCAAGTTAGCGGCAAGAATTTCTCAAAAAATCAGACGCTGAGCAACTTAAGTTTCTTCTATAGGATGAGAATTCATCAGTGAAGGAGTTAAGATGAGAAAATAGATTCTAGACTCGAGGCTGAAATTGGAAGAATGGGAAGTTCTTGTAGAATCAAAGAAAGTTATAGATCATGTCTTCAACATGTTTGATACTCCTGATAGCCGAATACACAGCAAGTATTTGCGGGTGGTTGTCACGACTGATAGTCGTGTCAGTGGATTGGGAAAAATTGCCCCTGAATATAGTGAAGGCAAAAACCCCAAAATTGGCAGATGTGAGTTTTTCCTCAATCCTAAAGAGGAAATGGAAGCTGATTTTTGGATTGTTTTTGCTAATGCGCGACCGATGGAAAAGATGAGGTGTAGCCCAGAAAACACCTTATTCATCGCAGCTGAGCCAGAGTCTAAAAAAGTATATCCGAAAGCATTCTATAGGCAGTTTCATCAAATTATTGATACCCACAAGCAATCGGGTCATCCTCGTGTAACACTGCATGCACCCTGCCTAAGCTGGCAGTTCGGATTCAATCATCTTTCGTCAAATATTGAAATTGGATTCAGAGAGTTGGAAGCGATGAAAGCGCCCGAGGCTGTCCTGAATAAAGTCAGTGTCGTATGTTCCAACGCATCTTTCACAATCGGACAAAGGGAGCGTCTGGCTTTTCTCAAAAGACTCAAGGAGAAGTTGGGTGATAGGCTTGTGCATTTTGGTCGTGGCTTTGAACCTATTGATGACAAGTCAGCTGCGATACAAGGCTATCGCTTTCATCTAGCGATGGAAAACTGCCGCGCGCCGCATTACTGGACAGAGAAAATCCTCGATGCATATCTGGGATGGGCGTTTCCATTATATATTGGCTGTCCAAATCTCGACGAATATTTTCCTAAAAATTCCTTTATCGCTTTAGACATCAAATCACCGGACCATGCAGCGGATAGAATTGCTGCGTTGCTTGATCTTCCCAGAGAGCCTGAAGAGATTCAAGCAGTTGGTAGAGCAAGGGAACAAGTATTATACAGATATAATCCGTGGGTTGCTTGGGCGCGCTGGGCTGAAATGTTTTACAATCCAACCGCTAAACCCACTGAAACGATGATCCGTTCACATAAGGCTTTCAGACCATTTCCGAGGGGACTCATTTTTCGTATAAAACGGCGCGGCAAATGACTCAATGGAATCATTTGTTTTATTTACGACGTAATTTCGAAAGCTCCTTACGTATCCGTAAATATCGCCTGTGAAGCCAATCGCGCAGGCGTAAATTGAAGTTCAGAGTTGAAATCGGAGGCCCCTTTAAATTCAGATCAGGCAACAATATGGCCAGCTCATGAAGAGTCGCTGGCATGGCGCGCTGGGAGAGATGGATGCTATCGAAAAAGTACCAATTGTAGGGTTTGCCAGCGGAGTTAGTTAGGTGGTGGGCATTCTCCAAAAAATAAGCACCTACTTTGGCACTACGTTCTTTTGCTCCGGCATTGAATAAGCGGATAGCATGGGTTCGCTGCTCTTTGGTGCCGTAGGATGCGTAAGCGTGGGTTCCTGCTCTACGGAGCTTACGGCTTTTGGAGTGCGATGGCACGGCATTGTAAACGATGATGCGATAACCCAAATCAATCATCTCTGAGATGATTTTGAAATATTCATCCAAACAATTTCCGACAACGCCGGAGAGAGGTTCTTGTCTTTGCTCTGCCTGTTTAGTTAGATGCATACGGCAATCGATTTCACCGAAGGAAAGGAGAAGCGTGGCTCCACAAGGAATATGTTTTTTCAGAATATCAAAGATTTTCTCGCGACCCTGGGTCTGGGTGCCCTCACGGCTGAGGTTGAAAGCCAATGCAGGACCGATGTGAAACGTTTTGAACCATGGAAGCAGGTCTTGAGAAACCGTTGGCCATGAAGGTTGGATGGAGTCTTTCCCACTGAAAAAGGATATATGGCTGTCTCCAATGCAATAGACTTTAGAATCATGCATCATCGTTTGATATTTTGACGATTAGTTGTTATCCAGAGATCAGAAACGAAGTTGCGGTTTATTTGAAGTCCTGCATGGATGATACCTTGGTCATTGGTAGTCAAAAGCCGTCATGTATTCCTTGCAACGCGCCGCGATGTAATCCTGCTGCTCAGGAGAGAACATCTCTTTGCCGTAGCCGCATTGACCATCTCGCACGGATATGTGATCGCCATGAATGAGTGTCTTATCATCCCATTCAGCGAAATTTTTCTTTTCCGCCATGATTTTGCGTACGCCGTCACGATTGAATTTTGCATTGATGTTTTCACGTGTGACCTGGTCTACTTTAAGCCCCATGAATTCCTCCAAGGTATCGAAAATCACGTCATAGTTATTGACGAATGACTCGTAGCGGAGTACTCGAACATTCCCACGATCTTTGACCTTGGTGATATCGTTTCCACCATTGTTAAGGAAACGATTTGTCGTCCACTCGACTGTTTCCATGGTCAGTTCCTTTTTGTGGGCCTGAACGATTGATCCAACACAATCGAAGGGATGTCGCACTGAGGAAATTACTTTTAGATGATTGAAATACCAACCGTAGGTATGCTGTTTTTCAATCGATGCTTGTGGGTAGAGTTCACTGAGCAGGTTAAAAAGCAGGGTGCTACCAGATCGTATCGGACTGAATTGAACGATCGTGTGTTTCCACGGTAGATGAAATCCGATGATTTTACTGACTTTCATAATGCAAAAAAGGAACGTTTTGTTACTGGGAATCCTGGAGAAACGTAGGCGTTATTTAGGAATTACGTTTGGAGCGAGCTAAGATTTCGCCGATTTTAATTTCAGGAAGAGAAGCGATGTTAGGGACATCATACTCGCCAGGAAAAGACTCTTGTGAATCGTTGAACGACTGACCGTCTCTACGAATGTAGGTGATTTCGAGAAGCTTCGGAACCGCATATCCACAAAACATCCGTGGGGGACTTGCATTATTGGCATGGAGATGGACGGGCGCAAAAACCGAGTGAAGCTTACGTAGTATATTAAGGTTTCTGAGACGCCAATTTGATTGGCTTGGACGTCCCAGAGGATTGTGGATCTCGATGCAAATCTGGCGGAATCTCCGAAGGATTTCCATTGGCATGTGCTCAAAAACCTCCCATTCATAGCCGTCAATATCAATTTTGAGGATCAAGTCGCCAACGTAGCCAGACATTTCCTGACTCAGGATTTCACCAATTGTTTTCATCTTGGGATGCTGCCCCTGAATGCCGGAAATGCCGCACTGATGGAAATGCAACAGGGGGTTATTTTTGACTGCATCCGGAGCTTCGACGGTGTGGTCAAATTGGTAAATATCCACACCATATTGGCTCATTTCCAAATCCCATGAAATATCATTTCCTATGCCGAGAGACAGCGCTCCCTTCATTCCCTCGAAATCATCGATCATGACATAACCGCCGTCGGATGCTCGGTTGCCGATCCTTATTTTCTTGAGTCCTGGGTATGTTTTCGGACGAATCAGATCGTATAGTTCAAAAATATGTTCTTTTCGACCACCAGTTATTAGAAATCGCAAATTATCAAAACTCATAATCGGAATCAATTTTTAATCTTTGTGCTGCCAGCAGCACAAAGACAAATCAATCGTGTCGCTGTCTCTATTTGTTGTCAAGCGTCAGAGATAATGCAGAGCTGTTCTAAAGAATTGGGCTTGTCGTCAGATGATATTGCCGATTAGGTACACGCATTAATGCCGAAAGCAGTCATTTCTATCATTAAGGGAGGCTTGGGTAACCAGCTGTTTATCTACGCTGCTGCAAGAGCATTTGCGCTGCGCAACGGTCGTGAGTTATTTCTCGATACAACGCGTGGTTACAAAAATGATGGATACGGACGGAGCTATCGACTTGATCATTTTCCCATCAAGGCAAAGCCAATGCCTGAAGAGTGGCGGGTAGCACCCAGCTTAAAGCATCTGCGCCATAAGGCCGTGAGAACCTGGAACAAAATACTACCAATAGCGCATCGCAGTTATCTTGCCGAAAGGCGAGACCTTGGAGCAGAACAGCTCACTCGTTTGAGTCTAAGTAAGGATAGGGTGACGATGTTAGGTTATTGGCAGGACGAAGCTTATTTTTCAGATTTTGCGGATAATATCCGTGAGGAATTATTCCCTCCCCCACCCATAGACACACGGAATTTAGATTTAGGCACTGCACTTTGTGAAGAAGGTTCTGTGTTCCTGCACGTTCGCCGTAAGAACTACCCAGAATTATTGCCAAGTTCATACTATCAAAGCGCCATCGATTTTCACCAATCCAAGGCATCTAATTTACATTTTTATATTTTTGGGGATGATCCTGTATGGGTGATGAAATCTCTAGATTTCCATGGATCATCAGTAACAATTGTGGATTGGAATCATGAAGATGAGCTAGCTGATTTATGGTTGATGAGCTGTTGCCGTCACGCAGTTATTGCAAATAGTTCGTTTAGTTGGTGGGGAGCTTGGTTGGGTGCTGGGAAAACGGTTATTGCTTGTCGTAAAGCCATCGTTACACCAAAAATTCCACTTTCTTGGCTCTCCCTCTGAATCTTGAACTAGAGCCTTGGATCGGCACTTTCATCTCTGGAGCGTGTAATAAAAAGCAACTAAGATTTTCTCTGATTATGTTCGATACTACATCGATTGTAATCGTTAGTAACGAAACTCGATTACGAGTGGTTGTCACAATCGACACAAAAGTGGATATAAGGATCATATGGCGAGGGATTATCCGTAGACTGTCATCAATAATGTGAGCATCGTATGTTCGGATGACTCGTTCACGTCTTGTCAAAGGGAGCGACTAGTATTTCCAGCACGGTTGAGTGAACGACTCGATGATAGGTTAGTGCGCTTCGGCCGAGGATTTAATCCTATTGATGACAAGAATGAAGCGATTCAAGGCTATCGCATTCAAATTACTCAAATTTATAAATTATATATTGAACAGAAAAAGTTAATTTATTGAAATCATTTTCCAATTAACCTAACTTATTTAAGAAATGAACCTGATATCTCGTCTAGCCCGCAGCTTGCGCAAACGCATCAATCCAACTGAACGCGAAATCGCAATCAAGCGTTGGCGCAAGGATGATGCCGATAATCTTCTCCGTTACGACTGTCCGTTAGATGCTAATTCCATTGTTTTTGACATGGGAGGCTACGAGGGTTCATGGGCCGCTGAAATTTTTGCCCGATATGCCTGCCGTGTTGAGATTTTCGAACCTGTACCATCGTTCGCTGAAAAAATTAGAAGCCGTTTTATTAAAAATGCAGCCCTCCGAGTGCACACCTGTGGCCTTGGTGCAACGACCCGTACGGAATATATATCGCCTAGTGCTGATGCTAGCTCGATCTTTATTAAGTCCGAAGGTGCTAAATTGCCCATTGAACTAATTGATGTGAAGGAGTGGTTCGATGAGCATGAAGTAACCCGAATTGATTTCATGAAAATCAATATTGAGGGGGGCGAATATGAGCTTCTCGATCGATTAATTGAATCAGATCTTATTTCGCGCATTATTCACCTGCACATACAGTTCCATGATCTATCGCCCGACTCGGAATCACACATGAAGACAATCTGTGAGAAGCTCGCATTGACTCATGATGCCATATTTCATTACACGTTTGTTTGGGATGGCTGGCGGCTCAAGAACGCGTAATGCCTGTATCTGGAAAATCTTAAGATCTTTTTAATCTAATAGATCAAAAGCCTTTGATGCACTTTAAAAGATAGCGTATCGAATCGTGTAATAACGTGGTCATTCCTTTTACGCGCCAAGACACGCGGGCCATGTGATAGCCCATTGAGCTATCGGGAACTAATGTCACCTTGCCTGGGAATTCAATATTGTAGTCGACATTGTTTTCAACAAGATCTGAGTATCCCGTTGTTTGAGTGATGATAGATGGGGAAACGGCAAGTACTTTTAGATGTCGCGCCAGATTCCATGAATACCAACGATCGATCACTCGGTGTTTGGCGATCCATGGCCAGATGGAATCTTCAGCAGGGAGGTTTCGTGCGAGCCAATCACGGGCGGTGACGTTGACGAGATAAGCATGCGTGGTTCCGCAGCCAGATACTTCATAGGTGCCGCGTTTCCCGATATCGCTGACTAGGCGGGAGGGGCCTCGTGTCTTACTGAAACCCAAGTAGCAAATATCCCATGATGAGCGATCCACCAAAAGTTTTCCGACAACTGCGGCAAGTTCCTTGCCATCTGTTTGAGAGAAATCGGCATCGTCTTCAAGAATCAAGAACGTTTGCCATCCCTTCTCTATGGCCATGGTCATGATTTGTTGATGGGAAAGCGTACATCCTGCCCGTGCTGCCCACCGAGAGTCTGTAGATTTTCCATTGAACCAAGGGCTTTCACCGTAACCTGGTATGGCGACACCCAATGCGGCTGAAAACCGAATCAATTTGTTCTCTGGAAAAATACCTTTGGTGGTCTCAACAATCTGTTCCCAGCGCTCTGGGCGCTTGTCTAGGTTGATGACTGGAATGGCATCGATTTGATCCCAAGGGGAGTCCTGAAGTTGTTCGGGAGTCATGGTTATTTAGGATGCTGAAATTTATGCCTGAGTGAAACACTAACTTTCTCCCGAGCGAATGAGAGGGCGTTGACTACCGATTTCTTACGAATGCAAAAACGGCTCAGAATTACGTCATTCACGCTGGGAGGTTTGGCATCAGGCTGGCTAAGCAGGTTGACGAGTCTGGAAATATTTGCGACCGGAGCGTATTCCTCGATGACACGTCTCCGGCTTTCAAGGATGGCTGATAGATTTTTTTCGTATAGACCATCCGTGATCGCTTTTTTGATGATTTCAAAAGAGTGATCCACATCCTCGAGATCGATGCGGATGAAGCTTTCTTCTGGGAAATAGTCTTCTGCGTTAGGGCATCCGTAATAAATCGGCATGCATGCTCCTAGGAAAGGATCTGCGAGCTTTTCCGTCCAATGATGTGGACCATAAAAATTTTCGATCGCGATGTGGTATTTGTATGGATCGAGAGCATCTGCCTTGTCCTCGATAAAGCGGATGCCGCGACCGAAGAGTTCTATCTCAGGTATTCGCGATTTCAGCGCCATCACAAAGTCGTAACGTTTGCGATGGAGTGTGTGGCGTTGTTGTTTGGTGGAGCATACGGCGGAGATCTCGCCGGTCTTCACTGGGATAGGCTGATTTCGTATCGTATCGTAATCACCACGAGGCTCATTATTTGAATAGAACCAAACATAGCTGGTTTGCTCCCAGCGGGCACCGGGATGATGGCCTACAGCCCAGGGTTCTTGGCTTGTTAGGACATGTGAAAATTGGTTGAGGAATTTCGATCCATAAACTTTGATCGTGGAAGGCTCGGTTGTTACGAGCATGGTGTGCTCACGAGGGCAAGCTAATGGTTCTTCCCAGAGAGTATGGCGCTCGCCTTTGACTGATGGAAGGTCATCCCAGACGATAAGCCAGTCGTAATTGCGCTCGTGCCGATCGAAAACAAATTCACAGTTACCGAATTTCGTGTTTCCCGGAGTTCCATTGGGAAAGCGGCGATGCCAACCGGCGCCATCCTGACCGGGTCTGAACTTACCTATTAATTTGACACGAATTGGCTGTTGATCATTGACCATGTAAAATCTGGTTAAAATGAGAGGCGATCCGAAGTTTCTGGATCAGCGAATATGAAGTTGTGAGTGCCAAATGTACTCACCTTGTTTTCTGCGACCGCAGCAACTTCTGCGCGAGTTACTTGACGAGGATTAGCATCAGCAGTCCAAGCAAGGTAGCCATGATCAAAAAAGAAATCGAAGGTTTGAACGAGATGTGGATTGATAGAAGTTCCGGATGGTTGGTGCTCATAAACACAGACTTCGATCATCCAGACGGGTTTGGGTGAGGCGCTGAGAAATTGTGAAGCTCCTTCAAGCATGAATCGTTCAGCTCCTTCGATATCGATCATAATGAAGCAAGATTTACCCGCTAATCGGTTGCCTAGAACAAGGTCAAGTGTGAGCACAGGTGCGAGTAAGACATCGGTTTCCGGAGTGTTGGCCCAACCTTTGATCAATGATGCGCCAGTGCCGGCACCGAAAATTTCTAAAATGCCGGTTTGGGAACCGAGCGCCACTGGGTAAACTTCAATCTTATCTGCCCAATCATTGATGCGGATGTTTTCGAGAAGATAACGAACGTTGAGATCAATGGGCTCGAATGCGTAGACCGGTACCTTTTTTTGGATCGCGTGACAGCAGTAGTAACCGACGTTTGCACCAACGTTCAAAAAAGCATCCACGTGGGGTAGGATTCGCTGTACTAATTCGGTTTCCAGGGGTTCGAAGCGGCCATCCTGCATGGCCTTACTGCCGTAGAGTTTGAATCCGAATGGAGTCGTTGGCGCAGGTTTGATGGATTTCCAATGAAATCGCAGGCTCCGCTCGAAGTTTTTGAGCTGTTGTTTGATTACCGAAATCTTGTTAGCGAGTGTCGGCTTTTTTGGGGTGATATTTGGATCAGGCATGTGTATTCGGAGCTGTACTGTGCAGATTTATCTTACCATCTTATGGGGGTTATTTGTTCTGGTTCGCCGTTTTTTATGAAATAACTGCCACCACGTGACATCATTCGTTCGAGGAGGAGGATGAGTATTTTTTCTATGAGGGACTCATCTCTGATATCCCCTTTATCAACTCTCCGGCAGGATATCATCGAGCAGGCGCTGGATGCCTTTTTCTGCTTGTCTAGATTGTGGGTAGATGGAGCGGGCTTTGAGGAACCAGGTGAGGGCGGAGCCGGTTTGTTTTGGATTGCGGCTTTCAAATTGACTGGCTTTGTCGAGGGCTAGGGTGAAGTCGGCTACTTTTGGGGTGAGTAGTTCGAGTTCGCGGCCGAGTTTCGGATCGTCAGGGAATTGCAGGCGGATGTCTGCGAGTTGTTCCCAAGCGCTGTAGTTTTGTCCGACGCGTGCGAATTCGTTGGCTTTTCCGAGAGCGGTTTCGATGGCTAACAGATTCTGCATGATTTGTTTGAATGCGTCCTCACGTGTTGCATCGCCTTGAATGGCTGGTGCGAATTCGTATTGGCGTTTGGCGATTTCGCGGTAGTTGCCTTCGGAAAGGAGGCGGTCGAAATCGTTGCGAGCGGTGACGATGGCGCCAGAGTTACTGACGAGCGTGCGGAACTCAGCGAGTTTAGGATTGGTTGGCCAGATCTGGGCTGCCTTTGTGATTTTTTCTTCGGCTTTATCGGAATTGCGAGCGAGGAGGGCGGCTTTGGCATCTTCGATAGCGAGGTCTGAGGCCAGGGTGTAGCCGGAAATGAGCGAGTCGACTTTTGAGGACGGGAAATCTTTAGCGGCGGCTTTCAGTTGGTCTGATAAAACTTTGCCACGGACGTAGTCACGGGCTTGGAGAGCTCCGTAGAGTTCGTGAAGATCGCGGACATACAATGCCACGCGGCGTTTTTTCTCCAATGGGAGAGTCGCGACAGGGCCGAGATATTCTCCGAGGGCGTAGGCTTCCATGAGGCGTTGGGAAGCGGAATGGAGTTCGTTTTGACCGAGGAGGTGATTGAAAGCCTCGATGTATTTATCGACCTCGCGGATGGCTTCGTTGGAGAGAGAGTCGAGAGATGAAACGGTTGGGGAAATGCCGAGCGAATCAGAGAAGAGTTTCGAAACATCGGAATTTTTATCGATCATCAAGGTGGTGTCACCGTCTTTCCAGATTTGGTTATAGAAGCGGGCGGCCATAAGCACATGTTCGTAGCGGCGCTGCGCGAACCACTGGATCATGTTGACTTGGTATTGGGTTTTGGTGCGGATGGTCTGAGCTTCCGTTTTAAGGATGTTTGTTTTTTTCAGCGCTTCAATTTCCGCGATGCGGCGCAGGGTATCTTTGTATTTGAGTGAGTTAGCGCCTGTGCCGTTTTTTTGAGTTTGGGTATTACCGCCGGCTGGTGCGCCGTTAGCGCCACCGCTACCTGGGGCTCTGGTTTGGCCAAGGGTGGAATCTTTCCCGTTTCGTGCGTCCCAATCGGCTTGTTGCATGATGGATATTTTTTCTTTTTCGATGGAAGCGTTGAGATCGGTAAGTTGCTTGCCGTCTTTTTTAGCGAGCAGAGCCATGTAAACAGACTCGGCAAGGGAAGAGCAAAGATTGGCATCTCCGGGGTAGGCGGAGGCGCGAGGTAGCTGCAAGAATGCCTCTTTTAGATTTGGGGGTTTGCCACGTAGGGGTGAGATGGTGTCCAAAATGCTTGCAATGGTTTGGCGGTAGGCTTTGGCCTCGGCATCGCTTTCTGGGGGTTGGTTGAGGTATTTCTCGAAACGAGCTTTGAGCAAACGATTGTCTCCGAGGGGAATCGTCACACCGCCGACGGTGACGCTTTCCGCGGAGGGATCGAGCATGGGGATTTCCTGCCCGTAAGGTGAGGCTGGGTCTTTAGGTTTTTGGGCCGTGCCGTTATCAGTGGCTGGTTGTTGAGTTGGTAGCTGCGTGGGCTGAGTGGGAGGAGTGTAGACCTGAGAGAAAAGCGGCATGGCTGCCGCGAGGGATAGAAGGGTTATTAGAGTTCTCATGGTTTTGGGTTCCGTTGGGGTTGATACGATTTAAAGGCGTTTGATGGCGGTGGCAATGGGGATGCCGCCTTCTTTGATATCGATTTTAAAAGCATAGCTTTGTTCTCGATCGATGTTGAGATCGTTGAATTTATCTGGAATTTGTATGGGAATGATTTCTTCTCCGCCAGGGGTTTTCACTCTGATACTGACGATTTGTCCATCGGATGGGGTCCATCGAAGTTTTTCATCGATTTTGCCTTCGATAAAAAATTCGTCTCCACGGAAGGCGTTGCCGTCTTCGAGGAACGCTTTGACGTCGAGAGGGAAAGCGTCCGAGAAAGATTCAGATTTTTTTGTGAGGAGGAATTTGCCAGCAAAGACGAGTACAATGATAGCAACGCCGATGCCGACGAGGAGTTTGGGGTTGGTGCTGGAACTTGCGCGGCGAGCCATTTTTTTAGAGGAGTTCAGACAAGATGTCTTAGGAATAAGATAATTAAAGTATTTTTGCCTGATCTGAAAAGATTAATCCCATTGGGGGCGGCGCGTTCCGATCCATGCGAGTCCTAGTGCAGCTAGGATATGAATGGTTAGGGTGAAGAGGCAGGCGTTTTGATTTGAGAGTGAGGTATCGACGACAGATTTGACAGCGCCATGGACTTGAGACTGGAGAGCCTCGACAGAGCCGGACCATGACCAGTAGGCGGAGATGAAGGGACGGGTGAATGCTTCAATGTGCTCGGGCAAGGCGAGGACAGCACCGGAGAGAGGAAGTTGGAAGCCGACGAGATAAATGGAAAGCAGGGAGGCTTGTTCTGCGGTGCGCATCATCGCGGAGATGGCTAGGCAGATGAAAGTCATGGACGCATTGATCAGGAGTAGGAAGATGGCGTGCTCGACAAATTCACCTCGGAAGGATCCAAATAAATTTACGAAAAATGCCATCCATAGAGATTGAGCGATTATCAAACAGGAGAGGAAGGCGATTTTTGAGCAGAGATAAGCCAAAGGCCGCAAGCCTCCGAATTTTTCTTTTTCGTAGATGGGTCGCTCGCCAGCGATTTCACGTGCGGAGTTGTTAGATCCCATGAGTGCGAGTAGGACGACTTGGAACATGATGATTCCGGAAATCGCGGAGCCAACTTTCGCTTGGTCTGCTCTAACAGATTGTTGTTCCTTGATTTCCTGGACGATGTTGTTTTGCCGCATGTCTGAAAATTTCCGGATATTTCCGGATGCTTTTTCGCTGAACAAGGTGACGAGGACGGGGAAGCAGATGAGGATGGCAAGTTGAAGAAATACTTGTCCGCGATCACGGAAGAAAATGCGCCAGCGGCGTGAGAGGAGCGTGGCGAACTGAGAAAAGAAGCCTGGGATCTGATTTTCTCTGGAGCTGATAGATTCGGGATCTTTTGTCTCATCATCGGCTTTAGGCGAGGCGACGGCGGATGCTCGGAGGTCGCCGCTTTCGATGAGACGCTGGCGATTTTTTTCCAGCATTTTGTAATACGACTCGCGATGTTTATTCCATGAGCTCTGCCAACGTTCAGAGGGTTGTTTGGAGAGGCGAGGGTAGACTTCCTCGGTATCAGTGACGGAGAAATAATGGTTGAGCTGTTCCGGTGGGCCGTGGAAGGCGACTTTGCCTTCGTGAAGCACGAGGATGGAATCGTATAGCTCAAGGTGAGCGAGGGAGTGAGTGACGGAAAGAACGATGCGCCCGTCTTTGCGTGAAAGATCATGTAAGAGTCTAACAATTTCACGTTCGGAGCGTGGATCGAGTCCGGATGTGACTTCGTCGCAGAGGAGAATTTTCGGATCGGAAACGAGTTCCATGGCGAGGCCGAGTCGGCGTTTTTGTCCGCCGGAAAGAACTTTGACTAAGCGATCACTAATCGGTCCGAGGCCGGTTTCATCGAGGACGCGATCGATTCTGTGATCGAGTTCTTCGGTGTTTCTGGACTTCACGCGGAGGCGGGTGGCGGCCTCGACGGATTCGTCAACGGTGAGCGGATCGTAAGCGATGGAGAACTGCGGGACGTAACCGATTTCTGAGGGTGAGAAATCGCCATCTTCGGAAAGGTTGCGGCCGTCCCAGATTAGAGAGCCATCGGACTCGGGATTGAGGCCGGCGATGGTTTTCATCAAGGTTGTTTTACCGCAACCTGAGGGCCCCACGATGGCCATGAAGTGACCTTTGGGAATCTTGATCGATACGTGATCGACGAGATTTACATCTTCGCCGTCTTTGCGGATGGTGAAACAGACGTCTTGGAGTTCTAGCACAGTGAAAAAGGTTAGCTTTTAGTAACGAGGAAGTAACAATCTTTTATGAATTAGGGAAATTGTGAGGGATACTCAAGCCTGATCGTCAGAGTTTTCGAGTGGGACGATTTTGATGATCTTAGGTTTGGCGGAGTGAATGTCGCCGATGAGGGTATTTTTGGGTGTGTTAGAGGGCGAGGGAGTGGCATCGGAATCTAGGGCGTTGCGCAGGGCACCTTCGACGAGTTGGCCGCAGTGAATTTTCATGGGTGGCAGGGTGCCGAGATCGCCAGCTAGGTCTTGAGCGCTGAGGTGGCGGGCTTCTTCGGCGGTTTTGCCTTTGAGGAGTTGGGTGGCGATGGATGCGACGGCGATGGCTGTTTGGCAGCCAAAAGCCTGGAAAGATGCGCGATCGATGATTTTTTTGCCGTCCTTTTCAGAAAACTTCAGCCACATCCGCATCATATCACCGCAGTCGGGCGAGCCGACCGTGCCGACGGAATCCGCGTCGGCCATCTCGCCTTGGTTCTGCGGATTCGCCAAAGCGTCATCGATTTTCTTTTCGAAATCATCCATGACGGAAGGTTGTGGGTAGGAGAGAGAAATTTCTAGAGGAAAGATTTTTAAATGGCCGATGGGCCTAGCGCCCATATGAGTCGTAGTATTCTTCGCCGTAATTCTCGTAGCGTTTAATGAGTGCTGCGTTTTTCTTTTCTCTTTCGGTGAGGTTGGTTGTGACGTCTTGGCTAACGGCCATGTACCAACCTTGTTTTTCGAAGTGCTCGCGCATCTCCACTAATTTGAAGCCGTAGCCATGGCGGGCATAGATTTCGTTGCGCATGATGCGGAGCTCGGCGGGGCGCATATTTTCCACATCTTTTTCTTTTAGCTGTTTGGTGGAGGATTGTGGGTAAGTGCCGACTTTGGTGCTATATTTGAAAACTTTGCGTGGCAGGACGAAGACGCGTTCTTTGATTTTCTTGGTGTCATTGGGTTTCCAGATTCCGCCAAGATCGTCGGTTTCTTTGGTGTAGAGCAATTTGAAAACGCCATCATCGGGTCGGTCTCCAGGTTCTGCCGCGACGATGGCGAAACCTTTTTCATGAACTTGGTAGGAGCCGCTGAAAGCGCGTTCGTTGCCAGCTACGATGCTGTAGCCGGTGACGGTCTCGCCGACGATGCGGTCGATGCAGATGGTGATTTTCTTTCCACCAAAGTCTCCAACATAGGTGCCCTTTATGACTGAGGTTTCCGTTTTCGGCGCGCTTACATCGGAATCGGTATCTACGGATTCTTCTTTCGCAGCAGAGAAAACGGTTCCGAGGAAAACGATAGATGCACAAAGCGTGAGTAATTTTCTCATTTTGAAGGTGTTTTTGATCTGGTGTTTATCTTTCAGAAATAGGATTTCAAAACAAGGAAATGATGCGACTTAATAAAAAAAATCGAAGGGTCGCTGGAGTGATTTGTTTGGCTGCGTTGGCGTTCTTTAGCTGGCTCATGCTACGGATCACTCTGCAATACTGGCCGATACGTAGTGATGCTGCGTTTCTTCAGATCAAACAACAGTATATCGGAATTCGGCATTGGGAGTTGGCGTTTTGGATTCATGTTTTCACCAGCATGCTGCCGTTGTTGGCGGGGTTTACTCAGTTTGCTCCGTGGGTTTTGGCGAAATGGCCGAGCGTTCACCGAATGATGGGGCGGGTGTATGTGTTCAGCGTGTGCTTCGTGACGGGGCCGGCCAGTTTGGTGATGGCGTTTTATGCGAACGGCGGAGTGACTTCGCGTATTGCGTTTGTGACCTTGGCGGTGCTTTGGCTTTTCACCACGGGAATGGGCTGGAGAAAAATTCTTCGCAGAGAATGGCAGGCGCATCGGGAATGGATGATACGCAGTTACGCGCTGACGCTTTCTGCGATTACGTTGCGGGCATGGAAATACGCGATTGTTTTCTTTTTCGAGCCGGCACCGATGGATGTTTATCGGTTGGTGGCGTGGCTCGGTTTTATCCCGAACCTGATTTTCGCTGAATGGTGGATCAGGCGTGGGCGGAAAAACCGTTTAGTAGCGAAGTAGAATTCGTGAGCCGAAGTTCCGTTAGAGAAACTCAAGCAGCCTTACGCAGCAACGCGATCATGACTCCTTGGATGATCAATTCCTCGGTCGGGATGAGATCTGGAAAGTTTTCATTCTCTGCGTGAAGATAGGTTTTACCTTTTTGGGAGATGAAACGTTTGAGCGTGGTTTCGCCATCGATGAGGGCGGCGACGACATCGCCGTTGCGGGCTTCGCGTATTTCGAGGATGACTGTGTCGCCATCGCAAATATGCGCGTCGATCATGGATTCGCCGCGGACGCGGAGGGCGAAGGTTTCGTTTTTGCCACGGCAGCCGAGAGAGGCGATGTCGATGGAGATGCAGCCTTCGGGTTCGGGTTGGGTGCTATCGCCATAACCGGCGGCGATGCGACCGTAGATGGGGATGTCGCGGATTTCTTCGCGATCGAGTTCCTCAGGGAAAATCACGGCGCGGGCTTTGCCCGGAACGCGTTGGATCACGCCTTTTTTCTCAAGCGCGCGGAGGTGACTCATGGCAGCGGTTTGGCTGGCGAAACCGAAGTAGTGTTGAAGCTCCCGAGTGCTCGGCATCAAGCCAGTGGTGCGGCTGGATTTATGGAGATATTCGAGGATTTCCTTTTGTCTTGAAGTGAGTTGATGGGCCATGGCTTTTTTGAACAGTGTTCTTGAGAACAAACACTCACTGAGAAATGGCGATAGGTAAAGGATTATTTTTCAGATGGGAAAATGGAGGGGAAACAGAATTTGAGGGGATGGGTGCGGATTCCATTTCCCTTTCATGCTCAGGTTTAGTTACATAAATCTGATTCGAAATAGCTCATGTCTAGTTGGGCAAGGGTTGTTCAATTACTACTTAGCCATTGGAATGACAAACCTATCAAACATGTCAACCAAGCGACCATTATGGATCGCGTGCTTGATCCTGTCACTCGCTGGACTATTGTATATCTTCTCATTTTTCAACTGTACTGAGAACATAGGGAGAGATTCCCGAATCACTTATTCATATTTGGAAAGACCTTGGAAGATACCGGATCTATATCTGAATCTTCCTAGGCTGACTCTTGAGACATGGTATCGCAGCTCTGTGTCGGAAATCATATTATGCACCAGCTCTGCAATCTTGATTGTTGTGCTTCCCGTATTGTTCGTGTTTTCGATTTGGAGGATTTTGGAAACTCCCGAGCGCAAAGAATTTGGCTAACAAGATGGGTTAGCTAAAAATTTGGCTGTGATTGGACCGCGCGAGTCCACTCGCGCAGATTGAAGGAGCGCGACTGGAGTCACGCGGTCCAAAAAATCACTCCACCTCAACGATCAAGTTAATTTCCACCGAAACATTCAGCGGAAGTGCAGCTGCGCCGAGGGCGGTGCGGGAGTGTTTGCCTTTTTCGCCGAAGATTTGGACGAGGAGTTCGGAAGCACCGTTGACGACTTGTGGGTGGCCGTAGAAATCGGGATCGGAGTTTACGAAGCCGTTGAGGGTGATGATTTGTTTGACCTTATCGAGTGAGCCGATGGCTTCTTTGATGACGGCGAGGCGGTTGAGGATGATGATGCGTGCGCCTTCGACTGCATCTTCGACTGGGCAAACGGAAGGGACTTTGCCGAGCATTTTTCTATCGCCATCGATGGGAAGTCCGCCGGAAAGGAAGAGGAGATTTCCGCTGCGGACGTAGTTCACGTAAGCGGCGACGGGTGTCGGGACTTCTGGAAGTTTGAGGCCGAGAGATTCGATTTTCGCGAGGATGTTGTCTTGCATGGCGGGATACTGATTGCAGCAAGCTCTTTGAAACAACTCGTTTTTTTATTTAGCTAACCATTCACCAACGCGTTCCGCGGCGCGGCGGTGGGTTCCGGGGTCGCCGAGTTGGGAGCTGACTTGTTTGAGTCGGGCGACGAGATCTGCGCGTTGTCCATCGTTGCTCAGAATATTCTGTAACCAATGACTGACCTCGGTGGGTGAGGCGTCGGCTTGAATGAGTTCCTCAACAACTTTCTCACCGGCCAAGATGTTCACGAGACCGATATATTTGATTTTTACCAAAATTTTTCCGAGGAAATAAGTCGTCCACGCCATTTTATAAACGAGGCAGTAAGGAAGTCCGAACGTGGCGGCCTCGAGGGTGGCGGTTCCGCTGGCGATGACGCCGCAGGCGGCGGTTTGCATCAGATCATGACTGCCGCCGTTGCGGAGTTCGATCCAATCGGTAGCGCCAGCCTCGTCGATCATGACCCGCATGGTTTTGGCGAGTTTCGGTGTTGCGGCGGGGACGGCGAAAAGCAGATCGCTGCGCCAAGCTCGGAGGAGTTTGGCGGATTCGATCATCATGGGGAAAAGCTTGGCGATTTCCCGTTCCCGGCTGCCGGGGAAAAGTCCGACTAGGTTTTCCTGTCGTGGGGCGTTGGTTTTTTCGACGGCAAGTTCATCGACGAGCGGATGGCCGACGTGGGTGGTTTTGAGGCCGGCGTTTTCGAAGATGGGTTTTTCGAAAGGGAAAAGGCAGAGCATCTCATCGAGCAGCTCCACCATTTTCGGGATGCGTTTTTTGTTCCATGCCCAGACTTGGGGGCTGATGTAGTAAACCTGATGGGTGTCTGGCAAAGCCTCGCGCAGGGCTTTTGCGAAGCGGAGGTTGAAGCCGGGATAATCCACTAATAATAGCACGTCGGGTTTCAGGGAGACCGCTTCCTTGAGCATGGCATGGAACCGCTCTTTGAACCAACCGTAGCGTTTGAGGACTTCAATTACACCCATGACTGCGGCGTCTTCGACCCAGTTATTCACCTTGCCGCCGCTGAGGGCGTGCATTTCTGGGCCCCCAGCGCCGTAAATTTCGACATCTGGATTGATGGCCTGTAATTCTCTCAGTAAGCCAGCGGCATGCGCGTCCCCACTCATCTCGCCCGCAATCACATAAATCCGCTTCACAAAAAAAAACTACCCAATGAAACACGTAGGCATCAATCTCCAAAGCAGTCACCCAAAGAGTTGGTGACAAATATCATCTAAAAGTGTTCTATTCTTTGCAACTTAAGACATGAAATACCTCTATCTACTCTTCGCCGTAATGATCGCATGTGCGGCTGGTTATCTGACAGAGCCAAGTTTGCGGGTGAGTTTGACTGGTAAATCTGCGGATTCTGAGAAGCCGAAGAGAGAGCCAAAAAAACGAGGCAATGCTACGTCGCAGCATAGACCAGATCTAGGTATTCCCTCAAATCCTGCTGTTGCGCCGCCCACACCAACCCCAGTGGTTCAATCTCCGACTCCAGTGGTTCCCGCACCAACCCCAGTGGTGCCAACACCAACTCCAGTGACTCCCACTACTCCTGAAGTGGTCGACATTGACCCGCCAGTCACACTGGATCCGTTTGGGGCTGAAACGCCAGAGACTCCTAAAGTTCAACCGGAGACTCCCGTTAAAACGGCAGACGCGGTGGCTGTGATGAAAGCAAGTATCGCATCCAGGCAAATCTCGAAGTTTACGGCTAGTCAGGTCTTGGAATGGCAAGCTGGCACAAGCACGGAAACGTTTGATGGTGTAGCTTATCAGATCGGCAATGTGACGTATCAGGCGGAAACTCCTTTCGGCACGAAAAATCTTCCAGCGAAAGCCCTGATTAAGGACGGCAAAGTCGTGCGTTGGATCTCGCCGAAAAGCGGCATGCAAATCGAGTGAGGCTCTCTAGTTTATCTCTCGCCTCATTCATCAAATCCCCCCACTGAATTAAAAAGTCTCCATGACGTCTCGCGAAGCTATTCTAGCGCTCAATCTGTTACCAAGCATCGGGCCCGTTCGTATTTCGCGTTTGTTAGAAGCATTTGGAGATGCGGAAAAAGTTCTAACAGCCTCCACGAATCAATTGCTTCGCGTCGATGGCATCGGCAACGAAACCGCCAAGCTGATCGCTGATTGGAAAAATTTGGTCGATCCAACGAAAGAACTCGCGGAGGCTGAGGATAGAGGGATTTCCATCATCACGCGGGAAGATGAATCCTATCCCAAATATTTACTCCAAGCATACGACGCACCGATCTTGCTTTATGTCTGGGGAGAAATTTTACCACGAGATCGACATGCAATCAGCGTGGTCGGTTCGCGGCGCAGCACGGCCTACGGCACATCCGCGACGAAGATGCTGACCTATCAGTTGGCGCATGCGGGATTCACGATCGTTTCCGGGCTCGCTCGCGGGATCGATACCACGGCGCACGAGTCTGCGCTCGCGGCGAAGGGCCGGACCATTGCGGTGGTGGGCTCCGGGTTGGCGCGCTTGTATCCGCCGGAAAATCTGACCTTGGCGGAAAGGATCGCGAATGGAAACGGGGCGGTGATTTCAGAATTTCCCCTGCACCGGCCTCCCGACAAACAAACCTTCCCGATGCGGAACCGTATCGTCGCGGCTTGGTGCCAAGCGGTTTTGGTTACGGAATGTCCTGCTTGGTCGGGTTCATTGATCACCGCGAATCTGGCTTCGGAATATGGGAAATCCATTTTCGCCGTTCCGGGGCCCATCGATAAACCTTCGTCGGCGGGTTGCCATCAGTTGATCCGTGATGGCGCGACTTTGATCACCGATGCCTCGCAAATCATCGATGACATGGGCGAGTTGCCGTTTTCCTACCAAAACGAAGAACCGCAGCCAAAACTGGCGGATAGTCCCGAGCTGCCCGAGGAAGAGGCGAAGATATCGGCCGCGATGCCGGCGGGGGAAGAACTCGCGATTGACCAATTGATCCAACACACCGGGCTGCCCTCATCTGCGGTGACGGCGGGGCTTTTCAAGCTGGAATTGCGCCGTTTGGTCAGGCCGCTGCCGGGTTTTCGCTTCATCCGCCGTTAGCCAAAATGCCTACTTCACGTCCAAGCGGATTTCCCCCGAAAAGCTTTTCCTCCTTGCATCCTAGGAAATTCCCTGCCTAGTCCCACTTCAGACACAACGCCTTTCTAGAACCTACCTCCATGGGAAAAACACTCATTATTGCCGAAAAACCCTCCGTTATGAACGATCTCTCCAAGGCTCTGAGCCAGAAATTGGGGAAGTTTAAAAAAGTCGGCGCGGGTCGGGATATCCACTACGAAAACGACAATGCGGTCATCACATCTGCGGTCGGACACTTGGTCGAGCTGCGTATGCCGATGGGCCCGAACGGGAAAAAGCTCCCGTGGAAATTCGATGTTTTACCGGCCATTCCCGAAACCTTCACCCTAGATCCGATCGAGCAATCCGAGGCAAAACTGAAACAAGTCCTCAAACTCGCCAAACGCAAGGACGTCGATAACATCGTCAATGCCTGCGATGCTGGCCGCGAAGGTGAATTGATTTTCCGCTACATCATGGAAATCGGCGAGATCCAGAAGCCGGTCAAACGCCTCTGGATGCAATCGATGACCACCGGCGCCATCGTTTCCGCATGGGATAATCTTCGCAGCGATGAGGAAATGCGACCTCTCGCGGATGCCGCAAAATGCCGTTCCGAGTCGGACTGGTTGGTCGGTTTGAATGCCACCCGAGCTTTCACTTGTTTCAACTCCCGCCACGGCGGATTCAACATCACCGCAGCCGGTCGGGTGCAGACGCCGACCTTGGCGATTCTTGCAGCTCGCGAAAAAGAAATTCAAGCGTTCGAGTCGGAGCCCTATTTCGAAGTCCATGCCACGCTGCATGTTTCAGCGGGTGAGTATTTAGGAAAATGGATAGCGACCGATTTCAAGAAGTCGGTGGATAAACCGCACGCCAAGCCGGAGCGGATTTGGGAACAGGCAAAAGCGCAAGCGATCGTGGAACGTTGCCAAGGCAAGCAGGCGGAAATTTCTGAGGAGAAAAAATCCAGCACGCAGATCGCGCCACAACTCTACGATCTAACAACTCTCCAACGTGAAGCGCCGTTTTCCGCGAAGGGAACTTTGCAAATCGCTCAAGCCCTTTACGAGAAACACAAGGTGCTGACCTATCCGAGAACCGACTCGCGTTACCTTCCGGAAGACTACGTCCAGAACGTGAAAGACACGATGAAGCAGATCGCGAACAGCGATCTCGATGTTGCGAAATACGCGAAAGCAGTGCTCTCCGGAAAAGGCGCCGATGGGCCGCATCTCCATCAGTCGAAACGGATTTTCAACACTAAGAAAGTTTCAGATCACTTTGCCATCATCCCAACCGGCGTCATCGCGAAACTCTCCGATACAGAACAAAAAGTTTACGATATGGTGGTGAAACGTTTCATCGCCGTCTTTTATCCGCATGCGGAATTTGAGCAAACCACGCGACTCTCCACCGTTTCCCACGCTAGCGAGAAAGATGTTTTTAAAACCGAAGGTCGGGTTCTAACCGTTCCGGGTTGGTTGGAAGTTTATGGGCGCAAGATCGGAGTCGCTGCTGGAAAAGACGAATTGGTCTCAGTGAAAGCAGGCGAAACCGCGAAAGCCGATCCCGTCGAATTGGTGAACGAACAAACCCGTCCGCCAGCACGTTTCACAGAATCCACTTTGCTTTCCGCAATGGAAGGCGCGGGCAAGTTGCTCGTCAATGACGAGGAACTCAGAGAAGCTATGGCTGAACGCGGCCTCGGAACTCCCGCGACGCGCGCGGCGACGATCGAAGGTCTGATTTCACAAAAATATCTGGTTCGTGATGGACGCGAACTACATGTCACCAACTCTGGGTTAAGATTGATCGATCTCGTGATCCAAATGGACATCGAAGGTCTTTACTCACCTCGCATGACGGGTGACTGGGAATACAAACTTCGCCAGATGGAACAAGGTCGTTTGAAAAGGGCGGAGTTCATGAAAGAGATCGTCGCTTACACCGAGGACATCGTCGCGAAAGCGCATGGCCTTGCAGAGGAAGCGAAAAGCCACACATTCACAGATGTCGAAGTCGAGCATCCTATCCATGGCAAGCTCGTCTTGAAGCAAACCGAGGCAACCTACGAATCCCGCGATCCTGAAATTCCGCTGAAAATCAAAAAGCACATCGCAGGTCGCTTGCTCACAGAAGATGAACTCCGCACACTGATTTCAAAAGGTGTGGTCGGACCGCTGCAAGGTTTCAAATCGAAGTTCAACAAACCCTTCGATGCCTCACTCCAGCTCGATGCGAAATTCAAAACATCGTTCCTATTTGAAGGCGACGATGACAAAGCACCGGACCTCAGCGATGACATGCTCATCGGTTCCGCTAAAACTCCAGATGGAAAAGAACACAAGGTTTTTGCAACGGACAAAGCCTACTACGTCCCTAGCCTCGTCACCAAAAAAGACCCACACGGAATCCGTATCGGCCGCGTCATTCTTCAAAGAGAAATCCCAGAAGACCAGGCATTGAAACTCCTATCCGAAGGTAAGACAGATCTGCTTCAGGGCTTTGTTTCAAACCGCACCAAACGCAAGTTCGACGCCCATCTTACTTTCGACCTAGCAACCGCAAAAATCGGTTTCGACTTCCCACCCAGACCCGCGAAGAAAGTAGCTAAGAAAGCCGCCAAGAAAGCCGCGAAGAAGGTGAAGGAAGAATAACCGGAGAGCCGGTCTCCGACCGGCTTTTTTCATATCGCATTTATCCATCGGGCTGCGGCGGGGCTGTGGATGCAACAGAGCTGTTAGCTTGCCCGTTTTATCTTTGGGTATCTGACCTAGGGCTTTGCCCTAAGCTAACATAGGTCGCCCCTTCAGGGCGGTGTCTCACGAACCAGCAATCACCTTCTTACACCAACTAAGTGCCATCAGCGAATATCCCGTGCCGTAGGGTTGGTGATAATCGTAGAGCGGGTAGTCCCACCATGAGCCGTCTTTTTCCTGTTTGGAAAGGATGAGAGCGGCGAGTTTTTCGGCGTAGGGTTTTTGTTTTTCTGTGGGGAGTAGTCTAACAGATTCGGTGAAATAGTAGATGCCGTAGTAATAGAAGTAGCCGGAAATTTTGAAATGGATGTCGTGGGGTTTGGGGCGTTTGCGGGCGATGGAAAGCCAACCTTCGCGAGCGAGGAAGCGATCGGCCCATTCGATGATGACTTCGTCGGTGATGCCATCGCGGCCGAACACGCGCAGCGCAGCATTGCATGATTGCGAACGAGCGAGGGAGCCAGCGGGGCGGTTGATATCGGCGCGGGGGCGCATGATGTGATTGTGGGAATAACCGTATGTTTTATCAGGGAATTGTTGCCGTTTGATTGAATCGAGCGATGTGCTGACGACTTTATTATTCAGAGTAAGCCCAAGTTTTTCTCGACCTTCATACATGGCGAGAAGAACGGTAGCAGAGGTGAATGATGTGGTGATGCCAGTGGGTTTCTGTGAGGTGAAATCGTCAAACAGATCAAGGTAACCGAAGCCACCGTTGATATCCTCGTATCGACCGACAAGATCGATTTGTTGTTGGGCGAGGGTTTTATAGAGGGCTTTTTTTTCCGGGTTGGTTTCGGTTTGATGGAGACGAACAAAGGAGCGCAGCCCGTAAGCGTGACCCCAGATGTTGTAAGTTGTGGTCTGATCCGCTCGGCGGAGCTTGGGAAGATGTTCGATGGACCATGCCGCACATTTTTCGATGGATGCGAGAGCTTCGGGTCGCTTGTCTGCGGAGTCGATCATACCGCTAAGTGCGAGCCCGGTTGCTCCGGCGCGGTAAGCGTCATGCGCACCGGGGAGGGGAGCGTAGATATTGATATGCTTGGTGCGGGTCGCGCTGCCCCAGGAACCGTTTTCGTTTTGGTCGCCGATCAGGAAGTCGACCCCGCGAGTGATGGAGGTATCGATGTCTTTGAGTGTGACAGCGGGGGGGGCGTCTTCTTGTGCAGAGGAGATGGTGAGGGACAGGACGAAAAAACCTGTGAGGCTGATGAATTTTTGGAAGTGGAACAGCTTGCGCACGGCGAGATGGTAAACGTGAAATTTTTAAATCAAAGCAGAGAAATGAGGGCTACCTTGAACTTCCATTATTAATTGAGATGCACTTACAAAAATTAAGAGAACCACGGATGGACGCAGATGAACGCGGATCGGATGGGTCATTGAATTTTTTGGTGCTGAAATTGGCTTAAAAGTAACTGCCAATTTAACCTTGCATGGCATCCGTGTCCATCTGCGTTCATCCGCGGTTCAATTATTGTCACGTTGAGAGCTACAATGCGTGAATGCAGATTTTGTGTTGGGCGCAAAGCTGGGTGACCTTTGCTTTTTCTAACAGAAGTGTTCTATTTGCCTCGATGCCGATGGCGATGATGCCTGCTGCGGCGCAGTTTTCGATGGTTTGGGGGCCGATGACTGGGACGTCGAAGCGGAAGTCTTGGTTGGGTTTGGAAACTTTGACGAGCACAGCGTCTTTGTTGCGGCCGAGTTCGCCGCCACGGCGGATGCAGTCGTTGGTGCCTTCGAACGCCTCGACAGCGAGGACGGTGCCGTGTCTGACGACAACGGATTGGCCTATATCGAGGGCAGAGGTTTTCTTCGCGATGTCGAAACCGTATTCGAGGTCTTCGAGAGTGCGGGGTTTGATGACTGGGCCGGTGACATGTCCGGCGGTGGGAAGGTGATCTTCGAGAAACGTGGTCGCCGGTAGCAGGCTGATGCCGTCTTTTTCAAGTTCACTGGCGATGGCCCCGAACAAGGTTTCCGCATTTCGTTTTTTCACTTTTGCGAGCATCATCAGGATGCGTATGTCAGGACGTAGATCGAAGAGATTTTTCGGAGAAATTTGACCCATCATGACTGCTTCGGTCACACCCTCGCTGACGAGGAATTTGATCAGCTTAGAAAGTTGGCCGACGCGGACCCAGCGAAACGCTTCGACTTGGGGTTCGAGGTCGGGTCGGGTTTCGTTTTCAAAACCAACCACCACGAGACGGGTGTTGGGTTCGGCCTTGCGAGCGGCGCGGACGAAAGTTTCCGGATAGATTCCGCTGCCTGCGATGATGCCGATGCTGCGCGGAGTGGACATGCGATGATGATTTGACGCGGGGAAAAGAAAGTAGCGGCTGTGGGAATCGAACCCACACTCACAAGGAACTCGATTTTGAGTCGAGCGCGTCTACCAATTCCGCCAAACCGCCGTTGCTGGGAAAGCATTGTTTGAGCTGCCGCGATGGGCAAGTTCTAAACACTAAATTTTTTATGAGAATTTAAGAATTTCAACGCACCCCACTTCGCCGAGGCTACGAGGGGCAAGAAGCCGCAAAGCAGGATGAGCGGTAGCGAATTATAATTAATGGCGCAGCCGTAACTGCTTGGACGGAGCGTAGCGTAGTCAAAGGACGCAGAGTTACGCAAAGGAATGGAAAGTATTGTTTTTCCTAGCTTAGCTTTATTGCTACTTGGCAAGTCTAGATGGCAATATCTTCACAAGTAAAAAGGATTGGTTGCCGCTTAGATGGCTTTGCGACCCTCTGCGTCCTTTGCGGCTTTGACTCCGCTTCACTCCGTCCAAGCGGTCACGGCTGCGCCATTTAGTAAAGATTCGCCATCGCTCGTTCTGCTTTGCGTTGAAAAATTGGATTATTCCTTCGCAGGGACGAATTTCAGGCCGACACCGTTGATGCAGTAGCGTTTATCGGTGGGGGTTTTGAATCCTTCTCCCTCAAAGACGTGACCGAGGTGGCCGCCGCATTTGGCGCAATTGACTTCGGTGCGGACGTAGCCGCCTGAGGTGTCGGTTTTAGTGGTGACGTTCTGAGCCTTTGCAGGATCGTAGAAGGATGGCCAGCCGCAGCCGGAGTCGAATTTTTCTTTGGAGCTGAATAGCAAAGCGCCGCAGCCAGCGCAGTGGTAAGCGCCTTCGCCTTGTTTTTTGAACTCGTTGTAAACGTCGCCGTGAGCTCTCTCGGTTCCAGCTTCGCGCAGGATGCGGTATTGTTCAGGTGTAAGGATTTTTTTCCACTCCTCATCGGTTTTCACGACTTTTTCGGTGGGTTCTTGAGGAGCTTCTTTGGCGGTTTCCATGGCTTTTTCTTTGTTCTTTTCTTCGGCGCAAGCGGCGCTGAAAACGAGAGTGATCGCCGCAAGAATGAGGGTGAACTTGGTTTTCATGTCACATGGGATGGTTGAGTGCGGAATTTATTCCGCATCACGGAGAGTTTACGCGAATTGCTCGGCGATGACGCCTTTGCCGTAGTCGCGGTTCATGCGGGCGATGTGGTCCACGGAGATTTCTTTTGGGCAAGCGGCCTCGCACTCGTAGTGGTTGGTGCAGTTTCCGAAGCCTTCGCTGTCCATTTGGCGAACCATGGCGAGCGCGCGTTTCTGGCGTTCTGGCTGACCTTGCGGCAGGTGGCCGAGGTGGGAAACTTTTGCGGAGGTGAAAAGCATGGCCGATCCGTTCGGGCAGGCGGCGACGCACGCACCGCAACCAATGCAAGCCGCGGCGTCGAAGGCATTATCGGCATCGCTTTTTGGAACCGGGATTGAGTTTGCATCTACGGCGGAACCGGTGCGGATGTCGATGTAACCGCCAGCACCGATGATGCGATCGAGGGCGGAGCGATCAACGATGAGATCTTTGACGATGGGGAAAGAATTCGCGCGGAAGGGCTCGATCCAAAGGGTATCGCCATCGCGATATTTACGCATGTGGACTTGGCAGGTGGTGATGCCTTTTTCCTTGGAGTGAGGAACGCCGTTGATGGTGAGTGAGCAAGAACCGCAAATCCCCTCGCGGCAGTCGTGGTCGAAATGGATGGGATCGTCGCCTTTTTCAATGATGCGCTCGTTGACAATATCCAGCATTTCAAGGAACGAGGCCTCTGGCGGGATGTTTTCCGCAGCGTAGGTGTGGATGCTGCCTTTGGATTTCGGTCCGGTTTGGCGCCAAACTTTTAGGGTGAGGTTCATGATAAAATAGGCTGTGGCTTGCTGACGTGTTTAAAGAAGATCAAGAATGCCCATAGAGCAAGTAGAAGATCGGTTCTTGTCATTTTAATGCGTGTTGCCAGCTCAGAATTTGCAGCGCCTCGGGCGGAAGAAGCCGTCGCGATGAAATTTATTCAATCTTAACAACTCCACTGCATCAGTGAGACGGGAACTTGAACGCGGGACTCTTCCCGGTGGGGACTAGAGTTTGTGGAGATGGTTGACCTCGGCCCATACTTCCGCGATGTGCTGAAAGCGGTTTGCGGGGTTACGCTGCAGGCAGCGGACCACCAGATCGTCGACGCGCGGGTCAAGGTTGGGAACCAGCTTGGAGGGGACGACGAAGGTGCCGCGGGGCAGGGTTCTTGTTAGGAGTTTGTAGATCATCATGCCGAGTGAGTAGATGTCGGCACGGTGATCGACCGGTTGTCCTGCCTCAAGCTGCTCGGGTGCAACGTAGTCCATCGTGCCCATTTCTAGGTTGTTCGCAGTCATTCTCCTCTGGAAAAGTTCCTCGCCCATCAGCCGAGCCAGACCGAAATCGCCGACTTTGACGATTCCGTTTTGATCTAGCAAGGTATTGCCTGGACGAAGATCTCGATGAATGACGCCGTTGGTATGCGCGTAATTCAAGGCGGCGCAGACCTGAGAGACGATCGCGAGAATCTCGTTGAGATTGAAGCTCCGTGTGTTGATGAGTCGCTCCAAAATATCCCCTTTTACGAATTCCATCACAAGGTACAGCGTGGATTCGGTTTCCATGAACTCATAAACTCCAATGATGTTGGTATGTCTGAGGCGTGCCATGGCCTTTGCCTCTTTCTTGAAACTCTCGATGAGATCGGCATCGATGTCCGGATTCACGGGCAGTATTTTGAGGGCAGAAAGTCGGTCGAGTTTCGGGTGGCGCGCCTGATAATAGGTGCCCATCCCGCCGTGTCTGATGAAGGAAAGAATTTCCAAATCTGGAAATCGTTTCTGCAGTTCTTCAACACTAGGCGGGACGAACTCGGATCCAAAGTGAGTGAGTTCGGATGGTGATGGGGAATCTTGGGGGCTGGTCACGAAAGTTGGGGGCTTGTTTTGCGGGAAAGGACGATGGAAGGAAATCTTTTCCCAATGGCCTTATGGACTAGCGAAAGCGAAAGTTTCCGACAAGTCAAAAGCCGACCTACCATCAACTAACCTCTGCGTTTTCTAACAGCCTCGGCGAGATGATCGAGGGTTTCCACGGTATCGTCCCAGTTGATGCAGGCATCGGTGACGGATTGACCGCGAGTGAGTTTGGAGAGATCCGGATGGAGCTTTTGGTTGCCCTCGACGAGGTTGGATTCGATCATCACCGAAGTGATGGTTTTCGAGCCGTCTGCGATTTGGTTGGCGATATTTTTCGCGACGAGCGGTTGGTTGCGGTAGTCTTTGTTCGAGTTGCCGTGTGAGCAATCGATCATGATCGAAAGCGGGAGGCTTTGCTCGGTGAGCATTTTCTCCACTTCAGCAACGTGTCCGGCCTCGTAGTTCGGGCCGGTTTTTCCGCCACGCAGGATGAGGTGGCAGGAGGTGTTTCCGGTGGTTGAAACGATGGCGGAGACGCCTTGCTTGGTGACCGAGAGAAAATGGTGCGGGCGGGAGGCGGATTGGATCGCGTCGAGCGCGAGCTGGATGGAACCGCCGGTGCCGTTTTTGAAACCGACTGGCATGGAGAGACCGGAGGCGAGTTCGCGATGGATTTGGGATTCCGTCGTGCGGGCACCGATCGCGCCCCATGAGATGAGGTCGGCGATGTATTGAGGTGAAATCGTATCGAGGAACTCGGTGGCGGATGACATGCCCATGTTGGCGAGGTCGAGCAGGAGTTTGCGAGCGACGCGCAGGCCGCGGTTGATATCGAAAGAATCGTCAAGGCCGGGATCGTTGATCAAACCTTTCCAACCAACGGTGGTGCGAGGTTTCTCAAAATAGACCCGCATCATGATGAAGAGATCTTCTTCCAGACGTTCGGCCTCGGCTTTGAGTTTCGAGGCGTATTCGAGAGCGGCTTCGGGATCGTGAATCGAGCAGGGGCCGACGACGACCATGAGTCGGTCGTCTTGGAGAGAAAGGATAGCATCGGCCTGGGCGCGAGCGGAATGAACCACTTCAGCGGCATGTTCGTTGATGGGCAGATAGTAAGCGAGGACTGCCGGGGAGATCAGGGGATTGATGCCGGAAATGCGGAGGTCGTCTGTGCGGTGTTTGGTCACGGGGCGGGTATGGAAGCTTGCGGAGGGGGAGTTGGCTAGTTTTAAGTGACGGATTTGTGAGGTTACATCGGGGGAATGCGGGCGAGGGTGTCGCTGAGACGGGAGGTGGTTTGGTGGATGGAGCACCAGTTTTCGATGTAGGGCATGTCGAGGTTTTCGGGGCCTTGAACGGCTAGAATATCGGTGACGTCATCAAGATCTTTGCTTCGACCCCAGCGAAGTTTTTGCACGATCACATCCTCTGCGGTAGGGATCCAACTTTGGCGATTCAGAATCGGGATAAAAATTTGTTTTCTACGGTCGAATTCGCTCAAAACGAAAGGATCATCAAATATTTCAAACAACTCAACCTTGAGTGTCGGCGGGTTCATAGTTTTTCCGACGTGGCGTCTGCCCCATGTGAGAGTGTCGAACACCGCTTGATTATCAAATTCCAGAATATCGCGAAGTGCCTTGATGAGGGCATTGACTCCTCCACCTAGTGATACTGGAACGAGAAAATCGATGTCTCTCGTGGCTCTCGGAACTCCATAAACACCTGCTGCGAGAGCTCCGACTAACATGTATGGAACTCCGGAATCATCGATTCGACTGAGGACTTGAGAAGCGAGATCTTCCAGATTCATGGGTGGGCAGGTTTTTCGGTGGTGTAGAGATTGAATTCTCGGATACGATCAAGCCGCTCCATGCTTTTGCTGACTTCATGCCAGCCGAGTGTTTCATCTTGGGTGGAAATTTTCGCCATGGCTCCAGCCAACATCATTCCTAGTTGTCTGGTGGAGAGTTCGAATGCCTCCGAAATACGCTCCTCGCGCGTCATGGCGCGTGCACGTAGAATTTTCTCCCGATAGATGGAATCCTGGAGATCTTTGAGGGCGGTGGGATGGTCGTGTGGATTCGACATGATGAACTTGGAGGAGAGTTTAGCTCAGGAAACGCCAGACTCCAAGTTCGGAAAATAGCTTACTGCTCGGGAATCGAAATGGGAGGTGAGAAGACCGGGCCGAGTCCGCTGCCGGGTTGGGGTTGGGGTTGGGGTTGGGCTTGTGGGCCGGGGCCTTTGTCCATGAGGTCGGTGCGGGATTTGATTAGGGCATCGACCGTGAAGTTGCTGACCTCGAATGTGAGAGGTTCGAGTTTTTTGGTTTGAGCGATGCTATCGGCGATGGCTTTGCGGCGATCGGCAAACGCCTTGTCGGCTGCGGCTGCGTCCTCGGGTTTTTCGTTTTCCGCAGGCTTGCGTTTCTCGGGAAGTTCGCCGGAAACTTTGACAGTGAGCAGGTAGTTTTCAGAGCCTTGAATTTTCGATGGTTGCAGTGTGAGAACGTAAGTGAGTCCCTCAAAGGTTTTGATCGTGGCGGTTTGGAGTTTCTCGGGGTTCGCGCGTTTTTCGATTTCAGCAGTGGGCACGAGGTCGTCGAATCTTGCGAAGGAGAACAACGATTTCAACGGAGCGACGGCAGCGGGGTCGATTTTCACACCGGGAAATGCCGAGGTGAATTTGAAATCGGCTTCTTCGTTATCGCGCTCGAGTTCCCATTCATTTTTATCTGAGCCCGGTTGGGTGAGGGAGATAGATTGGATTTTTTCGATTTTGATAAATTCTTCAGCAAGCCAATTTTTAGGATCGGCTGAGAGCGAAGGGAAGAGTTCGGATACGGCGTAGAATCCGGATTCATCGGCGTGGTTTCGGACGAAGCGACCCATCGAGCCACCGCCGAAGGGCGATGCGGATGCAACGGAATCGAGATTTTTTCCGAAGGAGATCGTGGCGAGAGATTTGCCAGAAGCGTCTTTGAACGTAGCGGTGATGCCGCGCTCGGCGGGATCGGAGGATTTTTCATCCATGCCGAAACGTGGCGCGAATGACGGGCCAGCTTCGATGCCTTGGGTGACTTTCAGTTCGATTAAGGAGCGAAGGAATCCAATGATTTCGGCGGAGTTCGCTTTGAATCCATCGCGCTCAACGACTGACCAGTTGCCGTCTTTTTGTTGGAGAGTGACAGATAGCTCGGCATCGGCGATGTGGATGGATGCGATTTCTTTGGCTGGAAAATCAGCGATGAGTGTTTCGCCAGCGGAGCGATCCGTGGTGTTTTTGATATCGTTGCCTGCGGATTTTTTGACGGCGAAAACGGAAGCGCCGAGAAGCAGGGCGATGATCCAGAGAATGATGACGGTGCGTGGTTTCATCTTTTTGAATGTTAGATGTTAGAATTTTTAAGTTAAAAGTTTTTTGTGAAATCAGCGGGCGCGGGTTGATGAGCGGCGGATGAAGTGGAGCAAGAGTCCGAAGAGGATGACGAATGACGGCACGACTGCGACGTTGAGCAGGGTGATGTTTCCGGCGAGTCTGTCTTTTTGGCGACGCAGGTCTTTTTGTTGTTCACGGATGCGGCGTGAGTAATCAGCCTGTTCTTTGCGGAGTTTATCGATTTCTGCTTCTTGTTCTGGTGAGAGATAGAGTTCGGTTCCTTTTGCTTTTTGTGCTTGGAGCACTTGCAGTTTGTTTTGTGCTTCTTGTTGCTTCACCTCGAATTCTTCGATTTTGGAGCCGACATGTTTCTTAAACTCGTCCTCCATGGTTTTAATGACGGTGAATGGACGGCGCGTGGCGGAGCGTGAGCGTGAACCAATCAGGTGGCTTGAGCCGAGGGCTTGGTCGAGGATGTTGAAAAGCAATGCGGAGTTGCCATTCGACGGGTTCGCCATACGCATGCCACCTGCGTTTTGGATGGTGTAAGCGAAGTTATCAAAGAAGGCATCGATATCCGCGACGAGGAACACGTTGCCGGGTTTCACGGCTTCTTTGAGTGATTCTTCTTTCGGCGCGTCTTTGGGTTTGGGTTCGCCTTCAGGAGTTTCGCTTTTCGGTTTGCCGTCAGGGAAAGCGGTTTTGAAATTTCCGGATAGGAAGGTCACGAGATCGAACGCTTTGCCTTCGGCTTTGATGTTTTTCTCGATGGATGGATCGAGCTGAGAGGCTTTGATGGGATCGACGAGGCCAGCGCTCTTGGATGAATGAATCAGTGAGTTCGCGGTAACGCCGCTATTGGCGGTGACTTCGAATGTGCCAGGAAGGTAGAGAGTAACAGACGCAAGATTCTTGGTGATGATGCTGTCTTTTTGAGGCATGGCGGATTCAGGAAGGCTCAAGACGGCAACGCTACCGCGGCCATCGCCGAACGATGTGTAGTGGACGGGATCGGCGAGGACTTGTTGGGAATTATATTTCACGCCCCATGCAGGAAGTAGGGTGGGCAAGTTGGATGAAGTAGGGGGGCCGGATTGTCCCATCATTGGGTTGCCACCACCGGTCATTTGGGCAGCAACGGAATGCGCATCAAGGCAAGCGACGACGGTTCCGCCACTGAGGAGGTATTGATCGATGATAAATTCGGTTTGCGGAGAAATTCCTGCAGGGTGGAAAACGAGCAGGACTTTGATGTCTTCTGAGTCGATTTTTTCAGGAGCCATGCCCAGATCTTTCAGTTGGAAGGATTGCTGGAGCTGTTGGTAAATAACCCAGGGTTGTTGGCCTTGCTGACCGGGCATCATCGCGGGAGCACCAGCAAGATCGATTCCTGAAATGATACCGATCACAGGTTTCACAGGAGTGGAGACTTCGGCGATGGCTTTCGAGATGTGGTATTCCAACATGGTTTCCTCATCTGGATTAAGGAAAGGAAGGACGACTTTTTTATCCAACGCGGAGATCGCCATGCCGAGATAGAGGTTATCTTCGTTGATGTTCTGTCCGGAAATTTCATCGAGATTCGCGGAGTCCTCGGCATCGGTATCGGGTTGAGGATCGAGGTGTTCGATGCGTAGTTTTCCGTTAGAAAGATTTGCGTATTCTTTGAGCAGGTCATCGACGCGGCGGAGGTGGACTTTCAATTGCTCCGGCATGTAGTCGCTGCTTCGAGTTGCGTAGTAGCGGATGACGACTGGGGTATCGAGTTCTCCGAGAATGGATTTCGTGCCGTCGGAAAGCGTGTGGATTTTGTTTTCCGTGAAATCGGCTCCACGGTTTCCGTATGGTGTTAGAGAGATCAGCCAGTTCGCAAGAACGGCGATAGCGACAAGGGCGATGATGCCGAAGGTGGCGCGGGTGATTGGGGATTTCATAAATTTCAAAATTCAAAGTTCAACCATCAAGGAGGAGTGATGAATGGGTGCTTTGGGTGGATTGGAAGTTGGAGAGTAGAGTTGAAGATTAAGCGCGTTTGGCGCTGAGGATGGTGGAGGTTCCGAGGAGGCTGATGCCGATGAAGCTGGTGAACCAGATGATGTCTTGGAACCGGAACATGCCACGGTTGAGGGAGGAGAAGTGATCCCAGACACCGAAGGCGACGACTGCCTCGACGGTGCCGGGCGATGTGGCTTTCGCGAGTTCGCGGGTAACGGGTTCGTAACCGCAGAGCACCATCAGGGTGCAGATAGCAGCGGCGACGATCAGGCAAACGACTTGGTCGCGCGTGAATGCTGACACCAGCATGGTGATGGCGATAAAGGTGCAGCAGACTAGAAATGAACCGATGTAGCTGGATATGATCGCGCCGTTATCGGGATTTCCGAGGTAATTGACGGTGATGACCATGGGGAAAGTCAGCAACAGGGCGACGAGGGAAACCGTGGCAGCGGCGAGAAATTTTCCGGCGATCGCGGACCAGGTAGAAACCGGAAACGTGCCTAACAGCTCGATCGTGCCGTTGCGTTGTTCATCTGCCCAAAGTTTCATCGAGATGGCTGGGGCAAGCAGCATGTAGAGCCATGGATGCCAGAAGAAGAACGAGTAGAGAGAGGCATCGCCGGCGCGCATGAATTCACCAAAGGTGAAAGTCATGCCCAGAGAGAGAAAGACGAAGATAACAATGAGCGCGTAAGCGGTGGGTTGGGCGAAGTAGGATTTTAGTTCGCGGAGATAGATAGTGAAGACGTTCATCAGTTTGCTAGTTTTCAGTTGGAAGTTTTCAGGAAGACTTGGGTTGTGTGGCTTACCATTACGCGGCGGTGTCGGTGGTGGTGAGTTTACGGAAGAGTTCGGTTAGGGAACCGTGCGGAGCTTGGGCGATGAGCTCGGCGGGGGTGCCGTCGGCGACGATGGAGCCGCGATCGACGATGACCGCGCGCGTACAAGCGGCTTCGACTTCTTCGAGGATGTGCGTGGAAAACAAAATCGCTTTGTCTTTCCCAAGGCGTTTGATGAGCTGGCGGACTTCGTATTTCTGGTTGGGGTCGAGTCCGTCGGTGGGTTCGTCGAGAATGAGAACTTCAGGATCGTGAAGGAGGGCTTGGGCGAGGCAGGTGCGGTGGCGGTAGCCTTTGGAAAGGGTGTCGATGGATTGATGTGCGACGCTGGTGAGGAAACAGGTTTCTATCGCTTTTTCGACCGCATCGTTTTTCGCTGAGCCGGAAAGTTTTCGGATGCTCGCGCAGAATTTGAGGAAACCGATGACCGTCATGTCGTTGTAAAGTGGCGCGGATTCCGGGAGGTAGCCGATTTTGTTTTTTGCCTCGTAGGGATTTTCGGTGATGGAAATCCCGCAGATTTTGGCGTCGCCGGAGGAGGGTGGGAGGAAGCCGGTGACCATGCGCATGGTGGTGGATTTTCCGGCGCCGTTGGGTCCGAGGAAACCGAGCACCTCGCCTTTTTTAACCGTGAAGGAGAGATTATCGACGGCGAGCTTCGTTCCGAAATGTTTGCTGATATTGACGACTTCGATCATGGGGTTAGCTGATTTAAAATGGGTTGGGCATGGGTTTTATTCCGAACTTACAAATTTGCGACACCGGAATTGAGATTTGTTTACAAAATTTTCAGAAAAATGCGGGTGGAGATGGCGGCTTGACCTGAAGCCATTAATACAGTAAGCTGTATTACATGAAAGCCACCTTTGAAATTCCAGATGATCTTTATCGTCGTGTGAAGGCGCGGAGTGCGATGGAGGGGCGGCCCGTGCGTGCGGTGGCGGTGGAGCTCTTTAATGATTGGGTTTCCGATCAAAAAGCGGAGCCTGTTTCATCTCATTTAGAAAAGACCAGTTTGTCAGAACCAACGCGTTTCGACAATGCGCCGTGGTTGGAAATTGCGAGACCATACATCAAGCCAGGCATGAGTCATGATCTTGATGAAATAGATGAGGCAATCGCCCGGGGCTGGGGTGCGGAAATTGCGCATAAATTTAAGCCGACTGAGGATTGAACATGGAAAGCTATCATTTGGATACATCGGCGTTGATGCGCTTATTGGTGCAAGAGCCTCGTGATTCATATGTCACGATTTCAGTGTTTCTTGAGAGAGAGCTTACGAATGGAGCATTTGTTTTTGTAAGTGATCTTGTTTTGGCAGAATCCTATTTCGCGATGCAGAGTTTTTATCAATTCACCAAGGTGAAGGCTTTGGAGATACTGGCACGGTTTGTTTTGACGCCAGGTATTCACGTTACCCCGCATGCTCTTGGGATATTATCGATACCGAATCTCGCGCGTGCGAAGCCAGGATTTGTGGATCGCTTGATTCACGGCGCCGCCACGGAAGCAGGCCAGACTTTGGTGACTTTTGAAAAAGCGGCGAAAAATCTAACAGGTGTGGTGGTGTTGGGAGGTTAGCTGTTACTAAAAAAGTTTACTCTGGCAAATGGATTCTTGGGGCAGGATTCCCCAAGAACGGCCTGGGGCTGGAATCCCCAGCTACGATTCTCTACGCCGCGTCTTCTTTACCTGTGTCCTTGGCCTTGCGGCGGCGGAGGGAGGGGGATTTGGAACCTTCTACGACTTGGCGGCTGATGGTGACTTCTTCGATGTCGCCGCGTGAAGGGACTTCGAACATGACATCGAGCATCATTTTTTCGAAAATGGAGCGCAGAGCGCGGGCGCCGGTGCCGCGTTCGACGGCTTGGTGAGCGATGGCGCGGAGGGCATCACGTGAAATGTTGAGTTTCACGTTATTGAGTGCGAGCTGTTTGGCGTATTGTTTGACCAAAGCATTTTTCGGCTCGGTGAGGATTTTGACGAGTTCGTCTTCGGTGAGCTTGCGTAGGGCGGTGATGACGGGAAGGCGGCCGATGAACTCCGGAATCAAGCCGAAGTGAAGCAGGTCTTCAGGGAGGACACGCTCGAGAATTTTGGAGGCTTTTTCGTCGAGATCGTTGGCTTGGTTGTCCGAGTGGAAACCGAGGGTTTTGCTGCCGAGGCGGCGGCGGACAATGTCTTCGAGTCCGACGAATGCGCCACCGCAGACGAAGAGAATTTTCTCGGTGTTGATCTGGATGTATTCCTGTTGCGGATGTTTGCGGCCACCTTGTGGTGGGACGTTGCAGATAGTGCCCTCAAGGATTTTGAGAAGGGCTTGTTGGACACCTTCGCCGGAAACGTCGCGGGTGATGGAAACGTTTTCAGTTTTACGGCCGATTTTATCGATCTCATCGACGTAGATGATTCCGCGCTCGGCGCGTTCGACATCGAACTCTGCGGCTTGCAGCAAACGGAGGATGATATTTTCGACATCTTCACCGACGTAGCCTGCTTCTGTTAGGGTGGTGGCATCGACGATGCAGAATGGCACATCAAGCACGCGCGCAAGAGTGCGGGCGAGTAGGGTTTTTCCGGAGCCGGTTGAGCCTAACAGGAGGACGTTGGATTTCTCGATTTCGACGTCGTTGTATTCCGAGGAAACCGAAAGGTTATTTTGGTTGAGGCGGAGGTAGTGATTGTAAACGGCGACTGAGAGCACGCGTTTGGCGGTTTCTTGCCCGATCACGTAGTGATCCAGTTCGGCGAGGAGTTCGGCGGGTGTTGGGATGTCCTCGCGGTTGTGTGAGGTTTTTCCTTTGCGCTTTTTACCGTTCGCGGAATCGGCTTGGTTGAGTTCTTTCTCCAGGATATTCCCGCAGACATCGACGCACTCGTTGCAAATATACACGCCAGGACCGGCGATGAGTTTTTTTACCTCGGAGTGGCTCTTTCCGCAGAAAGAGCACATGGTGAGATTGGAAGCGCGGGCCATAGGGTTAAAAAATTCTAAATTTCAAATTTCAAATTCCAAACTTGGAATCCAAGATGGAGGTTAGTCTTTCTTGTCGAGTTCAGCTTTAACTGCGTCGGGGAGTTGTTTGCGGGACTCTAGGACTTTATCGACGAGGCCGTAGGCTACGGATTCTTCGGCGGACATGTAGTTGTCGCGGTCGGAATCGTGTTCGATTTGCTCGATCGTTTTGCCGGTGTGGTGAGCAAGAATGCCGTTGAGGCGTTTCTTGAGGTTGAACATGAAACCAATGGTGCGCTCGACGTCGGAAGCGGTGCCTTGGGCTCCACCGGAAACTTGGTGGATCATGACGTGCGAGTTCGGTAGGCAGAAGCGTTTGCCTTTGGTGCCTGCGGTGAGGAGCACGGAACCCATCGAAGCGGCGATGCCGATGCAGTAGGTGTTCACGTCGCAGGTGAGGAATTGCATGGTGTCATACATTGCGAGGCCGGCGGTGACGGAACCACCTGGGGAGTTGATGTAGATGTGGATGTCCTTTTTCGGATCCTGCATCTGGAGGAAGAGCAACTGGGCGATGACGGAGTTCGCGACGTAGTCATCAATGCCTGTGCCGATGAAGATGATGCGGTCCTTGAGCAGGCGTGAGTAAATGTCGAAGGAGCGCTCGCCGCGTCCATCGGACTCGATGACGATGGGGACGTAGTAGCTGTTCATCGGCGATTGGTTGGAACCTGAGTTGTTAGAAGGAGGGAAAAGATTCATGAGTGATTAAGCTGGGTTTGCTTCAAATTCTTCGGCGGATACTTCAGTCACATTCGCTTGTTCGACGAGGAAGTCAATCGTTTGACCAATCAGCATGGAATTTCGGATCGATTGGATCTGGCGATTTTTCTGAAGGTCTTTGATGACCTTTTTGATTGGCTGTTTACGCTGTTGGGCGATTTGGGAAATGTGGCCAAGCAGATCGGCATCTGAAACGCTGATTTTTTCTGCCTGGGCGATTTCCTGGAGAAGGAAATTGGTGCGGAGGTTGGTGACGGCGCGTTTGGTGGCGACGGAGAAGATTTCCTCTTGTTGTTTGAGGATGTCTTCATCGCTTGCTCCTTGCTGGCTGCCTTGCTCGACGAGGGAGTTGGCTTGGTTTTGAACTTCGCGCTTCACGATTTCCTCAGGAAGCTCGAAGCTGACGGCTCTGTTGAGTTTCTCGACGATCTGGGAAACTTTGAGCTCGTTGATCTGCTTGGTTTTCTCGATTCCCATGTTCTCGCGGATGATGGCTTTGATCTCGTCGAGGGTTTTTCCCGGAACGAGTTTTTCGGCGAACTCATCGTTCAACTCAGGGAGTTTCGGCGCTTTGACGCCTTGCACGGTGGTGTGCAGGACGATGGCTTTACCGCGGAGTTCTTCGAAAGGAAAGGAATCGTCGAGGGTGATGGTGACGTCTTTTTGATCGCCGGTCTTGGAACCGACGAGTTGCTCGGCGTAGCCGGGAAGGAACGAACCTTCTTTGACGGGGAGCCAATGATTTTCGCGTTTTGCGAGGTATTGGCCTTTTTCGCCGATGGCTTCGGTGAGCGAAACACCATCAAGGGTGGTGGTGAAATCAACCACGGCGATGTCGTCGTTCTGGATCGCGCGGTCGGTGACGTCTTCGAATTCAGCGAGGCGCTCGCGGATGCTTTCGAGTTGGGTGTTGATTTCCTCATCGGTGACTTCCGTGGAAGGGGCTTTGATCTCGATGCCTTTATAGTTAGGAAGCGTGAATTCCGGGGCTAGGATGAGGCGGGTTTCGAAGGCAATCGAGCCGTCTGGGCGCTCGTTGATGTTGTCAGGAAAACCGAAGTCGAGGACTTTGAGGTTCTCGGTATCGAGGGCTTTGTCGCAAGCTTCGCCGAACAAGGACTCGGTGAGTTCTTCGGAAATTTGTTTCCCAAAACGTTTCTCGATCACGGATTTAGGAGCCTTACCGGGGCGGTAGCCAGGGAGCTTTGCTTGGGATGCGTAGGTAGAAGTGATGGATTGGCGCTTTGCGGCGACATCGGCGGATGGGACCTCAACGTTGAGGATGGCGATGCATTTTGGCTGTTTTTCGACGGCGATGTTCATGAATGTTCTGCTTTGGGGGAGGGAAACTAGGCGTGGTTGGGTGGTATTGGCAACGAAATATCTGATCTCTCAACGATGGGTTCTTTACCACTCGACATCTGTTACCAATTGGGTAACAGGTTTCCTCGTCATGAAACCCTTCCGATCACTCACGGCCGTTGAGCAACTTGCGGCGCATCTGCGTGAGGAAATTTTGGCGGGCTCGTTGGGAGATACTTTACCGGGGGTGAATCGGTTGGCGAAGGAATTGGCGGTGAGTCCGAAGACGATCATCGCGGCGGTGGCGCAGTTGGAGCATGAGGGTTTGTTGCGCGGGCAGGGTGAGCGGCGGCGGTGTCAGGTCACGCCGCCAGCGGAAAAAGATAAGGCGGTGCTGCGGGTGGGGATTTTTCTCTATGAGGCCAGTGATCGGAATATGCCCATTCATGTAGATTTGCTGCATCGGTTGCAAGAGGCCGGACACGCTGCGTTTTTTGCCGATAAGTCGCTGCATGATCTTGGGATGGATGTCAAACGAGTGGCGGATTTTGCGAGAAAATCCAAAGTTGATGCATGGATTGTTTCGTCAGGCTCGCGGGAGATTTTGGAGTGGTTTGCGGGACAGCCCGTTCCAACTTTTGCGCAATTCGGTAGATCGAGTGGTTTGCCGATCGCTGCGATGAGTGTTAGAAAAATACCAGTGATGAAGGAGGTTGTTAGAAAAATGATCGCTCTGGGGCATAAGCGGATCGTGATGATTTGTCGGGAAGAACGCCGCAATCCTAAGCCGGCGGCTTTTGAGCAAGCATTTCTCGATGAATTGGAAATCCACGGGATCAAAACAGGACCTTATCATCTGCCGGAATGGGAAGAGACGATCGCGGGGTTTCATCGCTGTTTGGATTCGCTTTTCAAACATACTCCGCCGACGGCGATGATCATTTCTGAACCTCCATTTTTTATTTCAGCAAAGGACTATCTTGCACAGAAAGGCATCATTGCGCCGCGCGATGTTTCTCTGGTCTGTGATGATCCAGATCTTGCTTTTTCTTGGTGCAATCCAGCTATTTCACACCTCCATTGGGATCATGAGCCTGTCATCAGGCGTGCAGTAAGCTGGGCGGATAAAATTGCGCGCGGGGTAGTGGATAATCGCCAAAGTTTCACGCTTGCTGAGTTTGTCGAAGGTGGGACGATAGGGCCGGCGCCGAGGTAGGGTCAACACGCCGCTGTTGACCGTAGAATTAAAAAGGTTGGCGCTGAAGGGATGTCTCACGCCCGTCAGAACAATCGCGCGTTGATATTTTTGATTTGGGTCGCCGACGGCGCGGCGACCCTACCTTTTTTTGTTTAATCTGGAAAAACGATGGCTCGGTTTCCATCGATCAGAGTCCGATCGTGGACGTGGTAGCGGATGCCTTTGGCTAGGGCGATGCGTTCGCATTGGCGGCCGAGGCGGGAGAGATCGTTGGGCGAATGGAAATGATTCACGCGCTCGACTTCTTGTTCGATGATGGGTCCGGCATCGAGATCGTTGGTGACGTAGTGGCACGTTGCACCGATGAGTTTCACGCCGCGATCGTAGGCTTGGCGATAAGGGTTTGCACCGATGAATGCGGGCAGGAAAGAATGATGGATATTGATGATTTTTCCGGAAAATTCATCGCAGAAACTCGCTGGCAGAATCTGCATGAAACGCGCGAGGACGATGAGTTCGACATCTTGCGCAATGAGCAGTTTGCGGATGTTTACGAAACCTTGTTCGCGGTTTTCACCACTCATTTCAACATAGTGAAACGGCAGACCAGATCGCTCGGCGATGGCGCGGCAGTTTTCGCGATTGCCGATGACTGAAGTGATTTCGATGGGCAGTTCGTTGAGTTCGGAACGCCAGATGATTTCGTTGAGGCAGTGATCTGTTTTGGTCACCAGCACAGCGGTGCGCATTTTGTAAGGGAGGTTGCGGAAATGCCATGTGGCATGGAGCTCTTGGGCCAGCGGGTTGAAATTCGTTTTGAATTGTTCGACGTCGATGTTCAGCTCCGTGGTATCGATCTCAAGACGGGCGAAGAATTTTTTCCCGATCTGATCCGAAAACTGGCTGAATTCGATCAAGTTGCCGTGATGCGCCGCGACGTAAGTAGCGATTTTCGCCACGATACCCGGTTGGTCAGGAGAGGAAAGTTTGAGGATAAGGCCAGAACGCATAGGGGTGTTTAAGCTTCAAGTTTCAAAATTCAACTTTCAAATTCAGGTAGGGTCGCCGCGCCGTCGGCGACCCAAATTAAAAATATCAACGCGGGATTACCCTAAAAGAAATGAGACCCTTCTAGATCATCTTCTTTCTATTCCTTATTGAAGAGAATCACGGTCAACACGGCGTGTTGACCCTACCCGTGTTGACCCTACCGTAAATTCATGGATTGAACTTTTACTGCGCGCCATTCAGCTTGGGTTTGTGAAAGTCATTGCGATTGCGATTGTTATTGGTTTGGTGGCGGGTTTGTTAGGGGCGCTTTGTGGCGTGGGGGGTGGGATTGTCATGGTCCCGGCTTTTGTGGCTTGGGGATTTAAACAGCAAAATGCAGTGGCTACTTCGCTGGCCATTATCGTTGTCACATCTCTCGTTTCCACCGCGAACAACGCAACCAAGGCAGGACATCTCATCGATTGGAAAATCGTCGCCATGGTCGGTGCTGCATCGGCTATCGCGGCATGGTTCGGCACGGATCTGATGCGTTCACTCTCGAATCCCACTCTGACCCGAATTTTCGGAGTGGTGCTGGTCCTATTCGGCGCGAGGATGCTAATCAAAGGGTAGGGTCAACACGCCGTGTTGACCGTGATTCTCTTCAATAAGGAATACAAAGAAGATGATCTAGAAGGGTCTCATTTCTTTTAGGGTAATCGCGCATTTCCGTTTCAAAATGGGTCGCCGACGGCGCGGCGACCCTACCTTATTTAATCGCGGCTAAAACATCAGAAACCTGCAACTCGTTCTGGCAGCGGTTGTCCATCTGGCATTTTGGGGAGAGGCACGGGGCGCATTCGACGTGGTGTTTGACGACTGCGTGTTGTTTGCCGAGCGGGCGTTTCCAGTTGGGATCGTTGGGGCCGAAGAGGGTGACGCAGGTGCCACCGGTGTAAGCGGCGAGATGGGGGAGTGAACCATCCGCAGCGATGATCAGTTGAAACGTCGCAAGCGTCGGGATTGCCGCACCCAGCGGAGCTGCATGGAAAAATTCCACATTGCCACCCAAGCGGCCGAAGAGAATTTTTCCGAGATCCCTGCTTCCCACTGATCCGGCGATGGTCAGGTGGCTGCCTTTTTCTAACAACGCCTCCGCCACCATCTGCCAGCGATCCAGCGGCCATTCGTGGCTGACTCCAAAATCTGATTCCGGGCAGAGCAGGACAGATTTCGGTTTCGCGGGAATGCCTAATGAAGCGGGAACAAAAAACTCGGGTTGGTTCACGGAAACTCCCATTTCCTCGGCGGAGTTGAGGTAGAGTCGCACGCGATGCTCGGTCGGCGCTTCGCAGGCTTGGAGAGGATGTGTTAGAAGTTTTTTCAGATTTGCGCTGGCAGGTCCGAGCCGACGCGGGATTTTAGCTTTCGCAAAAGCTTTCGCGGCCACGCCATCCTCCCAGACCAGCGATGCTTCCCAATCGTTTCCTAACATTTTCGCGAGCTGACCTGCGCTGGTTTTGTGGGAAAACGTGAAACACGGCAGGTTGCAAACCGTTTTCCAAAAAATCTCCTGCTCATCATAGCAAACCAGTGCGCCGATGAGCCCGCTGCGCACCAGCGCTCGCACCGCGGGAACCGCGAAACAGGCTTCGTCCCAGCGCTCGGGCAAGGCCACGAGCATGCCTTTGCCCTGACTCATTTCTTGCGGGCAGGTTTCGGATCGAGATTTGCCGCCATGTCTTCCTCGGTCACCTTGGACTCGACGCCTTTTTCTGGGACTTCGACTTTTGAAATCCAAAGCAACGCATTGAGCACGACCTTGCGCATGTTGTCGTCAGCCCAGTTTTTATGAAAATGTCCGCCAGTAAAGCCGACCCCGCGTCCGCCGTCTGGGCGTTCGATGCACCACATCATGGTTTCTTCTTCGCCTTTTCTTTCTTGTATGTGCGGGTAAGGACCTTTCGGGTGGACGTATGGACCGTCGCGGGTTTCATCGGTCGGAGTCGCAACGAGAATCGACTCCACGCCCTTCATTTCCGCAGGAAAGCGGATCGAGAAATACCATTCGTCTTTGATTTTGAACGGACTCACACCGCGAGAAATCGGGTGTTGGGGAAATTTTTTGTAATCAGCTTCCCACATGGGGTTGCAGGAAAAGTTGGTTTCGTAGGCGCCGCCTATCCAGCTGCGGAATAGATCACCGGTGGCTTTTTCTTCGGCTGAACACTCGACCGCGTAATGCATCATCATGATCCCGCCGCCGCGATTCGCCACCTTTTGAAGCAATTCACTATGGTTGCCTTGGAGCGCTGGATGACCTTTTCCGCCGTCCGAGTAGATGACCACAGCATCCGCCGATTCGAGCACCGCATCGTCTTTCACCCAATGATTGTTATGCACCTCCACATCCAAACCCGGAATGTCTTTGAGGCATTTTTGGAAAAGCATGCAGCCAGCATTGAATTCATGGTCGCCCGGCCCGTGGCTTTGTTTGCCAGCGATGAGGATCAGTTTTTTGTTAGCGGGCTTTTCCGCAAACGCCGCCGTCGGGAAAACCAACGCACCGAGGCAAACACCCATGAAAACGTGACGGAGACTAGATAATTTCATATTCCTGAAATGCATCACGTCCCTACGTTTGGGGCAACTTCCAAATTACAGGTGGAGATGTATCGGGCATTTTTTACAGGGAGGGAGGAGGTTTTGGAGAAGAGGAGGAAGATGGAGGAAACGGAGAATAGGAGGTGAGGGGATCCAACTTCGCCACCTCCTTCGCCAAGGCTACGGTGGTCAAGAAGGCTACGACGGACAAGTTTGGGTTGAGTGAAGATCTCGGACAGAAAAATTTTGGGTAGAAAAATAAGAGGAATAGCTGGGGTTGATATGATTTTAACCACGGAATGCACGGAGTACACGGAATGGTTGCTCCCGCACTTTGCTGTCGGATTTTATTCTAATTCTTCACTCCGTGTATTGACTCCATTTCATTACGTCCAAGCCAGCAGAGCTTCGCCATTAATGGGGCTCATTAACATTCGTTCTGCTTTCCGTGCATTTTGACTACGTTTCACTCCGTCCATGTCCGATGCGCTACCATTGTGGTTAAATTTTCTTATTTTTCTGCCCAAAATTTTTCTGTCTAAAGTCTTCTCATCAGTAATCTTGGCAGTTCTCTCCGTATTCTCCTCTCCTCCGTTTAAATCTTCCTTGGAATTTGAAAGTTGAATTTTGAAACTTGAAGCTTAGAACCCCTGCATGTCCGTAGCTTCTTCAGTCCTGATCGGCGGTTCTATCGCCATTGACCATATTAAAACTCCTGTCGCAGAAGGGAAAAACCTTCTCGGTGGCTCCGCTTCTTTCACGGGGATCGCCGCCTCCTATTTCACCTCGCCGGTGCATCTCATCGGGATCATTGGGAAAGATTTCCCGCAAGAACACTTGGATCTATTCGCCTCCAAAAACATTTCCACCCACGGCCTCGAGCGCTCGGATGGCGATACCTTTTCATGGTCCGGCTCCTACCACGAAAACATGAACGATAGAGAGACCCTCTCCGTCGCCATCAATGTTTTGGAAAACTGGACCCCGAAAATTCCTTTGGAAATGACCTGCGCCCCAGTCGTCGTGCTTGCCAACATGCACCCGATCAACCAGCTCCAGATGATAGAGCAACTCACCTGCGCCAAACCTTTCATCGCGGCCGATACCATGGATCTCTGGATCACCATCGCGAACGACGATCTCCATGAAGTCCTCAAAAAAATCAACCTCCTCGTCATCAATGAGTCCGAGGCTAGGGATTTTTGTAAAACCTCCAACCTCATCGTCGCCGGACAAATCCTGCTCGATAAAGGCCCGGCCAACGTCATCATCAAGCTTGGCGAATTCGGTGCCATCCTCTTTTCCAAACATCCCGATGGCTCCCCAGCCACGGAATTCACCCTCCCAGGCACGAAATTCGACCTCTTCCGCTGCGCCGCCTTCCCCCTCAAAGAAGTCGCCGATCCCACAGGCGCGGGCGATTCCTTCCTCGGTGCCCTCGCAGGTCACCTTGCCTCCACCGGAAAAACCGACTTCTCCTTCGATGATATCCGCCAAGCCGTGGTCTACGGCTCAGTCGTCGCCTCCTTCACCTGCGAGGCCTTCTCCGCCAACCGCCTCGCCCATATCACTAGGGAAGACATCGAAAATCGCCTGAAACTCCTCAAAAACCTCACCCATTGGCCGGGTTAATAAAAGGGTAGGGTCGCGGCGCCGCCCGCGACCCAATTCAAAAATCTCAACGCGGGATCGTTCTGGTGGGGGTGAAACCTTCCTCAATGCCCACTTTTACAGAAATCACGGACGAGAGGCCGCTCGACCCTACCCGAGTCGACCCTACCCTTCAAATCAGTCAACTATCCCGTGAAAATTCTCAATTATCTGAGTATTTGCCCGAATAACACACTTTTATATTGTTTTGCTGTAACCATACGTTAAATTTTGCCAATCGCATGGTTGACCAAATGATCATCGAAAAATCCAAACCAAAAACCAACTAATCATCATGAGAACGATTACTATTTTCGCACTCGCCTGCCTAACAGCTTCTCAAGCTGCTTTTGCTCAAGTTTATACGTCTCCGGCTGGGTATACAACAACTGTAATTACACCGAATGCAAGCGGAAGCACAGCTGGCTCTTCTACTTTCATCTCTCCATCTCTAGTTCAGTCGGCAAATTTCGTTGGTGCCGCTACTGTTTCGCCATCAGGTGGATCTGTGATAACTTTCTCGAGCGGTGTTCCGTTGGGCCTAAATTCCACATCGATGCTTGAAATAACCAACGGGACTCAAGAGGGTTGGTGGTCAGCGATATCTAGTTCAACATCAACAACTATCACAATTAGTGATGTTTTCCCAATTGGACTCGCTGCGAATGTGAGTGTAACAGTTCGCAAGTTTAATACAGTACAAAGCGTCTTCGGCAATAATTCACCTGGGCTTGCCGTATATAGTGCAGTTAATCCATACGACGAAATCCAATTTCTTAATCCTCTAACTCAGCAAGTAGGTGTCATTGTTTATTTTGGCGGATGGCTGAATCTAGTAACTGAAGCTGACGCTAGCGGAGAAATCATTTACCCAGGAACGGCCGTCAAGGTTATTCACCGCGCCAACACGACGCTTTCGGTAGTTTCATCTGGCGAGGTTAAGGTGACCGATACTCAAGTAGATATTTATCCTAATGCTAATTGGATCGGACAACCGAACCCAACAGTACAAACTTTTGGAAGCATGAACTTAGCTTCACAGATTTTGGGAACAGATTCTATTAATGTGATCAGATCAGATACTGGAACTGGACAAGTGACTGATTTATTTGTCAGTTATCAAGCTCAAATTTATAATGGAGTAACAGAAGCATTAGCTGAAACTGAGCCGGTATCTATAGGAAATGGTTACCTCTTGAAACGTCCCACTGGCGCCGCATCCACAGTAACTATTCCCGCTCAAGTTGTTGGGCAATAATTTTTTAAAATGGAACAGAAATAAAAAATCACAGTTCCGTTCCAAATATGAAATACAGATCAATAATTTTAGTAATATTTACTTTTACTTTCGTAATAGGCAATTCAACTGCCGCAACTGTTAGCATTGCACGCGGCATCGGCAATCCCGGGATTTCAACCTTAACTGCTGACGGGACTGTTTTATCAACTGGTGGCTATTACATAGCAGCTGGAACCTTTACAAATGGATTAGGTATTACAGAAGAGCCGGTGATAACAAATGACTTTTCCAGTCTTTTGGCCGCAGTTGCAGCATTTGACGTGTTTGGTTCAGCTTCTTCACCAATAAGCGGAACCACCCAGGGACTTATAGTTGGTAGTATTAATTCTTTGGGAGCCCCCGATCCAGCAGTATTTAATCTTAAACAAATCTATCTTTTGATTGGTAATGGAGCCACTCAAGGAACCTCAACCCAATTCGGAATTTTTAAGATGACGACTCCTGTTTTCTTTCCGATAGATGTTACTGCTGCTTCTTCAACGACGGTGTCGACATCTTTTGGTACCTCGATATCACCGTTGACAAACGCGGGCTCCGTTAGTGGGAATAGCTTTCAGCTCATCCCCGAGCCCTCGACCTTTCTCTTATCCTCGTTGGGAGTGTTAGTGCTTCTGCGTCGTCGGCGGTAAGAGTGTTAGATTTTTGAAAGAGAAAAGGCGAGCCGTTGAGGTTCGCTTTTTTTGTGTGGTAGGATCAACACGGGTAGGGTCAACACGCCGTGTTGACCGTAATTCTGAAAGGGTTGGCGTTGAGGAAGGTTACACGTCTGTTAGGACGATCGCGCGTTGAGATTTTTGTAGGGTAGGGTCAACACGCCGTGTTGACCGTGGAATTCTTTGAATGGGGATCGAATGGAGTTTCTATGAAGGTCACACGTCTGTTAGCACGATCGCGCGTTGAGATTTTTGAAATGGGTCGCGGGCGGCGCCGCGACCCTACTTTTTGTAAGGGTAGGGTCAACACGCCGTGTTGACCGTGGATTTCTTGGAATGCGGATCGAATGTAGTTCCTATGAAGGTCACACGTCCGTTAGCACGATCGCGCGTTGAGATTTTTGAAATGGGTCGCGGGCGGCGCCGCGACCCTACCTTTCATAAACGTATTTCCAATCATCTCGATTTTCTATCAGTCCGGCGCGGACGGGGTTGTTGCGGATGTATTCGCCTTTTTGGAATCCGGATTCCCAGGTGCGGATTCGGTGGTCGAAGAATCCGCGTTCCCATTGGATGTGATGAGTGAATGAGATCCATGATTTGAAATCCCGGATGATTTGTTTCATGGGCTTGGAGCCGGGGAATGAGAACAGGCCATGAAGGTGATCGGGCATGGCGAGAATGAGTTGGATATGAATTTCTCCACTGGATTCGCGAAGCAACAAGGTTTCGAGAATGGATTTCCAAACGGGATCGTTGGTGAGCTGAGCGGTTCCACGCTCCGCGCAGCCGATGGTGATGAAGAAGACCTCGCCCTCCGGATTAGGTGTGATCTGCGCAGGGATCTCATGAGGAAGATACTTTCTTCCGATAGGTTTGTTCATAGGGGGGGATTGGGGGGTAGGTCAACACGGGTAGGGTCAACACGCCGTGTTGACCGTGATTCTGAAGAGGGTTGGCGTTGAGGAAGGTTTTACGTCCGTTAGAAAAATCGCACGTTGATATTTTTAATTTGGGTCGCGGGCGGCGCCGCGACCCTACCTTACCAAAAAGGTACGGTCAACACGCCGTGTTGACCGTAGAATTGAAGATGGAAGGCGTTTAGGAAGGTCACGATTCCGCTAGATAAAACGCGCGTTGATATTTCTAATTTGGGTCGCCGGCGGCGCGGCGACCCTACCTTTTTATGGGATCGAATGATAAATCTCCTCAAGCGCCATCACCGTATAAGCTGTCACCAGCACAGGGTTGGATTCCATCCAGCGACCGTTGTCGTTGACCCATGAGCCGTTTTCGCGTTGGGAGGAGAGGAGTTTGCTGGCGAGGTCTTTGCGCCAGTCGGCTTCTTTGCCATTTTCGAGTTTGAGTTTATCGATGCCGGCGGCGTTGAGAGCTTTGGCCATCGTTTGGTAGTAGTAGTAAAGACCTTCAGCTCCCATGTTAGGATTTTCGTTCACGGTGTAATTTTTACCGAGCCATTCTTTAACGGCGACGACACGTGGGTCGTTAGGCTCGAGTTTGGCATATATGAATGAAAGCAGACCGGCGTAGGA
>JANPMK010000088.1:0-7363 GCA_031422775.1 Akkermansiaceae bacterium | reverse complement strand
ATTCGCTACAAAAACCTCATGACCCAACTGCTTGAAAAAACGACTCGTCCATGGACTATGCGAACCCACTTCCATCGCAATACGCGAGTTGGGATATTTTTGTGAAAGGCGTCGCAGGGATTCGCGATGATTGGTCATCATACGCTCGTCGATAATTTCTCCGTCTTGGTTCAAAACACATAACGCGTGCTTCTTGTCACCAAGATCGAGACCGATGGTAATAGATGGAATATTTGTTTTCATGGCAGTGTGTAGATTAACACGGCGCGCAAGCGCCGCATCTCACTGCCTTCTCATCTAATCTTGTTGTGCTTCTTGTATTTTCGAAACCAAATAAGCCGAGTTCTCATCTTCACACACGATAACAGAATCCTTGTAAACCAAGAAGTGCCCAAGGTATCCCGTTGGTAATTCGTCGCTTTCCAAGCTTGGTGAGTAACATTCAAATTGCATAAACCAAGACATCTCCATCGATTCGGTGATTCTCTGTAGATTGCGCAAAAGTTCGGGTGTGTAAAATACATCGCTATACAAGTACACCCACAGCATCCTTAAATTATGGTGCCATTCTGGAAACCCATAGTCATCATGCGTCGCGCATGGAAACGAAGTCGCAAACTTGCTCCGAATATCGGCATACTCACGATCTACCACTTCTTCTGCATCGCTGGCAGCGTGCAAGCTACATAGATCTTGCTCCAGCTCATCGTATTTCTCAAGAGGGTGGACGGTAATCTTCATTTTCTGCACAACGTAGAGTGGTGGCACCGGCGGAGGGAAGCCCGAATTCAAGTTGAGACGTTATCGCTGGTTGCCACTCACGACTTGATAGGCTGGGTTCATTCTAAATCAGGTATCGACTGTCTCTCCTGTGATGTTGTCACCGGACAGTTGGATACTCGCGAATATCCACTGGCCGTCAACAGGCTCGAATGACACTTCCCAGTTCGGCGGATCTGTCATTGGCTCGTCGAGAGAAAGACTCGTCAGCCGAAACACTTGTCGGAGATCCTGCTGTCCAGTATCTGGCCTCCACTTACCTCTGATCACCTCCAAACGGTCAGCTACCAAGCTCCAAACCGTCTGCAATGACGCTTTCTTAGAAAGGAGGAACGCACGTGCTTCGTCGTCGGGACCGCTGGTCGTCCCCGGAATACTACTGCAACAGACGCTGGCAAAATCCTTCGGAATCTCCCAATCATCATGCATCTGCCAAATGCCAATGGCTGGATTCGAATCCGACTCGTAGAAAGTGATGTGTCCGAAGTCGGGATCGTTCAGCGACAGCACCTCGGGCTTCTTAGGGATGAGTTTTTTGAAAATGTTGAACATAGTGCTCTTTTTCTTGCCTATCGTTAGAGGAATGGCGGCGCCGGGGCAAAGCTCAAAATTAATCAGACGGCTTCCTCGGCGTCGCCATATCCGCCTTGTTCGCTTTGTCTTCGTTATTGCTTCGGGAATGCGATTGTCTCATTGGCTGGCATTGTGAACATTGGAATGGTTATTCATTCATGGAATCAGGATTCGGCTTTTTCTTTCTTGTTCTTTCGATGCATCACGATTCTGAACCGTGCGAATGCAAATAGTACGCATAGGAAAACGATAAAACCAACGATCAAGCCCGGGACAACGCCTTTGTCTTTTGCGATCAAGAAGCCAGGCACGAACCCACTGGCGAACCACAGGAAGTGCATAAGCATCTCAACGATATTCATCTCGCGTGACTGCATAATTTCTTAGCGAACAGTATTTGCTTATTAGTAGGTCCCCGCGTGTGTATATCAGGAGGGCTTCATTTCTAAATCTGATAGAAAAATCCTTGATTTGAAAAGGATTTTTTCACTCTGCGTGTGTATATCAGGGTTTTGAATTTCACTTTGAGGCGCACCGCTTCCTTTTCTGATATACATACGTTTTCGCGTAAAGGGCTTTGCTTCACGCGACGATGAATAGGTTGAGATGAGAGACCTGACCCCAATGATTCCGAGATCACACGACCGTTGAGGTAATCGTACATTAGCGTTTTTGAAGTGGGTCAACTGAGCCAGGTGACACTACCGTTTTGGAGGTGCCTTTCTTCCAAATCAAAAACTTGTCCGTCGTAGTTTTAGCGAAGTCGGATCGTCAATCCATTCTTCGATTGGTTCAAGTTGCGTCCCTATCTGCATGATAAATGGGTCGTCTCGGCGAGACGACCCTACCTTTTGGGATTCACATGCACCCCCGAAGAATCGGGGTAGCCGATCACAGCAGATCGTAGCTTCTGCCGCCGACGCCTTCGAACCAGCGGATGTAGGCTTGGTTGACCATGGAGTATCCGCCGGGAGTTGGGTAGTTGCCGGTGAAATACCAATCGCCGCATGGGCCTTTGATGGAGGCGCGGAGGTTTTCGATGGTCTGATAGATGACTTCGACTTCGCCGTGCCAATCGATGTCTTCAGGGTAGACCATGCGGCTGATTTCCTCGGAGATTTCCTCTGCGGTGAAAGCTTCGTAAACGCCTTGGACGCGGTTGAGTCTATCGGCTGGAGCTTTTTTCAGCTCTTCTTTGCATTGGTCGTAAATGTCATCTAACAGGTGCTGACGACCCGCGCGGCGGTGCAGGGCGACGGCGGCGTTGAAGGCGATGAACTTGCCGAGTTCTGACATGTCGATGCCGTAGCAATCCGGATAGCGGATCTGCGGAGCAGTCGAGCAGATCACAATCTTGGAAGGGTGGGTGCGTGCGAGGATTTTGAGAATGGATTTTTTCAGGGTCGTGCCGCGGACGATGGAGTCATCGATAACGACGAGATTGTCGCCACGTTTCACAGCTCCGTAGGTGATGTCGTAAACGTGCGAGACGAGTTGATCGCGGCCTTTTTCCTGAGAAATAAACGTCCGCATCTTGATGTCCTTGTGGGCGATTTTTTCGCCACGCGGCCAGTTGCGCAGGATGAGTTCGTCGACCTTGTCCGCGGTGAGTGTGCCGTTTTCGACCGACTCGAGAATTTCCATGCGGACTTGTTGGCGACGATAGAGACGAAGCCCGTCCATCATTCCGTGGTAGGCGGTTTCTGCGGTGTTCGGGATGAACGAGAAAACGGTTTTATCAAATGTCTCACCGATGGATTGGATGACTTGATCGACCAATGCGGAACCCATAGCTTTGCGCTCGCGGTAGATTTGCGGATCGTTGCCGCGTGAGAAATAAATTTTCTCGAAGGAGCATGGGGTGAATTTTTGTGGGGTGTGAAATTGGACGTCGGAGATCGAGCCATCGGCTTTGATGGTGATGACTGAGCCTGGATCGAGAGCTTTGACTTGATCGGCTTCTGCCTCGAACACGGTCATGAGTGGCACACGCTCGGAAGCAAAAGCGATGACTTCATCGGTGATGAGCATGTGACAGGGGCGGATGCCGCGAGGGTCGCGCATGACGAACATGTCGCCGTTGCCGATGGCTCCGCAGATCGCGTAGCCGCCGTCCCATGGTTCGGCGGATTGGGCGATGAGGCTTGGGACATCGAGGGCGGCGGAAATGTGTTCCGGGATTTCCGCGCCGGGCATGCCTTGGTCGCGGAGTTTGTGATAGAGATTGGTGTGCGCCTCGTCGAGGTGGTAGCCGATTTCTTCGAGGACCGTTTGGGTGTCCGTTCCGAAAACTGGGTGTTGACCGCGTTCGATGAGCGTTTTGTTCAACTCCATCGCATTGGTCATGTTGAAATTACCCATGACCATGAGCGTGCGAGTGGGCCAGTTGCTGCGGCGGAGGTAGGGATGGCAGGAGCCTTCGTCGAATTCTCCACTGGTTCCGTAACGCAGGTGGCCCATCAAAATTTCCCCACCGAAATCAAAATGTGTCTTCACGCTATCTGGATTGCTCTTATCGAGTGTTCCCTTGCGATCCATTTTATAAAACGCTTTGACTTCCTTGCGGAAAATTTGCGCGAGCGCATCGGCCTCGATTCCACGGCGGCGATGCACGTAGGGTTTTCCGATAGGCATATCGAGCTTCACGCAGCCGATGCCGGTGCCGTCTTGGCCGCGGTTGTGTTGCTTTTCCATCAGCAGGAAAAGCTTGTTCATGCCCCACAAACAAGTGCCGTAGCGGTCGTAGTAATAGGCCAAGGGTTTTCGCAATCGCACTGCTGCGATCCCACATTCATGCGTCAGAAAATCACTCATGCGTTGGTGTTATGTGCTGAAAAACTGAGTAGGTTTCGGCTCACGGCTTTACTTTCACCCTCACGCCTTCTTGTGCAACCATTTTTCCCAGAATAGTTCCTCCGGGGCCGGCTTTGAGGGCTTGTTCGACTTTGTCTTCGCTGACGATGGCTACCCAGCCAATGCCCATATTGAAAGTATGGAAACGATCTTCCGCATCGACTTGAGCGAGGAGTTTTTCGATTCCCGGGAGATCCCATTGTGGGATTTCGAGATCCGCGCCCATGCCGACGAAGAGGCGCTCGAGGTTTTCTGGGAGGCCGCCGCCGGTGATGTGCGACATGGCTTTCGGTTTCACACCGGATTTTTTGAGGTCGTTGACGACGTCGTCATAAAGGCGAGTTGGCTGGAGCCATGCGGTGAGTTCTTCATCGGTGACTGTGCCCGGTGCCATTTCGGCAAGCGCGCGACGGACGAGTGACCAACCGTTGGCGTGGATGCTGTTGGATTTGTAACCGATGAGCACATCCCCGATGGCGAGCGTGGTGGGATCGATGAGATCTTCTTTTTCAGCGCAACCGATGCAGAAACCGGATAGCTCGAGAACATCAACTGGGACGATGCCGGGCATTTCTGCGGTTTCGCCGCCGGCGAGGATGCAGTTGCAGGCTTCGAGGTAATCCGCCATGCCGCTGATCACGCGGGTGATTTTATCTTCATCGAGCGCGGCGATGCCGATGTAGTCGAGGAAGAGCAGGGGATCGCCGCCGGTGGTGAGGATGTCGTTGACAGACATGGCGACGAGATCTTTGCCGGCGATTTCAAGGAGATCTTTTTCTAACAGAACTTCCAGTTTCGTTCCTACCCCATCACAACCAGTGACGATGACCGGATGTTTGTATTCGGAAAGATCGTAACAAGCGGCGAAGAGGCCGAATGCGCCGAGTAATTTCCGCTTTTGTTGGGTGCGTTTAACGTGAGTTTTGATGTCACCGACGAGTGCCGCGGCTTTGCGCGTATCGACTCCTGCTTGCTGGTATGTGAGCTTTCCTGCCATTGCTGTGCAGCGGTTCTAGGTGGGTGCGGCGCGGCGGTCACGCAGAAAAGATTTTTTCACCTTATTTCACCGGAATCTCCACCCGCACGGTGGTGTGTCCGCCGGGTGTGGATTCTATATGGAGAGAACCACCAACCATTTCTGCGCGTTCTCTCATGCTGATGAGGCCGAGTCGGCTTTTCTTTTTCGATCCAGCATTTCCGACGACTTGGAAACCTTGTCCATCGTCTTTGATGGTCAATCGTATGACCTTTTCCAGGGCTATGATAGTGACTTTAACACGGCTGGCTTTGGAGTGGCGGGCGACATTCGTGAGCGCTCCCTGGATAATGCGATACAGCGCGGTGCGCACCGCGGTTTTCGATTCGTCAATTTTTGCGGAGGCGGTGAGGCTCACACGGATGCCGGTGTCCACCATGAATTTATCCATATAAACCTGAAGCGCTGGGATGAGTCCAAGATCGTCGAGTGCGGTTGGGCGCAGTTCTCGGGCGAAGTTATGGACGATGAGTACCGCCTTTTTGACAAGCGCCTGCGTTTTGGAAACTTGCCGCTTGAACATGACGGGATTGGAGACACTCGCCTGGTTGAGGACGGCTATATGAACATTGATGCCCACCAATGTCTGAGTGATGACATCGTGCAACTCGTGGCTGATTTTTTTACGCTCCTCTTCTTGAACATTGAGGATGCGGTGGGAAAGATCGCGCAACTGTCTCTGCTGCAAGCGCGATTGTTTCAAGAGAACGCTTTGTTGCTTGCGCTGCTCACGCAGTGCTTCTTCGATCTTTTCCCTGCGGACGATTTCCTTTTTTAATTTCAGGTTCCGGGACGACAATTCCTCCGCTTGTTTGCGTAGGGTGATATCACGGATGTTACATTGGATCACTGGATGGCCGTTTTCTTGATAGAGATTGGCAACGACTTCGACATCTTTGTGCCGCCCCGTCTTGCTTTCGAGTGGCAGATTATCATAACGAACCTCGTGGTCTTTTTTTAGCTTGCGGAACATTTCGCGGCTAGCTACCTCGTCTTTTAGGAGTCCGATTTCAAAGAGTTCTTTGCCGATCAATTGATCGCGCGAATAGCTCAGCAGGCGGGTCATGAAAGGGTTGGCATCAATGATACGGTTGGTGGCTGGATCGAGGAGAAGGACACCGTCATGCGCTGCTTCGAAGAGACGGCGGTAGCGATTTTCTGAAACGCGCATTTGCTCTTGCGCCAGTGTCCGACCCGTAACGTCCAGAATCATGGCGTTGCATTCCAATCCGTTCGGGCAGCGCAGGGCTTCGATGGAGACGATTCGTTTTTTGGTTGCATCGGCTAGTTCAAATTCTGCGGATTCTTTGTTTTCCGTAGAGAAAACTTTTTTCATAAAGATCCGGAACTCGGCGCGCTGTGCTTGGGCAACCAGCATCGCGAAGGAACGCCCGATGAGGCTTGATCGACCAATGCCGACCATAGTTGCACCTGTTAGATTGGCGAGGCGGATGGTGCTATCTGCGGTGAGGGTGAAATAACCCACTAACGCGAAATCGTAGAGTTCGGTGTATTTATTTAGTAGTGCCTCGGACTCATCGCGGGCGTTGCGGAGTTCGGCATTCTGCAACTCCAGTTCGATTTGATAGACATCCAGTTCGTGAAGCATGCGGCGTGCTTCGCCATCAGCAAAGGCCTTGGCGGGTTTCGTGACGAGCTTTTCGGCACGGCTGCGCAATGTGGCGGCGCTTTGATCAATCTTGGGTTTTGCAGGCATGAGAAGGGGATTAGGTTTTCTTTGGCTTAACGGAGTTATCTCGCGTTATTTTACGCTCAACCTTTAGTTCCGTTTTGGCCTGGGTGAGTTCAGTGGATTTGCCGGCGAGGCGTTTTTCCAAGGCGACTTGCATTGCCTGCACTTTTGCTTCCAGAGCTTTGGCGACACTGATGTCCCAGTATGAAATTACCACGCCATCGATACGGTCGTCGTCGGTGCGGTAAGGCATGATGCGAGCGCTATACCAAACTCCCTCGCTGGTGCAGATCGATTGCTCTATGAAACCGAGCTTGCGTAGGACTTCACGGGAATCTTCACACAGCTTGGGATAAAGGAGGTCGCACGCGATGTCGGAGATGGGTCGGCCTACATCTCCTGGGATCAGAGAGGTGATCTTCGCGGCC
>JANPMK010000087.1:0-44544 GCA_031422775.1 Akkermansiaceae bacterium | reverse complement strand
CGTGGAGATGGAAACTCTGATCGCACTCATCACTGAGCGTGCGGGTAAGATTTAATGCTTATTTACCATTCCACTCCTTGTCTTGAATCGCTATCAGGCGCTTCACTTCATCGGGTTTTTGGGTGGCGAGGTTGTTTTTTTCAAGAGGATCAGCTTTGAGATCGTAGAGTTCGATCTCGGTGGGGATGGTGTGGAACGGTTTAGTAGGTTTTGCTGGGCCAGGAATGATGAGTTTTGAAAAGCCATCGATCACCACGCGCGCATACAAACTTTTGCCGGGTTGCTTAAGATCTGCGATGTCGTGGCAGTAGGACTCGACGAATACGAATTTGCGTTTTGCCATCGCATCGCGATCTAACAGGTCGAGCCCAGGGAGATCGGCTGGAGCTTTGACGCCAGCGAGTTTGAGAATCGTGGTTGGAAAATCGGTGATGTGAGCGAATGTCTCGTCATCGCGGAGAGGTTTTACTTTTTCCGGCCAGCGGACAAACATGGGGGTGCGGATTCCCATTTCATAGGGAGTCATTTTTGCGCGACCGCCGTTGTAGCCTTGCGCGGCGTTCCAGCCGTTGTCTGCAAGGTAAAGGATGACGGTATTTTTCTTGAGGTCGTTTTTGGTGAGGTAATCATCGAGTTCGCCGCAAGTTTGATCGAACCATTCGATCATCGCGTAGTATTTTTCCGCAGCAGGAGTGAGTCCTTTGCCGGTGTATTTTGCTAAAATCTCTTTTGGTGGAGTGTGGGGATCATGAGGCATGAGCGGCGCGTGCCAAATGAAGAAGGGTTTCTTTTCTTTGTTAGATGTTTCGATGAAATCGTAGATCGGTTGCATGCCTTCGCGGCCGATGGTGAGGCCGTCACCACCGTGTCGACCTTGTTTGCCAGTCATCCCGTGGGTGAAGCCGACGTCTTTGAAAGTGGCGTTCCAGAGTTTACCTGTTTGAAAGGTGAGATAGCCGGAATCGGTCAGTGCTTTCGGAAGTATGAGCGAGTTGCTGAGCAACTGATCCATGAGGGGTTTACGGTTTAGTTTTCCTCCCGAAAACTGTGGGGCATCCGGCGCTAAATCATTTCCGGTGATGCCGTGATTACGTGGCATTTTTCCTGTTAGCAAACACGCTAGCGATGGCGAGCAAACGGGCATCACATAACCTCGGGTGTAAACGAGGCTCTCGGAAGCGATCCGATCGAGATGCGGAGTTTTCACGGTTTCATGACCCATGAAGCCGTAGCCATCAAACGCATGATCATCTGAAATGATCAGAATAATATTCGGCCGATCTGCGGTGGTTTCAGAAAACCCGACGGAGCAGGTGAAAATGAGTGTGAGAAGTGAGCCGAGAATTTTCATGGGTTGGAAGAATACTGGAATGGAATTGTTCAGCTTTCGATTAATTCTGCGCCTTTGATCAGGCGGCAGAATTCTTTCTTGGTCACATCATGCAACGTGCCTTCGGTGGTTTCTGGGGTGTCGGTTAGTTTGTAACGAATTGCGAGGCGTTCCCAGATGACGATGCGGAAATATTGGTCACCCTTTTTCCAGAGTTGGTTTTGTGCGAGTTGGATCATGTTGATACGGAGTGGAGATCTGCAGGGATGGTGATTTTGGGATTGGGAGAAGTGGAGGCGATGAGCTGGGTTTTTATGGAAATCGTCTCAAGTGCGGAGGTTTCATCGGTGACAGAGAGATTTTCTTTCAGTAATTTGTCATAAGCGGAGCGAATCAGATCGGCGCGGAAAATTTGTGGGGTTTCGATGAACCAGAGATTTTCCCGGGAGATAGGGGATAGCGTGAGGCCATGCTCATCGGAGCGTTTCAGCGTCTCGGTGACGCGACGTGCGAGTGAGGCGGCGCCGTGTTTTTTTGCGGCGTCAATAGTCGCGAGAATGTCAGTTTGCGAAACCAGCGGGCGAGCGGCGTCGTGCACGGCGATGAGCTCGGCTTGCGGAGAAACGGCTGCGAGGCCGTTGGCGACGGAGAGGTGGCGCTCTGCTCCGCCATCGATGCGGCGGACGGGTTTGATAAAAGTTGTTTTATCTAACAGCTCAAACCGTTCCTGTGGACAGATCACAAGGATTTCGGTAATCGCATCACAATCGAGAAATCTCTGAACCGTATGCACGAGCACAGGTTTGCCATCGAGCAAAGCGGCCAGCTTGTCGAAGCCCATGCGTTGGCTGCTGCCGGCGGCAACGAGGATGGCGGAGATTTTAGGTTTCAAGATTGTTGGATTGAAGCTCAAATCATGGCGTAGCGCCAAAGAAAAAGCCCTACCCGTGAAATAGGGAAGGGCTTTGGTTTAAATTTTTTAGTGAAGCAGATCAAGCGAGCGCCAGGAGCTTGGCTTTCAACATGTCTTTGGTGACGTTGGCGCCGACGATTTGATCTTTCACTTCGCCGTTTTTGAAGAACAGAAGAAGAGGGATGGATTTCACGTTGTATTTCACCGCGAGGTTACGGGCGTCGTCCACATTGACTTTGGTGATTTTTGCCTGTCCTTCGACTTCAGCGGAGAGCTGTTCGAGAACGGGGCCGATCATTTTGCAAGGTCCGCACCATTCGGCCCAGAAATCGACGAGAACAGGGAGATCGGAATCGATCACTTCGGATTGGAAACTATCTTCGGTAAGGTTGAGTGCCATGCGGTGAACATGGAGCCCGATAGTCCATCCGTCAAGATCACGGAGCATAAACTGGTATCGGCTCAAAAACTGGTGCCGGATCATCAAAGTTTGCGCCAAACCAAACGAAATAGGCTAAAGCGGCAGCTGCTAGGGTATTAAGAATTCCAAGAATCATGGTAGGTAATGGGTTTAATTAACTGGAACTGGTTCTAAAATTGCTGTCCAGTCGTCCTTTAACTCGAAGTCTTCATCGGAAATCCAGATTTTAGACATTTTGAGCTGAAGGCCAAGAACTACGCATGCGGCTGTCAAGCTGACCCAGGCGAAAACTTTAATGATGGTTGGGGTTTCAACTTCATCTTCCACTAGACCATCACCTCCTGGTAGGGTTGAGCTTCGGGCGGTTGTGGCCATGGAGGCGGAAGGCGACAAGGGTCTGGTTGTCATGCCAGAAGCCGTTCCGATCGGTCTGGTTGCGGCACCCATAGGAGAGAGTGGCTGCGTAGGCGGATTGAGTGAAACGGTTGCTTTTGGAAGGACTCCCGTTTTCGATAAAGGGGAGGCGGGTCCGGTAGGTGTGACTGATCCAAGCGGTGCGTTTGCAGTTTTGAGAGCAATCGTGGGAGCTCCGACTAATGGGGGCTTCGATGTGCCCAGCTTAATGGTGGGTCCGCCAGTTGCCGTAGGTGTCGGCACAAGTGGCTTGGTCATTGAGCCAGAGGTCATAGGCCTGGTAGGTGCTCCAGTCGGTGCGATCGATTTATTTACTGCTGCGGCAGTTGGTGTGAGCGGGATAGTTGGAGCTCCAGTCGGGGTGAGGGGCTTGATCGGAATGCCGGCAGGGACGCCACCAGGACCAGCGGTTTTGATGGGGATAGTTGGCGCCGGAGTCGGTGCATTTGATGGCATTTGAGTGCCGCCAGCAGTGGCTGGGGCTTTAGGCGGGCCAGCAATAGGTGCAGTGGTTGCGGCGGTAGGAGCAGGACGTGGGGTGCCGGTGATAGGTGTGGCTGCGGCAATTGGAATAGTGGGAGGAGGAGTCGGGGCTGCTTGCGCCAATTGAGCTGTAGGAACAGGAGTCAAGGGAGGGACGATAGCTTGAACTGGAATAACGGGCCTGGGAGATGCAGCAGGGGTGACAGTGCTCAGGCGGATTGGAGTTGTATCCGTTGGGGGCAAAGAAGCAGCTGGAACAGCTGGCGGAGCGTCAGAGGCTTTGAGCGTTACGCGAACGGTTTCTTTTTTCAAAGGAACGCTCGATGTAATTTTGGAAAGAGGGTTGTTTTCGTTTTCGCTCATGCGGGGTGGTTTTTGTATTTAAGGAAAAAAGCAATTCGAGCCTCGCCTGTCAAACACGCATCTTTAAAAAATATGGGGTGTTAGGGGCTAAATTTAGAGGATTTTAAAGAAAAGTGCGTTGGTAGATCCAAAATAGACCAGCGAGGGCGATGAAAACCGAGCCGATTTTTTGGATTTGCGGGGTCCATTTCTTTAGTGGAATGAGAATGAGGAAGGCGCAAATCAGGAGGGATAGTTGGGCTAGCTCGACGCCGATATTGAACGAAACGAGGGGCAGGGTTAGGTCGCTTCCGCTGATACCATCGAGTTTTTCTCTAAGCACCTCGGCAAATCCCATACCATGTAGCAGGCCAAATCCGAAGACGAGATAGAGGCGGGAGGCTTTGAGTTTTTTGGTAAAAAGATTTTCGATTCCTATCCACGCGATGCTGGCGGCGATCATGACTTCGATCCACTGGCTGGGCAGGTGAATGAATCCGAGAATCGCCAAGCTGAGGGTGATGGAGTGGGCGAGAGTGAAAAGAAGCGACTGCCCAAGCAGGGGTTTCCAGCGTGGTACGAGCAGGAAGAGGCCCAGGATAAAAAGAATGTGATCGAGGCCAATCGGGATGACGTGCCGAAATCCTGAGACGATCCAGCTCTCCGCCTGTATTCTTTTGGAGGGGAGGGCAGCGGTGGATTTCGCAGAGTTTTCGGAAGCGTCAACTTTTAGCAGCGTGTTCGACATTCCAGAAAAAACGCTGAGAGTTCCAAATTTATCGCCTACGGTCGTATCGAGGATGAGTTCGGAATTGAGTTTGTCGTTCCAGAAAACTTCAAGCTTACCCGGGCCGGGCTGGGCATCTACCTCAATCACGGCGTTCATCAAGGCCCAACCACCGGTTTCTTCTGGAAGAACCAGAGGTTGCTTTTCGAAATCAGGAAATGAGATTTTCCATTTCAACGTTTTACCGTTGTATTTCAGGGCGAGGAGTTCGCGCATGGTGTGCTCGGCAGTTGCGGTGTAGCGATCTAGCGTGGCTTTGGGCGCGGCCATCACGTCCTTGCGAAAAAGCGGCGGTGCATCGGCTACGCCACGCGACTCGGGCAGCATGTAAGCAATATCGAGCAGGCCGCGGAAAATCCATTTTTTCTCAGTTTGCCTGAATTTGAATTCAACGGAATCGACCTGATGAGCGGATGCTTGGGAGAAGAATACGAGGCAAGTAATCGCACCGAAGAGGAGCCTGAGGAATTTCATGAATGAGAGGGCGAGAAAAACAAAAGTGGTGGGATATATAAGGGATTAAAGTGCAAACTCGCCATCAGCATCGACGCCGTGCCAGCCAAGTTTTCCGAAAGCGCGGAAGATACACTGCACAAATTCGCCGTCTTCTTCGCCTTCGGCGTGCTCGATCGTCGCGGATGATGAAAGTCCGCGGTTAGACTCGATGCTGATCACGGAGCTATAGCCCTCAAGGTAAATCCAGTCACCCCAAGCTTTTGATTCAAGGCGTGGCTCAAGGTGTTGTTTTTTGAGCGCATCTAACACTTCAATGAGTGTTGATGGTGCGGATGAATCGGGAAGTTGGAGTAGAGTTTCCATAAAAATGAGTCGTTTGAATGAACATTAGAGCAATCTATGAGGTGGGTCTATAAGGAAGTGAGGCTTGACAGGGTGGCTTCTGTGATTTCTGGGGGCTTCAAAAAAGGGGATGATCGCGATTTCTAACAATTGATTTCGTTGCAATAAATGACTTCTAAGATCTGAACAAGGTGATCACATTGTCGCCGATGTTGAACGATCCCGCACTACTGGCCATTGCACTGGTTGCGGCGGTATGCATTGGTTTATCAAAAGCTGGGTTCAGCGGGATATCGATGGTTTCCGTGGTTTTGTTGGCGGATATTTATGGGGCAAAGGCATCTGTGGGTTTGGCTTTGCCGCTTTTGATTGCTGCGGATCTGATGGCTTATCCGGCCTTCATCAAACACGGATCATGGAAGCCGGTTTGGAAATTATTACCCGCGACCTTGATCGGCCTGTTGTTGGGTTGGTGGGTATTGGGTGAAATCGATGATAAGACTGCGCGGCGAGTGATTGGAGGCTGCGTGCTGTTCATGGTGGCGGTGCAGGCTTTGCGGACATGGCGACCCGCGCTGTTCGATGCGATGGCGGAATCACGTGGGTTTGGAAATTCTGCCGGCGTGATGGGCGGGTTTTCCACCATGCTGGCCAACGCAGCTGGTCCGGTGATTCAGCTTTATCTGCTGGCGCGGCGAATCCCCAAAATGGAATTGATCGGGATAGGCGCGCGTTTTTTTCTACTGATCAATATCATCAAAATTCCGCTCAATGCGAAGCTCGCGCTGATCACGGAGGAGAGTCTTTGGGAAAATGCGAAACTGGTGCCGGGAGTTTTCGCAGGGATTTTGATTGGACGTTGGTTGATTGACCGCGTTCCTCAAGTGGCTTTTGAGTGGATGATCGTCGGCTTCTCGTTTGTCGCTGCTGCGAGGTTGCTTTGGGTCTGAATCGTGTTTTATGAGTGACAAGTTTTTAGGGATGCTACAAATCGCAGCGACTCATGATTGATTCTCTCTCATCGGAAATTTCCTCGTATTGGCATATTTTGTGGGTTCTGCTTAAGACTCCTTTTTTGCACAGCTCTTTGATATGGGGAATTGTTCCGCTTTATTTCGGTTGGCTCATGAATGAGCTCACCAGCGATAAAAGATCATTCAACACAGCGATCCAAACTGGATTCTCGTTTCTCTGGGCGGGCCTTAATTGGAGTCAGATTTATTTTCAAAATGGCGGGGACTTATCGCTGATTTTTAGAAACGGCCTACCGACTATAACCATCATGGTGACTGTGCTGGTGCTGATTATAGGCGCCCTGGGGTTCATTAGCGGCATTCGCAAAAAATATCCGAAATATTGCTCGTTTCTAGGGCATGCGCGGTTTGCGAATTATTTCATGATCACGATCTTCGCGATGCAATCCAACTATCTAGCATGGACATGGGATCGTTTGATTGCGATCGTTGGCTTCTCCGTTCCGGTTTGGATAGCGGTGCATTTTATCTTCAAGCCGCTTCGCTGGAAGGCATGATATTTCATTGGAAATAAGAACGTAAGCATCTTCCCAGCGCCATGAAATCCAAACTCTTACTCATACTGCTCTTGTTCTGTTTCCCGGCGGCGTTTGCAGCAGATAGACCGAATTTCATTTTTTTTATAACCGATGATATTTCAGCTGATGATATTGGGCCATATGGAAACACGATCATAGAAACCCCGAATCTGGATCGAATGGCTGCGGAGGGGATGGTGTTCGATCGTGCTTATCTAACAGCGAGCAGTTGTAGTCCGAGCCGTTGCAGCATGATTACAGGGCGATATCCGCACAACACGGGTGCGCCGGAACTGCACATGCCATTGCCGGCGGAGCAGGTGACCTTCATCCAACAACTCAAAGAAGCTGGTTACCATACGATCATTTCGGGAAAAAACCATATGGGCGATGCTAAGGCGCTAGGTTTCTCTGAGACCTCTCGCGGGAAAGGTGCGTCCGGAAGCGAAGATTGGGTGGAAATTTTGAAAAATCGCCCTCCGTCCCAACCTTTTTTTGCTTGGTTTGCGTCGTTTGATGCGCACCGAGATTGGAAGGAAGACGAGTATGCGCCTACATATGATCCGGCTGCCATGAAAGTGCCGCCTTACATGGTTGATGGGCCGGAGACTCGAAAAGACCTTGCTGCATATTACAACGAAGTCAGCCGAACGGATACATTTCTCGGAAAGCTGATGGCTGAACTGGAGCGACAGGGAATATCGGAAAATACGTATCTGATCTATTGCACGGATAACGGGCGGCCTTTTCCTCGTTGTAAAACTCGCATGTATGATAGCGGGGTGAAAACCCCTCTCATTATTTGGAAACCGGGATCGATCAAACCCGCGCGCACGAATGCTCTAGTAAGTGCAATCGATTTCGCACCGACCTTTCTTGATATCGCAGGCGTTAAACCCAGTGCCACCATGCAAGGGGTGAGTCTGTTGCCGATTCTTAAAAATCCAAAAGCAACCGTGCGTGACTTCGCGTTTTCAGAGCGCAATTGGCATGTGTATTCCGCACACGAACGCGCGGTTCGGTATGGCGAATGGTTGTATATCCATAATGCCTTTCCTCATTTATCAGCGCTGAGTGTGGAGAGCGATGCCACGAGGTATCCTGCGGCCAAAGAATACTGGAAGCACCAACGCGAAGGCACACTTCTGCCCCAGCAAATGGACGTGCAACTGGTTCCGCGTCCCAGCGTTGAGCTCTACCGCACGGATAAAGACCCTGACCAGCTTACCAATCTTGCCGGTCAACCTGAGGTTAAGGAAACCCAAGAGAAGCTGGAAAAAATCTTAGCTCAGTGGACTGAAGAGACGGGTGATACCGTCCCTAAAAATCCCACTCCCACTCGAACGAAAGAGGATGCTCAGGCCGGCGTTCGCGGTGAAATTCCAGGAGCTGCAAAACAAGCGGAACGCATTAATCATTCCGGGCCAATCCTGCTCAATCTAACTGAAAAATGATCTTTTTTCGCCATCTCTACATCGCAGTGTTGTGCACTTCGTCTCTTCTTCACGCTGTCGAAAAATACAACGTTCTTTTCATCGCTGTCGATGACATGAACAACAATCTCGGAACTTACGGTCACCCGACTGTGAAATCTCCAAACATCGACCGACTTGCAAAAATGGGCACTCGCTTCGATAAAGCTTATTGTCAGTTTCCACTTTGTTCACCGAGCCGCACCTCACTGATGACTGGCTTGCGACCGGATGTGACGCAGACTTATGACCTGCAATATCATTTCCGAAAACATCTATCGGATGCCGTAACACTCCCGCAATTATTCAAAAACAACGGCTACTTCGCAGCACGTGTTGGTAAAATTTACCACTACGGGAATCCCGGTGAAATTGGCACCAATGGACTCGATGACGAACCGTCATGGACGGAACGCATCAATCCAAAAGGCCGCGATAAAGCAGAAGAAAATTTGCTAACCAACTTCACACCCAAACGTGGACTGGGCAGCTCACTGAGCTTTCAAGCAGCGGATGGAACCGACGAAGAACAAACCGACGGCATCGTCGCGACTGAAACGATCAAGCTGTTAGAGAAACACAAGGATAAGCCCTTCTTTATCGCCGCTGGTTTTTATCGTCCACATTGCCCGTACGTGGCGCCGAAAAAATATTTTGATCTATACCCGATCGATCAAGTACCCGCGCCGAAAGGACCATATAACGAAGTAAAAAACGTTCCGAAAGCGGCGCTTTCCTCCACTAGTCCATGGCCATGGTACGGCGTGACCGAGCAGCAATCTCGCGAATCGCTTCAAGCATACCACGCGACCATTTCATTTGTGGACGCACAGGTGGGTCGTTTATTGGATTCTCTGGAAAAACTGGGCCTAGCTGACAAGACCATCATCGTTTTTTGGAGCGATCATGGCTATCACGTCGGAGAACACGGGTTATGGAAAAAACAAAGTTTGTTCGAAGGCTCGGCCAGAGTGCCATTGATTATTGCTGCACCAGGACAAAAGGCCAAGGGCGCGGCCTCCCCGCGTACGGTTGAGCTAATAGACTTGTATCCAACACTCGCCGATCTCGCAGGTTTGAAGGCACCGGAAAATCTTGAAGGAGTGAGTCTCAAACCCCTCCTCGATATGCCCGATGCTGAATGGAATCGTCCTGCATTCACCCAGGTATGGCGCGGGAATTTTTCTGGCCACAGTGTCCGCACTGAGCGCTATCGCTACACCGAATGGGACGATGGCAAACAAGGCGTGGAGCTTTACGATTATCAAACCGATCCCAAAGAACTGCAAAATCTTGCTCTTGATCCGCAACATGCAAAGACCCTCGATGAGCTGAAATCATTCATCAGAAAAAACTGGGAGCACGAATACAAACCGAAGAGCGGCAAAAAATAATTTCTCTGTCTCAAGCTGAAAAAATCCTAACCTTTTGGAGCAGGGCCAATGCTTCCGCCCTCGATGAAATCTGCTTTCGTCGTTATCTGCCGTTTATCGTATTTTCCACTGGTGATATTTGTAGCCCATCGAACAATATGTCTGATGATAGCCTGTGAATCCCAGTTGATGTGGGCTACGTTAGGCAAGAGCCATGAAAAAGTCGGATCTGGATCACAACAGATTAATGAGACCTGCTGTGGAGCATAAATACCACGGCGAGCCAAATGTTGTAGGGCAATGGTCAGGAAAAAGGCTTCGTCAATGATCAGTGCCGTTGGTGGAGTGACTTGAAATATACTATCCAAACAACGTATAAAACCTTCGGGTGTTTCTTCCCAATCTGGTAAATTATAGGCTCCTACCTTGATTCCATGGGATATCATTTCTGTTAGAAATGCTTGCTCGCCAACACCAGGTTTTGGCTTGCGCCGCTCTTCCCTCGCTATCAGGACAATCCGCTTATGCCCGAGCTCGATCAGACGTCGTAACGCTTTGCGTAATGCCGATGGTTTGTCCGGGCCGCCGCCCGCGATCATTAGTTCTTGCCTACGCCCGAAACAAGCGAAGACCGGGACTCGCTGCGAGGCGAACCATTCGAGCACTTCAAGCGGACCCGATAAGATGATCCATGCATCTGCTTTATTATGATCCACAAACTCAGCGATGCGCGCAACACTTCGCTCCATATCCAGAATGGTTTTTGAGGCAAAATTGGCGATGTGTCCTGCGGACTCTAGCTGATGTTGAAGCTCGATGGGAAAACGTGTCGATCGGTCGTTGAGATCGTAGAGAAGAATCGATATTCGGAGTGTGGCCTTTCGTTTTACCGTGGACTTTACGATCAGGCTTTTCTTGCGGGCTCCTTGTCCTTGGAGCAAGCCGTCGTGCTCTAATTTTGAAACTGCAGCGATAACGGTTTTTGGGCTGACCCCTAATTCCTTGGCGAGTTTATGCACGCCGGGCAATGCATGGCTTAGGGTTCCGGTTATGATTTCCCCCCGTAAATGCTCGGCTAGCTGCTCAACGGTACTGAGTGGATGGAAGGGTTTCATGGGGGTGAATGTCTATGACCTTTTGGAGTATAGAAATGCCCGTTGAAATGCCAGATTCATTTTTTAGGTATGAAAAATCGGCTCCCTGTGGGGCTCGATTGCAAAAAATGAAGATTTTTAATAAAAAAAAGAAAAAATCCGGTGGGCGGTTTCGCTCTATACCTTGAAAGCGGCGAAATCCGTCACTCTCACATCGGTTCGCCGTTAATTTTCTTTGGTTCCTGTTGTTGATGTGCTGCGAAAGTAGCTTCGTGATTCGGCGGGAGTCTTCAGTATCTTTAGAAATCAAATTTTCGATCTAATCCTAAAGCCACTGAGGGCTCCCGTCGACTTACGAGGCGCTTTCCCATCGCATGTCGCCTTTAAACAGGCAGTCCCTTTTTAGAGACTCGCTTTTTTCCCATTAAAATTTCTATGGGTTCTTTCATCTCAATGAGATACAGTTTTCCTTTCGCGGCGGCGCGATTCAATATTAGAAGTGTCCAATGAGTAAGAACAAGGCCTGTCCGGATTGTCCGGAAATTACAGAAGATCATCAGATTACTGAGGAGGAAGTCCTCCAACAAAAGATCTTCGAGCTTGAGGTAGAAGAACGCTCGTGGTTGGCGGGTCCGCGCTCTCGATTTCACGATTTATGCTCGTTGATCCGGGTCGGTCTGGATCTGATCCGAGCGTATCGAATTCTGCACTTTGTGGGGCCTTGCGTGACGATTTTTGGATCAGCGAGAACTAGGCCGGGGACTCGTTGGTATGAGCTGGCGCGGGAAATGGGAGCTGCAAGTGCGGAACTGGGTTTCACGGTTCTCACCGGCGGCGGCCCGGGTATCATGCAGGCGGGCAATCAAGGCGCTTTCGAGGCCGGTGGGCGCTCGATCGGGGTCAATATCATCCTGCCTTTCGAACAAGACGTGAATCCATACGTCCATCGCTCGGTGAACATGCGGTATTTCTTCACTCGCAAGACCATGTTGGTCAAATACTCGTATGCCTTTATCGTCATGCCCGGTGGCGCTGGGACGATGGATGAAATGTTCGAGACCATGACTCTCATCCAAACCGGTAAACTCAAAAACTTTCCGATCATTCTGATGGGCAAGGACTTTTGGCAGCCACTCATGGATTTTCTCTACAAAATGGCGGACGAAGGCATGATCAATCCTGAAGATCCTGAGTTGATCTTTTTCACTGATAGCGTGGAAGAAGCTAAAGCTCATCTTCAGCGCCACGCAGTCAGGCAGTTTAGCTTGCGCCGGAAAAACGCGCCTAAACCCATTTCCGCCCTCGGCGAAAAAGGTATGGTATAAGCACAAGGAGGGGCTGCCCCGAAGTGTCGGGGCTATCCTCTTATTTATTCATCAATCCTTCGGCAGGAAAAACCCACGCTGTTTCTCGGAAATCGGCATGCCGAGCTTTTCCATCACTGCGAGCATGTCTTCCCACAGCGCACGTTTGACTTCGTTTGAGCTACTCTGCAGCAGGTAGCTGGGATGGTAAGTCACGCGAACGGGAATGCCGGAAATGTCATGCCATTTTCCACGCATATTTCCCACCGTGCCTTCAAGATTTAACAAGCCTTCCGCTGTGGTTCCGCCGAGAGCGACGATGAGTGCCGGCTTTACGATTTCTATTTCCGCCATCACCAAGGGCAGATAAGCGGCCATTTCCTCGGCGCTGGGTTTGCGGTTGTTGGTGGTTTGCTTGGGGATGGCTGGGCGGAATTTCACCAGATTGGAAATGTAAACCTCCTCGCGTGGAATCCCCATCGCTTTGAGAATGTCATTTAATTTTTGTCCAGCAGGTCCCACGAAAGGCTGACCTTCCTTCTCCTCGTGGTAGCCAGGAGCCTCGCCTATCATCATGATTTTCGCATCGGGGTTACCCACCGCAAACACCATGGTTTCCCGCAAGCTGCCCAGTGCACGAGCCGGCGGCCAATTTGCGGCTTGGCGCTTGATGCTTTCTAGTCTCGCTGGCTTGTCCGCACCTTCAACGATCAGCTCCACGACCTGTGGAACCGGCCGAGCTACACTTGTCGCAGCAGAGACCTCAGGTTGCGCATCCACCGGTTTTCTCGCTCGGATGAAAAGCTCCCGCAGGCCATCGCGCGCCTCATCGTCCAAGAACACATGGCTTTTTCCATGAGCCTGCTCGGACTGGAGAAATTCTATAACGGCATCGACGGGACGGCTCACGCGTCAGTGCTATGATTTCCGCAAAGGCGAATCAACCTCTGCCTCGTGTTTTTTTTATTTTCACTCTTGCCGCTAGGATTTGGAACCCATAGACCCTTCGCATGTCCTATTTCCCCGACATCCCAAAAGTCCAATACGAAGGTCCTAAATCCAAGAATCCTTTCGCATTCAAACAATACAATCCCGACGAGATCGTCGCCGGGAAAACCATGAAAGAGCATTGCCGCTTCGCTGCTGCCTACTGGCACGTCATGCGCAACGGCCTCTCTGATCCATTCGGCGGACCAACCGCCTTAATGCCATGGGATGACCAAAGCGATTCCGTTTCCAACGCCCTCAAGCGCGCCGATGTGTTCTTCGAGTTTCTCGATAAAATCGGCATCGACTACTACTGCTGGCACGATCGCGACATCGCTCCTGAACTTGGAGATCTCGCGAAATCGAATGCTGCTTTGGAAAAAGTCACCGATCACTTGCTCGGTCTTCAAAAAGCCACCGGTAAAAAACTCCTCTGGGGCACCGCCTGCTTGTTCTCCCATCCACGCTACGCCCAAGGCGCCGGCACCTCGCCAAACGCAGATGTTTTCGCCTACGGCGCAGCTCAAGTCAAAGCGGCCATGGACGGCACCTTGAAACTCGGCGGCGAAGGCTACACCTTCTGGGGTGGTCGCGAAGGTTATTCCACCCTTCTCAATACCGACATGAAACGCGAGCTCGATAACCTCGCTAATCTCCTCCACCTCGCTGTCGATTACGCGAAAAAAATCGGTTTCAAAGGCCAGTTCTACATCGAGCCAAAACCACGCGAGCCCTCGACTCACCAATACGATTCTGACTCCGCCGCCTGCCTCAACTTCCTTCGTCAGTACGGTCTCATGGATCATTTCAAACTGAACTTGGAAACCAACCACGCAACCCTCGCTGGCCACACCATGCTTCACGAAATGACCGTCGCCATCGATGCCGGCGCGCTCGGTTCCGTGGACGCAAACCAAGGCGACGAACTCATCGGCTGGGACACCGACCAATTCCCAACCGATATCTACCTCACCACCGATATCATGTTGAAAATCTTGGGCATGGGCGGATTGACCACCGGCGGTCTGAACTTCGATGCAAAACGTCGTCGTGAATCCCACGAACCTTCCGATCTCTTCCACGCCCACATCGGCGGCATGGACGCCTTCGCCCGCGGCCTCAAAATCGCAGCAGCCATCCGTGAAGACGGTCGTCTCCAAGAGTTCGTCAACAACCGCTACAAATCCTGGACATCAGGCATCGGCGCAAAAATTTCTAACAAGCAAATCAGCCTGGAAGAAGTCAGCGCCTACGCCCTCTCCAACGGCGAACCAACCCTCGATTCAGGGCGCCAAGAAATGTTGGAGAATTTGGTCAACGAATTCATATAATACAAATCATCAATCAAAAGGGCGCGGATTCACCTCCGCGCCCTTTTTTGTTTGTGCAGGGTGACAAATCCGTCACCGCCACAACATGGTTTCTAACTTATTTGCTTTTTTCAGAAAAATTAATTTGACTCGGTTAGAAATATTTAATTTCTGACTCGCGTGATTCCCCCCCCCTGGCATCACGTGCAACCCCCCCCCTCTCATGAACTACTTTTTAAAGGAGAGTGTTACCACGATTTGTTGCTCAGCTATCTGGACGAATCAGCTTCTGGCGTATTTACCGCCCATCTCATTTGAGAGCCCCGTCTATATTCCCGGTGAAGTTTTAGGACTCAGCAATGGCACTGGATGGTCTCTGTTGTCCGGAAATGCAGCCATCTCCGCCAATGGCCAAGGAGTCGGCGGTGGGCAGGCTTTAAAAATCGAAGCTAACGCAGCACAAGAACCGCTTTTAGTTAGAGATATAAATTCATGGGGACAGAAAACTTGTAAATTTTATCTAGCAAAAATGGCTTGCCCAGTCATGACAAGTGCGAAACCATATCGTGTAAATCTTCTTGCCTCTTGAAAACGGACCTCTGTTACCTTTTTTCCCGGCTCGTTGCGCTGTGCGCTTCATGCGTTGCTCTTGGATTGTTTTCTCACAGTGCCTCTGCGCAAAGCATGCCCGCAGTCCGCAGTAGTGTGGATTCATTCTGGTCCCATATGAATATTGGCCAAGACGCTGGACAGCTGGGCATGGACACGATCGATACAGGAAACGGTAGAGAGTGGGTGATCGCTGCCGGGACAAGATCTTATTGGTATTCACTTATCTACGATACGGGAAAACAGACTTATCGGCAAATTTACTCCGCCCCACATCTCAACAAGAGTTATCTAACCAGTAGCTTTTCAAAGATCATATGCGCGGAGCTCTCGGACGCACACGCCGGCAAGGAAATCGTCACTCTCATAGACGGCATCATCCACATTCTGGATGGCACGACCAAGGAAGAGATCAGGCAATTTTCCACAATTTTGGAGCACACTCAAAAGCCCCCATCCGATGTCTTCGCCGCGGATATCGACAGTGATGGCCGTGATGAACTTTTCCTGAATAGCGTGGGATTGAAAATTTTCGATGCTGAAGGCGCGCTATTATGGTCCATGTTCGTTGGAAATGACTCAATTGTGACGGTATGCCAAATGGACAATGATCCATCACTCGAAATAGTAACAAAATACAAGGTCATTGATATTTCAACCAAGAACATTCAATGGGCAAACTCGCAATATTACCATGGTAAGCCGGCCGTCATTGACCTGAACGGAGACGGGAATAAGGAAATACTTTATCTCGACGTTTGGACAGGGGTTACGGCGGTGGACACGGTCACCGATACCATTCTGTGGAATTACAGTGTCTCGCTAGGGATCGGAGCCATGCTTATTGCCAATTTCGATGAGACCCCTGAAAAGGAACTCCTCCTCGGAAATAGCCAGAATGGCGAACTCTACGTCCTCACTCTCAATGCAGCTTATCCTGTTCTCAAGGACACCTTGATTGTTTCGGGCCGATATTTTCGTAATTCCGGAGCCACCCGTTTACTTTCCATGTTGGATACGGATGGCGATGGTGCGGAAGAATTGATCTGGTGCACGAACGATTACTCCAATTACACCAACACGTTCATCAATATCTACGATCCCGTTCGCAAAGTTTTTGAATGGGAAAGTCCACCTGCCCCGAGGGGACATGGCAATCCTTGTACCGGGGATTTGACCGGCGATGGCATTCCTGAACTCGTAGTCCCCACGCTTACGAGTCACATTCTTATCTTCGATGCCAACACACTTCAGCTTATCGCCTCTCCCCAGATCCAACTGGAGAATCTTCACTCTTTGGAAATTCCCACCATTTCTTTAACCGACGTGGACGGGGATGGAATTTGCGAACTCTGTGTTTCCCAACAAAAACGTCTAGGTGTTTTTAAATACGATGCCAATTCGGCAGATTTCACTCTGTTGTGGCGGGCCAAGAGTCCGCTCCAATCCAGATCTTATGACGACATAACGAATAAATACGTGACCTTGGTGGAGAATATTTACGTTAGGGATGTGGATGGTGATAATAACCTTGAGTTCATAGCTACGACCTGCATCGGGATTGATGAAATGCCGGACAGCATTCAGATATACGACTACAACAGCGGCGAACTTGAATGGGTCTCCGGAGACGTCCTTCCTCAATTCCGCGGTTACGAAGCCCAATTCTCCGGAATCCTTTCCTCCACCATGGCAGATGTTGATGGGAATGGTCATCTGGATCTGCTTTTTTGCCAAAGCAATGGAACGCTAACGGCGCTTGATCTTGTAACCAAAAAAATTGTTGCCAGCAGTACAGGCTTCTACGATTGCGTTGCCATGATGCCTGACGGCAAGAGATTCGTAACCGGTCACGGTCGAAGCCAACTCGCCATCGGCAGCGTTTCATCTTTAGGATATTTCCGTTGGTCCACATGGCAAGGTCACGCCGATCCTGATGGATGGCTGCCCATCAAATATGTGGTCCCGGATGCCAACGACGGATTTCACGCAATTGTAGGACAGGAGATTTATTACATTGATTCCAAGGGAGAACCAAGATGGACCAGTGCTAATCTAACCAACATCAGTCGGAGACCAGCCATACTTGAAACATCTTCAGGAACGGAAATCTTTGCGGGATGGGATTACGGTATCTCCGGTTTCTACACCGGCCACCTGAATATCCAGTCCACCATCACAGTCACAACCACCGGTAGCGCTATGGAAAATGGTCCTGGTGATGGTGATTTCAAAATCACCGCATCGGATAACGGCATGGAGGCGAACAAAGTTCAGTTCACCCTCAGCGGATCGGCCACTCTTGGAATGGATTACACTCTACAGGGAGCCACGCAGGTTTCACCAGGAATCTGGGAGGTCATTGTAGATGCCGCTTCTTCGGCCAGCGTGAACATCGTTCCTTTGGATGACAGCGCAATCGAAGGACCCGAAAGCATTTTACTAACGCTTGTCCCCGATGCCAGCTATCAGACTGGGACAGCAAATAGCGTCTCCGCCACCTTGGTGGATGATGAGCCTGCGGTAAAAATCGAGGTAAAAAATTCCTCTGTATACGAAACGAGTGGCCCGGGGATACCGCGTTACATGATTTTCAAGGTTAGCCGCACAGGAGATCTATCCAAGCCCCTTGCAGTTAACCTTCAGCTGTCCGGTACAGCGCGTATTAAAAAGGACTACACCACCGGTGCCACCAAAAGCATTAAGATGCTTGCAGGAAACCCCTCCGCTGAAATTCATGTGTTTGTCGCTGCGGACGATATCGCCGAAGCCACCGAGACTGTAACCTTTGCCATTAAGACGTCTAAAACCTACGCAATTTGGACCGGGGAATCCTCGGCCACTGCTTACATTTATGACGGCCAGCCGAGCCTCAGCCTCGGCACTCCAGTTAGCTCACCGCAAGGCGTGCAATTTCCCATCAAACTCTCTTGCTCATCTGAGTCGACACTGACGGTGGCGCTTTCCGGAACGCTGACACCTGTTAGCGGAGGGAAAGAAAAAAAATTCAAAGACAAAGTCATTATCCATGCCCACACCACAGAGGGTAATTATTTGCTACCCGCAGGCATGACTGCATCGGTTGCCGCTGTTACCCTCGGAGCTTCCACTAGGTATCACCTGAATGAACCTCAATCTATCACTGTAGTGGTGCCGACAAAATAGTAATCTATGGGGACAGATGATATTTACTAGATGCCGACGAGGGCGTCGGCGCTCCCAGCTACGGAGGGATAATCGGCAGCAGGATGCAGCAGCTCCTTGGGGGTGAAACTAGGGTTTTTCTGCCAACAGAGTTTTTCTAAAGCGGGCATTCCAATTACACTGCTTCTAGTTATGGCACGATGGATGTGTTTTTGGCTTCCATAACCACATGATCCAAATCATAAAATTCCAAGCAGAATGCATGAAAATTCGTGACGCCAAATACATTGTAAGTCCGGTCTATGATTGGCTATTTTTCATCGGTTCGCCGCTGATTGCGTGTGCCTAGGGAACCGCGCTGGTGCGATTGATAGCGGCAGCCTTTGGAGGACGGCACGGTCACGATCAGTCGCGCTGCCGGTTCTCTAACATTTCCTGCGAAATTTATGTTGGTGGCTGCGATGAATCCGCACCCTTGTGGATTCTACGGCGATGTGAAACGTCAGTGCCGTTGCTCCGTCAAACAGATCGAAAACTACCGCCAACGCATCTCCGGTCCGTTGTTAGATCGGATCGACATCCACGTCGAAGTTCCGCTCGTCGATTTCAAAGACCTCACGTCCGATGTCGTCACCGGAGAATCATCCGAAACCATCCGCCACCGCGTCTCGACAGCACGGACGATCCAGGTCCAGCGTTTCAAAGCCGATAAACTCACCACCAACTCCGCGATGGGCGCCCGCCAAGTCCGCGATCACTGCAAGCTCGACGCCGAAGGCAAAGGCTACCTCGAACACGCGATGCAGGAAATGAACTTCTCCGCCCGCGCCCATGACCGTATTTTGAAAGTTGCCCGCACCCTCGCCGACCTCGCTGGTAAAGATAACATCACCGGCAACGAAATTTTAGAAGCCATCCAATTCCGCTCGCTCGACCGCAAATTATTTTTCTGACTCGCAACTATAAAAAATCTTCCCTGCCTTTTTTGAGGAAAATGAAATCCGCCGCATTTACGACGAGAAAGCCGAAACGGATACATCACCGCGCCGTGTCGTCAGAGTTCTCGGGAACCCAAGCTGATTCCGAGCTGATAGAAGCGCGCTCATTTTTCTTCTTAGGATAAGGAAATTACTTGGCCGAGCGTCTTGAAATAAGGGAATCTTACGCCCATTAAAGTCATTTCACTATGATCGCTTGATACGGTGAAATTAGCCGTTGAACCATCCGCTAAGGTGGCGAGCCGAGAGTTAGATCGAAGCCACCGGATGTGAGTATTCCGTTCTTTTTGTCCAGTGGCGGAACGAGCAGGTGTCCGAAAGCGTATGGCTGATCTAGTAGATCGCTTTCGACTTGCATTAGGACGCCGTTGACGACGACTTTGCGTTTGATTGTTTTGCCTTCTACTAAGTCGGAAATGTTGATGGTGAAGGTAATGCGTCCGGTCTTTGGATCTATTTTGCTCGAGAAAATTTTGGACCACGCTGCCTCATCCGTTATCGGCGTCTCACCGTCAGCGGAGGCGATGCGGAAGGTATTGTTCAAGTTCAAGCCAAGACTGGTGGGTAAAAAGTCAGCATACGTGGATGGCGACAAGCCGCTGAAAAAGTCGATATCAAGAATGTTGTCTGATCCCAAGCCAAGGAGATCGCGGAGCGTTTCGTAACTGTTAGGTGGTGACCACTGGACGACGACAGCATCTAAATTGACATCGAAACCATCACGATAGCTCTTATCTTTCGGGTTAGCTGATTTCGACCAACCCGCCATTCCATCACCTTCATCGACTAGGTATCTGTAGTCGTCTTGTTGCGTGAGACGAAACATGGTGTAGAAGCAGCCTGCACTTTTGTAAGGGCTAATGAAGACGCGATAGGTGCCATCTTCGGAGGCGCGGGCGCTGAAGCTGAATTTTGTGCCGTCGGCCAGAGTGCCTTTGGCCGTCATGACTCCGTCGTAATTGACGGTGGCAGTGCCAATGCTGGTTCCGCCGGGCGGCGTCGCATCATCATGGTTGTTGCTAACGTATGGGAAAGCCATGGTGTAGGTGCCGGCCCATGGACAGTAGTCAAACAAACCCAAGCGGGCAGTGCTGTCTTCTGCTTCAACAAATTCGGTCGTAAGCGTAGGCAATAGGGCGTCGCCATTCACGGTGAAAGAACCGTCGTGCGCGATTTTGAGTGATAGTTTTAATTCAAATCCTTCCTTTGGCTTGACGATATCGAAATTTGTTAGATCGGCAGTGTCATCGATTTCGTTGTTGGTCAGTGAGCTTTTAAATGAAAAGCTCTTCTGGCCTTTCAGCAGTAGCGCACCGCTGAGTGCACCTGTGCTGCTGACGGTGAAGTCGATCTTGCCGACTGGGTCTCCTGCTGGGGAGTTCACAAGAATTCCTTGGTAGGTGCCAGCAAAGAGGTCGAAGGTGATGTCAATTGGATTCACCGCGACGCCCGTGCCGCCGAGGGTGAAGTTGAACGGATTCTCATCCGTGTTATTGCTCGCAATTTGAAGCGTTGCACTGCGTGCACCCGCTGCCGTTGGAGTGAAGCTCACGGTGAAAGTCGTGCTTGCCCCGGGGGGCAGTGTGGTGGAACCCAGCACGCCCACGGCGAATTCGGAGGCATTCGTGCCGCTGCGAGACACCGTAAGACCGGTTAGGTCCGACGTGCCGTTGTTGTATACGGTCACTGTCTTGGTGATTAGTGTGCCAACGTCAGAACTGCCAAATGCCAACGCCGCTATGCCATCCACCAGATCGGTGCCATGGGTTAAGCTGCTTCCACCATCAACCGTCACCGTGATGTCGAGTAGACTGCCTCCATAGCCGACGACTTTCTCCACAAGTCCTGAGCTACCAGTGTATCGGCCGCTACTTGTTCTGCCGCGAGCGCGAACCCATCCGTTGGAGGGAAGAATCAGTCCGGTCAAGCGCCAGCCTCCTGTCACCCGGGTGGCCAAACCAAGATTTACCCAACTGGCGCCATTCCAATTATCGAAGCTTACCTGCTCGACCTCTGGAGTGGAGCCGCCTCGCGCCCAATAAATCTGACTGGTGCCAGTGACGAAAATCGATGAGTCAGCTGAGATATTGTTAGATAAGCGCGCGATCCCGCGTCGCGTAGTACCGCTCACAGTTGATAACGATGCACCCATGAGGATATTCCCATCTGCCTGAAGGGCGAGAGAAAACACAGATCCGGCGGTCGATGTGTTGAGAGAGTTATCCAGAGTGCCGTCCGTGTTTAGTCGTGCCATACAAAATATTATAACTTCGCCTATGGTGCTAAAAATCCCCCCTATCAGGATTTTTCCGTCGGCTTGAATAACAAGAGTATATACACCGTTGGAGGCATTCGGATTGAAGGAGATATCTAGGGTTCCGTTGGGATTAAGTCGTGCAATTCGGTTGCGCGTGACTCCTCCAACATCTGTAAATATTCCGCCAATCAGGATCTTTCCATCAGCCTGTACCCCAAGAGCATAAACAGCGTTGTTAGGATTTGGGTCGAAGGAGCTGTCCAAGGTGCCGTCGGTGTTCAGGCGCGCTACGTAGTTGCGTGTGACTCCGCTCACTCTGGAAAAAAATCACCCCATTAGGATCTTGCCGTCTGGTTGTAAGTTCAATGAATACACAGTCGAGCTGGCGCTTGGACTGAAAGAAGTATCCAACGTCCCATCTGCATTGAGGCGTGCGATCCGGTTTCGTGTGACTCCACCCACAGTGGTGAAATCTCCCCCTATCACTATCTTTCCGTCGGCTTGCACAGCCATTGAATACACTCCGTCGTTAGCGATTGGGTTGAAGGAGTCGTCCAACGTTCCGTCTGCATTAAGCCTAGCAACGTAATTGCGAGTCGTTTCTCCTACGGAGGTAAATAAACCTGCCATCAGGATTTTACCATCGGCCTGCACGGTCAGCGAATTAACATAGTAGTTAGGATTCGGGTTGAATGAGCCATCCAGTGTCCCGTCTGTGTTGGCCCGAGCTAGGTAGTTTCTCGTGACATCGCTCACGGTTGTGAAATTTCCTCCCATCAGAACTTTGCCGTCGGGCTGTACAGCCAGTGAAGTCACCGAACCATTGGGATTCGGGTTAAAGGTATCCACTGTCAGTTGTGCGCTAATTAGGCCCGCTGGGAGGATGCTCAGAAGAGCGAAGAAGATGAAACGGAGTGGGTTCACTAGGGGTAAGCGTAAGATAGAGTAGGTGCAGATCATGTAGATCATGCGGATCAGAATTACTATTAAAATATTAAAAAGGGACAGTCCTGAATGGCACGTGATTAAGCATTCTTTCTGTATCGGTCACGATGAGGAATTTCTTTAAATTGGTCGCGTGGTTTTGATAGAAGCTGGTAGCTTTTTGGTCTTCGTTTTTTTGCTCTAGGTTCCTGCCTAAAGGGGCGAGTTTCGATGAGTTTCGTTGAGCAAATATCGATGAATTGAGCCATGGCGATAGCTTTTTTGCGAGGCATTCCTGCACAGTATCGAATGCTTTCATGACTGGAGCAGGCGAGATCTAGCACTCCTTTGAAGCTGATATGCCACACTGGCTTTCCTATATTTCCTGCCGCCTTTTGCATCAGAGGGCGCATCAAATTGAAAGCGATCACGCTCATCCACAGGGTTTTATGAGCCATCTCAGGACTTTTTATTCATGGGGACATATTCATGGGGACAGACAACTTGCAGAAACTAATACTGGTCAAATGAGTAGTATTCTGTAAGGTGGGCATATTCATGGGGACAGACAACTTGCAGAAACTAATACTGGTCAAATGAGTAGTATTCTGTAAGGTGGGCGCATGAGACGTTCACGTTGGCTGGCACCTTGGAAGGATTCTTCGGAGAAACGGGCGATTTATCACTGCGTATCGCGGGTGGTGGATAGGCGGTTTGTGTTTGGGGTTGAGGAGCGGGAGCATTTTCGGATGTTTATGCGGATGCAGGAGAATTTCAGCGGGTGCCGGGTTTTGGCTTACTGCGTCATGTCGAATCATTTTCATATTCTCTTGGAAGTCCCGCCGGCTGGGGTTTTGGTGTTGGATGATGAGGGGTTGTTGAAGCGGCTCTTGACGGTTTATAGCGAGGCGTTTGTGGCGGAGGTGGGTAAAGAAATTGCGGAGGCAAGGGCGGAGGGAAATGAATCGTATGTGGCGGAAATTTATGCGCGCTTTACGTATCGGATGCACGATCTGAGTGAGTTCATGAAGACGTTGCTGCAACGTTTTACGCGTTGGTTCAATCGGACCCATGATCGCACTGGAACTTTATGGGAGCAGCGCTACAAGAGCGTGATCGTGGAAAGCGGTGACGCATCGCGGACGATTGCGGCGTATATCGATCTAAATCCTGTTAGGGCGGGAATGGTTTCCGATCCGGCGGATTATCGTTGGAGTAGTTATGGAGAAGCAGTTGGTGGTCGCGTAAAAGACTGTAGTCTTTCGCGATCAGGGCCGATGGGCAATGGGAAGAAGGCGCGTATTGGGCTTATCAGAGCTTGTCGAAGCCAAGTGGCGGATCTTGATGTTGCTGGCGCGGATATTACCGCGCAGTGGAAGGAAGTTTCGCGGGTTTATCGGCGGTTGATGGGGTTGGCTTTAGGAAGAAAAAGCGGGCAAGCGGTGGTTGGGGCAGTTGCGCCTGGAGCATCGATGAATACGGAGGAGATGTTGGCATCGAAGGATAATGGGACGGTGTTGCCGGATCTTGGGATGGTGAAAATGCTGCGGACACGGATGAGGTATTTTACGGATGGGGCCGTAATTGGCAGCAAGAGTTTTGTGAACGAAGCGTTTGTTGCGGCGAGGGAGAGATTTACGGAGAAGAGGAAAGATGGTGCGCGGAAGATGCGTGGGATAGGGAAAGAAGCAGTAGGGGTGTTGTGGAGTGTTAGAGATCTGCGGGTGAGAGTTTGAATGTTTATGGGGTCAGAGATCTTGTAAAAATTAATACTGGTCAAATGCATCAAAGCCAACTCATCACTCGAAGGGCGCGGACACGGTTCAGCGCCCTTTTTTCTTTGGGAGGTTCTCCGAGAATTCTCCGCTGAGATCAGACAAGTTCTTTAAAGCTCTAATTCCTGCGGCGACGAAGCAGTAACAGGACGCCTATGCCACCAATTACCGCGGCTTTGGGTTCTGGAATGACATGGACGTAGATATCGCCGGTTGTTCCGCCATAGCTGCCGCCGCCCATGTAGAAAATGGCAGAGTAACCGCTGCCTAAATTCGAAGCCGTCAAGCCACTGGTGATTTGGCCACTGCCGTTCACCGCCAGACCCGTCCACGTGTTGGCATTACTGGAATCTGTATCGAAAATTTTATAGGAACCCAAGGCTCCCGTGCCCATGAAGTTGATCGAGTTGTTATTGAAAGCAACGTCACCCGCGGACGCTCCAACGATGGCCAGCATGTCGCCGATTCCTACCGTGCCCAAGTGGAATTGAAATCCTGAACCGCTACTCATGGTCAGTTTGCCTGAGGTTGAGGTAAAATTGAACGTTAAGGTTCCCGGTGTTGTGCCATTGCCGGGGGCAATAATTCCGCCACTGTTCACGGTGATACTGTTTGTGCCTGTGGGTGCGATGGTGCCCGTGCCGCCGACAACGCCTGTAACACTCACAGCACCTGTTCCGGTTGCGGATCCGGTTGTGTTGTTTGCCAAAAGCGTGCCAACTGAAACAGTTGTAGTGCCCGAGTAAATGTTACTTCCGGTAAGAATCAGGCTATTCGAGCCGGCTTTTGTGATCCCACCAGATCCACTGACCTGCCCACCGATCGCGACGTTTCCTGATGTAGCAGCGACAGTGATGGTGGCATTTAAGCCGAGAGCCATATTGATGGTCTGGAGACTGGTGCTGTTGTTGGTGATTCCACCACCGGTAAATGTGATGGCATTTCCACCCAGAACAAATGCGCCCGCTCCGGACATAAAGGTCAAACTGGCGGTTGTGATACCCGTTAAGTCATTGGTATTTACGAGTCTGGTTGTTCCTCCGAATTCAAAAACATCACCAGCTACAGGTAGCTTGCCATTCGGACCCCAGTTTGTGTATTTACCACCACCACCGCCGTCATCGTTGTAAGACCATAAATTAGACAGCCCTCCGCCATCCCAAGTCACTGTTGCGGCACTGATGGGTTGTGTTATGCTACTCAAAATAAGCGCGCAAAAAAGCACGCGTCTTAAATTTTGAATATTATTTCGTTTCGCACTCACCTTGCGAAGACACTCCCATATAAAGTTGGGTTCTCGCTACTGCCCTTAGGGGAAGGTCGGTAGGGGCGATGTGATCAGGGGCTGACGGAGAATCCCGCTTCCAGCCATAATTTTGTCAATTCCGCTACTGAAGGCATGCCAAGTTTGGTCGTGATCGAAGTGCGGTGGAGTTTGACCGTGCGCTCATGAATGCCGAGATCATCTGCGATTTGTTTGTTGAGCTTGCCTTGCACGACATGCTCGAGAACTTCGCGTTCTCGATCGCTCAAAAGCGCGAGCAGCTTTCGTTTTGCGGAGTGGATGTCCCGAGCAGATCGTTCTTCTTCACCTCTTGCAAGGGCACGATTGATAGCAGCAATCAGTTCCTTCTTGGGTGCACCCTTGGTTAGAAAATCTTCCGCACCTTGTCGCATCGCTCGGACTGAGGCAGGAATATCGCCAGCTCCGGTTAGAAAAACGAAGGGCAGAGGGTTGGTGCTTTGTTGGACGGCATTTTGCAGCGCCAGACCGTCCATGCCTGGCATGTCGAGATCAGCCAGAATACATCCTTTTGCTTCAGGCTTGAGATCAGCTAGCAGTTCGGCAGCTGAATGATAGGTGATCACATCAAAGCCAGCGCGGCGGAGCAGCTGGGAAGCCACGCTGAGGAAAAACTTGTCGTCATCGACGAAATAGACTTTCGAAGAAATCACACTGTTTTCTAGAGTTGTCGTTTGGAGAGGTAAAGCAAAACCACACGATGACATGGACTAATCCATAAGAGATCTCTCCGCTAACCTAGTTTTCATCCGCTGTAGTAAGTTTTCCAGAGCCGGCATTCTGATGCCGGCGGCCTGTGCGCGGCGCAGGGGTTCTGCCAAGATGGGATCTAGCTCGAGTTCCCGACCTTCGATGTAATCGATCATGGTGGAGGGTTGGTAGGGTCCCATTGGGCGAGTTCGCTCGATGTTGGATTCGATCAAGTTTGGATCCAGTTGAATGCCTTGTGCTGAGGCGGCTGTGATGACTTCGTGCATCAGTTTGCGTATTTCGGCTTCAATGATTGGATTTGCTAACAACACATCGGTCGTTACACCACCTTCGGCGACGGCGAGTCCGTTGAATGGAATGTTCCAGATTAACTTTTCCCATTGGGCTTTGGCGAGATCATCGACTGCGGTGGCGGCGATGTTGGCGGCTTTGAAACGTTGGGCGATGGTTTCCGCCTTGTCAGATAGGTTTTTGAAAAATGGTCCAATAGTCATTCTGCCGCCCGCGGTATGGCTGATGGTGCCGGGGGCGATGCGATTGATGCAGACGAAACAGAGCCCGCCCAGCACACGATCCGCGCCGACGATTTCTGCGATGCATTCGCAATTTCCCAGGCCGTTCTGCAAGGTCAGCACTTGGGTTGTTTCATGCATGAGAGGCGGCAATACGCTGGAAAGTAAATCGTTTGCGGTGGCTTTCCATGCGATGATGACCAGATCGACTGGGCCGATCTCCTCTGGCTTTTTAAAAACTGAGATATCTGTTAGACGAAAATTTCCGTTAATGCTTTCGACCTTCAATCCCGATTTTGAAAGCTGATCATAATCCGATCTCGCTAGGAATTTAACATCAATGCCTGCCTCGGCGAGGCGTCCTCCGTAATACAAGCCTATCGCGCCCGAACCGACGATGGCGACGCTGTTAAAATCCCATGACATGAGCCATTCTGGTATAGTGCCTAGCTTAGGTCAATCCACGGCATGATTGACTTTTTTCTCCCGTTAAGATGGTTTCCTTATTTATGAAACCCGTCCATCTTGTTACACCAGTGATTGCATTGGCCATCGCCGGCGGATGGATCGGAGCTCAACAGCAAAAAATTTCCCAATTGGAAAATGAGACTGTAATTCTGAGAAAGCATATCGCATCCGAACAGAGCCAAATCGAAACCCAACGAACCGCCACGGAACCGACCAGACCAACGAAACCTGAAATCGCGAAAGACGGAATCGACTGGCTGGATATTGCAGCAGTTTTCGGTGACATGCATAAAGGAGAAGGAGTAGGTGACATGCGTAAAATGATAGCCTTCCAGAGTAAGCTTCAGAAAATGAACAAGGAGCAGCTCCTGGCCGCCCTTGATGAGATTCAGAAACTAGAGCTGAAAGATGAAGAACGGATGATGCTCGAAGCGATGCTTATCAGTCCTCTTGCACTCAAAGATCCCGAACTTCTTCTCAATCGATTTTCCGATCGTCTCGATGATGAAAATTCGGGGATGAGCTGGCAACTTGCCAATGCCCTCGGCGAATGGGCGAAGAAAGATCAGACCGCCGCTATCGCATGGTTCGATAAGGCGATTGCAGAAGGAATTTTCGAAAGCAAGTCTCTGGACGGAAAAAGCCAGATCCGCCTCCATTTTGAAATGAACTTGATCTCCCAACTTGTTTCCATCGATCCGGCCCTTGCTCAAGCGAGAATTTCTGCTCTTCCTGCCGATCAACGGAAAGATGCCCTCAGTGGTTACGGATTCCAATCACAGAAGGCCAAAGATCAGGTGGCTCATGCGAATCTGGTTCGTGCGAATCTTTCGGCAGAGGAAACCTACGAGGTTTTCGGACAACAGGCTTCGATGATCGCTATGATGGGGAGTTTGGAGAAGGTGGATGCTTATCTCGAAGGGATAGGCGCCAATGGAGAGGAGCGAATCAAAGTCGCCGAAAAAGCGGCAATTAGCAATCTTACGAGCAGCATGCACCGGACAAAAGTCACGGAAGAGAAAATCGAGTCAGTGCGTAAATGGCTGGGGACTCAGGCACCCGGTTCGGTTGACAGGGTCACCGGCGAGTCGTTGGGACAGATGACCAATATGGGTGGAAGTATGAACTTTTCGCAAGCTGCTGCCATGGTGATGAAATATCACGCGCAGGGAGGGGGTGACGATCTCTTGACTAGTTTTGTCGATGAAACTCAGTTCGGGACTGATAAGGAAGAAGCTCGAAAGATCGCCGAAAAAATCTCTGACCCAGAAAAGCGCGAGGAGGCGCTTGAGAAGCTGAAATAGTTTGCACCATGAAAATCTCTATCGCCATTTCCATTCTGATACTCGCACTTGCTGCTATTATGGGTTGGAGCAACCACCAGCGGATTCAGGTTATCACTGAAACCCATCTTTCACTTACGAATGAGGCCGCCGCGCTTGGTTTAACCATCGATGTAAAAAATCCGCATGGCGCGCCTTTCGTCACCAAGCGCGCGCGTGAAGAGAAGGATGCGCATGGACGGATGGTGGCAAAGAAACTCATCGCGTTCGCGCTCGAGTCGGAGAAGTTTGAAGAAAGTGGCGAACAACCGGATGATTCCATGCAGGAGAAGGTAGTGGAGTTAATGGATCTGATGCTTTCGCTGGATGCGAGCCAACTGAAAATTCTCATCGAGGAATTTCGCTCTAATACGCAGATGAAAGACGAAACTCGCAAGGGTATGATCACTTTTGCCATCATGACTCTTGCTAGCGATCATCCGAAAGCGGCGCTGACCCTTTTTACGGAGAGTGAGGGGATGTTGGATGATCAGATGATGGGAACACATCTCCTGGCCAGTTCTCTTGCGAATTGGGCGAGCAGTGATCCCGAGGGCGCGCTCGAATGGGTCAGGAAAAACGGAGAAAAGTATCCCGATCTGATCACTGATGATATCAAAGCGGGACTGGTGAAAGGAGCTGCTTCTAACGGCATTGCATTAGGATTTAATCTGTTAGGAGAGTTGAAGCTAGAAAATCCAAACGACGCGATTAGCGGCTTGGCTAGAGCTGTTAGATCTCCCGCGGAAAGGACTGAGTTCCTGAAACTTTATCGCGAATATTTAAAGACCGCTCCGAAAGCAGAAATGGAAAGATCCATTGGTGCGATGTATTACCTTGCTGATGGGATAGGTAAAGATGGCTTTGAGGAAGGCAGCCGTTGGATGACGGAGAACGATCTTTCGGAAGAAGAGAGGAATTCTTTGGCTAGTAGTATCGGAAACAACGCGAAAAGCAGTGAAAAGGGATTATGGATTGATTGGATGGGAGAGAATCTTTCCGGCAAAGACCGAGACCGCCAGATTGAATCTGTAATGCAGAACTGGACTCAGAATGACTTTCGTGCGGCGGGTGAATGGTTGGCGGAAGCACCTGATAGCACTGCGAAAACGGCCTCGGTTGCGGCTTACGCGCAGACGGTGGCACCACACGATCCAAAAGTCGCCGCGCAATGGGCGATTACTTTGCCAGTAGGCGAAAAGAGAAAAGAAACGCTGCATTCCGTATACGAAAGTTGGCTAAAGGACGAGGCCGCGAATAAAGCGGAGCGTGACGCCTTTATGGCCGAAAATCCAGCTGAGTGATCAGGACAATATCACACTGGCGAACCAAATTTGGGTGCCGCACGCTCGGGAGTTGGAGTTGTCACGGCAGTTTTCTTTGGCATGCAGAGTAGGGCCTCACTGATCAGGAAAAACAGAACCGCGACGAGGAAGGCGCGCCAGATGTGAGTGGAGAGTGATGGGTCGGAGGCTTGACCTGCTTGGTCGAGCAAGCGGTAGTCGGTGCCTTCAAGCATGGCATCGAGATTTTCTTTACTGGCGATTTCCAACTCGTCTTCGGCAAGAGGGCGGTTGACGGCGGTTAGGCGATTTCCGAGGCGGAAAACACCTGCGATGTGATCGCCATTTTCTTTGGAATAGTCATCTACCCGAGTGCGGGTTTCGCCGGGGACTGGATTTGCCGCATCGGAACCGACCTCGGCGAGGAAGGAAGCGTCAAAGCGTTCTGCGCCGAGCGCGAGGATGCGTTGGATGGCGGGAAGCAAGACATCCGCATCGCCGAGGTTGGACCAAGTGTAATCGGGGATGCTGCCTATCATCCAGAGCGTGCCTTGATCGACGATTTTACGGCTGATGAATGGTTCGCCATCTTCCCATTTTGCAAGCACGGCGGCATCGCTTTTTGGAATGGCGCGTTTGATTGCGCGCAGACGTTCTGCGGGGATGGGTGCACCATCTACCCCGTCACGTAGCGGGCCATCGGCGTGATCCCAATCTTTCAGGATGAAAAATTTACCGCTTTCAGCAAGTGACACGGGTTCCCATTGAGTGCCGAGAAAGGGTTCGGTGGCAGGTTCGGCGGTTGGTAACAGTACGACTTGTCCGCCGCTGGTGAGGAAATTCTGAAGAGTCTTGGCACTTTCTCCGGTAGGAAGTGGAGCGGCCCAAAGGATCATCGATAGCTCGGAAGTTGAGGTTGCGGCGAAGACGGCGGGATCGATGCGGGTGACGGATTGCTTTTCAAAATTCGGCGGAGCGGCGGCGAGAGCGAGGTAATCGGCAGCTTCGTTAGAAGAAGAAACGATGAGGGATTTCATCGGACGGGCTGGGCCGTAGGCGAAGAAGACTGAGTTGTCGCGCGGGTTTCCATCGGCTGGGATGGAAAGCCAGCCGTGGCCGGATTCATCTTCAAGTTTGATGGGGATGCGTTTTTGGAAACGCAGGGATTGGCCAGGAAGAGTGATCAATTCGTTTTGCGATGCTCCGTTGATTTGAGTGCTGACCGGAAGGCTGATGCTGCCGCGATTGTCTTTGGATCGGCTGATTTCTAGATTGAGGATCAAGCCATCGATGGTGCGGCGGGTGCTTAGCAGGCGGAAGGAAATGTTGGTTGCGGCATCTCCGCTGATCGACAGGACACGGATCGCAGGCTTTTCAGGAATGCTTTGAAGATTTGCGCGCACGGCGGCCCAACGTTCGTCGTCTGGGCGCCAGTTAGAACGTTGGAGATCGGAGGCGAGCCAGATTTCTGAGCGACCTGTGGATGATGTTAGGACTTCAGCTGCGGTAGCTAACAAAGCTGGGATGTTCGCGCTGGAATCGGTGGCGGACGTGGCAGAAATTTCCGTGAGTACATCGGGTGAGGGAATTTCCTGTGGTTTTCCTGTTGCACTGTCGATGACGACGAGACGTGGGCTGCCGATGTCTGACATGGCATCGCGGATTTTTTGAAGGACGAGCTCGCGTTTGGCATCTTGGCCATCGCCAGAGCGGAGTTCCATGGATGCGCTGCGATCAAGAACTAGAACTACGGTATCTATCGTACCAGCGCCCCAACCGAGGAGTCCGGAAACGATAGGACGGGCAGCGGCGAAGGCGAGTGCGGCGATCCCGAGCGCGCGGCAAGTTAGAATAAGGATGTGGCGGAGTTTCTTTTTGCCACGTGATTCACGCGTGGCTTTGAGAAGGAACTGCATGGCCGCCCATTGCAGGGTTTTGTGGCGGCGTTTGTTGAGCAAATGAATGATGACCGGGACGCTCGCGGCGGCCAGAAACCAGAGAAGGAGTGGAGAGAGGAAGGTCATTCGCGGGAGACTCTAAACATTAAAATTGAAACTCCAAGGGAAGAGGCTGGGAAAAGTGGTGTTTGAGCCCTTTTTTTCAATCGTTAAAAAATGTTCGTTAATCGATTCGGGATTTTATTTATTCGCGCTCAGCAGTCGGGAGACCTCCGCGTGCAGTGTCAAGGCGGCGGCTTTGCGGTTTTCGGGGAGGGGTGCGGCGGCGCCGAAGATGAGATGTGCGGTGAGGTTCCGAATTTTCGCGAGGCGAAAAAGGTGGGTGGCGAATGTGTGATCGCCCCAGTAGCAAACATCGTTTTCAAGGTCGCCGGTGGACGCTTGGTAGAAAATGGCGGCGGGGGTGATGGGTTTGCGGGTGTCGAGGGCGATTTGGAGGAGTGCGGGTTTGAATGGGTGGACGTTGGATCCGTCGGAGCTGGTACCTTCTGGGAACAGGACGACGGGAAGGTCGCTTTTGATAGCGCGGAGGATTTCCGAGGAGGTTTCGACGGCGCTGGAGCGGCGGCTGCGGTCGGCTAGGATCGTACCAGCGGATTCAAGGAGGCGGCCGATGACGGGCCATTTCCTGACATCCGATTTCGATATAAAGACGAGAGGTGCTTGGGTGGCGATGACGACAACGTCGAGGTAACCGAGATGATTGCAGACCATGAGTCCTTCGGTGGGAAATGTGCCTGTGACTCTGACATTTGTTTCAAGAGCGCGGAGCATGCGGCGAGCTTGCCGTTGCTGCCATTCGGCTCTGCCGGCTGGGGAGGATGTGGGGCGATCCGCAGTGAGGCCGTAAAGGATGGCCCAAGCGAGTTTGGTAAGTCTGCGGAGTGCGGTGAGGGAGGTGATCAATCGGTTTTGAAAAAGTGTCGTTTTCCAGTGCGAGTCATGTTGTTTAGATCGAGGATGGTGAGGAAGTCTATAGTTTTAAAATCCGCATCTAGGGCCGGTGGTCCCGCGATCCATGCGCCGACGGAAAGGTAGGCGGCGAAAAGTTTAGGAGTCTTGACGGCTTCCGCGAGCTCTGCAGGTCTGGGCATGATGTATGGCCCGATGGGGTGAGTTCGCAAGTGCGATGGTGCGAGGAATTTTTCGTTCAACTGTTCGTAGAGTCCCCAGCCTTCCGCAGGGCATTGTGAAGTGAGCGAGCTGCAACCCAAGAGATATCGCGAGCCGCTGCTCTGCGCGTAGCGGGCGATGCCGGTCCAAAGCAGGTCGAGGACGGCGCGGTTGCGGTGATCGGCATGGATGCAGGCGCGGCCGAGTTCGAGGATTTCACGGCGCAGGGATTCGTAGGGGGAGAAATCGAATTCCGTTGCGCTGTAGTAGCCGAGGCCTGCGGCGGCCATGGTGCCGGTTTGCAGGCGGTAGGTGCCGATTACTTCTCCGGTTTCCTGTTCCTCGATGATGAGGTGGTCGCACTGGGCATCGAAAGGATCGGCGTCTAGGCCGCTATCATCGGATGAGGCGAGGCCCTCGCCGAGTTCAACGTTGAAAACCGCGTAACGCAGGCGCTGGGCAGAGCGGATGTCAGCCGCTTTACGGGTGGTTCTGATTCTGTAACAGGGCTGCGCCAAGGTCGAAGTCATTGTTCTTTTTGCGCGGAAATGGCGGACGATTAAATCCATAATTTCTGAACTTTTCGACACATTTGCACCATGTTCCGCATTGTGGTTTCCGATCTCTATGGCCTGCCGCCATTGCGAAATGAGAGTTTGATACGCGCTGAGAAGAGGGGTGTGAGGGTGGTAGATGTGGGTGGCTTCGGAGGTGAGGCCGTTGAGCTCGATGATGCGTATGCCTTCACCGCGTTTCAGTGCTTCATCGTCCGGGCAGCGGAGATCGAACCTGCCGAAATGAAATCCATGGAACGTGGATGCGATGCGGTGGATTTCCGATTCGAGTAGAGGAGTGATGAGCTGGCTTCCGTTCAGGAAAAGGGCGCCGCGGCAGTGCGATCCGAGTTTTGCCAGAGGCACTGTCTCGCCGTTTTCGGGAATCAATGAAAGCCTGTCTGCGTGGATGGTGCGGAAGTGTCTTTGCGAGAGAAAAGCGCGGTCATCATCGAGGATGAGTTCCTCGAGTGTTTTTACCCCGTCGCCTCTAACGGAAGTCATGATCTTGGTGGTGATGGAGAAAATGCGCCCATATTTCTGCTCCGGGTGGCGTATGTAAAATACGCCGAATTCTGCTCCCTCCGCGTAGTGTTGGATGAGGGTGGGCACATCGCGGCGTTTGATTTCCGCTTCCAGTTCTTCCTGGCTTTTTACAATGACCACGTCCTTGCCGCGCTCGCCGACATCGGGCTTGATGACGAGCGGAAAGCCAGTGTGCCAAGCGTTGGCGGCGGCGATTTTCTCTGAGGAATCGCCATCCGGTAATTTCAGGAAAGGGATGACCGCGCCGCTGGGTAGGAGGTGGTCGAGGATCATGGATTTCGATTCGCCGGTGATGCCGCTGTGGGGGATGGCGGGATTGACGGCGGTGCAAGCCAGCGGACGACCACGTCGCAGTGCGATCCAAATAACGATGAGAGCCAGCGGCGGATAGAAAATATAGGGCGGCCAGAATTCCCATCGGATTGTCCTTTGCCACTTTGAGAGGAGGATGCGCCTGCCTCGGTGGGTCATTAGGTGGGATGCGATTTTCAGGAGGAGAAAGATGAATACGAGCAGTAGGATGGCGAGTGGGAATAGGGCGACTCCGAGGTTCAAGAGCCAGTTGGTGGCGCGTTGCCCGAAGTAGGCGGTGAGAGAGACTACGGGGATGCTCCAGAGAATTCCGGCGAGGAAAAACCAAGTGGCAAATTTTAGGGCAGGCGCTTTCACGACACCTGAAGCCACGTAGAGAGGGAGCCGCAAGCCCGGCGTGAAGCGACTGATGAGGATAGCTATTGCGCCCTTGCGGGTAAGGAAGGAGCGGGCGTAATCGATGGATTTCTCGCCGATAAACCATCGCAGCGGACGCCGCCGGATGAGGTGACTGCCTCCGAAGCGACCGGCAGCGTAAAGTGCCATATCGCCGATCCAGATGCCCGCGAAGGCGGCGGTGATTCCCTGCGGGAGAGAAATGAGTCCGCGAGCCACGAGCAGGCCGGCGGCAATGCAGGCGAGGTCTTCGCTGGCGAGAGTGGCGATGGCGATGGCCAACAAGGCTATCCAGAGCGCGGTTCCTGTAAGAGCCATGGCTCTGGAATCGAAGGGTCGCGAGGCGTTATCAGTTCGAGCAGCTTCTGCTTGCGGACGGGAAATCGCTTTTCCGGAATCGACGTTTTTCAGGAAAGTCAGGAGGGGCTCGGTGACAAGGATTGGCTTGGACATCAGGATCATGTGGCCGCCTTCTAGCCAAATGAGGTCGCTTTGCGGTATGATGCGGTAATGCTCGCGGGCAGAGCCGGGAACAACAAGGCCGTCGGTGTCGCCCTGGATGATGAGGGTTGGCTGGGAGAATTCACCGAGATGCGATCTCAGGGGACGCAGGTCACTTTGGTGGAAATTTTTCGCGTAGCGGGTGTTGAGCAGGGCGTCGTCGAGCACCCCGAAATGCGGAACGCCCCAGCGCAAGGCTTCCAGAGCGATCCATTGTGCGCCGTGTAGGATGTGGTTGAGGAAATAGTCTCCGGTGAGTTCATATTCCTGGACGCCGATGCTGGATAGGAGGGTGAGGGAGGCGAAGGTTTCGGGTCGGTGGGAAGCCAAAGTGATGACCGGTCCTCCGCCCTGGCTGTAGGCGAGCCAATGAGCGCTGTGGATTTTTTCGTGATCTAACAATTTCTCCAGGGCCTTGCCGTGCGCTTCGAATGAGAGATCCGAAAAGCCTGCGGAAGACGCGCCGAAGCCGGGTAGGTCGGGGACGATGATGGTACGGTTTGTTGGTAAGATTTCTAACAGGGGATCGAAACACGAGGACGCCATCGGGCTGCCGTGGACGAGGATCAAAGGAGTGGTCGAGGGATCGGTTCCGAGAAAAACGCGGTATCGTAGAACTCCGCTTTCACCGGGAGTGGTGAGTGACTTCCAGTTACCTCCGGAAGGCACGCTCGGCTCGCGGATTGACATGGCAAGCCATGAAGCGACCAAGAGAATGGCATAAAGCATCAGAAATCTTCCCCGCATGGATTTCATGGTTTCCGGGGAAAGATGATCTCTTTGGCCGATTCGCCGCGGCGGGCGACGGAGAAGTTGATTTCAGTGGCAGTCACGGTGACGAACGTGCGACTAACGGTGCCGCCATCGTCGCGGCGGACGTGGATGGCACAGGAGGGATCTTCGGCTATTTCATCGTCCAGTATCTGCTGGATCGTTTGGTTGGAAATGAGCCCGTATCGCGAGATACGGGCTTTTCTGACGACCTCGCCATTGACCGATGAAGCTGTTAGAAACGGCTGCGGCGGGGCGGGATGGGCGCGGAAGACGATGCCATCCCAGCCGTAGTGACGCATTATATTGGGAGTGAAGAGCACGATGTCGCAGGGCGAGTGATCGACCCATGCGTGGGCGAACATGGCGTGTTCCAGCGCGGAGAAAGAGGCATGTTGGGCAGCGAGGAAAGGAATCAGTCCACGCGATGATTTTCCGGGAATTGGGATCACACCGCCGGGGTAGGCGTTCATGACGGCGAGGGTGATCCCGTGTTCGTTCGTGAAAAGCCATGTGCCGCCTCCGCCGCCATCGCGGGCGCTGGCTCCGGCGGTGGAATGAGGTTTTACCAACTCTGGATCTGCGGAAAGCGGGCGGTTCCACTTTTCATCGCGGTTGAATCCGAGTTGGTAGCCGTCGTTTTGGAATTTCCAGGTAACGGAACACATTAGGTGGTTTGGCGAGCTTTGAGGGTGGAGGGAGCGATGCCGAAATCTTCCGGTGTGCGAATTCCGTTCAGCCCTGCGATGACGGAGATCAGGGCGAAATGATGGACGGTATGGGAAACGAGGAACTGCATTTCCCGGCATACGGATGACTCCGAGGCGAGATCCACCTCACAGTCGCGAATACGTAAGGGCTGGCAATATCCCGATAGTGAGCCGACCGCCTTGCGGATTTTTCGTAACCTCGTGATGGCCTCCGATATGTCCGTTTCCACGCGGAGATCGCGCGGCCTTTTGTCGTAATCTAGCTCACGTTCTTCACGGAGGGCGGCTAGGAATTCCTCGTAATGCTCCACGCAATGCCGGATGTGCTGGCCTATGCTGCTGGAAAAAACCTCTGTGCAGGGACTCGCGTAGGTGACGGAGTCCATTTCGCCGAGCAGGCAAAGGGCTTGGTGGAGGAAACGCCGATTGAGTTCTAATAGGGATTTCATTGAGCGAAACGGGAAAGGAACGAACCAAGCACAGGAATCTTCGGTTTTTCTACCCACAAGATGAAAAGACAGCAAAGGAAAACGACGCAGGCTAAGGCGAAGAGCAGACCACCGTCTCCCTTCACCTCGATTCCAAGTATAGTAAGATGGCTGCCGATTGCGCCTAACATGACACCCGCCGCAAGGCCCGCGCCCAGCCAAGTGAAGCGCGGCACAAAAAGCAGAATCGCGGCGATCAGTTCGACGACACCACTGCCGATCCGACCGATCGGTTCCGCGCCGACCTTCGTGAAGATATACACTGATTCCGGTGCACCTGAGAATTTGAAATACAAGGTTTGCAAGAGGATGATCGCCGCAACGACGCGGCAGATTTGATAGATGATTTTCATGGATGGTTCATTTATTTGTTCTCCTTTAGTCGGCTGCTGTGTTATTTCCTTACAGCGAATCATCGCGTCACTGAAAATAACGTTGCGAATCCGACACCATAAAGTTACGAGTGCTCCGCATGGACGCTGATAAAGCCTCAGAAACAAAGGCACCGCGTCCTGAGCCAGAAAAGTGGGTGGGCGAGCACGGCGATTGCCTGTTTGGTTATGCCATGACGCGTGTTCGTAAACGTGAACTCGCCGAGGATCTCGTGCAGGACACCTTGCTCGCGGCGGTGCGGGCATTGGATGGATTTTCCGGAAAGTCCACGGAGCGGAGCTGGCTGGTGGGGATTTTGAAACACAAGATCGCGGATTACTTCCGCAAGGATGGGCGTGAAACATCATTCACCGACATGGAGTTTCTGAAAGACGAGATGTCGCACAAGTTCGAGGACGGATTCTGGAATCATGATATTGGCCCGGAGGGTTGGCAGGAAACCGAAGAGGTCAGGTATCGCGGTGAGTTCTGGCAGACGATGCGCATGTGCCTTGATAAGCTGCCGCCGCGTGTGGCGCAGGTTTTCATGATGCGTGAGATGGATGGCGCGAAATCAACGGAAATCTGCGGGGATCTGAATATCAGCGAGAGCAATCTGTGGGTTATTCTCCATAGGGCACGCATGGCGCTGAGGGAGTGCTTGGAGATTAATTGGTTCGGCACAGGGAAAGCCTGAGATTTTTTGTAAGGAACACGGAGTCGTTGCGACAAATCGTACACGGGAGTTTTTTCTTCCGGTTTTATTTCAAATCAAATGTCGAAAATTAGAACCATTCTGGGAAGGATCGCTGTCGGTTTCGTATGCGCCACCACGCCCCGCTGCCGCGAGATGACGCGGCTGATTTCGATGGATCGGGAAGTGCCTGTCGGTGCGATCACTGCTCTGCGCATGAGGATGCACTACAAGGTCTGTGTATGGTGCGAGAGATACCGGAATCAGGTCGCGCTTATCTCGGAGCTGAGCAAGGAATTTTCCGAATCCGATCATGGCGCACCTGGATTGACCGAGGAGGCCAGAGAAAGAATTGGCGATGCGGTAAAAAAAGATATCTCCTGAATCAGTATGTCTGAAACATTCTTTAACTATGCTTTGGGATTCGCGGTTATTTACGCGCTTTGCGGGATTGTTTTCGCTGTGGGCTTTCAGCTTCGGGGAATGGGGAAAATCGATCCGGCGGCGGCAAAAGGAACGTGGGGTTTTCGTGTGTTGGTAATGCCCGGTCTAGTAGCGCTCTGGCCGCTGTTTTTCTTCGCCTATCGTTTCCACGAAGCGTCGGCGTTTTCTCTCCGCCGAAGTCACCGCATCGCGATCATCGCACTAGCGGTATTCTCGGCGGTTCTTTTCCTGGTTGCGCTTGCTTGGCGGTTACCCAGCTTTGGGGATCTTCCCGTCATCGAAACCCCGTTACCCTAAAAAATATGTCAACGGCCTATCAAGCAGTCGGGTGGAACCAGCAGAAACGGGTCTATGATCTAGTTCTGTTAGGTTTAGTATTGATTGCGGCGGCGGCCTTCGGTTCCGTGATCGCGTTGCGTCATCCTGAGACCACGGCGGAGACTTTCATCATCCGTTTCACCTCACTGACCGCTTTCGTTCTACTGCATGTAACGCTGGCAATCGGGCCGCTCGCCCGGCTGTTTCCTTTTTTCATGCCGATGCTCTACAACCGCCGTCATCTCGGGGTGACCGTGGCGGTGCTGGCGATGGCGCACGGGATTTTCTCTATCATCCAGTTCCATGCGTTCGGGGATGTGAATCCGGTGGTCAGCGTGTTCACGGCCTACGACTACGAGTATCTTGCGATCTTCCAAGATTTCCGTTCCATCTCGCGATTTCCGTTCGAGATTTTCGGTTTTGGGGCACTACTGATTCTTTTTCTGATGGCAGCTACCAGCCACGATTTCTGGCTTAAAAATCTCGGTCCGGCGGTTTGGAAAAGGCTGCACCAGCTTGTGTATCTGGCTTACGGGCTGTTGCTTGCCCATGTCCTTCTCGGCGTGGTGCAATCGGAGCGGAGTTTGTTTTTTCCACTCCTTTGCGGCGCGGGCTGCCTAGTTCTGGTCGCGCTCCATCTGCTCGCCGCGCGCAAGGAACACAGCATCGACAAGCTCCGCAATGCGGCGATGGCGGATGGCTTCGTGGAGGTCGCCGCGACGGATGAGCTTTCGGCGGATACGGGCAAGGTGGTTGTGGCTAATGGAGTGCGATTCGCGCTGTTTGTCAGAAAAGGCCGACTCTTCGCGCTGTCCAACGTCTGCCGTCATCAGGGCGGCCCCATCGGTGAGGGGCGGATCGTGAACGGCTGCATCACTTGCCCCTGGCATGGATATCAATACCGCGCCGAAGACGGCTGTAGCCCTCCGCCTTTTTCCGAAGTGTTAGAGACTTATCCGCTGAGAATCGTGGAGGGAAAAGTGTTTCTTTCCCCCGTCGCCCTGCCGCCGGAGACTAAATCGGAAGGTGTGCTCGTCGAGAATGTGAAGCCCAAGCCGACCACGGAATTTCCCATCGGATGGCAATCCAAACTTCCCGCGAAAACTCACCGCCTGATGAAGGCGACGGTGACCGTGCTGGCGTTGGCGGTGCCGATGGTGTTGGGTTTGTGTGCATGGTTTTTCAGTCCGGTGGATCGGGGGCGTTTCGAGTTTGGGAGCGAGAATATCCAGCGTGGCATTCTTTACGAGCAGCCGGTGCCGCGACTCCGTATCACATCTGCCGACGGAAAATCGGTGGATCATATTTTGGTAGGGGCTGGAAAGTTCGGTGCCGGCGATTTAATCAAGGGGGCGGACGGTAGAGAGGTTTCCTTCACTGGCACGCGGATTGAGAGGAAACCTTTCCACATGATAGAGATCACCCGCCCGGAGACATTCCGTGTCCTCGATCCCGATGCCGAGCCACGGCCCGCCCCTGCGGTGTCCACTCTCGGGGAAGGGGAGTTCACCGGCGAGCTTGTGGATACGAAATGCTGGTCCGGTGTGATGCGCCCAGCGACCGGAAAAGTTCACCGTGCGTGTGCCGTTCGTTGTCTCAGTGGTGGCGTGCCTCCAGGCTTGCTTGTTAGAGATAAGTCCGGCGACGGCGTGGTATTGCTTCTCGCTGCGGAGACGGGAGGGAAACTGGAATATGATGTCCAGCTCGCGGCGAGGTTCATCACGGTGAAGGGCGTTCTGGAACTTCATGGGGAAACACCTGTCCTGCGTGTCGTCTCGATCAAGACCGTGGATTGATGCTCGGAAATTTTCCAAAATCAGCAGTAAGGAATCTTTCCGCTTCGCGACCAATCGAGTGTATGCAAAACACATCATCCATCCGTCGGCTCGCGATTCTCACCATCACACTCCTCGCGGGATTTTTTATGACAGGCCAATTGTTCGGGCAAGCCCTCAACCTAGACAAGAACGGTGTCGCCATCCAAGGCCATGATCCGGTGGCCTTTTTCACAGAGAAAAAACCCGTGAAAGGTACACCCACCCTATCCAGCAAGAGCGGCGGCGCGACCTACCATTTCTCCAGTGAGGCGAACAAGAAGGCCTTCGATGCGGATCCGGCGAAATATACTCCGCAATTCGGCGGATTTTGCGCTTACGGGGTGTCGCAAGGCAAAAAAGTGAACATCGAGGTCGATGCCTTCCAGGTCGTAGATGGACGGCTTCTGCTTCAATACGACAAAGATGTTCGTGAGAAGTTTAACAAAGATCAAAAAGGATTTCTAAAAATGGCGGATGCCAACTGGTCAAGTGTTTCGAAGAAGAAGCTCACGAATTTCTTCGGTTTCTAACAAATCAATCCGAGCTCAATGCTTCGCCTTCGGGAGACGTGCGGTGAGGAACTCGCGGAGGAGCGGCTCGAGCGGGGTGTCGGTGGTGACGAGTTGGTAATCGGCGTTGGCGTCGTGCGCTTTGTCGCGGACGTTTTTCAAAAACTCGTTGAGAGCGGTGTGGTATTCGTCGGCGATGAGGTTGGGTTCGACGACGAGAGCGGTATTGTCTTCGAGATCGACGAAGCGGTGCGGGCGATCGAAGTTGAAACCGATTTCCTGAGGATCCATGAGATGGAAAAGGGAGATGTCGTGCTTACGGTAGCGCAGGTGCTGAAGGGCATCGGCGAGTTCCGCGGTGTCGGTGAAGAAATCGGAGAGAATCACGATAAAGGCACGCTGACCGATTTTTTCTGCGATCGTGTGAAGTGCTGGAATCAGGCCAGTTTCACCAGCGGGCTCGACTTTTTCGATGGTGGAGAAAAAGCGTTCAAGGTGAGCGGCGCGGCGTGATGGCGGTACTTCCAAATGGAGTTTGTCGGTGCAGATCGAGAGGCCGGCGGCGTCGCCTTGGTTGACTAACAAGTAAGCGAGTGATGCGGCGATGCGGCGTGCGTATTGAATTTTCGAATCCTGTCCGGGGCTGTGGAAATTCATCGAACCTGAGGCGTCGATCACGAAGTAGGCGCGGAGGTTGGTGTCGGCTTCGAATTCTTTGATGTAGAATCGGTCTGAGCGGGCAAAGGCTTTCCAATCGAGGCGGCGGGTGTCGTCGCCGGGAACGTATTTCCTATATTCCGCGAACTCGACTGATGAGCCACGGTGGGGCGAGCGGTGTTTTCCGGCGACGTTACCCATCATCGGCACGCGCGACTCGATAGGCAAAGAGCCCAGGCGGGAGAGGAGGTCGCTGTCGATGAAGGAGTGGGTGGACATTGTTAGAATTCAGAGGCCAGAATCCAGAGGCCAGAAAAGAGTTTTTTAGCGGGCGATTAAGATGGTTGGGAGAGTTTGTTGATGAGAGAGCCCAGCATTCGGGATAGCTCGCGGGTTTCTTCGATCATTTCGGTTGTTCCAGCGAAAGAAGCGACTCCGAGCTCTTTGCATGCGGCTTCATGAACCATTAGTTGAGTTCTTAGTTCGCCGCATGAGCCTTTGCTGTAACTGATAAAGCGTGAGAAATCCGCGTCGCTTGAACGCTCCGCGCCTTCAGCGATGTTGGACGGTATCGAAATCGCTGCGCGAGTCATTTGATCTTTGAGTGCGAACTCTCTTGAGCCGTGAGTTACCACACAAAGTTTAACGGCCAATTCGCATCCGCGTTTCCAAACCTCCAAGTTTTCGAAGTTATGAGTTTTCATTTAGTCTGGCCTCTGGCTTCTGGACTCTGGTCTCTCATTTATCCTTCATCTCAGAAATGAGTTTCTGGACGATTTTTTTCGAGGTCATGCCTTGGGATTCGGCGGCGAAGTTGGTGATCACGCGGTGGTTGAGGACTGCGGGTGCGACGGCTTCGAGGTCTTCGATGGAAGCCATGTAGTTGCCGCGAAGGGCGGCACGGGATTTCGCACCGAGGATGAGGTATTGGACGGCGCGCGGGCCTGCGCCCCAACCGACGGTGTCCTTGATCCATTGTGGAGATTCCGGTTGGCCGGGGCGGGTTTTGCGGACGATCTCGACAGCGTAGTCGTAAAGGTGATCAGGAACGGGGACACGGCGAACGAGTTGTTGGAACGCGATGATTTTTTCGCCGTCGATGAGCTTAGAGAGAGCTTGTTTAGCGGCACCGGTGGTTTCGCGAGCGATGCGTTTCTCTTCATCGGCGGAGGGGTATTCCACTTCGATGAGGAACATGAAACGGTCGAGCTGTGCTTCTGGAAGCGGGTAGGTGCCTTCTTGTTCAATCGGGTTCTGGGTGGCGAGCACGAAGAACGGTGGTTTGAGGGTGTAGGTCTTGCCGAGCACGGTGACTTTGTTTTCCTGCATCGCCTCAAGCATGGCGGATTGGGTTTTGGCAGGAGCGCGGTTGATTTCGTCTGCGAGCAGAAGGTTGGCGAACACTGGGCCTTGGACGAACTCGAATTCGCGTTTGCCGCCAGTGGTTTCCTGAATGATGTCGGTGCCGGTGATGTCGGCAGGCATCAGATCGGGAGTGAACTGAATGCGGTTGAAGGAAAGGTTGAAAGTCTGAGCAACCGAGGAAACTAAAAGGGTTTTCGCTAGGCCGGGAACGCCCATGAGAAGGGCGTGACCACGGGCAAAAAGGGCGATGGCGAGTTTTTCAATGACCTCGTCTTGGCCGACGATGATTTTGGCGAGTTCAGCACGGAAAGCTTGGTAGGTTTTTCCTAATTCATCGATCGCCGCGACATCGTCTGGAGGGAGTTGAGTTGGGGAGGGTTCCGAAAAGGTTTCTTTGATCGATTCGACGGGGATTTCTGCTTGGGTATCCATGGATAAATTGTGCTTGGGCGAAGCTAGGTTCGTGTTAGTTTTTGTCGAGGCGCGATACGTCAAAAATAAAAATTTCCTTACAATATCGGGAAATTCACAAAAATTTTGAAAGTTTCGAGGAATTTTTCTATTTCCGGCTTGCCAGTGAGTGGAACTCTGGTAAATCACCCGCCCCGCGGGGCTTCCGGTATGGATCGGTGCTCCACAATAATCACGCGAAAATCTTCACAACATGGCACGCATTCTAGGTATCGAAATCCCCAACGAGAAGCGCATCGAGGCTTCTTTAACTTATATGTTCGGAATCGGACGCCCTTTGGCGAGCCGCATTCTGGATCATGCCGGTATTGATCCGGACATCCGCACCGGCCAACTCAGCGAGGAACAGTTGGTTCGTATTGCACAAGTGATTCAAGCGGAGCAGATCATGGTAGAGGGTGACCTCCGCCGTGAGCGTCAAGCGCAAATGAAGCGTTTGACCTCGATCAACTGCTACCGTGGTATCCGTCACAAGCGTGGTCTTCCCGTTCGTGGTCAGCGCACTCGCACGAATGCCCGCACAAGGAAGGGCAAGAAGAAGACGGTGGGCGTTAAGAAGTAATTTTTCCTAGGTTTCCGCGAGGGGATCAAAGCAATCACAGATATGTCAGAAGAAACAAACCAACCAGAAGCTGATGAAGTAGCGGTATCCGCTGCCGAGG
>JANPMK010000086.1:0-7764 GCA_031422775.1 Akkermansiaceae bacterium | reverse complement strand
TTCTGATTTGAGCGAGATTCCTGCAGGAACCGAGAAGTCGAGTTTGCCTTTTGGGCCTTCGACTTTGACGGTGTTGCCTTCAACTTTGACGGCAACCTTTTCAGGAAGAGAGATTGGTTTGAGTCCGACTCGTGACATAATATTTAATAGTTCGAGTTTAAGGATTACCAGATGTTGGCGAGGATTTCTCCGCCGAGTTTCTGACGTTTTGCGGATGCGCCGGACATAACGCCTTTCGATGTCGAAAGGATAGAGATGCCGAGGCCGGACAGGACGCGTGGAATTTCCTGAGAACCGACGTATTGGCGGCGGCCAGGTTTCGAAACGCGTTTGAGATCAGTGAGGACGGGGCGGCCATCAACGAACTTCGGGCTGAGTTTGAGCTCAGTGCGTTCGCCGGTGACGACTTCGTATTTATAGATGTATCCTTCTTGTTTAAGAATCTCGGCGATGTCTGCCTTGATTTTGGAGTAAGGAGCGGTGAATTCTTCATTGCCTGCACGAGCCGCGTTTTTGAAGCGGGTGAGGAAGTCGGAGATAGGGTCTGTGAGAACTGCCATAATGTTGGTTTCCTTTAAATTCTATTGGGTTATGCGGTGGCAAGTTCAGCTTCTTCGGCTTTCTTGGTGTCGCGGAATGGCATACCGAGTTCGATGAGAAGTTCGCGGCCTTCTGCGTCGGTGTTGGCGGAAGTAACGAAGATCAAGTCGAAGCCGATCTGGCGTTTCACTTGGTCGATTTCGATTTCCGGGAAGATCGTTTGATCGGAAATACCGCAGGCATAGTTACCACGGCCGTCGAAGGATTTTGAGGAAATCCCGCGGAAGTCGCGAATGTTAGGAGCGGTGATATTGATGAAGCGATGAAGGAATTCCCACATCTGAGTGCCGCGGAGAGTCACGCGTGCGCCGAGAGCTTCACCCTCGCGGAGTTTGAAGTTAGCGACAGCTTTTTTCGAGAAAGTGATCGAAGGCTTTTGGCCAGTGATTTTCGAAATTTCTGTGACGGCATCGTCAACTGCAACCTTGCGGTCTGGAGCTTTGCCCATGCAGGAGGTGACGACGATTTTTTCAAGTTTAGGGACTTGATGCGGATTGGTATATCCGAGCTTCTTAGTTAAGCTCGGTACAACCTTGTCTTTGTAGTGTTGCAGTAGTGCTGGTGTACTCATTTTGTTTTAGCGGGTCAGCGCGTGGTTTGTGTTTAACGCTTAAGCGCGGGCGGCCTCCTTGCGGTGGCTTAGCCCAGTTTCTTTACATTGGAAATATGGACGGGGGCATTGACGGTTTTGATGCCGCCATCTGGATCCGCTTCGGAACGGCGAACGGCTTTTTGAACCGTGCGACCACCTTCGACAACGACTTGGCCTTTGACGGCGTTGACGCTAAGGACGGTGCCTTGTTTTCCTTTGTGGTTACCGGAGATGATTTCGACTTGGTCGCCTTTTTTGACGTGTGTCTTGATGCTGCTCATGAAAGTGGGATCGTTAGAATTGGATTAGAGAACCTCTGGTGCGAGGGAGACGATCTTCATGAATTGTTTTTCACGAAGCTCACGAGCCACGGGTCCGAAGATACGGGTGCCGCGTGGGTTGTTGTCTTTGTCGATGATGACGATGGCGTTAGAATCGAAGCGAAGAACCGAGCCATCAGGACGACGGACAGGATAAGAAGTGCGCACGATGACTGCTTTCACAACGCTGCCTTTTTTAACGGAAGCGGTAGGAATGGAATCACGGATGTGAGCGGTGATGATATCACCTAGGCGGGCGGAGCGGCTGCGTTTGCCGAGAACTCCGATCATTTTTGCTGTGCGTGCACCGGTGTTATCAGCAACGGCGAGCTTGGTTTCCATTTGGATCATGGCTTAGTAAATTTGAGATTAAAAATTTGAGATTTGAGATTCGGCGTCGCCGGTTTAGTGAGAAAGAATTTCTGCAAGTGCCCAACGCTTAAGTTTGGATACAGGCTTGGTTTCAACGATACGGACGCGGTCACCGATGGCGGCCTCGCTCTTTTCGTCATGCACGTAGTATTTCTTGGAGCGCTTGACGATCTTGTTGAATTTTGGGTGAGGAACGCGAGCAACGTGTTCGACGACGATGGTTTTTTCCATTTTATTGGAAATGACGACACCAACGCGAGTTTTGCGCTTGTGAACTGCCGTTGTGGCTTCCTGGGATGATTCGCTCATAATGATAGATCGGTTAGAATGAATAGGCGTTTAGCTAACAGCTTATGCCTTCTCGGTGGTGATAGTGAGGATTTGCGCGATCTCACGACGCACTTGTTTGAAGCGAGCTGGATTTTCAAGAGTTCCAGCTGCGCGTTGAAGGCGCAGGTTCATGGATTCTTGTTTGAGATCACGAAGGCGTTTGAGGCGTTCGTTAGCGGAGAGCTCGCGGATGTCTTTGGCTTTAGAAGTGGCCATGGTATTTATCAGGGTAAAAGTTATTGGTGCGGGTTACGGGTCACGAGGCGGGTGCGGAAACCAAGCTTGTAGGAAGCAAGGCGCATCGCTTCGCGTGCGGAGGATTCTGGAACGCCGGCTACTTCGAAAAGCATGTTACCAGGGCGGATAACGGCTACCCAGGTATCAACGGCGCCTTTACCTTTACCCATCCGGGTTTCAGGGGGACGGCGGGTGATGGATTTGTGAGGGAAAATCCGGATGAATACTTTACCTTTACGTTTCAGCGAACGGTTGATCGCGACACGGCAGGCTTCGATTTGGCGGGTGGTGAGCCAACCGCGTTCGAGAGTTTGGAGTCCGAAGTCACCGAAGGCGACAGTAGTTCCGGTCTGGGCATTACCAGAGCGTGATCCGCGGTGACTCTTGCGGAACTTGGTTCTTTTGGGCATCAAAGGCATGGCTTATTTCTCCTTGTGAAAGTTATGTTTTAAGTGAGGGCTTGTTAGGCTTTTAAATTATTGAGCGGAAGGTGCGCCTTGTGAGCGATTGTCTGGACGACCACCACCACCTTGGCGACGATCTCCACCACCTTGGCGACGATCACCGCGATCACCACGGTCGTTGCGCTCAGGAGCTTGACGGCCGTCGTCTTCTTTTTTGTTGATCCAGCATTTCACGCCGATGATTCCGTAAACGGTGCGGGCTTCTGCAAATCCGTAGTCGAGAGGAACACGGAGAGTTTGGAGAGGCACTTTACCTTCGCGGTAGCTTTCAGCACGAGCGATGTCAGCACCACCGAGGCGGCCTGCGCAACGAACGCGAATTCCTTCTGCGCCAAATTCCATGGCGGTTTGGATGGAGCGTTTCATGGCACGACGGAAAGCAATACGGCGCTCAAGTTGGATAGCGATTTGCTCGGCAACCAATTGTGCATCAAGCTCAGGCTTGCGGATTTCGAGGATGTCGAGTTTGACTTGGGAGTCTTTGCAGATCTTTTGGATCTCAGCGGTCATGACTTCGATTTCTTTTCCTTGGCGACCGATGATTAAACCTGGACGTGAGGAATGCAGAGTGACGCGGACGCTGTTCCAAGCACGCTCGATGATGACGCGAGCAAGACCTGCATTCACCAACTTAGCTTTGAAGTATGCGCGGATGGCAAGGTCTTCGTGAAGCTTGGTGGTATAGTCTTTGCCTGCGGCGAACCATTTGGAGCGCCAGTCTTTATTGACGGCGAGACGGAAGGCGATCGGATTTACTTTTTGGCCCATGGTATTAGGTGGAGAGTGTTAGGTGAGTGAATTATGCGTTTGCGGCTTCGGTAGCAGCTGGTTCTTCGGTGACTGGGGCATCGGATTTCTTAGCGGCTGCTTTTTTAGGCGCGCGCTTTTTCTTTTCCTGAGTGGCACCAACGAGGGTGATGGAGATATGTGAAGTGCGTTTCAGGATGGCGCCAGCGGAACCTTTGGCACGTGGCATGAAACGACGGAGAGTTGGACCTGCACCGATGACTGCTTGTTTGATGATAAGCGTGCTGGTGTCTAGGGAGAAATTGTTTTCCGCATCCGCAATGGCAGTCTTAAGAGTTTTGGCAATAAGTTGCGCAGCCTTTTTAGGAGTGAAGGTAAGGATATCGAGAGCGTTCGAAACGGGGAGTCCTTGGATCTCGCGGGCGACGTCACGCGCTTTTTTAGGCGAGAGACGGACAAATTTAGTGGTGCTGGTGACTTCCATGGTCGGCGGTTTGGTGAGAGTTATTGAAACTTAGTTTTGGGTAAGAAGGACGGCGGTGTCGCCGAGGCGAGGTGTATGATCTTTAGAGTCGATTTGTTCGACGAATGCTCCGGAAATTCCCTTACGGACATCTGTGAGGATGGCTTTTCCGTATGGTTTTTGTCCTTGCATCAAGCGGAAGGTCATTCCGATTTTTGCACCTTGGGTTTCCCCTAGGTTGAGGACTAGCATTCCAGATTCTTGGTCGAGACTGACGATCCGTGCCTGCTGTAGATTGCCGGTTCGGATGTCGGGGAGGGGTTTCTGGCGGAGACCGCTGAGAGAGTCAAGCTCTCTCATAGCTGTTTCGACACGAACTCGAGCGTCAGGATCCGAGACAACCGCTTGGCGGAGGTAATCTTGGACGTTGACTGAAAGTTTGGCCGCCGAAGTTTCAAGCTTAGCGATGTGCTCATTGGCGATCTTGAGATCAGCTGCGGCTTGAATCAGGCGGTCGTCGCCTCCATCGAGAAGGTTTTTACCGAGAGCTTCAAGACGTTCGCGAACTTGTTTGAGTTGTTCGGTTGAGTTCTTATCGGCCTCGTTTGCTTCTTTCAGAGCGAGATGCAAACTGCGGTTCTGCTCTTGGAGTTGTGCGACGGTTGCTTTCAGTTGCTCTGCGGAAACCTTCTCTTCTCCATGGCATGGCACGGAGATTGCGAGCAGCCCGAGGGCAGCGGCAATGCAGCGTGTATGAGAGGAAGTGAACATTTCTTTGAGTGAGTGTCGTTTGCTTAAGCGGATTATTTCTTACCGATACCACCGTGTGCACGGAAGATACGGGTCGGAGCGAATTCGCCGAGTTTGTGGCCAACCATGTTTTCGGTCACGTAGACAGGAACGAAGGTCTTGCCATTGTGGACGGAGAAGTTGTGGCTGACGAAGTCTGGAGTGATCATGGACTTGCGTGACCAGGTTTTGATCGGTTTACGATCAGCACCGGCTTCGGCAACGGCATCGATTTTAGCGAGAAGCTTTTGATCGACGAATGGGCCTTTCTTGAGGGAGCGTGGCATATCTAGTTTAAGTTAAAGATTATAAAGGGATTACTTAGTCTTGTTTTTGTGGCGCGACTCGACGATGAAAACGCTGGTGGTTTTCTTACGTTTGCGGGTCTTCTGACCTTTGGCGTGACCCCATGGTGAGAGCAAGTGTTGGCGACCACCACCGGATTTGGATTTACCCTCACCACCACCGTTCGGGTGATCCACAGGGTTCATACACATACCGCGGACTGTTGGGCGGACACCCTGCCAGCGTGTGCGGCCAGCTTTTCCGGAGACTTCGTTCATGTGGTCGCGGTTACCGACGACACCGATGGTGCAGAAGCAGGCTTCGTGGAAGCGGCGGATTTCTCCGGAGCGCATTTTAACGAGAGCCCAACCACCGTCACGGTTGGAAAGAACAGCGCTTTGACCAGCGGAACGAGCCACTTTACCGCCGCTACCTGGAAGGAGCTCAATGTTGTGGATTTCGGTTCCGAGTGGCACTTTGCCGAGTGGCATGGCGTTACCCACTTTTGGAGCTACATCCATACCTGCGATGACTTTGTCACCATCGGTCAAGCCGGCTGGAGCAAGGATGTATGATTTGACGCCGTCTTTGTATTGAACAAGGGCGATGCGGCAGGTGCGGTTTGGATCGTATTCAATACCGAGCACGGTTGCTTCGACGTTGAGTTTGTTCCGTTTGAAATCGACGAGACGATAATGGCGCTTGTGACCACCACCGATGTGGCGGGTGGTGATGCGTCCAGTATTGTTCCGTCCACCTGAGCGCTTAAGCGGGGTGAGCAGGGACTTCTCCGGTTTGCTTTTGGTAATTTCCTCGAAAGAAGGAAGCTCCTTGTAGCGCTCGGATGGTGTGTTGGGCTTGAAAGTTTTAAGTGGCATGACTCGCTGACGTTAAAATTGGTTTCGTTTTGATTCCCACCGGGTGGCGGGGATACTGGCTTAGATGAGGTCTAGGGATTCACCTTCCGCGAGGCGGACGATGGCTTTTTTATAGCTGGCGGTGCGGCCTTGATCAGAACGGCGCTTACGGCGGACTTTGCCGTCGTAATTTGCTGTGCGGACTTTGATAACCTTTTTATCAAAAATGGTCTCAACCGCTTGTTTGATTTCGAGCTTATTGGCATTACGATCGACTTCGAGAACGACCTCATTGTTCTGCTCTTGGAGCAGTGAGGCCTTTTCACTAAGGCGGACGTTTTTGATGACCTGGTAAATGTCTTTCATGGTCGTAGAGGGTAGATCTTTAAGGAATTAAGCGGTGCGCTGGGCGAGGATCGAGACGGAATCACCCACGAGGATGATGACTTTTGCGAGGAGCATTTGCTCAACGTTGATATCGGTAGGAGTTACCAACTGTGCCCAACCGACGTTGCGGGCGGCGAGTTTGGTGGAGTCGTCGAAGTTACCAACCAAAAGAACTTTACGATCTGCTGGGGTGATAGCGTTGACGGCTGAGACGAAGGATTTGGTTTTGCCATCGGCGATACCGAAAGATGCGACTGTGAAGATTTTTTCAGCACGGGTCAGATCGCCAAGCACGCGGCGGAGGGCAAGTTTACGGACGGACTTAGGAACGCTTTTCGCATAAGAGCGATTGCGAGGACCGAAGACAACACCACCACCGACGAAGATCGGAGCGCGTTTGTCGCCGTGACGGGCATTACCAGTGCCTTTTTGTTTGTAGATTTTCTTGTTGTTACCACTGACTTCACCACGGGTTTTGGTGTGTGCGGTGCCGGAACGGCGGTTCGCACGGTAGGCGGTGATAAGGTCGTGGACTGCTTGGCGGCCTTTGTCCTCACCAATGAGGACAAGGTTTGCGGCTTCTGCATCTGCGGCTGTGAAGGCTTTTGCTGACATGGCGGAAAGTTTCAGTTGAAGGGATTAAGTGGACGGATAACAGCTTACTTTTTCTTAGCTGCGCGGATCGTGAGGTAGGCACCTTTGGCACCTGGGACGGAACCGGAAACGAGGATGACACCGTCTTCCTCGCGCACGGCGATGACTTTGAGATTTTGCACGGTCGATTTGGTTGTGCCCATGTGACCTGGCATTTTTTGGTTTTTCCAAACGCGGCCTGGAGTGGATCCGGCAGCGATGGCGCCGGAACGACGGTGCATCATGTGACCGTGTGCCATTGGCTGACCACTGAATTTGTGGCGTTTGACAACACCTTGGAAGCCGCGACCGATCGTGTTACCGATCACGTCCACGAATTGACCAGCTTCGAACAGGGCAAGACCGGGATGTTCGCTAGGAACTGCGGTGCCATTTTCGAAACGGAATTCTTGAACGCGGCGTTTTGGAGCAGAGCCTGCTTTTTTGAAGCGAGCGAGGTCTGGTTTGTTGACGCGGAATTCTTTTTGATCGTCGAAACCAACCTGAACGGCGGTGTAACCGTCGGTTTCAGGTGTTTTGGTCTGAAGGATCGTGTTTCCCGAAACGTCGATGACGGTAACAGGAATGCTGGAGCCCGCTTCTTTATCGAAGATACGGGTCATGCCGAGTTTTTTGCCGATGAGTCCTAGTGAAATAGAGATTTAAAATTTGAGATTTGAAATTGAAG
>JANPMK010000085.1:0-12029 GCA_031422775.1 Akkermansiaceae bacterium | reverse complement strand
GGATTCCACTTTTTCGTTTGGTGACCGTAGTGAACGCCTGCGTCCACCATTTCTGTGATGAGTTCGTTAATCATGATTTGTGTAAGAGTTGTCCCGTCTTGAATCAGAGCGAGCGATTTTGAAGACCTGCCACTTTGGTTTCCCTTGGGTCTTCGTTGTTGTGAGGTGGCTGAAGGGGCGCGGTTCTTATGAGTGAACCCAGAAAAATGCAAGCACTTTTCTGGGTTTAGTTAAAAGTTACTAGTTTTCAGTTTTGGTTCCTCTTCCTGAAAACTTAACACTGAAAACTTCCCCCCTATCGCCGCGTGCGGCGTCTAGCTGCTCCGCTGGTGCGGCTGGGAGTTCCTTGGGATGAAGGCTGTCCACGGCGTCCGCCGCCGGAGTTTTGTTGACCTCCACGTCCGCCGCCACCACCGCCACCTTGCTTGATTTTTGGGGGTTTGAAGCCGCTGCGGTGCTTTTCCTGGAGGTTTTCGCTATGCCATTGATGGGTGGTGTCGCGTGGGATCTGATTTTTGATGAGTTTCTCGATGTCGCGGAGGAAATCGATTTCGTCCTCTGCACAGAAGGAGACAGCAAGACCGTCGGCGCCAGCGCGGCCGGTGCGGCCAATGCGGTGGACGTAGGCTTCGGGTTCGTTCGGGAGATCGTAGTTCACGACGAGACCGATGTCTTTCACATCGACTCCGCGTGCAGCGACGTCTGTGGCGACGAGGACAGGAACCAGGCCCTGTTTGAATTTGGCGAGGGCTTTTTCGCGTTGGGCTTGGGATTTATTGCCGTGGATGGCTTCGGCTTCATAGCCAGCGGCGGTGAGGGCGATGGCGAGTTTGTTGGAGCCGTGTTTGGTGCGACCGAAAACGATGGTGAGTTTGGCTTCTTTGGCTTGGCTCTGTTTTTCAAGAAGCTGTTGCAAAAGATACATTTTGTTGCCGCGATCGACGAAGCAGAGTTTTTGCTGGATACGCTCGGCTGTTGTGACTTCTGGGGTGATGGTCACGTGAGCTGGGTTTTTAAGAATTTTTTGAGCAAGGGTAACGATGTTCGGTGCCAGGGTGGCGGAGAAAAACAGCGATTGTTTTTTCTTCGGAAGAAGATCGATGATGCGATTCACGTCGCGGAGGAAACCCATGTCGAGCATGCGATCGACTTCATCGAGGACGAAGAAATCAACGGCGGAGAGGTCGATGCAGCCTTGATCGATGAGGTCGAGTAGGCGACCGGGAGTGGCGACGAGGACATCGACACCCGCGCGCATGGCGTTGACTTGAGGGCGTTGGCCGACGCCACCCCAGATGGTGGTGAGGCGGAAACGGACTTTTTCTCCGTAGGTGGAAAAGCTTTTCGCGACTTGGCCGGCGAGTTCGCGGGTGGGTGCGAGCACGAGGACGCGGCATTGTTTGGTGCGGATCGGGCGGGGATCGTTATGGAGGGCATTGAGGATGGGCAATGCGAACGAAGCGGTTTTTCCGGTTCCGGTCTGGGCGCAACCGAGGAGGTCACGACCTTCCAAGAGCAGCGGAATCGCTTGGGCTTGGACGGGGGAAGGAGTGGTGTAGTTGAGTTCGGTTAGAACTTGTTTCAAGGGCGCGGCAAGAGCCATCGCTTCAAATGTAGGAGTCATGTCTATTTTCTAAAAGCCAGCGGGTGCCGATTTTGGCTGCTGGCAGGGATCGATGAGATGGAGTGAGCCTCTTGCAATCTCTCATCGAAGTAGACCGGAAAAAGCGCTGGCAAGGGACTTGCAAGCCAGAAGGTTGTGCCTTCCGGCGGTTGTCATAGTCGGATATTTCGGAATGGCAAAGCATTTCGCAAAGCATTTTTGCGCTGCATGAAAACGAAAAAACCGCAAGGTTTGAGGCCTTGCGGTTTGTTTTGGAAGGTTTTAGAACCGTGAAATTTTAGTAACGGTTCTGCTGGTCTTGGGAGTTGCCGTAGACGGCACCACCGGCACCACCAAGTGCGCCGCCGATCGCTGCACCTTCAAGTGCGTTTCCGTTTTGGTGACCGATGACACCACCTGCAGCTGCGCCGAGGAGTGCGCCACCAAGGGCACCACGTTGAGTGTTAGGACCGGTAGGGCCAGTGCAGTTGCTTAGGGCAATACTGGAGACCGCTGCGATGATAAGAAGGGATAGTTTTTTCATAATTTAATTAGGAGTGGTTAAATGAATAGGCGATTTTTGATGAAGATCAAGGAATTTGAATGGGATTTTACCCTACCCCTTTAGCTTCATGTTCGGGTTCGACTTGGAGGTGATAGGATCTATTCAATCAATTTTTCATCCGATTAGAAAAAATTATCAGACACACGCCGTCTCAGGAGCGCGCTGTGGGAGGACGGGAGCCAGAGGTGATAGGCCGAGTTTAGCGAGGAGGACTTGGTCTTTTTTCACGGAGGGGTTTTCAGCGGTGAGGAGTTTGTCTCCGTAGAAAATCGAGTTTGCACCGGCGAAGAAGCAGAGCGCTTGCGCTTCATCGGAAAGACGGGTGCGACCTGCAGAAAGGCGGACTTTCGCTTTTGGCACGGCGATCCGAGTAACGGCGATCATGCGGACGATGTCGAAGGTGTCGACTTGTGGATTCTCCGCAAGCGGTGTGCCGGGCATGGGCATGAGGGAGTTGATCGGCACGGACTCGGGTTGAGGAGTGAAGTTTGAAATAATTTCTAACATGCGAAGGCGATCGGTGATGGTTTCACCGAGGCCGAGGATGCCGCCGCAGCAAACCGACATGCCCGCGTCTTGGACGTTTTGAATGGTGCGGAGTCGATCTTCGTAAGTGTGTGAAGTGACGATGTTTGGATAATGCTCGGGAGAGGTGTCGAGGTTGTGGTTGTAGGCTGTGACGCCGGCTTGCTTGAGTTGTTTGGCTTCATCTGGGCCGAGTTCGCCGAGGGTGACGCAGACTTCCATGCCGAGTTTGGAAACGTCTTGGATGATATCGAGCACTTGCTCGAAGCGTTGGGTTCCACCGCGAACACCGCGCCATGCGGCTCCCATACAGAAGCGGGTGGAGCCGGTTTCTGCTGCGACTTTCGCGCGTTCTAATACATCGCATTTAGACATGAGGCGTTCGCTTTCGACACCTGATTTGTAGCGTGCTGACTGGGCGCAATAGGAGCAATCCTCTGAGCAGCCGCCAGTTTTGATGGAAAGAAGCGTGCAGAGTTGGACTTCAGGTTTGTCCCAGTTTGCTTCGTGGACTTCTCTGGATTTTTGAATGAGTTCAAAAAAGGGAAGTGAGTGGAGGTCTTGGAGTTCTTTGAGATTCATGATGATAAAGACAAGATAGGCTGTTAGAAAATGAGTGGCTGTGTTATCTAGTCCAACCGCCATGGCCACTGGGCATTTCACCTTGGCCGACCATGGTGTAAAGAGTTTTACCTTTTGCGCCGATGAGTGGAAGGCCGAGTTTGCTCTTCCAGACGTTGGACATAGAAGCACCGGTGTGGCAGCCCCATGATTTGCAGATAGCATCTCGGGCGTAGATGGAGGAATTTAGTTTTGAAATATCGTTTTCATGTAGCCATGAGGTAGACACAGCCATGATTTCGTTGCCGTAATCGAACAAGAATGCGAACTTGTTAGAATGACCGAAGTAATCGTAGGTGACGACGGACTTGCGCGGGCGGGAGTTGATTTTGGAAATGTAATCGGAGGACGAGTTGAACCAGATCAAGGTGGCGTTGCGCTTGGTTGCTTGCTCGGCGATCCATGTGGTGTAGGGTTTGCCGTCTTCACGGCCTCTTGTTTCGTAACCAGGTTTGTAAACTAACCAAACAAGTGGCGCATCTTTTCCGTATGTCTGACGTACTTCTGCCATGCGCAGTGTGGATGCGCGAACGAAGTTGGCCCACCAGCGATCGTGTTGCTCTTCACCGGTTCGATAATCCTCCCAAGCGCGTAGGGCGGGTCCGCCGCAAACGATGACATGTTCTGCTTGAGCAACTTGTGATAGAAGCAGGACAGAGAGAAAAATAACTTTCTTCACGTGAAACATGTGAGGGTTGTAATCCTAGTAGCGAGTTGGGGTCAATCGGTATCGCAAAAGCTGCGAGTTGATGGTAGGGTTAACGATCACGCTCGAAACGCAGGACTTTTTCGCCTTCGCGGTAATAATTGAGGCGATCCCGAGCATGGACTTCCAAGTAAGCTTGGTCTTCACGAAGGGCGTGGAGCTCGATTTCCCGATGTTCTTTGATGTCCAAGGCGGCTTGTTCGCGCTCTTGGGTGCTGCGGAGTTTGGCTTGGAGTTTATCGTTCTCGCGCTTGTAAGGATAAGCAGAAGCGACGATGAGCAAACCGAAGGATATGGCCGTGAAAAGATAGAGCAGTCGATTGGTTCCTTTGATAAAGCGAACTCTCGACTCCAGTCGTGCAAGTTTCTGTGGTGTGTACTTGGTCTTAGCCATTTCCGAAGTGCTTATGTTTGAACGCGATTCGGGGTTGATTGTCAAGCAAGGTTAAGTTTTTTAGAAATCAGCTTAGGGATTGCATGGGGCCAAACTTGCGCCTAGCGTCTGCGCCCCGGCGGGGCCGGTGAAATTAGAAACAATGAAATTACCTCATGTGGCGATTGTAGGGGCGACGGGTGCCGTCGGCGTGGAAATGCTTCTTTGTCTTGAGCAAAGGAATTTTGAATTGAGCGAGCTGACGCTATTGGCATCGGCGCGTTCTGCGGGAAAAACTACGACTTTTCGGGGTAAGGAAATTGTGATCAAGGAACTCACGCATGATTCATTTCAGGGCATCGATATCGCTTTGTTCAGTGCGGGCGGAGACATTTCCAAAGAGTTTGCCCCTTCGGCGGCAGCGGCTGGCGCGGTGGTGATCGATAATTCATCGGCATTCCGCATGGATGAGGGCGTGCCTTTGGTGGTTCCTGAAATAAATCCCGAGGCGGCGAAAAACCGGCCGAAAGGGATCATTGCGAACCCGAACTGCACGACGATTATTTCCCTGATGGCCCTGGCGCCGTTGCATGAGCAATTTGGATTGGAGAGCGTGATCGCATCGAGCTACCAAGCGGTTTCCGGATCGGGTGCGCAGGGGATCATCGAACTTGAGGAGCAAGTGAAAGCGATCGCGACGGGTCAGCCGTTCACTCCGAAAGTTTATCCGCGCCAAATCGCGTTCAACGTGATTCCGCAGGTGGATTCATTTACAGAAAATGGATATACCAAAGAGGAAATGAAAATGGCCAACGAAGGTCGGAAAATTCTCGGTCATCCGGATCTAAAGGTTTCGTGCACCTGCGTGCGTGTGCCGGTTTATCGTTCGCATTCGGTTTCGATCACTGCGAAGTTTACCAAAGAGCCAAACGTGGAAGCTGCGAGAAAAGCTTATGCAGGTAAGCCCGGTATCCAAGTAATGGATGATCCTTCGCAAAAACTTTTTCCCGTTCCGTTAGATACTACGGGGAAAGACGATTGCTTGGTCGGCCGGATTCGCAAAAATTTAGTGTTAGAAAACGCCTTGGATTTGTGGGTGGTTGGCGATCAGGTGCGTAAAGGTGCGGCGCTTAACGCAGTGCAGATTGCGGAAATTCTCTAAGTGTTCCTTTCATGAATGCCGATCTCAAAGACTATTTGAAAACCTTGGTTTCCCATGTGGATACGGCGTTGGATGATTTCCTGCCTATCCCAGGTGAAGCTCCAGGCGCGATTCATGAGGCAATGCGATACACGATTTTTGCCGGCGGCAAACGTCTGCGTCCTGTGCTTTGTATTGCAGCGGCTGAGGCTTGCGGCGGAAACGAGACATCGGATCTCAAGGCGGCATGCGCGGTGGAGCTGATGCATACCTATTCGTTGGTGCATGATGATTTGCCGTGCATGGACGATGATGATTTGCGTCGCGGTCGGCCGACTTGTCACAAGGTTTACGGCGAGGGTATGGCGGTGCTTTGTGGAGATGCTTTGCTAACTGAATCGTTTGCGCTGTTGGCGAAATCTGAGCCGAGCGAGCGCTACACGGTCGGCGAAATGATTTCCGAGCTGGCTTCTGCGGGGGGGAGTCGGAAATTGATTGGCGGTCAGGTGTTGGATCTTGAAGGTGAAGGTCGGCAACTTAGTAAAGAGCAATTGCTCGCGATTCATGAGGCGAAAACTGGCGCGCTGTTAGTCACATCACTGCGTCTGGGCGGAATGACTGCCAATGCGAGCGCTGAACAATTGGCGGCGTTGAGCGATTTTGGTTACTCTCTCGGCCTGGCGTTTCAGGTGATTGACGATATTCTGGACGTGACTCAAACCACTAAAAGCCTCGGTAAAACGGCGGGGAAAGATGTGGCGGCGAATAAGTCGACCTATCCTTCCGTATGGGGTTTAGAAGAATCTCGGAGAGAAGCGGAGCGCCTGACGGGCGTTGCGATGGATGCGCTGGACGTATTTGGCAAACGCGGAGCAAGGCTACGTGAAATCGCCGGATGGATGCTGGCGCGTGAATATTGATGGCTCGCATTTCACCTGAATCTTGATTCGATGAAGAACGAGGTTGATTCTGGCGCGAGGATGGGGCTAGGTCTGCGTATCAAAAAACGATCTTTCAGTTTCATGTTGGCCAAGCGGTATCTCAATCCGCGCCGAGCCGTTTTGTCTTCATTCACGCTGATCTCTCTCATCGGCGTGTTACTCGGGGTTTTGGTTTTGGTGGTGGTGATGGCTGTCTATGCGGGTTTGGAAAGGGATGTGAAAGGGCGCTTGCTTGGGTTCACTCCGCATATTTTGGTGAGATCACCGTTAGCACCAGCCACAGAACCTGAGGCAGAGGGGACTGAAACTTCGGGTTGGCAGGTGCTCGCAAAGAAAGCGGCCGAAGTCGAAGGCGTATCTGCGGCGACGGCATTTGTTTCAGATAATGTGATCTTGGATGTGGGTTCTTGGCAGAAGCCCGTGGCGTTTCGAGGGATCGATACCAGTGATGCAACACAGGTGGACGGTATTAAGAAAATGTTAGATCTTGAGAAGTATCCGGATTCGAGCGCTGATCTTGGGCTGGATGATCGTGCGGTGGTTTCCTCAATTGTTGCCGAGCAATTTCAACTCAGAGTCGGCGATACCATGCGTTTGTATTCGACGCGAAACTTCGAGGGAGTGATGCAAGCGTATCGCGTTACCGAAAAGCCGGTGATCCGCGAGGATCACACGGAGGCTTGGGCGGTAGTTTCAAAAGTTCTCAAGGATGAATTCAAACAGGTGGGAGAAAATTTCGAAGTTTCAGGAGCAAAACTGAGTGAGGCGTATGATCTTCTCAATGAAATTCAATTAGAGCCGATCCGTGAGCCAGAGAAGGACATGATCTATGACCTCCTGAAGGCGATGGGAAATGGAATACTCATCAAGGACAAAGAGGTCTTTCAATTTTCCACTGAGAAAAAAGCGAAGGTGATCGAAGCTTATGAAGCGTTGTCTAAAACCGATGCTGCGGAGATGGATGGTGAGATTTTAAAAGGAATCAAGAGCTTGGTGCTGCCGAAAGAAGTGCAAGTGATTGGAATTTATTCAGCCTCGCAGATGGCGGTGACTCCGGATTTATTTGTGCCTTTGCCATTGGCACAGGATTTAGCTGGATTGAATGGTGAGGTTCAGGGGATTGCGCTGCGGTTATACGATCCCTATCAAGCTGAGCAAGTGGCGATTAAGGTGCGTCAGCATCTCGGTTCTGGTGAGTATGTGGAAACATGGGGAGATCAATATCAGGCCTTCTTTACTCTGATCAACCAACAGCGAATGATGATGTATTTTGCGCTATCGTTTATCGTTTTGATTTCGGCTTTTTCGATGATGGCGGTGATGTTCACGGTGACGATTCAGAAGCGTCGTGAGATAGGAGTCATGAAGGCGCTCGGTGCTGCTCCGGGACAGATTGTGCGGGTGTTTCTCTATCAGGGCATGATCTTAGGGATTTTCGGAGCGATGCTAGGGGTCGGCCTTGGGCGCTTGGTGATTCATTTCCGCGGTGGTGTGCAGGAAGGAATGCGGGTCTTGGGATTTGATCCATTCTCCTCTACTCTAACAGGATTTGATGTTTTACCTGCTTACAACAGCCCAAAGGAGCAAGTCGTGATCGCATTAATGGCGTTTGTGTTATGCTCACTTGCTGCGCTTGTCCCGGCATTTTTCGCAGCTCAAAGTGATGCTGCGAAGTCGTTGAGGAATCTGTAATATGGAAATTTGGCTCATTCAAAACGGCAAGAAGACGGGTCCTTACAACGACTATGAGATTCGTGGCCGTATCTCTGATCAGCAACTTGATGCGAATGATTTTGCTTGGCATGAAGGATTGCCAAGTTGGGTGAAGCTTCAAGAAATCGATTTATTTAAGAGTGAGTTCGAAGCTCTCAAAACCATAAAGCCGCCACCATTACCGACGCATTTTCCATTGGATCGCAACCAAGATTTAGCTCAAACAAAAAGCCGATATCTCGTCAGAAGATTTTGGGCGAGGTGGTTCGATTTGAAGACCTATCTAGCAGTTTGGTGGTTAATGATGTATATGCTGGGTGGGGATATCGGGGCGATGGTTCAGAATCGCTGGATACAGCTCTCACTTTTTATTCCATGGTTTGCGATTGAGTCATGGTTGCTGCATCGTTTTGGGACGACCCCAGGCAAGTGGTTGTTAGGGATTCGTGTGGTCAATGAAGACGGGACGGGATTAACGCTCAAATCATCGATATGGAGATCGATTCGTGTATGGATTGCGGGTGTGGGTTTTGGATGGGGGTTGTTAGTGGTGCTCTGTCAGGCGATGAGTTGGTTTACCGCGCGGAAGATTGGTAAACCTGTTTGGGACTACATGGGGCAGCACAAAATTACGGTGGTTCCGCATAACGTTTTTAAAATCATCGCGCTGATATTATTATTTTTCACAGCCAGGCAGTTGCAAGTGGCGGTCAGAGGTCCGCATGATCAAGCGAACTTCTATAAGCAGTATCGCGAGTTTTTTGAAAAGTATCCGAAATTCAGGGAATTTTTAGACAGTGGAAAGCAGTGGCATCTTCCGGTGAAGCGCTGAGCTAGCTTGCTTAGAAATTGTTGATATCGTCTTTATCTTTCGCATCCTCGCCATCGCCAGCGGATTCTTCGTCAGGGCCGATGGACCAGAGGTCGAAGTCTGGGTTCACGGCTCCCGTGCCACGGCGATAGCGGTATTCATTACCCCATGGATCGATGATGGTTGAAGTAGCGCCTTTGCCATCGATCCATTTTTGGGTATCATTTGCTGGATCTAGTTCTGAAAGGTAAATAGAGGCAGATCCGTCATCTCCAGCCTCGAAACCATCGTAGTAAAGAGCTCTGAAAAGCATATTGGATTCGCCAGTTCCGGTAGAGCCACCCGCGTCTGCGTCTCCAGGATAGTCGCTGTTGTCGAGTTGGTAATCTTCAATCGCTTTTTCAAGGAGGTTGATTTGGATTTCTGCCTGATGGTTTCTTTGCGAAGCTTTAACAAATGCAAAACTACCAATGATCAGTCCTGCGAGGATGAGGATAATCGTCATCACGATGAGAATTTCAACGATGGTGAAACCACGAAGTGATTGAAATCGAGATGTTTGTTTCATGGATGTGAGCGGTTATTGTTGATCGCCCATCGTTTGGATCATTTTGATGAGTGGAAGGAAAAGGGCGAATACGACAGCGCCGACGACCAAGGCCAAGAACACGATCATGATGGGTTCGAGGATGGAGGTGAGTGCGGTTACGGCGTTATCGACCTCGTCATCATAGACATCGGCTACTTTGAGGAGCATCTCAGGGAGTTGTCCGGTTTCTTCACCGACATCGACCATGGAGATGAGCATGTTAGGAAACACGCCGCTGGCGGTGAGTGGGGTGACGATGGATTCACCTTCTTTAACGGCTTCGTGGACTTTGGAAATGGCGTTGGAGATAACGACGTTTCCTGCGGTGTCGCGGGTTATGTTGAGAGCTTGAAGGATGGGCACGCCAGAGGTGACGAGAGTTCCGAGTGTTCTGGCGAAGCGGGAGACAGCAGATTTTCTCTGCATATCTCCGAACAAGGGCATGTGGAGTTTGAGTTTATCGACCACTTCGCGCCCGCCTTTGGTTTTACTCATGGCACTGATGCCAAGGTAAACTAAGAAGGCTACAACGAAGAGCCATACGACGTTGGGGATGATGGAAATGGGAGTGGCGAGGCAGAATTTGGAGAAGCCGAATACGATTTGAGAAATCATGGGCAACTCGGAGTTGCTAGTATCGAACATTTTTTCGAATTTGGGCACGATGAAGATCATCAGGAAAATCAGAATGGCAACGGCGATGAACATCACGATCGCCGGGTAGACCATGGCTGAAACGATTTTATTTTTCAGTTTGTGGGCCTTTTCTTGGTATTCCGCGAGACGATTGAGGACGACTTCCAGAACACCGCCTAGTTCACCGGCTTTGACCATGTTCACATAGAGTTTGTTGAACAATTTTGGGTGTTGGGCGAGGGACTCGGAGAAAGTTGAGCCGCCTTGAACGGAATCTGCGAGGGCGGAGATGGTCGCTTTTAGAACTGGGTTGGGTTCCTGTTTGCCGAGGACAGTAAGGGAACGGAGGAGCGGTAGACCCGCGTCGATGAGAGTCGCGAGCTGGCGGGTGAAAATCATCAGAATCTTCGGTTTCACGTTACCGCTGGCTTTACCGATGGACATGTTCATCGCGCCTGATTTGCTCTTGCCCTTGGCTTTTTTCGTTATTTTTACTCCAACGGGAGCTTTGGCGGTGCCTTCTTCGTAGACTGAAGTAGGGAAAAGATGAGAAGTTCTTAGCATTTGAATAGCTTCGGCCTCGGATGAAGCTGAGAGTACTCCATCGGTTTGTTCACCTTTTGCATCGAGCGCTGAGTATATGAAATTAGGCATGGGTTTCTTTTGTTTTTGGAGGATTCATTGGCGAGATTAGACGATTTTTCTCTAATCAGAAGAAGAAAGTTGAGAGAAAGTTCAGTTTTTTGGCCTAGGTGTATTTCAGGACCTCTTCGATAGTGGTTTTTCCGAGGTAGATGTTCCGTAAGCCATCTTCACGGAGAGTGTTCATTCCGAGCTCGATGGCTTTTTGTTTGATGACTACGGTTGGTTTACGGTTGGTAATGAGCTCGCGGATGGGTTCGGTGACGTTGAGAAGTTCGTAGAGGCCGGCGCGGCCGCGGTAGCCGGATTGACCGCAAATTTCACAACCTGCTCCGGTGTAGAATTGTTTATCGCCGAGTTCGTGAGCAGAAACGCCGAGCTGACTGAGGATGGCCTCGCTGGGTTCGTAGGGGCTGATACAGTCTTTGCAAATGGTTCTAACAAGACGTTGCGCAAGGATGCCCTCTAAGGAAGCGGCGACGAGGAAAGGCTCGCAGCCCATATCGATCAGACGGGTGATTGCTCCAGCGGAGTCGTTGGTGTGAAGGGTAGAAAGAACCAAGTGACCGGTGAGTGCGGCTTGGATGGCGATGGTGGCAGTTTCCTTATCTCGCATTTCCCCGATCATGATGCGGTCTGGATCTTGGCGAAGGAAGGCGCGTAGGATTCGGGGGAAGTCCAATCCGATCGCTTCGTTGATGGGGATTTGGATGATGCCATCGATATCATATTCAACGGGATCTTCTGCGGTTAGCAGTTTAGCATCGATGGTGTTGATGCGGCGAAGTCCGGCGTAGAGGGTGGTGGTTTTTCCTGCGCCGGTGGGGCCGGTGACAATGAAAATTCCGTTAGGTTTCTCAATGGTATCTCCGATGTATTCGTAGATTTCTGGAGGTAGCCCAAGGTTTTCAAGGCTAAGATTGACCGATGAACGATCCAATACCCGGAGCACGACGGATTCGCCGTGGTGGGTAGGGAGGGTGGAAACCCGCATATCGATTTGTTTTTCGCCGATCTGTTTGACGATGCGCCCGTCTTGTGGGATGCGTCGTTCGGCAATGTTCAAGTTAGCCATGACTTTAACCCGGGAGATAATGGGTAGGGCTAAGTGTATCGGAGGCGGTGCCATTTCGTAGAGTGCACCATCGACGCGGTAGCGGATT
>JANPMK010000084.1:0-107514 GCA_031422775.1 Akkermansiaceae bacterium | reverse complement strand
AAACCTGCATGAATCACAATCAACAAACCAATCAAATCCACGCTCTGTTTGCGCGTCTTCCGAGGAGCCTAGTGCGGTAATTCCGCACGCTGGGATCTGCGAGGGGGGCGTCGAGCAAATCGGCGTCCCTACCTCAATCTGTGAAGAAATGAAGATTATCAATCCAGTTCGCATCAAGCTTCAGTGGTTTGGATCGGTCGATGAAGGTCGTCAACTAGAACTTCTTGCGGTAGATGAAGCCGGAACACCGCTCTCCGATCATTGCTACCCGCTGATCACGCTGCTCAAGGACGAGGTGAATGAGGAGCTTCACGTAGAACTCTATACCAAGAAAGGAACAGTCCAGATTAGAACGAAAGATTTGAGGGAAGCTCTTGCCCTCGCTGAAGAAGAGACCCATTCGGAGCAGTGGTATGAAGACAACGTCTATTCGAAAATGGACACAGAACAAGTCGCTGCATCCAACGGCGATAAGTCGTCAAATTGAATTCAGGCTTCCATCCCGCCGTGGATGCGCTCTATCGTTTGTCAACGGGCAAAAGTTTCTCTATTTCATCTAACTTATTTGATGATTTTTTCTTCCGAATTTTCTTCGTTGGAGGCCGGGATAGGAATGGCGGTTTTGATCCAGTTGTGATCAGCAGGTCGCCTAGTGCTTAGTATGCTGCTATTCGCGGGCTACTCAGTTTCCCAAGTCTTTCCGTCAGTTTCTTTATTCACGTTTGTTGGCTCTTGATTCAGTCTCTGCACGGGTGCTCCCTCAGCGAGGCCGAGGTAACCCAGAACGTCTATCGAGGATTGATCCGGCTGGCGCTTCCTATCCCGGGCTGCAACGCAGATGACCGGGCTATGTGTCTTTCTTCTGTGATTTCTAATCTCCTTGGTAACGGAATCTTACTTTTTTCAAATCCCCCCCAAGGGACGCCGGGGGTTTGAAAAATGGAAGATGGAGTGGTGTTCTTGTTAGTTCATATGGCGTGGGTTTTTAGATTCGATCCTGGTGCCTAGCTCCCAGATGAAGGCGCAGAGTTCACGAGCGATAGCGACTTTGATTTTGTTATGATGCATCCTGCGCCTAGCCAATGCCATGAAGCGGGTGTTGAGTCGCAACTGAGTGCTCCATGAAAGTTCGAGAACCCAGCGATCTCGTCCGGTCTGGCGGCGTGAGAGTTGTTCACTCACTTTCGGTGGAAAGCGGCAAATAAACTGCCAGGCATACAATTAGCTTGTGCATGCTTTTTTAGGTTGGTAGGTTGTTGCTATGGATACGCCAAAAGAAGATAAACAAAGGGATTCAGAGCAAAAAAAGGTGTGGTCTCCTCTGGAGTTGGCGGAGATGAAAACGGGGCGGAGGTTGGGGCAGATTCGGCGGGCTAGAGGGTTTTCTGGGCGTAAGCGGATGCGCATAACGGATTGCTCGGCGTGTTACCACGTGATGTCGCGGGTGGTGAATGGTGAGTTCTTGCTGGGCTCGATTGAGAAGGAGGCGCTGCGGCGGATGATGTGGAGGATGGCCACGTTTTCAGGGGTCGAAATCCTGACTTACGCGATCATGGATAACCATTTTCATATTTTGCTCAAAGTGCCTGAGCAGAAAAGTTGGCTGAAACGTTTCGAAGGAAAGGAGGGTGAAGAAAGGTTTTTTGAGCATCTTTCACTGGTGTATTCAAAGGCTTTTATTGCTCAATTCCGAAGTGAAATCACCGAGTTACGCAATCGCCACGAGGAGGATGCGGCGCAGGCGTTGTTAGAGCGCTTCCAACAACGGTTCTGTGACCTGAGTTTGTTTGTCAAAGAACTCAAAGAGCGGTTTAGCCGTTGGTATAACAAGCAGAAAAGCCGGCGCGGAACGTTGTGGATGGATCGGTTCAAAAGCGTGCTGGTGGAGACGGGTGAGGCGCTGCAGACGATGGCGGGCTATATCGATTTGAACCCAGTGCGAGCAGGGATTGTGAAAGATCCGGCGATGTATGCGTCGAGTGGACACGGCGAGGCGGTTGGGGGGGGCAAACGAGCACGGCGGGGGCTATGCAAGGTGTTGGAAGTTGCGCAGGATGGGTGGAATACGAAGGCACATGCGTATTATCGGAAATGGTTGTATGGAGAAGCCACGGTGACAGAAGACTCGCGAAGAAAAGGGTATACCCAAGCGCAGGTGGAGGCTGCGCAAGCTGCAGTGGAGAATTTTCTATTTTTACCCATGTTAGAAATACGCAAGCGTATGAAGTGTTTCAGCGAAGGGATCGCGCTGGGCAGTGAAGATTATGTGAAAGGAATGGCAGCGAGGTATCAGGCGCAGTTTGAGAGGCAGAAGGAACGAACGGCGAAGCCGTTGAAAAGCGAAATCGGTGGAAGATCGGGATCGATTTATGTAATGCGAGGGAGCTGAGCACAGCGAGTGGAGAGCAGAGAAAAACATTAGAGTTAGAACTCTCTTTTAAAATAAAATATGTTAGATAATCATGGCTTCATAGCTTCTACTTTATTGAAGAAGATTTCAAAATCTCCACCAGATTCATTTAGAAGTTTTTGGAAGGTTGGCATTTCTTGGTTGTAGGTGGACAAGGCCAGTATGTGGGCGTTTGTTAGATCAAGCTTGAGCCATTCAGTGAGTTGCTTTCCTCCCCAGCGCTTCTGGAGTTCACGGGCGCGGGATTTGAGTTGGTTGAGGATTTGTTGTTTATGGGTATGCATGGATTCTGTGGAAACATCGGATGCATATAATTGGGTGAGTTCGGTGTGTGTGATCGCGATTTGGTTGTAGAAGTCACGGCGACGTTTGAGAAGTTCCTCGTAGCTCGCAAGGTCCGCGTATCGTTTTTTGGAAGTCAGCCAGCGGCGCATACCTTCTTCAGCGACGACATTGGCGAGGGATTCGTTGAATGTGGTGTCGCCTTTGACGAAGTAGCGAATGTGTGTGAGCTCGTGGAAAATGGTTTTTGTGAAGTGGAGTTCGGGGTAGTCGATGAAGGTGTTTAGTAGTGGGTCGTGGAAGACTCCGAGTGTGGAATAGGCATCGGTTCCGCCGAGATAGACTTCGTAGCCTTTCTCGCGGAGTGAGGAGGCATAGGTTTCGGCATCCTGTTCGTTAAAATAGCCGCGGTATGCTTGATTGCCGACGAAGGGGTAGAACCATGTTTTTGGCTCCATGGAAAATTCGGGCGCTGCGTGGAGGACAAAGACGACGTGGTTACGTTTGAGGTCGGCGTATTTGTGGTAAGCGGAATTTCCCGGAAGTGCGAGTTCACGGGATGCAAATGAGCAAAGTTCTTCGGCTAAGAGCAGGCGTTCTTTGAGGGAAGGGGAGGTGTCAGGAGAAGCGATTACCTCTGCGTTGGGTTGAGCTTTTGCGAGGATCTCGATTTGGCCACGAATGCCTTGAGTGTAAAAGTGGACGCTTTGACAGCTTGTCAGCAGGAAAGCTGTAAATAGGAAGAACGTCCGCATGGTGCGTTACCATGCGCGATGTAGGGGAAGAATCAAGAGGGAGTCATTTCAACCGCGAATGAACGCTAATTTGGGTAAATATTAGTCGTTTTTGTAATCAAAAATCGTAGCGATGAAATTTCGAGACGTCTTCCGCAATAAAATTGATTTTGTTGACTACGTAAAGATTCGCAAAAGCTCATTTAGTATTCGCGTTTATTCGCGTCCATTCGCGGTTTCTCTTCCTAGCTTAATTGCATGGGCAGCAGGATGCAGCCCCTCCTTGTTACTCGTGTCGCAGTGCTTCGATGGGATCAAGTCCAGCGGCTCGGCGGGCGGGCATGAAGCCGAAGACAATGCCGATGGCAGCGGAGAACACGAAGGCGATGACATTGATCTTGAGATCGAAGATGAACGGCGCTCCGACTTCTTTCGCAAACATGATACAGACTCCATAAGCGAGGATGATGCCCGAAATGCCGCCGATGCAGGAGAGAGTGACGGCCTCGACGAGGAACTGTAGCAGCACCTCACGAGCGCGTGCACCGATGGCGAGGCGGATGCCGATTTCGCGGGTTCGCTCGGTCACGGAAACGAGCATGATATTCATGATGCCAATGCCGCCAACGAGAAGGCTGACACCGGCGACCCAAGACAACAACGAGGTCATGATCTGTGTGCTGGAACTGACAACTTCCGCGAGTTGCTGGGAATCGAAAACGTTAAAATTGTCCTGCTCGTTCTGCCCGATCCCACGGCGCTCACGCATCAGCGCGCTGACATCGGCGACGATGTTGACACCTGGGTAACCATCCATCGCGGAGATCATGATTTGATTGATGTTTCGCCCATCACCGCGCCCGGTTAGTCGGAGCTGAATGGTAGTGTAGGGAGTAATGATATTGTCGTCCAAATCATCGGCCATGCCGCCCTGTCCCTTGGGAGCGGTAACGCCAACGACTTCGAAGGAAATCGACTTCGCGCGGATTTTACAGCCGATAGGATCCACGCCTTCTCCGAAAAGCTCTTTGCGAATCGTTTCTCCGATGACACAGACCGGAGCAGCCTCTTTTACCTCCTCTTCAGTGAAGAAACGGCCGAGCGCAATGTTCCAGTTCGCGATCTTGAAATAGTTGGCAGTGGTGCCTTGGACATCAGTGGCGCGGTCGTTTTCCTGATAGACGGCTGGCACATTGGTACGAATGAAAGGGGCGATGCCAGAGATGCCTGGAGCCTGATCGCGGATGGCATCCACATCGGTCATGGTGAACTGCGGAGCACCCCAAGAACCCCAGCCTTCACCGGGACGGAGGATGAGCAGATTGCTGCCCATTTTTGAAATCTGATCCTTGACGCTCGCTGTCGCGCCGCGGCCAAGCGTGACCATGGTGATGACAGCAGCAACGCCGATAACGATCCCGATCACTGTTAGAAACGAACGCGTCAGATTGCGACGGATCTCTCGAATGGCTATGAGCAGGGCGTTAAAAATCATAACTCAGTGGATGGCGGTGCGTTGGGTGGAATCCTCGGAGATCAAGCCGTCAATGACATGGATGACGCGTTTCGCATGTGAGGCGACATCTTCCTCGTGGGTGACCATGATGATGGAGATGCCACGTTCGGTGTTGAGCTGATCTAACAGTTCCATGATCTCGCGGGTGGTTTTCGAATCCAGGTTTCCAGTTGGTTCGTCGGCAAACAGCGTGTCTGGATTGGTAACGATGGCGCGAGCGATTGCGACGCGTTGTTGCTGCCCGCCAGAGAGTTCGGCGGGCGTATTGCGTTCCTTGTTGATGAGGCCGACGCGGGTGAGCGCATCGCGCGCACGATCGTGGCGCTCTTTGCGTGAATAACCGCGATACAGAAGTGGGAGCTCAACATTTTCCAAGGCCGAGGTCCGAGCAAGTAGATTGAAGCCTTGGAAAATGAAACCCAATGCATGGCGGCGGATCAGCGAGCGCTGGTCTTTGTTGAGCGTTTCCACCTCTATCCCTTTGAAGTTATACGAGCCGGAGGTTGGGCTATCCAGGCAACCTAACAGATTCATCAACGTAGATTTTCCCGATCCGCTGGGACCCATCACCGCAAGAAACTCACCACGGCGGATGTCCAGATTCACACCGCGAAGAGCGTGGAATGATGCGTCTCCGCTGCCGTAGACTTTGGTGAGACCGCGAAGTTTGATGAGTGTTTCCGTGGTCATTCGGATTTTTCAGGGGGCTTGATGCTGACGATGATCGGCGTACCTTCGGAAATTGAGTCTCCGGTGATTTCGGTCCGTAATCCGTCGGTGATGCCAGTTTTCACAATCACCATCTCAGGTTTTCCATTTTTCAAAATCCAAACATGCGACTCCTCGGTGCGCGCGCCGCTTTTTGGCGCAGAAGGGCTGCGAAAGCGTCCGCGGCTTGGCATGAGAGTCTCGACGATGGTGCGGTCGTTTTTTTTCGGCTTACCGATGGCTGCTGCGACCTCCGGATCAAACCTCAGTGCCGTGTTGGGAACCACCATGATGTCTTTCTTGTCTTCGATGGCGATGTCCACGGAGGCAGTCATGCCGGGACGCAGGGAGAGATCGTCGTTGGCGACATTTAGCTCGGTGCTGTAGGTGACGATGCCTGTGGCAGCAGCAGAGTTGTTACCGTTGTTGTTAGATCCACCACTGCTGGTCGTATTATTGTTGGCTGATCCAAACGCGACTTTTTTCACGGTGGCGGTGTAGGAACGGGTCGGCCAAGCATCAACGCTGAAAGTTGCGGTCTGGCCTACCGCCACTCGACCGATGTCCGCCTCGGATACGGAAACTAACAATTCCATATTCTTCAGATCCTCTGCGATCGTGAAAAGCGTGGGAGCAGTGAATGAGGCGGCGACGGTTTGTCCGACCTCAATCGAGCGGGAAAGGACGACTCCATCCACGGGCGATGTTATAATGGCTTTTTTTAGATCGCTTTCAAAGGCACGGACATCGGCTTCGGCTCCTGCGACGGAGGCTTTCGCGCTTTCCAAGTCTGCTTCGGCGCGGGCGACGGTGGCGCGGGAGGTTTCCATGGTGGCTTTAGACGGGGTTTTTCCTTCGCTGAGTTTGAGGAGTTCCTCCTGCCTTGTGAGAGATGCTTTGCTCTCAGCAAGCGTGGCTTCCGCTTGGCTGACACGTGCTTTAGCCGCGAGGCGCGAGGCGCGACTGCGCTCGGTCTGTTGTTCGAGCTTTGAGGTATCCAGCTTGGCAAGGGGCTGATCCTTTTTAACCGTATCATTCGTATCGATGTAGAGTTCCTTGACGGTGCCGGAAAGTTCGCTGCCGACGATCACTTGGTTGGTAGGTGCAAGGTTGCCGGCGGCGGTGACGATGAGTGAGATACGGCCTTTCTTCACAGGCTCGGTGATGAAGTTGGGTGCGCTTTTTTCATCGTCGTTGCGATTGAAAAAATACCAAGTACCAACGCCTATGAGGGCGATGACCACCAGCATGATGAAGTTTTTACGGATCGGCTTGGAGGCGCCGGCGCGGACGATTTCAGCGAGGTCTTCGTTCGGTTTTGGTTGTTGCATAGAGAAACGGATGGAAGTGAGAAAGGGGTTAGGATGCGGCCGACCAGCCGCCGCCAAGCGCCTGATAAAGGCGGATGTAAGCTGTGGTTCGGTCAGTGCGGGATGAAATCAGGCTGTCTTCGAGGCCAAGCAATGTGCGTTGGGAATCGAGTACCGCAAGAAAATCAATTTCACCCGCCTCATATCGCTGACGGGCGAGTTGGTCGGACTCACGGGCTAGCTGAGTGGCTTTTTCGAGTATTTCAAGACGTTCCGCCGAGCGGCGGCAGGCGATGAGCGCGTCCTCCACTTCGGAGAGTCCTGTTAGAACTGCGGAGCGATAAGTTTGCACGGCCTGTTCCTGAGACTCGCCAAGCGCTTCAATATTGGATCGGATGCGGCCGGCGTCAAAAATCGGGCTGGTGATTCCAGCGACAAGTCCCGCGCCAGTGGTCTGTGGATTGAAAATTTTTCCGGCGCTGAGCGCTGTAATTCCGAGATTTCCTGATAGATTGAGAGAGGGGAAGCGCTCGGCTTCGGCAGAGCGGGTGCTGGCCACAGCTGCTACAAGCTGCCAACCGGCGAGGCGAACGTCCGGGCGTTGGCGGATGGTGTCCGCTGGGATACCAATGGCGAGGCTACGTGCGGGATAAGGAATCGCGGACTTGCCGGATGTTAGAAGGGAGTCGAGCGAGCCCGGCTCGCGACCGCACAGCAATGACAGCAAGTTTTTTCCCTGACCGATGGCTTGTTCCAACGCGGGTATTCCGGCCCGCGCTTGTTCGAGGCTGCTCAGCGCTTGGCTGGATTCGAGCGAATCTGTCTCTCCGGCCTGTTGCCGCCAAGTCGCGAGCTGGGCGGTTTGCTCGCGGCTTTTGACGAGGCTGCGGAGCACCGTCATCCGCGTTTCATCGGCGCGGAGATTGGTGTAAGCGGTGGCAATTTCCGCAGCGAGCGAGGCTTGGACCGAATGAAAACTTTCCTCCGCAGCACCGATTTGTGCGGATGCTGCCTCAACCCTGGAGCGGTTTTTTCCGAACCAGTCGACTTCCCATGATGCGTTGAGATCTGCTGAATATCTCGTGTCGGAAACGTCTCCCAGACCGCGGGTTTTCAACCAACTGGAATTCGATGCTGCCGATCCACCGATGAATGGCAAAAGCGACGAGGCTTCTTGGTTCCTGCGGGCGCGAGCTTCTCGGATGCGCGATGCAGCCGATGCGATGTCCGGGCTGTTGGCTAGGCCGTCGGTAATGACACGGTTGAGTGTTGGATCGTCAAAGCGTCCCCACCAACGGCTGAGGTCGCGCTGGGCGGACGCCGAGGGGAACGAAGCGGCATTTTTCCAAGCCGGGGGAATGTTCGGCGAAACGTTCCGCGGACTTTTCACTGCACAGGCAGCCAGCCCGAAAGGGATGAGGCAGTAAATGAGATGGCTTCGGCTAGGATTCATTCTGGTATCAGGTGCGCGGCACACCCTCCACCCATATACTGCCGGACGAAAGCGCGGATTTCAGCGGATGTGGAGTTTATGTCTGAAGTTAGATGTCCGGTGGGAAATGAAAGCAGGCGCCAATAGGCTCCTTGGGTGCGATAAACTAGGGTTAGTCCCCATGGAAGAGTTTCCATTGAGAGATATTCTACAGGATCTATGTCTAGTTCCTTTCCCAAATTACCCACAACGATCCTTCTCCTTGCATCTATTTCCTTCGGTGCTCTAGCGCAGGAGGAAAAAAAGACTGAGGATCCCGTCGCCGGCGAGGCGATCGAAGCAGTGACCCGGCTACAAGTTTTTCTCGATAAAGCCGAATTCGCCCCTGGAAAAATTGATGGACGGATCGGGCAATTCACTTTGGAAGCTCTCGCCCTCTATCGTGAGGCGCAGGGAGCAGCAGTCACCCCAGCCACTCCGGATCCTAAAGTGAAAGTGGAAAAGGGCGAAGCCCTTCCCGAGCTGAGCGATCTCGATCTCGCATCGGTGGATCCTTTGTTTCTTTCCTACGAAGTCAGCGAAGATGATTTAAAGCAAGTCGGTGAACTGCCGAGCAAAATTCCAGAGCAAGCGAAACTCAAAGCGTTGCCTTATCGATCCGCCGCCGAGGCCATCGCGGAAAAATTTCATATGGATGAGGGATATCTTGATGAACTCAACCCCGGCAAAACCAAGAACATCAAAGCGGGAGACTTGTTGAAAGTCGTCAACGTAGTGCCTTTTGAAAAGTCCGCCATAGAAGCGCTGAAAAAGGGAGATAAGGAAAAGGATAAAGAAGAGAACAAAGAAAAGGACAAGGACACTGAAGATAAAGATGAAGTTGTTTCTAACAAGACAGATGATGCCGAAGTTAAGAAGGAAGATGACAGTAAGCTTATCGTCCATATCAATACTGAGACCAACATGCTCAGCGTGTTTGATAATGATAAACTCATTGCTGCCTATCCCGTGACCGTTGGCTCTGAGCAAACGGAATCACCAGAAGGAAAATGGAAAGTGACGAAAATATCTACCATGCCCAATTTCCGCTACGATAAATCGATGCTTAAAAAAGGCGTCCGCAGCGACGACTTTCACATGCTACCACCCGGACCTAACAATCCAGTCGGTGTGATGTGGATTCAACTCAGTAAAGACGGCATCGGCATCCACGGCACCAATGATCCCGCTACCATCGGAAGAGCCAGCAGCCATGGTTGCATTCGCTTAGCCAATTGGGATGTGGTCCGCTTCGCCGAAAAAATCCAGCTCAACGTGCCAGTGACGATTCAGGTGGGGCCGCGCTGAAGGCCTGACTCGTCTCGTCTCGTAATTTCAGTTTGCACCATTTTGTGTAGCTGTCGTGTTGTCGGTGATTGAGAGGAATTCATCGGCTTAAAATAGGCTTTGTAAGCCAAATCAAGTCTGGAGTCAGCGGGCGAAATATTGGATAATGAGGATGCGATAGAGACATGGCTTATTTTTGTTTGAACCTTTTTAAGCTGTTCTTCACTTAACTTCGCAACAACCCCGCGAACCCCGCCCTCTCTCTTGACTATCCACCTAATAACCGGCGAACCCGCTGACCAGAAACTGATAGCCGGAATCAATGCCGGCGACGATCAGTCCTTTGAACAACTCTATTACCGCCACCGTGAATGGGTATTCCGTATGGCATGTCGGATATGCGGCAGCGAGCACCACGCCCAAGATGTTGTGCAGGAAGTTTTCCGATATTTCCTCGGCAAGTTTCCCGGCTTCGAGCTGCGCTGTGAATTGAGAACTTTCCTTTACCCCGCCATTCGCAACCTCTCACTCGCTTCACTGCGTAAGTCACAACGCTACGTCGGCGGGGAATCAGGCGCAGCTATCCTCGATGATCTCATTGCTCCCATCTATGATTCTTCTGAAAAACAGGACCTTCAGCACATCATATCTAGCTTGAGCGCGGATCATCGCGAAATCCTTCTGCTGCGTTTCGTCGATGGTATGACGTTGCCAGAAATCGCCACATTGACTGATATCCCCATCGGCACAGCAAAATCTCGGCTTCATCACGCGCTCGCGGCGCTGCGATCCGACCCTAAAGTGAAAAATTTCGCCGCTTCATTGAACGATTGAACCATCAACCGCACTTAACCTCCAGACTCCCTATGCACTCCGACCCATTCAAACCGAATATTCCCGATGAGGAAGCTCTACCTCCCTCATGGCTGGAGGCACTTCGCACGTTGCCTTCGGAACAAGGTGCTCCCTCCGCAGAAACTGATGCCGCTGTCTTAGCTATCGCGCGGGAAACGCTCGCCCCCATCCGCCACCGCCGAGTTCGCCACCATCTCTGGCCCATTCTCGCTGTTGCTGCCTGTGTGGTGTTCGCTCTCATTCTGTTTTTTAAACCAAGCGTTACTCCCGACGTATACGTTGGAGCGCCTGCCGAAGATAAATATGCTCTTATCCTCCGCGAGGTCACCGCCCTTTTCCCTCAGCAAATTAAGTCTATCGTCTCCGATGGCGACGACCTGCAAATCGCTCTCTCCGATGAACCACTCACAAATAACGAACAGGCCGTAGTCATTGAAGTTTGCGAGCACGGCAATTGTAAAACCGTCATCACATACATCGGGCAAACTATCGAAATCAACAGCCACCGTATTACCGTCCGCACAGACGAAAACGGCGTCATCGTGACCGATAGCCCAGATGTTGATCTCCACATCACAACTCGCCGAATCTGATGAAACTTCTCATTCCTTTTCTAACAGCCTGCATCGTTTGCCCCGCGCTGGCGGATGAAATCGAAGCGCATCGTTTCGATGAGAATGGCACTTATCAACCCGCCGGATACCCAGATCTGCCGCCCAAAATCATCGTGCTCGCCGAAAAACCATTACGCCTCGATTTTCCAGGCCTTGCTGCGGAGTGGAAACCTGCAGTTCAAATCCACCGGATCACCTCAGCCCGCAAGGTTTCTCTCGAAGCACCCGAAGCTGAAGTAGTTGCAGGCATTTGGCAGTGGACATGGACCCCGCCAAAAACCAGTGGTGCCGCGCAATACGAAATCCAATTCGATGGCGAACCCAAGCGCATCGTCCGCATCGAAACTCGCGACCCCGCATGGATGAAAGCGACCTTGGAAATGTTTAGCAAGCAAGTGGATTGGGATGCCCAGGGACTCAGTCCCGAAGAACGCGCCGCTCTCACCAAGCACGGTTTGAAATTCAGTAATTCATCTAACAGTAAAAATGAAATTGCATCGCTGCAAATGATTCCCCGCCAAGGCAACGCCGCACGCCGACGTGTAGTTTGGGACGAGCAAGCTAACAGCCCGGTCATCTGGCGTCCGGGTCCCGCCACTGGCGATCTCGAAGTGCGTGCGCCGCGTTGGTGGATTTCCCCCGCATCCCTCGCCACCGACCAAGGCCTCATCCGTTTCCTCGATCTCTTTTCCGAACCACCTCTCAACCCCTAAATACCATGAATCCGATACTGCTCTCCATCCGTGCCTCCATGGTCGCGCTCGCCGCTTCCATCATCCTACCCGCCTCCGCCCTCGCAGCGGAGGAAAAACCCACCTCTCCGCTATCCGTCGCCGTCCTGAATTTCACAGACGGAGCGAACGGTCTTGATGGTGTTGGTGCCTCTGTCTCCGCCTTGCTACAAGTCCAACTCACCGTCAACTCCGATGCGATACTCGTCGAACGCGCAGAGCTGAGTGAAGTGCTTGCCGAACAAGAGCTCACTCTATCCGATGCTGTCACTCCTATTCAGGCGGCTAAAGTCGCCCAACTCACCGGCGCTGAAGTCCTGATCAGCGGACGAGTGTTTGCTGTCCAAGACCGTATCCACATCGTGGCTAAAGTCATCTCCTCCAGCACCAGCCGCGTCTTCGGAGCTACCGCCGCGTATGACAAAGGCCAGCCACTCGATGGAGCTGTCGAAAAACTCGGCGAAGACGTAGCCAAGCTCCTCAAGGAAAAAAACGCAGATCTGCGCGGCGGATTATCCGTCGAAGAAAAGATCAACGCCGAAGTGGCGGCGCTCCTGAAAGATAAACCTGCTAAAAAAATCTACGTCCACATTCCCGAGTCTATCGTTCAAGCTGCCGTGCCTGATCCAGCCGCACAAACGGAAATCAGCCGCACGCTGGAATCCGCAGGATGGTCCGTTGTTGATACCGCAGAAAAGGCCGATCTCGTCGTCCGTGGCAAAGCCTTCGCCGAGACCGCAACCCGTCGTGGCAACCTCTGGTTCACTCGCGCTCGCCTCGAATTCACCGTCACCGACGCCGCCGGCAAAATCCTCAAAACCGACCGCGTCGTCTGCGGCAACGTCGATCTCGCCCAAGCTGTTGGTGCCAAAGGCGCACTTCAAAAAGCCGGGCAGTTAGCATCTTCAATCGTGGCCAAAGCCTCGCTCCCGACCAGCAAGTAGCCGCGAGAAGCATCTTTTATATTCAACTCGCTAACGCATGATGACCAAAACCCTTGCAACATGGTTCTGCTTCTTGGCTCTGATGCTATTCTCCAGCTTGTCAGCGGAACAACGCAAGCCCGTCATCGCTGTGATCGGCGAGCCCAGCTTGCGCGACCAATCTGCCTTGATGACCGCGGTATTGTCCGGAGAAAACGCGGTGACATTGGTCGAGCGCGAGGAGATGGAGCGGATTCTCGATGAACAAAAATGGGATGCTGCGGGACTCACCCGCACTAATGCGATGCAGCTCGGGCAATTGCTGCGTGCTGATGGTTTGCTGCTCATGCGGTCGTCTCCTGGATTGCCTGCAGGTGGCATCGAACTTCGACTCGTGTCGGTCCGACCCGGCATCGTGCTCAGCAATGCAACCTATTCATCTGGTGTGTTCATCGACGAAGGGATCCGTGCTGTCGTTGCGCCGCAACTGGCTCGCCTGTGGCCGAAGTTACTGGTTTCTCCGGAGGCTGCGATTCCACTCTCGTTCGGTGGCCTACATGCCACCGCGGACAGCACCGAGATGAAAAGCTGGGAGCGCGAGCTGAGCCTGCTGCTGGAGCATCGGCTAATTAGCGAATCGAAATTATTCGTGTTAGAGCGCAAGAACATGGAGTTGTTGATGGCGGAGAAACAATGGGAAGATAAAGATAGCGCACTGCTCACCGGACGCGGGGTCTTGGAAGGCCGATTGGAAAAGACCGGCAATCAACTTCGCATCAGCGTGCAGATCCAGCAACCCGGTGCAAAGCAACATCGCGAACTGCATGTCGAAGGGCCGCTGGAAAATCGGACCGCCCTGATAGATCGGCTAGCTGTCGAGATACTTGCCAGCCTGATCGCATCACCGACTGCAAGCACTTGGAACGCAACGGAAGAGGCCAAAGTCTATCAGAGCATTGCACAGTGGGCCATAGACCATCAGTTGCTTGCCGAGGCTCAGGCAGCTGCCGAATCAAGCTGGGCGCTCGGCGCACGCGGAGACGCACTCAACGAACTGCGCATGAAAGCATATTGCCTAGGAGCTTATCCTAGGTGGGGCACGTATCGAGTTGGTTCATTTGGGAACTCCTACTCGTTTTGCGCCGTGGACGTGCGCAAGGAGCCGCAACGTCTGGAATCTGCGATTCGCGCGGTGGAAATCCTCGTCGATCACTTGCAAATCCAGCCCCGAACGGAACAAGAATACTCCGCGTTTCATGATGAGGGCGGATCCAACCACGACTACCGCATTCTCAGCGCCCGGGTGCTTCTCAATGCATCGCGCCTTCTTCGCTGCTTCTACGAGGATGATGCCTGCTCCGGCCATCACGAACGCCTCGCATACCTGCGAGGACTCATTCGTTTTTCCCTGGATATCCTGATTCGTGACGAGCTGGAAATCGACGAACGCCAGCTCTGGATCTACCGCATCCAGTCCGCCTACGCCGCCTATCTGTATGAGAAACCCGAAGACCAGATCCGAATCTATCAGTCACTCCTCGACCGCAATATAGAAGCTTGGTTGATCACCAGCGATCCGGCAACCGGCGTTTGGGGTCCGCAATGCACGGACAAGAACGATGGATGTATCCGTCATCGGTTTGCAAAAAATCCATACCGCCCCCCATACACAATCGACTGGAATCAAGAACAGCAAGGGCAGCAAGGGCGGGCCCATCAGCTTTGGACGGAGTTTCTGCAAAAGCTGCAGCAGTCTGATAAACCACACGAGCAGGCGGCGGTTTGGGTATTTCTTTCAAAGAAGGGACTAGCCCCGGATCTCGCTCCCTCACTTCGCGAATTCGTGTGGCAACATCGGGAGCGGATGGCCGACGTCCGCAACAACCATTTCATCTGGCATAATCTAGGCGCAACCTACCACAATGCGAATCCAAGCCGCGAGGAAGGCATCCGCTTCTACGAATACCTCATGCGCGAAGGTGCTATGGTTGATGCTATTTTTGCTCATTGGCTCCTCGATAAGATTGATATCGCGGAGGCGGATACCCCAAAGCTAAGGGCGGAACTCGATCAATACTTGGCCCGGGTGGGTGGACAATTATCCGGTGACACCGCAGCCAAGCACATCCGTGATGCCAAATACTGGATAGGCAAGCCGCTAGAGGCGAAATACCAAGCATGGAAAAAGAACGGATACAGCCAACCCGTGAAAACGGAACCACTGGTCCAGTTGCCAACAGCTCCTGCGGGAGCGCTTGCCGTGACCCGCCACTGGTCCACATGGATCGACTTGTCCGGCGAGCTCATGGGCGAGAAGCTTTCCGGCCATCTCCATGCGGATGGCAAAATTTGGTGTTTCAACATCAAAGGTAAAAGCAAGGTGCTCGGCATCGATCTCCAGTCTTTTGCGGTGACCGTAATCGATGTCCCAGCACAGCAATACCGTCATGTCGAATCTCTCGCCGGAGGCAAGGGCCGCCTCTTCGCGACATGGGATGGAATGGTGCATGGATATGATTTCACGACCCGCACCTGGGTTCCAGTTCCCGTGCCACCAAACCGCTACGCGCTGCATTACATCGAGCCATATTGCTATCTGCTCTTCGGGGAAGCCAACGCCAACGATCCGTCCACATCCGGAAATTCAGACATCGCCAGCGGAGTCTACCGCTACGACCCGCGCACGGACGAATTGAAATTACTGACCTCCACCCGCCGCCGCCCAGCGCTTTGCGATCTCGATGCTCTACCTCCTTATAAACCGCTACACATCGAAAGCGCAAAAGACGGATCCCTCTATCTGGATATCGCAACGGAGCGCCACGGGGAGCACCATATTTTCTTCAAAGCCAATCACGCTGGCGAGGAATGGAAACAGTGTTTTTCAGTGAACACGGACGCCTTGCCATTCGTTCACGCCGACCCCGGTGGTTTGCTCTGCGAGGAGGGGACGCGCGCCTACCGGTATTTTCCCGACCTCGGGAAACCAAATCGCATGAATCCGCTTCTCGCTAAGTCCGCCGCCTTAGCATCCAGCCCTCCCGGTGAATCGTATTGGGAGCCCCCATTGTCGGTCGTGAAACATCGGAAATCACGGGGCATCATTGCTGCTGCCACGGTTTCCGAGGATCTCTGGCTACTCTCCATGCAGGAGTTCCTCAACGATGATTGGTATTTCATGACGGCCCCCGTCCTGCATCACTATGTTCGCGAACAACGCGCACCACAGGACATCAATCTGGATCTACAAATCCCCGAGGCGGACCAGACAAGAATCCGCGAACTCGCCGTAAAATCATCAGACATCGCACAGGTCGTGGAGCACACCAGACAGACCGTAGTTCCTCATACGCGGCAAATCACCGGTTTGATCCCAGTCCCGGACGGATTCGTGTTCTCTAACGTGTATGGGTTTTGGCACCTAACCCACGCAGACATCAAACGTAATACTCTAACATCGGAAAAATGAAAGCGGCAGTATCACAATCCATACCAACCCACCGAGGATGCTCAAATGACAACCTCTTATAATATGATGAGCCGATTTTTAATTTTTATTTTCGTGTGGATTGCATTCGCCTCACTTGGGTCGGCTCGTGAACCAGTCCGGCTTGCCATCAGCGGTGATCCGGCATTTGCCAACGAGGCCGATTTGATCTCGGTGGAACTTTCAAAATCCAAAGAAATTATATTATTAGAGCGGCAGCAGATTTTGAAGATCGCTGATGAGCACTCGCTTCTTGCAGGTAAGGCTGGCGATGACGTTAAGCTCGGTCAGTTGCTCGGTGCCGATGGGTTGCTGATTTTATCAAGCACCGAGGTCAATGGCCGAAAGCTGCTGAGTGCTCGGCTTGTTGCGGTGCATCTTGGTGTGGTCATCGACGAATGGATCAGCCCTCCATACGAGGCCGCCGAAGGGCGAGGCATGCCGCTGTTTTTCGCACATCGCATCGAGCCCTTGTTACAGAAGCTTCGTGTGACCCAAAAGGATGCCATCCCGGTTTCGGTGGCGGGACTGTTCGCTGCGGTGGACTCGCCGGAGTTGCGTGCGGTCGAGCGGGAACTGACATGGTTGTTGATTCATCGGCTCACGAAAGAGCCTTCCGTATTCGTCCTTGAGCGTCGGCGCATGGAAGATCTTGCGGTTGAAAAAAATCTAACAGATAAAGAAATCAAGTCTTTCCTGAGCGGTGCGGTGATTGTCGAAGGCAAGCTGGAGGCACGCGACGGAAAGCTTGATCTCGCACTTGGACTACGACGTCCCGGCGAGAAGAAAGCCGAGCCTTCCAGTGTGAACGGCGAGGTGAAAGATCTTTCCGCTTTTGCAGAGAAAATCGCCACTTCGATTTTGAATGGCCTGAAAATAAAGCCTGTCGAGGGAAGTTGGAACCTTGAAGAAGAAGCCGCCGTTTATGCTGACCAAGCGGAATGGGCGATGCATCATCGCATGCTCGATCTATGCATATCGTCCGCAGAATCTGCATGGGCACTAGGACGGCGCGACGTGGACTTAGCGCGTTTACGGGTGATCGCATATAGCCTGAAGGTCACTCCGTACTGGCCGGATATCATGGGAGACTCCATTCCCCGTGGTGGGTTCAATGTAGGTCACGGCGAAGATTGGAAGCTCGATGGGAAAGATCCGGAAAACGTCTTGGCGGCAGCCATTCGGGCATTGGAGATTTCCGCCGAATGTCTCCCAGCAAAACTGCCACCCAGCCGCATTGCTGGCCGCGAATTCCGGCCCGTTGCCTCTCAGGCATTGGGTTTTGCTTCGAGTCTGATCAAGAAACACTATCTTTCGGGGCAATACGAGGCGCACGCAGAGCAAGTCAACTACCTGCGCTCCCTCGCAATAGACGTAAGCACCAAATTGTCAAAAATCCCGGAGCTCCGCCCGCCACATTACAATATGAGTTACCGACATGACAGTCTCACGCTTCAAGCGATCGGGACTTATGCACCATATTGGTTCGATAACAATGAGGAAGTGCTCGCTTGCTTTCATCGGATGTTCAAGTCAGTTCGCCTTGAAGAAAATTGTGACGATACACTGATGCAAACATATAGTCTGGAAGATGATTTCGATCTAACGCCGAGGTTGGTGCCGTGGGTTGTCGCGTGGAATCCAGCAGAAACTCGCCAGCGTCAGTTGGATTTGATCACACGACTCAAGCTTCTCACCGAGTCCGCTGATTTTGATGATCAACTGGTTGGCTGGACGTCTCTACGCTGGCTCGTTGAGCAAGCTGCCAATGCCAAGCGGACGGAACATGACATCAGTTGGCCACAAGATTACGCAGCCGCGATTGCAGGAAAACCAACCGATGCATCCCCTCATCATATGGTCAGTAAAGGAGCGCAGGAGTTTCTTTGGAAATATCGGGAAAAACTCGCAACCTGCCACAAGGCCGTAGCTTCTCGAATCCTCTACCAAGTGCCGTCTGAAGCTGACGGTGATTATAGAATACGCTACGTTCGTTACATTTTCGAAAGCGAATATCACAATCATTGGGTATCGGTTAGTGATCTGTTAGATGATCTGAATCTGACTGAAGATGAAAGCACCGAGTTTTATCGGTTATGCACCGCTGCGCGAGAAAAGATGAAAAAGCGCGAAAATTTTGAGCACAAAGAGTATTTTTTCGATGGTTTCGAAGAAGCGGAGAAAATACTCGTGAAAGATCATCCTCAGCTAAAGCCCCAGCCAACGCCCAAGCCGAATCCGAAGCCTAATCATCAACCTAACCCCACACCTACGCAGTCACAATCCGATCCTCCGGTGATTGTTACTCGCTATTGGTATCCGAAAAAAAGCGCTGACGCTCCGCATTTGAGCAGTGGTTTAAGGTTTGATGTAAAAGGTGATTGCAGCAGCAGCGTCAGCTATGCGGACGGCAAGCTCTGGTATGTGCAAAGTGGCAATGGCTTAGTCGCTTCCCTGGGCTCCGTGGCGCTCGATTCATTTCATACAGAGTATCGCACTCTGCATTTGTCTGGGATGTTGCAATGGGGAGAACCTCCAGTCGTCACGAAGGACGCGGTCTATCTGCTAAATATAGGGAGCGATCAGAAATGGGACCGCCACACCGGCCGTTGGAGCTTGCTTGATCTTCCCCACTATCCATACAGCGGAAAAATTTTAGGCGATTCGCTCTACCTACATTACGAGTTCGGGAGCGAGTTTCGCGGTATTGATCTGAATCGAAGATCGTCCGCCGGCAGTGGAATTCTTCGGCTGGATTTGACTACTGACAACGCCACATTTCTTGCCAGCAGTCGCAGGCGTCCTGCGGAAACGATCTTAGACGCGCGTGAGCCTTACATTCCGAGGGCCTTGTTTGCTAGCGCAGGCGGCGTTATCTCAGCCGCGATCGAGTTTCCTGCAAGCGGTGAGAGAAAAATCTTCCGCACGACGGACGCAGGCGATTGGGAAGCAGTCATGGATCTGCCGAATACAGAAATTGGACAAGTCCATTATCAATCCGTGAACGACGGAATACTTGCATACATGCGCTCTAGAGGGTGTAATCACTCTTTTTTTCAATGTGTTTTCTTTGATGGAGCCGGCGGATCAGGGGAGGTATTTCTTTCCCTCACCAAGCCCTCTGACCCGCCCAAGGCGACATTACCCGGTACGCCACGATGGGATATGTCACCGAAATCCGATTCCAGAGACTTTTGGAATTCGGCATTCGATTACTACGATGGACGCCTTTACCAGATGAAGCTGTTAGATGGTATTTACCATGAAGATTTTAAAGAATCAGATATCAACGTCCCCACGCCAGCCGTGATTTTAACAATATACACTCCAGACAGTCGCGCGCCGTTGACTATTCCACTGCGCTTCCAGCTTTCTGAGACCGACAAGTCCCAAATCATTGCTAACAAATATTCGATCTCTGATTGTAAATTAAGCGCGCGTGCGCTTGAAGCTCTCGCAATCAAAAATGTCGAAAGAGTGAGCGGGATGAAAGTCGTGCCTGAAGGAATTATTTTCTACGGCGGAGGCGGGATCGGCTTCTGGCTGCTACCTGCAAAAGAACTTGAAGAGCGGATTAAGCAAAGTCGAATGAAACAGGAGGAATAGCTGAAATCCAATGAAACATCTTTCAATTTTAATTTTTGCTTGGATTGCGTGCGTTTCACTTGGATCGGCACGTGAACCAGTCCGGCTTGCTATCAGTGGTGATCCGGCATTTGCCAACGATGCCGATTTGATCACGGTGGAACTTTCAAAATCCAAAGAAATTATTTTGTTAGAGCGGCAGCATATTTTGAAGATCGCTGATGAGCACTCGCTTCATGCAGGTAAAGCTGGCGATGACATTAAGCTCGGTCAGTTACTCGGCGCCGATGGGTTGCTGATTTTATCAAACACCGAGGTCAATGGCCGCAAGTTGCTGAGTGCTCGGCTGGTCGCAGTGCATCTCGGCGTCGTCATCGACGAATGGATTAGCCCGCCTTACGAAGCTGCGGAAGGCCGCGCCATGCCGGTTTTCTTTTCCAGTCGCATCGTCCCATTGCTGCCAAAGCTTCGTTTGGATAAAAAAGATATCGTTCCGGTTTCTGTAGCCGGACTATTTGCTGCGGTGGACTCACCTGAGTTGCGCTCCATAGAGAAAGAACTGACATGGCTGCTGATCCACCGACTGACTCGTGAACCTTCATTGCTCGTTCTTGAGCGGCGGCAAATGCAAGATCTGGTATTGGAAAAAAATCTCGCAAATGCCGAGAAGTCACCATTTCTCGGTGGAGCGGTAATTGTGGAGGGAAAGCTTGAAGAACATGATGGCAAACTTGATCTTGCTTTGGGGCTGCGGCACTCAGGTGAAAAGAAGGCAACGCCTGTCAATATCCAGGGCCAGAAGCATGAGCTCAAGGCATTTGCAGATAGAATCACCGCTTCGATTTTGGGAAACTTGAAGTTGAAGCCAGCCCAACAGAACTGGAATCTTGAAGAAGAGGCCGCCATGTATGCGGACCAAGCGGAATGGGCGCTACAGCACCGCATGATCGATCTGTGTATCGCATCTGCCGAATCCGCGTGGGCGTTGGGACGGCGTGATGTGGATCTGGCACGCTTGCGGGTGATCGCTTATAGTCTCATCGCCACGCCGTATTGGCCGGACATCATTGGTGACTCTCTTTATCGTGGCGGGTTAAATGTGGGTTTCCGGACTTCTGAATTCCCAGGTAAAGATCCAGTGCGTGACCTAGCGGCAGCTATCCGAGCCTTGGAGATTTCCTCCGAATGTCTCTCGCAAGAGCTGCCTCCGAGTCGCATTACTGGCCGCAAATTCCGTCCTGTCGCTGCGCAGGCATTGACTCATGCATCCTTGATCATCAAGAAGCATTACCTTTCCGGAAAATACCAAGAACACGCAGAGCAACTCAATCACCTGCGGAAGCTGGCGATTGACGTAGCCACCGCACTGTCTAAAACCCCTGAGCTATATCCTCATTATTACAGTATGAGATATCGAAAAGACAGTCTCACGCTCCAAGCGATAGCGACTTATGCGCCTTACTGGCACGACAATAATGAGGATGTGATCGCTTGGTATCATCTGCTGTTCAAATCAGTCCCTCTTGGAGAAGAGCATGATAATGCATTGATGGATACGTATAGTTTGGAAAATGATTACCGTCCGCTACCGAGGGTGGTTCCGTGGGTGGTTGCATGGGATCCAGCAGAGAACCGGAAGCGTCAGTTGGACATGATCATGCGCCTCAAACGCCTTACGGAGTCAGCGGACTTCGATGACCAACTGGTGGGCTGGGCATCTCTGCAATGGCTCGTCACGCAAGCTGCTAAATCCAATCCTACGGAAAACGATATCAATTGGCCGCGAGATTATGCAGCCGCACTTGCAGGAGGACCAACCAAAGAATCACCACATCAAATCGTAACTAAAGGTATTCTGAAGTTCCACTGGGATTCTCGCGAAAAACTAGCAGTGCGCTACCCAGCCATAGCTTGTGGATTGTTACGAGATGCGGTGTCTAAAGCCGATCGTGATTATCGGATGCGCTACATTCGCTATATTTTCGATAGTGAACATTACAATCATTGGATATGGATTGGATCGTTGTTAGAAAATTTGGAGATGACCGAAGAAGAGCGCATGGAATTATATCGGTCATGCGCCGCAGCACGCGAGAAGGCGAAAGAGCGGGAGAACTCCGAGTATAAGGAGCGTTTTATAAATGGTCTCGCTGAAGTGGAGAAAATGCTCGTCAAAGATCATCCTCAGTTAAAGCCAGAGTCGGCACCTAAGCCGAATCCTAATCGTCAACCTAACTCCACACCCACGCAGCCGCCATCCAGTCCTCCAATCATCGTCACCCGCTATTGGTATCCCAGCGCGAGTGCAAATGCAGATACTCCAAAGGTGAGAGGCGGCTATGGTTTTAATACGAATGACAGAAGTCGTATCTCCGTCAGCTATATGGACGGTAAAATCTGGTTTGTGCAAAACAACTACCTCGGTTCTGTAGCTCTTGATTCTTTTGAGACAAAGTATCGTGATATTCCGCTCAATAATATCTCGACATTGCATGAGGCGCCTACCGTCACTAAGGATGCGTTTTATCTGTTAGACGAAAAAGGCAATATGAAATTCGATTTTCATAAGGGCGAATGGAGCACGCTGGATCTTCCCAAGTATCCATCCAGCGGAAAGGTTTTGGGTGATTTTATCTACATCCGATACGAGTTTGGAAGTGAGTATCGTGGCATAGATCTGAATCTAAAATCTTCAGTAGGCAGCGGCATCATTCGTTTAGATCCAACCAATAACAGCACTACATTTCTTGCAAGCAGTCGCAGGCGTCCTGCGGAAACAATCCTGGATGCGTGTGAACCTTATGTGCCACAGGCGCTGTTTTCTGGGGCTGGTGGAACGGTTTCAGCAGCACTCGAGTTTCCTTCAAGCGGTGAGCGAAAAATCTTCCGCACGACTGCGACAGGCGATTGGGAAAAAGTCATGGATCTGCCGAATACAGAAACTGGACAAGTCCATTTTCAATACGTGAACGATGGAGTGCTTGCATACATGACACCCAGGGGCAGTCCAGACACATTTTATCAGTGTATATTCTTTGATGCGGCTGGCTCGTCTGCAGAGGTATTGCTATCTCGTTCAAAACCGTCCGACCCACCCGACGCCATATTACCTGGAGCCCCAAGATGGGATATGCCTGCTGATTATTCGGGCGGAGCAACCGATTATTTCAATGGACATCTTTATCAAGTTCGTCTGTTAGATCATGTTTATTCGAATCATAAAAAGAATGCCGAGATTCCTACTCCAGATGTAGTTCTAAGCGTTTATACCCCTGGTAGCCGTTTGCCGGTTGCGATTCCACTAAGGTTTCAGATCCCTGAAGCAGATAAAACTCAAATCATAGCTAGTAAACCATCAAGGATCTGTGTCAATGACGACGTCATAACCAGTGGTCCTATGGCAGACGATCTCGCCATCAAAAATGTCGAAAGAGTGAGTGGGATGAAAGTTGTGCCTGAAGGGATTATATTCTTTGGCGGAGGAAAGATCGGCTTTTGGTTGCTAACTAAAAAAGAACTCGAAGAGCGGATTCTGCAAAGCCGTAAGTAACCAGAAACGATAACGTCATGAATCGCTTAATCATCATCTATCTAATTCTTTTTTCTCTCGTGGGTTCATCCGCGTCTTCGGCCACAGATCTCAGCTTTATTCCCGTCACACCGGAAAACACCCGCTTGGCGGATGGGTCAGAGCTGCCGAAGAAGATCGAGTCCATCGGTTGGTTGTGGCGGCCGGAGAAAGGCGATGGAGGTGTGTTTGAGAGTGTTCCGGATCAAGATAGGAAGAGCGCGATCCTGATGGTAAAAGCCGCTGGGCTTGAAGCGGGTAAGGTGTACGAGGTGTTCGGTTACTTCTGGGCGAGCCACGAGCCATCCACTCCAAACCAGTCCATCCAACTCGGTCTATCTTTAGCCACCATGCATCCCTTCGATGGAGTGCGGACAGATGATCTCATGCAAAAGGAACCTTGGGTGATCACTCCGGGATACAAGACGGGTGAGGCCTTTGGCTTGAATGCTGTGGTGGAAAGAGAGGATCCGCTTGCATCAGATGAAAAAATCGTCCCCACCCAAGACGGCGAGCGTCTGATCCGCGCCCGACTCGGATTTTCCCGCGCATCCAAAGACGGCACACTGCCGGTGTTCTTTTCTCCCAACAACGGCTCACGCTCGCCGGGAATCGCCCGCATGAACGGCATCGCCATCCGCCCTGCGGCAGCGGATGCTTCTCTGGATCAGGGTCGTAAACTCGGCACGATGCTCCACCTCGCCATCCGCGCGGGCGACTCTATCACCATCCAGCGCGAGATTGAGGCGGGCGCAGACGTGAACGCATTCGACGAAGACGGAGTCACCCCGCTTTTCTACGCCGCTGCCTGTGGTGATAAGGCGCGGGTTCGTATGCTTCTCGAGCTTAGGGCGAATCCCAACCAGCCCGAGCAGTCGGTGCCCCCGCTCACGGCGGCCGCAACCATCGCCGATCCAGCGATTGTTAAATTATTGTTAGATGCAGGCGCAGATGTGGCTCTAACACTTCCTAAAAACAAAGGCGCGCTCGCGACCGACGTTGACCCCCGGATCCTCCACCCAGTCGTGGCAGCCATTCGTGCCGGCTCGGTACCAGTGCTCAAGCAACTTCTGATTGCAAACAAGGATCTTAGGATTCCGAAGTTAGAGGAGAACCTGCGAAATATGGAAACTCCATCGCAGCCCAAGCTGGAGCCCATGAATTTGGTAGGCGAATCAATGCTCTGGATGAACTGGGATATGGCTGCCTACTTGATCGATAGCGGCGCTTCCATCACGTGCAGGGCGTATAGCACTTACACAAGTCCGGCAGGGCTCATGCTAGCAGACACGGTTCAAGCAGGGCCCGATGCGCTACCCGTAATGGAAGCCATGCTACGCCGGGGTGAACCTGTGGTGACGAACTCAGAAAACCGCAGCGAAGATACGTTGAACACAGCCGCCTTCCATGGAAACAAGGAACTCGTCCGACGATTCCTACCTTCTGCCGCCCATGTCTGGCCTGGCTATCAGAATGCGCTTCTTGAAAAAGCTCTAAGCTCGGGGGACGCAGAGATCATCGAAATGGTCCGTAGCAAATTTCCGGAAGCAAAGGCCCCTCGCTGGCAACCAAAATCCGAAACCGAAGGTGCGGCTCCTTTGGAGGAAACTGCCAAACGCTGGTTTCTGCCGCGCACAAGTCCGCCACCACAAGCTTCCACCGATCAACCGAAAGGCAAACATACGCTCGCCGTGATCGCCGCGCCGGATGCAGTAGGCGTGGGTGACATTCTCACCACGTATGCCTCGCAGTCGGATGATTGGAAAGTGGTCGAACGCGAGCAGATAGAAGCCGCGCTTGGAGAGAATCGTTTCTCCAAACCATGGCTCAATGGCGAACACCGTCTGTCCGAGTTAGGCGACCGTCTAATAGCTGACTGTCTGATCGTTGTTAGTTCCCTGCGCATCAGAAAGGAATTCATCTATAGATTCGAGATCGTCGAGGTGGCGACCGGACTGGAAATCCACCGCGAGCACGTGAAGAGCGACGCCTTCGTGGACAAAAAGGAAGTTGCGAGCTTTCTGGAGCGAGCTGCCAGCGCATTGGATGCCGCTGGTCGCAATGAGCGACATCAAGCGATTACATTACTGACTTTCTCCGCCCAAGGTGGGGTGGAAAATTCGTCTGCAGTTTCCGGATTGCTTCGAGCAACTGTGCAACATGAGGTGGATTCCACACCAGGTCTCATTTCGCTCAGTCGCGCTCAGTCATCGCGCTTGATCGAAGAGCAGGCACTGGATGGAAAAAACTCCTTGTGGGGTGCCGCCCATATGATCGAAGGCGTGGTTTCCGCAGAGAAAGATGGCGACATCAAAGTAACGCTCCGGTTAGAAACCTTCAAGGATGGCATCAGCACCAAAACCGACGCCACTGCCATCGGGAAAGCAACAGACATTGCGGAAGCGGCGGTTGCCGCATGGAAGAACCTCATGGCAGCCTCTGGAAATAAAATCGCCGTCACTGCCGACCATCCCGATGCTGCGGGAATATCCCTTAACGAAGGCAGGCGGCTCATGCGTGAGGCCGATTGGCTTCAATCGATCAATGCCGACCCCGCGAGTTATCGCCCTTTGATTGAATCCGCGCTCGCACTGGGGGTGCCTGCGGAAGAAACCATTCTCCTTCACCTTGATTCCCATTTCCGTAATTTCATGTTTTTGTTTCCAGGAAATTCGGATGCTCAGCCCGATCGGAATCACAAACACGCCACCGCGCTTCAGCATTTTCCGGACATTCTATACCGTTATTCGCCCTCGCTCGCGTTCTCCGATCAGCTTGCCTACAAACTCCCCGCCGTACGGGAACTCCTTCACCTAACATCGTGGTATCTGGAGCATCGGGGAAGAGAAGGATTGGAGGGAGGCACGGATCATATGCAGGTGTATAGCTCTTACAAACACAATGAGGTCTGGTATGCAATCCAAGCGCTTTCCGCGATCCGGGCACTGATTTATCCAGGACAATTCCCGGAAAATCTCAATCCTGAGTTTGATCTCTTTACCGCCGAACTCGACGCGCTCACCAAGCGATATTTCTCATTGCTGCAAACCGTACCCAGTCCGGATTTTTCTCGATATTACCTGCAGTCGACCGACTTTCGTCTAATTCAACGCAACCCTGCTATCGCCGAAGGACTGGCGGGAATGGCCACTAAGGGCGTTTCGCTTACTGCGCTCCTCCACGTGTATGCGTTCGATTACAGAGAGGATTTTGGAACCACTGGATTCCAATGGATGAAACCGCGCAAAGATCTTGCGCGGAAAATGATCCATAATATCGGTGACGATCCATCCCTCCGCATGAGGTTCGCTAAAGCCGATCTCGAATATTTTATCGCAGATAGCACACAGCGCCCTATCGCCATTCGTCAGTTGATCGATATTTACGCAGAGACCCGATGGCAAACCGCACCAACTCGCGATGATGGAAAATTATCTCTATTATCTCAAAGCATCGTAAATTCATACACGACATCTCATCTATTCAGACGCAACAACATTAGCTCGCTGCAGCACAATGGCAGCATGCTTCCTTCCTCATTGTTTGCGGCGAAACCAGCACCCGATCTTTTGATCCGGTTCAATACGTATCAAGAAATTTTCAATACCATCACCATACGGGAAGCGTGGAAGCAGAACGAGAAGCCAAACAACATCGATACATTCCGGGAGAGCATCTTAGCTTACGATTCATATGAACTCATGCGACTTAAGGCGGAAACATCGTCCAAAAAACCTGTAAACGCATCACATCACAGCGCTCCAGGATTCTCAGTAACACCCGAGTCCCGCAATATCATCTCGATGATATGCGGAGCAGGCAAGAGCAGCAACAAATCAGACAAAAAAGAAAAACCAAAGAAACCAGAACCGTCGGCACTTCAGGCCACCATGCTGACCGACTTACGAACGGGCAAATTACCCGGAACCATCATCTGGCCTCTTGTGGACAATGTGGACTCTAATTTGCTGTGGGTGTTTTATTTTCCATCCGTTGGAAACGGCATCCGCGTCAGCCAGCCTGGCGGTGGAGGAGCCCTGAACTATGGCCACGTCTGTGATGCTCCATGGCTTCTTGGAATCAATTGTCGGGACGGCTCAATTGTGCATAAAGTCAATCTTCACGCAGCAGTCGGCGAAGCCTACGGAATGGATCTATCAAACCGCCATTGCGAAGTCTGGCATATGGGCCTAGACCAAACCAAAGACCGCATTCTTACCAGCGTCGGGTGGTATGACAAAAAGTATTCAGGCAACAAAATGGGCTCCGTGATCATCGACAAGAAAACCGGCAAAGCGCATCCGATCCCAGGTAATCCCGCCATCGAGGCATGCAAAGGCGATATTTCCTTAGATTTATGGGACAGGAACAACGGCGTGGCAGCAGTAGGCGAACATTTTTTCTATCTCAATGCGGCGGGAGACTGGACTGGAGGAGCCATCAAAGGCGTGCGATCCGGAGAATTGGCGATCTTTCAAGTATTCCCCGATCTTTCCGTCAAGCCCTTGACGATCATGGGGCGCCGACCCGAACTCACCCCATTCGATGCCCCAAACCGTGCTCCGATCTCAATCACCCCACATGGCGAACGACTCATGGTGATTCATCCATCGACAATCGCGGAGTATGATCCGGTTAACAGCGACTGGTCCATCACCGCTGCTCTGCCATCCGAGAAGCCAACCAACAAACACACCAACACCGTGGCCGATGCCCAATACTGGGATTTTCTCCAATCTATTAATGACATCAAAGTTGGTGGCGAATCCACCGGATGGATCGTTATGGGTTGGTGGCACCCGCCAGGGGTCCTGCCTTTTGCCTCACGGACGAAGGACGGCCGCATGCTCCGCATCACTGCGCCGATCCCAGATGATTTTCTCAATACAACCTACGCCATCGAGGAACCGACATTCGATAAAGACGGTATTCACGAGGGTCAAAAAATACTCATCAAAGACCATCCAAAATTCAAAAAATCAGACGTGGTGGTACTCGCGCAAACGGAGAAGGATTTGATTTTGGGGATGCAAACCAACGATAACTATGCATGGAATCATCCCTCTCGCAATTCACATCACCTGCCGTTTTTGTGGAAGATATCAAAACAGGAAATTCTCAGCAAACTGGACGATGAATAGACGCCTGAATGATAAACTCTTATCTCAAACTCATTCCAAAAAGCTTCGATAGATAATTGGATTACCTCAATCCACGCAGCAAGAACTCCGCATTCGTTTTCGTTGGCTTGAGATTATCTAACAGAGTGACCAGCGCATCGCCAATCGGGAGGGCGGCGAGTTGTTTGCGGACGTCGATGACTTTTTTGAATTCGTCGGGGTGGTAGAGGCGGTCGTCGTTGCGGGTGCCGGATTGGGGGATGTGGATGGCGGGGAAGACGCGGCGTTCGGCGAGTTCGCGGTCGAGGCGGACTTCCATGTTGCCGGTGCCTTTGAATTCCTCGAAGACGACGTCGTCGAGGCGGGATTCGGTTTCCACGAGGGCGGTGGCGAGGATGGTGAGGGAGCCGCCGTTTTCGATGTTGCGGGCAGTGCCGAAGAATTTGCGGGATTTCTGAAGAGCTGCAGGGGAAACACCACCGGAGCCGATCGGGCCGCCTTGCATCGCAGAGTTGTGACCGCGGGCGAGACGGGTGAGAGAATCTAACAAAAGAACGACGTGTTTGCCGAGTTCGACCATGCGTTGCGCGCGGGCGATCACGAGATCGGCGACTTGGGCATGGCGTTTCGGGGTTTCATCGAAGGTGGATGCAAAGACCGGAAGGTTGACGGTTTCTTCGAAGTCGGTGACTTCTTCCGGGCGTTCGTCGAGGAGGAGAATGACCAGCTCGATGTTCGGGTTGTTGGCCTTGATCGATTTCGCGATCTGTTTGAGCAAGATGGTTTTGCCGCCGCGAGGAGGAGCGACGATGAGGCCGCGCTGGCCTCTCCCGAGAGGGGCGATGAGGTCGATGACGCGGACGCCGAGGTATTCGGTGCCTTCGCCTTCGAGGTGGATGCGGGCATCCGGGAACATCGGGGTGAGTTTATCGAAATCCTGCGGTTCCACCCATTCGGCGGCGGGGACGCCTTCGATTTCGAGGATCTCGGAGGTGGTGAGGTATTTGTCGCGTTGGACAGGCTGGCGGACTTTGATTTTGAGGAGCTGGCCGTTGCGGAGTTTGGCATCGTTCAGGACGGGGCCGCCGATGTGGATATCGTCTTGGGAAGGACGGAACGAGCGATGTGGATCGCGTATCATCGCGAAATGTTCTTTTCCAAATTCAAGCACGCCCACGCAGGTGACGTTGCTGCCGTTCATGGTGTAGAAGCAGATGATTTCGTAAATCAACTGGGTCTTGGTGATGCCACCTTGGATTTTGCGCGGGAGGTCAGCCGCGATTTTTTGGAGTTCGGCGAGGGGTTTGAGGCGGAACTCGTTGAGATCGATGTTTTCAGGAACCGGGTAAGGGACGCGTTCTTCGCGAGGTTGGGGCGCGGGTTGATCTTCAGCTTGTGGCTCGGCCTGCGCGGCTGGCGTTTCGTTAACGACAGCGATGGTTTGTTCCGGTGCTTCGGTTTCGGGAGCTTCGGAAGTGGGTTCGGTTGGTTCTGACATGGAGAGTGAGGGAAAAATTTTGCAGAAGCGCTGGATTTGCGCTCTGAGGGTGTCGGGTTGGCCGTCGTTCCAGAAGACGATATCCGCACGGGAGATTTTTTCTTCGACGGGGAGTTGGGCGGCGAGCACGGACTCGATCAGTTCGTCATTCCAGCCATTGCGGGCTTTGAGTCTGGCGACTTGGGTGGCACGGGTTGTGGCGATGGTGATCGCTTGATCGTAGCCGAAATCGAAACCGTTTTCGAAAAGGAGCGGGACATCGGCAAGGAAGCACCGCACCCCCTGTTTAGAGGATTTTTCTTTAAGGGCAAGACATTCCTCACGGACGCGGGGATGGAGGATGCTTTCGAGGAGCTGGCGTTTTTCGGGATTTCCGAAGACATCGAGACGGAGTTTCTCTCGGATGATTTTTCCTGATTCAGGATCAATGATGGAGCTGCCGAAATGTTCGCTGAGGGCGGAGATGATTTCGGGGGTATCGAGTAGGGCTTTCACGGAGGCATCGCAATCGAAGACGACGATGTCTGGAACGAATTCTTGGAAAAGGCGAACGGCCGTGGATTTTCCAGAAGCGATACCGCCGGTTAGTGCGAGGGTGAGCATTTGAATGGAGAATAGTGAATAGTGAAATGTGAAGAGTGAAAAAGAAGAAATAGTGGGTAGAAGTCCTCCGGCTTTCTAATTTCACCATTCACTCTTCACCATTCGCAATGATCAGCCCCCCGTGCGCGGTGGACGTTTTTTCTTTGGGGTCTCCGGAGTGACGTTGCGCATGCCGCCGGATTTGGCGCGTTGTGCTTGGAGTTTTTGCATTTCAGCCTGTTTATCGGCCATGCGTTGCACCCAAGATTTTTTGCCACCGTCTTTGCGGGCGACGAGTTCTGGCTCTGGAATTTTGTTCATCAGGTAAGTTTGGCCGATGGAGAAAATGTTTTGCACCGTCCAGTAAAGCGCGAGGGCGGAGGCGTAGTTGTAGCAGAAGAAGAAGAACATCAGCGGCATGAACATCATGATGCGCTGCTGCATTTTATCTCCGGTTTTAGGCATCATCGCCATTTGGATGACGCTGGTTGCGGCCATGATGATGGGGAGAATGTTGATCGGAATGCCGGCGAGGGTGGTAAGTGTATCAGGTTGGGAAAGATCGTCGACCCAGAGGAAAGGTTGGCCGCGGAGTTCGACGGCGTAGTCGAGCATGCGGAAGAAGCCGAAGAAGATGGGGATCTGGATGAACATCGGCAAGCAGCCGCCGAGTGGGTTGATGCCGTATTTGCGGTAGAGACCCATCATCTCGGTGTTGAGCTTGGTGGGATCGTCTTTGTATTTTTCCTTCAGCTCGGCCATTTTCGGTTGGAGCTTGGACATGCGTTTCATCGAGCGGGTCGATTTTGCATGAAGCGGCCAGATGCAGAGGCGGACGATGATGGTGAGGCAGATGATGGCGAGTCCCCATGACTCGGTGGTGGAGAAATTATCGATGCCGCTGTGGAGAAAATTGAGCAGCCAGTTGAGCGGGCGGGAAACGAACCAGAACCAGCCGTATTGCATGACTTCGCCCCAGCCTTTTCCAGCGCCGTCGGTGTTATCCAGTTTGCGCAGGGTGGTGTTTGCCTTGGGACCGATGAAGATTTTGTATTCGAGAACAGTGGGTGTCGCGGGTGCTAGGCTGGTTTCAGGAAGCGAGATTGCGGCGCGGACAGCAGTGAGTGATTGGCCGTCCTTTTTGAGACGGACTTGTTTGGGTTTGCCCCAGACTTGGGTCATCTCCGGCTTTGTCGGACGAACGACGGTGGTGAAGAACTGGTCGGCCACCCCTGCGTAAATGACAGTGTTTTCGTTGTCGCTTCTGATAAAAGATTTTTTGGAACCTAACCACCATGTTTTGAAACTCGCATCTTGGAAGTGCATGGCCTTGTTTTCATACCAGAAAAATCCGGTGTGAGTGGGGCGCTCTTTTTCGTAAAGCGGTGCGGCGGATCCGAGGTAAAGCGAGTATTGGGAGAGATCGAAGTTGGCTTGAGTGGTGTTGTTGATCTCTATCGAGAGATTCATGAAAAAATGCTGACCCGGAATCTTAGATGCCTCTAGGGAGTAGGTTTTTGTGATGATCAAACCGTTCTGCAGCGTTTGAGTGTAGACGGCGGATTTTCCAGAAGTCGATTTGTCTTCGAGGTAGGAAAATGAAGTATTATCGAGATTTTGATTAGAATCTACCAAGCCGCCGATGGGGCCGCCGCCGTGGCGGTTGATGCGAACGTTGGTGGCCTCATCGTCAATCTTGGTGGTTTTATCGTCGACGTTCTGATGTTTCTTAAACTCGGCGTATTTAATACCAGCACCGATGTTGGTGAGGGTGAAAGCGACTTCTTCGTTTTCAAGAACGATGAGTTTCTCAGTTGCTGATGGCTCTACGTTTTGAACGCTCAGTCCGCCGGGCGCGTTTGTTTCTGGGATAACATTCTCAGAGGTCTCGCTTTTTTCAGCAGGAGCGGGTGCTTTTTTGGGCGCGAAATGGATGTTGAGGGCGATGAGAACCCCACAGATGGCGAGGACTGCCCAAGTTTTACGGTCGTACATGGAGTTGGAAATCAGTTGGTGATTGGAAAGTGGAGAGAGACCGCGCGGTGCTTAGGTGGTCGAGGGGTTCTGGTCAACCTCAGTAGTGGACTTCACGGGAAAAGTTTCAGGCGTTTGCATTGGGTGAGCCAATCGGCCTCGAGGTCGGCGAAGCTGGCTTCGGCGGCACCCGGGCGGGCGATGGTGACGAGGTAACGCTTGGGATCGGTGAAGCTTTCAGCGTGGGCCTGAAGGCAGGCGCGGAGACGGCGGCGGATGAAATTGCGGTCGTGGGCTTTTTTCGCGGCACGTTTGCTAGTGACGAAAGCGGCGCGGATGGAGGTCAGGGTGGGGTCAGCCAAGGTGCTGACAATGACAAACCGGCCTGCTTTCGCTTGGCCGGTTTTTCTGATGCGAAGGAAATCTTCGCTTTGGTTGATGCTTTGTTTTCTCGGGAAACGCATGGGAGTGGTGTTCCGGAGAGGCAGGCAGGGAAACAGCCCCGACGCTGTCGGGGCGGTCCATATTATCTGCCGTGCTGCGTGATGTGACGCTTGAAGTGAAGCTCTGCGCCTTTAGGAATCAAGCGTTTGCGGCCTTTTTGACGGCGGCGTTTGATGCAATCACGTCCAGCCTTGGTGGCCATACGGGCGCGGAAACCGTGTTGTTGTTTACGGGTACGTTTGGTGGGCTGGTAAGTGCGGAAGCTCATGGCGATCTTTAGTGAATGGTTAGCACCTTTGAAGGCGCGGGGGCGGGACTTTAGGAATATGAGTGCGCTTGTCAATGCGACAGTGGAATCTTTTTTAAAAAAATTTACGCCTTGTCGGTAGGAGGTGGGCTTGGTTGCCTGTATTTACAAGATGGCTGCCCCGCAAAACACGATCGCATTGGTTTATGATTACGACCAGACACTAAGCGCAAAATACATGCAGGATGATGTGCTTTTTCCGAAATTCGGGATCGATCCCGCGCAGTTTTGGAAGAAATGCAACAGTTTGGTGAGTGACCAGAAATGGGATGGGGAGCTGGCCTATATGAAGTGTTTGCTGGATTATTTGGGGATGGATAGGGTCACCAACGCGATGTTGACCGAGTTGGGCGCCGGGTTGACGTTTTTCCCGGGATTGCCGGAATTGTTCGAGGCACTGCCGAAAGCGGCGTTGAGTCCGGAGCATGAATCGGCCGGGATCAAGATCGAGCACTACATCATTTCCTCGGGTTTGAAGGCCTTGTTGGATGGCTCGCGCTTGAAGCCTTATGTGAAAGAAATGTTCGGCTGCGAGTTCGGCGAGGACGCGGAAGGCCGGATTAGTTTCCCGAAACGCGTCATTTCCCACACCACCAAGACCCAGTTTCTGTTCCGTATTAATAAAGGCATGCTGAGATATGATCAGGACGTGAACGATCACATGCCTGCCGAGCAGCGACCTATCCCGTTTGAAAACATGGTCTATGTCGGTGACGGTCCGACCGATGTGCCGTGTTTCACCGTGGTGAACCGAAACGGCGGTCACGGGATCGCGGTTTACAATCCGGATGACTTGACCGGGAAATCATTCCGCAAATGTTTCGATCTCTGCACGCATGCGGGGCGGGTCAAGCACATCGCTCCGGCGGATTACCGCGAGGGTTCTCATCTGTGGTTGCTGATGAAAGAGATGGTCACCGAAATGGCGGACCGGATTCTGCGCAAGCGCATCGAAGAGCGGGATCAAGCTATGGTCGCAGCACCTACTTTTTAATTTATGTTAGAAAAAAAACATTTTCATTTCACAGGGATTTGCGGAACCGCGATGGGCGCGGTCGCAGCAGCGATGAAGCGCCGCGGCTTCGTCGTCACAGGTAGCGATACCAATGTCTATCCGCCGATGTCGGATTTCCTGCGCGGGGAGGGGATTGAAATTTTCGAGGGATATCGCGAGGAAAACATTCCCACTGGAGCAGATGTGGTGGTCATTGGAAACGCGATCTCACGCGGCAATCCAGAAGCCGAAGCGGCGCTTGATAGGAAGCTGCTGTATCATTCGCTTCCAGAAGTGATGAAGGAACATTTCCTTCGCGGAAAACGGAATTTCGTGGTCAGTGGCACGCATGGAAAAACCACGACCTCGTCGATGCTTGCATGGCTTTTCATGAGTGCTGGCAAAGAACCAGGATTCATGATCGGTGGCCTGCCAAAAAATCTCGGTTGCGGCGCACAGTTTCCTGATACGGAAATCAATGTGTTAGAAGGTGATGAATATGACACCGCATTTTTCGATAAGCGTTCCAAGTTTCTGCATTATCTTCCGGAATGCGTGATCGTGAACAACATCGAGTTCGATCACGCGGATATCTACGCATCAATCGATGAGATCAAACTTACCTTCAAGCGCCTGCTTAACATCGTGCCGCGCAACGGCATTGCTTTTGTGAATGGCGATGAACAAAACTGCTTGGACGTCAGCGCCAACGCGCCATGTCCTGTGACGTCGATTGGCTTCGGCGAAAACAACGCGGTGCGGATCACCGATGTCGGTTACGACGAATCTAGTAGTTCGTTTTTTCTCGGTAAAGAATCCTACTCCGTGCCGATGACAGGTGAGTTCAATGTTCGCAATGCGGCGATGGCTGCTGCGGCGGCGAGATTCGCAGGATTGACGATGGAGGAAGTGCGCGATGGTTTACTGAGTTTCGAAGGCGTCGCCCGCAGGCAGGAGCTGAAAGGCGAGAAAAACGGGATCAAAATCATCGATGATTTCGCGCATCACCCGACCGCCATCCGTCTCGCGGTGCAGAGCTTACGTCAGAAATATCCGAACTCACGGTTATGGATTTTGTTCGAGCCGCGCTCCAACACCACGCGCCGTGCCGTGTTTCAAAAACCTCTCGCTGAAGCCCTCGCGCTTGCGGACTTCGCCGTCGTCGCCGCGATCCCGGATCTTCACAAAATTCCTGAAAACGACAGACTAGATCCTATCAAACTCGCTGCCGATATCGTCGCGCTGGGCGGAGTGAGTCATTATCTTGCCGATAACGCAGCCATCATCGCCGTCGTGAAAGCCGAGGCGAAATCAGGTGACGTCGTCGCGGTTCTCTCAAACGGAGGCTTCGGTGGAATTCATAAGCAGTTGTTGGACGAGCTATAGATAAGAAAAGAATTTCAACGCTAAGCCGCAAAGAACGCGAAGGTGCGCAAAGTTTTGGGTTCTTAAAAATTCTCTTCTCTCCTTAATCTCCTCCCTTCCTTTTATTTAAAAGCCTGAATTGGGAAAGAAGCTCGACGAGAACGCACGTCGAAGTTTGCTTTACAAATCCCGCGCCTTCGCGCAATTTTCGCGCCCCTGCAAGGAGAGGTGGTCGAGTGGTCTATGGCACCCGATTCGAAATCGGACGTGGGGTAATACTCACCGAGGGTTCGAATCCCTCCCTCTCCGCCAACACCCCAGTCCTGCTCGCAGGGCTGGGGTGTTGGCGTTTCAGGGAGGGTCAAGAACCCCTTGCCTACGGCAAAGGGGTTTGACTGCCGAGTTTTGCGAAACGCAAAACATTCATCATTTCCGCGAAGCGCTAACTGCAGGGACGTCATGCAATGATATCAATCTCTCCCTCTCCGATCCATTTTACGCTTACTTTTCGGGTGCCATGAAAGGCTAGCTATTGTGGATAAATAGCAAGCAAAGCAGGCTACATCCGACGAAAGCAAACTCCTAGCCTTTCACTCAAAAAGCTGAAAGAGTCACCACCAATGACCAAACGCTTCCCAACCTCAAAGGCAAAATGGACCACAATCTTACTCAGTCTCTTCTGTTTAACGTTCACGACTCATGCAGCCGAGCCTAAAGAAGAACTAACGCCAACACCAACGTTAGAAGCGCAGATGGCCCTCCCATTTCTGGATAACGCGATCCTTCAGCAGCAACTCGCTTTGCCAGTTTGGGGACTTACTCAGCCCGAAGCTAAGGTGAGTGTTGTTTTCAAAGGTCAGACGAAAACCACGACCGCCGACGACGAGGGCAAGTGGAAGGCGATACTCGATCCGATGGATGCTGTTAGACTTAAGACTGTCAACGATAGCCCTGTGGGTGAAACGATGATCGTCACATGTGAGAAAGACGGAGTGAAGGTCTCAAAAGAGATCAAGAATTTGGTCATGGGCGATGTCTGGTTCTGCGCGGGACAATCCAACATGGCTGGCGCGATTCGAACCAACAAGGGCGGTCATTTTCCAGAGGATACAGTTGAGAAAGCGAACTACCCGTCCTTGCGCCAGTTTCAGTCCGGCGACAAGACATGGGTCGTCTGCTCTCCAGAAACGGCACCTGTATTCAAGAGAACCGCGTTCTTTTTCGCCAGGCGTTTGCAACAGGATGCCTTGGTTCCGATCGGCCTCATGGCGACCGCTGTGGGTGGATCTAACATTGATTCTTGGCTCAATCAGGAACCTTACACAACAGGCGGTAATTACTCTGCTCTCGTTGCTCCTCTGGTCGGCTACGGCATTCGTGGAATGATCTGGTATCAAGGCGAGAGTAACGAGGCTGACCGCCGCGGTTATCAGCCCAAGCTGGAATCCTTGATCACTGGATGGCGTAAGGCATGGAACCAAGGCGATTTTCCTGCTCATTTCGTGCAGTTGCCAGGTATTAGCAAATCAACTCTTGAAAATCCTGCGGGTGGAGATGGTCGTGCCGAAATCCGCCAAGCGTATGTCGGGGCATTGGCTTTGAAAAATACGGGCATGGCGGTGACCATCGATGTCGGAGCGCCCGGTGAGCATCCACCAAACAAATACGACACCGGCGATCGGCTTGCGCGATCAGTTCTTCAGAAAGTTTATGGAATGAAGGATCTTTCCGCTTGTCCGCTTTATAAGAGTCACAAGATCGAAGGGAGCACCGTGCGTGTGTCGTTTAGTGACGATGCAAAGAACGGTTTGATGATCGCGAAAAAAGAAGGGTTTCTTCCGCCTGTGCCAACACCTGAGACGAAGTTGCAGTGGCTCTCGATTCAGGCAAAAGACGGCACTTGGCATTGGGCAGATGGAAAGATCGAGGGCTCTGAGCTGATTGTCTCCTCTAAAGAAGTCGAACAACCCATCGCTGTTAGATACGCTTACACTCAGCATCCGAACGGAAACATCCTGTATAACAAAGACGGTATGCCAGTGAGTCCGTTTAGCACGATCGGCTACGGCCCCGAGCAATTACCCGCGAAGTAATTTAAGTTTAAATCCCAGCGCCAACAGTCGACTTCTTTTCATGTCGTCTGCGGAGAAAATGGAAGGGCAGAGGAGGAAGTAGCAAAAAGGCTAGGAAGAAGAGGCAGAACTGCCAGCGTTGGGAGGCGATCACGGCGGCAGCGGGACGGCAGCATATATGATGAAATCCTTCGTTCGAAATTGCTGCATGCAGCTCCGTTTTGGATAACATGGATTGTCCGTCATTGCGGGAAGCTTTTACTAAACTGCCGATGAGCCAGTCTTGGCTATCACCGATGGATTCCTTCTCCTTGCTTGTGTAGATTTCGACGAGCAATTCGATTAGGTATGGGCGCATCTGCGTATATACGGGAGATTTGAGAAGCTCCGGATTATTTGCGACCAATCGTGCTTCAATCACAGGAAAGAGTTTTTCAATGACGGGTCGAGACAAGTTACCGAGATATTTGGAGAGTAGTTTTGGATCGAGTTGACGCTCGCCTTTTTCGAAAGCTTCGATGGCATCGTTAGCTGCTGAGGGGAGTTGTTGTGCTTTTGTTAGATCTGCTAACCAAGCAGGGTTTTCAGCCAAGATCAGAGACGATCCGATAAATTGGCCAGCGGCAGCACTCATTGGGGCGAGTTTTTCCAGTAGGAAAGGCGCTTCGTTCAATTGTGTCGTGAGAAGTTTGGTTTCGGCCGCACGGCAAAAGCCCCAGGTCGCTCCGGTCAAGCCAACGATCGATATGAAAAACAGCCCGACCAAACATAGCGTTGCGAGTCGCCAACCCCCATTAAGACGTGGGTGTCTCCATGTGCCGAGCTTGGCCAAGCCCAGAAAAATTAACAGACCTAACACAAGGCCAACCAAAGCACCGAGTAAAGTCCCCAACAAGAGGTTGGAGAACCAGCTAAGAATTAAGTCCTGTAACATATTGAACTATGTGAAAAGTTTAGTAAGTCGTGAGAGTTTATATTTCCGAAGTAATTGGGAGTTACTAGATACTCAATCAAGGACAAATGCGATAGATAATCGGCCACTCCAGACATGTCGGGGCAACATTTATTTGCTGGAGACCCTTGCGTGGATGGGAAGATGGTTTAGCGTGGCTGCGTGAATGCAAATAAAGCGATAATTATCAAGGCAGTAGCTGTTTTGGTCGTGGTCTGGGTGGCGGTGTTTGCGGTGCGCTCAATGGCGGCTTCCAAAAAAATTACTGCTGAGCGATTGGATAGTGAAATCAGCGGATTGGCATTTGAGGATTGGTCGGAATCATCTGGATCGGAAGCGGCTGAGGATGACAGGGAGCTGGAAATTCGTCGGATCGCAGAAATGGTGAATCGCCTAGATTTCTCGGAACGTGAAAAAAATCGGGAAAGCCGGAGCACCGAAGTTTTTTTCCGAAAACTCGATGCGCGGGAGAAGAACTTGTTTGTCGATCTAACGATTGTCGAAACGATGGGTCGGTTCATGGAGGCTCTGGATCAGATGCCGGCGGAACAGAGAAAGCAATTTGTTCAGAAGGGTTTAGAGGAAATTCAGGAGGGTCGGACCGAGGAGGAAATGGCAAGAACGCAGGAGCTGGATGACGAGTTGCTGGCAAAAATCAGCCAAGAAGGCATGCGGGCATATTTCAATGAGGCGAGCGCAGATACGAAACTCGACCTCGCGCCATTGATGGAAGCGATGAACGAAGTCATGCAGGGGTTGAGAGGCAACGAATTCGGGCAGCGATGAATACGATACAAAAAAACGGATTTACTCTAACAGAGCTACTGGTGACTATTGCTATCATCGCGGTGCTTTCCGCGATCGCTGTGCCTGTCAGTCTTTCGTTGGTTGAAAAAAGCAGACAAGCAACATGTATAGGAAACCTACGCCAGATTGGTGTGGGTTTGCAGATGTATTTAGGGGACAATAATGATTACTTGCCTGAGCTTGCCTTGGGTCGGACAAGTAAAACCTCCGATGAGCCAGTGCTAGAAACGGTGCTGTTAGGGTATGTGGAGAGCGAAGAAGTGTTCCATTGTCCATCCGACAAAGTAGAGTTTCGGAAAACCGGCAGCAGCTACAACTGGAACATCACTCAAAATGGTCGGCGCATTGATGAGCTTTCCTTTTTCGGAAACGACAACCGACCCGAGCGCATTCCTTTGGTGAGTGATAAAGAGTCATGGCATGATGAGAAAACCAATTTTCTGTATGCTGACTTCAGCAGTTCAGGAAAAGTTCGCTTTGTATCAGGTGAGTGAAACTTCAATTATGTTAGAAGCAAGAAATCTAAATAAAACGTTTGGCGGAAAACCCGCTCTCAAAAACGTTGGCTTCATGCTTGAGCGTGGGGAGATCTACGGCCTGCTTGGGCATAATGGCGCGGGCAAGAGCACGACGCTTGGAATTATTCTCGGAATGGTTGCTCCGGATCAAGGCGAGGTATTGATCGATGGGATTTCCGTGCAAGAGCACCGCAGCAAGGCACTACGCAAAGTCGGCGCGATCTTTGAAGCTCCGGCGTTTTATGATTATATGACCGGCTGGCAGAATTTGAAAATCCTGATGAGCTATTCGGGAGGTTTTGATGAAAAGGCAGCACGCGAAGTGGTCGGGCGTGTGGGCTTGGAGCAACGGATCGGTTCAAAAGTTCGCACTTACAGCCACGGAATGCGGCAGCGTTTGGCTTTAGCGCAGGCGTTATTGCCGGAGCCTGAGCTGCTTTTGTTAGACGAACCGACCGATGGGCTCGATCCCGAGGGGATCAAATGGTTTCGCGATTTCATCTTGGAACTGCGGGAGAGAAAAGGCATGACTGTGCTTTTTAATTCCCACCTGCTTTCCGAGGTCGAGCTGATGTGCGACCGAGTTGCGATCCTGCGCGAAGGACAACGCGTGTTTGAAGGTTCCGTCCGCAATCTCGCCGATGATGTCCCGACGTATCAGGTCGATCTAGAATCATGGTCGGCGGCTGAACCAGTCATCGCACGCTTCGGCGGCAGTGGGCTGGAAGCGGGGCGGATCTCGCTGCCGGCGGAGGTTGATTCCGCGCAAGTCGTGGAGGAGTTGGTGAAAGCGGGGGTACGGGTTCGCGAGTTTGCGAAAGTCCGGCGTTCGCTGGAAGATGTGTATATGGAAATTCTCGACGGTCGAGGCAGCCCGAACTGATATGATTTTTCTTCAACAACTTCGTGGTGAGCTCCGCAAACTTTTTGCGCGGCCTCGGACGTGGATGGGATACGGTGCGTTTCTCGCGATGGAGGCGTTGATTCTGACGGTTTATAAACTCGAAGCTAGCCAAGAGCGGATGCGTGGAATGGTCGAGAGAAACGGCTTGGAGTTCAGCACTTACTACAGCTCTCTCACGATCACGTTCATGATCATGCTGTTGAGTATGTTTATCCTGGGTTCGATTTATTTCGCCTTGGTCGCGGGGGATATCGTTGCCAAGGAAAACGAGGATGGAAATTTGCGCATGGTGTTTGCGCGGCCAATCAGTCGGTTTCGTTTGCTACTAGTGAAATACACAGCGGTCTGTCTTTATACATTCAGCTTCGTGTTTTTTGTGGGTGTCAGTGGCTATGCAATGGCGGTCGCGGCTGTGGGATGGGAAGGCGGGATGTTTGTGATAGAGCCAAAAATGAAAGTCTTTGCCGCGTATCCGGAATGGTGGGAAGGCGCGAGCCGACTCGCGCTTTCCGCGGCAGGCATCGGTATCAGCATGATCACGCTGTCATCGATCGCGTTCATGTTCTCCTGCTTCAAGATCAAGCCCGCAGCCGCGACGATCATCACTCTGACTATCCTGTTCATTGATATGATCTTGCAGGGCTTCCCCTTCTTCAAGCCCTATGAAAGCTACTTTATCACTTGGCGCATGAGCGCATGGATTTTCTTCGTTGAGCAGCATCTTTCATGGCCGAAAATCATCGAAAGCTATGCCTTTTTGATGGGTTTGAATGTTAGTCTTTTCACCATCGGCTGGCTGGCGTTTCAGACTCGTGATTTTAAGACGTAGGTGGAAGCGGAGAGCATAGAGCGGGGAGCGGGGAATTTTTAAATCTTCCTCCATGCTCCTAGCTCCCTGCTCCGCGCTTTTACTGCACACTAGCCAGAAACGTTTTATCTAACAGTAATGCCCTTGCTTCGCCGACGAGAAAGAGTGATCCAGCGACGAGGATCCGGTCTTTGTAAGATTTCGCTGCGGCGAGCGCTTCGGTAAATGTCTCGTAGCATTCAGCAGTGAGCTGCTCATCTGCGGATAGGCTTTTCACTAGCTCAGACGTCGGAAGTCCGCGCGTGGTGCCGACCTTGCAGAAGATGATTCGCTGATTCAGTCCGCGGAGTTCGGCGAGGATACCGGCGATGTCTTTGGATTCGACCGCACCGAAAATCAACGTGCCTTTACCGGCGCCGATTTCATCGATCCAGGTTTCGCGGAGGACTTTTGCGGCGTGTGGATTGTGCGCGCCATCGAGAATGATTTCAAATTCTCCGCTGGTGATGCGCTCGAAGCGACCCGGCCATTTGACTTTTGCCAAGCCATCGGCGACGGATTCGTAATTCAACGGCAAACGCAACGCATGCAACGCCGCCAAGGCGAGTGCTGCGTTCCATTTTTGATGTTTGCCAGATAGAGCGATGCCATAACCTTCGAGCGGTTGATCGATGAAACTCAGTGGTGTGCGTTTTTGGTTCGCTTCTTTTTCAAGAGACTGACGCGCCTCGTCTTCCTGCGGCGAGGAAAGCGCTGGCACTCCTTCGAGAAAAATCCCGGCCTTTTCCGTGGCGACCAGCGCTAAGGTATCACCCAACCACTGGGTGTGATCCAAACCGATCGGAGTGATGACGCAAACATCTGCAGGCACAGCGGTCGTCGCATCCAAGCGCCCGCCCATGCCTGTTTCCAAAATAATCAGCTCGCATTCCATTTCGCGGAACCAACGCATCGCGACCGCGAGAGTGATTTCAAAAAAGGTCGGATGCACTTCGAGTCGTGCACAAAGTTCACGCGCATCGGTGAGTAACTCCGCGCATCTTTCCTCAGAAATCATTTCACCAGAAACCCGCATTCTTTCGCGGTAATCGATCAAGTGCGGCGAAGTGAAAAGCGCTGTGCGTTTCCCGCAAGACCTGGCACAGCGATCCATGATCGCGCACACGCTGCCCTTGCCATTCGTCCCCGCCACATGCGCGACCTGCACGCCGTGTTTGGGAAAGGCGAGAAATTGTTTGAGTAGATTGCGCGGTCCTTCCAAGCCCAGCTTGATCCCAAACTGCTGCGTCGCGAATAACCAATCGATTGCTTCTTTGTAATCCATGGGCGGCGCAAAACTGCTTTAACTCAGTGCTGACTGCAATCTTGTTTCAGGCTAAGAGGGAGATCCGGCTTTTTTCTACAGGGAGGGAGGAGGAATAGGAGGACGGGGAGTAGAAATGAAAAATTGATGAGTCCAGGATCCAAATTCTCTCCTCTTCTCCGTCATCTCCTCCCTCCCTGTAGAAAAATGCCCGAAACCATCTAAAGCACCTCAGCCACAAATCGTTCTTTCTCGAACATCGAAAACGCTTCGGGTTCTTCGCCGGTTCCGATGAAACGTGGAGCGACGCCGATTTGATCGAAGATCGTGAAAGCGATCCCACCTTTTCCTGAACCATCGAGCTTGGTGATGATCAAACCGTCAAGCGGGCTGGCTTTGTGAAATTCTTTGGCTTGGTTGAGAGCGTTCGAGCCGGTAGAGGCATCGACGACGAGCAACGTGAGATGCGGTGCTCCTTCGTCTTGCTTGGCGATGGTGCGGCGGATTTTTCCCAACTCTTCCATCAAGTTGTGGCGCGTGTGAATGCGACCCGCGGTATCACAGATGAGGAATTGCTTTTTTTCAGCGATGGCTTGTTGGTGGGCTTTGAAGCAGACGGATGATGGATCGGAGTTCGCTGCTCCGGTGACGACAGGGATGTCGAGTCTATCGCCCCAGCGTTGGAGTTGTTCGACCGCTGCGGCGCGAAATGTATCGGCGGCTGCTAGCATCACGCTGTGGCCACGTTTTTTCAGCCACATACCGAGCTTGGCGGAAGAGGTGGTTTTCCCGGTGCCGTTCACGCCGACGACCAAAATCACAAACGGATTGCCGTCCGCGCGAGGTTGGAGCGGCGGGCAATCATCTGGAAGGATTTTGGAAAGTCGCTTGCGGGTGATATCGACCACGTCCTGCGCGGAAACCTTGCGACCCAGATCGAAGAGCTCGTCGACGATGCCGGTGCTGAGTTTTCCACCGAGGTCGGCAGCGATGAGATTTGCCTCGAGATCGTCCCAATCGACCTCCGCTTTATCGATGATTGCGTTAAAAAGTTTTTTGAAAAATCCAGCCATGAATGGGGGCAGGCTAGTCGTCGGTGGGAATGGGTCAATTGAAGATTGCTGAATCAGGATCATGAGGACTAAATCGTGGCGTGCCAGTCGTCCGCGTTTTACCAGATATTTTAGCCAGCCAAGTCGCGGCAGGCGAGGTCGTGGAGCGTCCGGCGAGTGTGGTGAAAGAGTTGGTGGAAAACAGCCTCGATGCCGGGGCGCGGGAAGTGATGGTGGATATTGAAAAAGGCGGGGTGAACCTGATCCGCGTGAGCGATGACGGCTGTGGCATGGCGCGGGAAGATGCCTTGCTGTCATTGGAAAGACACGCAACCAGCAAGCTGCGCACCGCGGCAGATTTGGCGAATATTTTAACCTTAGGATTTCGTGGCGAGGCCGTTCCGAGCATCGCGAGCGTGGCCAAATTCCGCATGGTCACGCGGCAGGCGGACTCTTTGACCGGGACGGAAATCATCGTGGATGGCGGTAAACTCCGCGATGTCCGCGATGCCGGCGGCGCTCCCGGCACGGTGATCGAGGCGCGGAATTTATTTTTCAACATGCCCGCCAGACGCAAGTTCATGCGCGCCGAGAGCACCGAGTCCGCATACGTCGAGCAGCAACTTCGTCTGCACGCGCTGGCCGCGCCGGGCGTGCGTTTCCGTTTCAGAAAAGATGACCGGACCATTTTTGATCTACCCGGCGTCGTCCGCACGGCGGATCGGGTGCGGCAGTTGTTAGGAAATGAACTGGGTGGCGAGCTAGTGGAAATTCCTGAGGCTATGGGATCTGGCATGCAGGTGAGCGGATTCATTCTTCCCGCTCAACACGCTCGTAAAGGCCGACGTCACCAATTCGTTTTCCTCAACGGCAGGCCAATCGAAGACGCGGCGATCTCGAAAGGATTGGTGGAGGGATTTCGCGGAAATCTTCAAGATGGGTTATATCCAGCGGCGTGGTTGTGGATGGAAATGGAGCCGCATTTGGTCGATGTGAATGTCCATCCTGCGAAGAAGGAAGTGAGGTTTCATCGCCCGCATGAAATCAGAGATTTGATTTCCCAAGCCGTCGCCGATTGCTTGAAATCGCGCCCGCGCAGCCCGCTGCCACAACCTACAAAGGATTCCGATTTCATCAGTGAGCCAGAAGAAAAAATCGTTTCGCGTGCAGCGATGTTTCATCCGTCACAGCAAGAGATGAGCATGGTCTCGGTAGACGATTCGCAAATCGAAGCGCGACTTTCCAAAGCTCCCCAGTTCCGCTTGGTCGGGATGTTGCAGGACAGATATGTCATTTTCGAAAGCGACAGCGGCTTGGTCTTGTTCGATCCAAAAGCCGCGCGCGAACGGATCATTTTCGAGCAGCTCACCAAAGCCCAGAAAGAAGGCATGGAAACGCAGAATCTGTTAGTTCCAGTTTTGATCGAACTGGATCCTCGTGATCTGGATCATTTGTTACGCGAGAAAAACGCGTTGTTAGAAGCGGGCTTGGAAGTCGAGGCGTTCGGTGGAAATACCCTGCAACTCAGAAGTCTCCCAGCGTTTCTGCATATGGACGACCCGAAAATTTTCCTCAGTGAGATTTTAGTAGATACCCTCCACGGTCCTGTATCGGCAGGAAAATTTACTTTCGAAAGACTCGCAAGAATCATCGCCAACAAAGCCGCCAAGCGAGTCGTCCCACGCATCGCGGAAGCACAAAGTCTTCTAGAAGAACTGTTTGAATGCGATCTTCCTTATTGCGCCGCCGATGGCCGACCTACTCTAACAGAATTTAATCGAAAAGATATCGATAGGCGTTTTGGAGTGGGTAGAGGATAGAGTGGCGCAGGTATGGTGATTTCAGGCGGAAACGAAGCGCACCTCAACTTTTCTGCCCAGAGCCGCGGCGGCTTTGCCAACGCTAGCAAAGGTCAGTATCAATGTTTCTCTGAGAAATAATAACGATGAGTGACTCAGATCACCGAGGTATCCACGATCCAGTTGCCCTTGGGCAAGCCGGTTCCATAAACCGCGGCGCCTGCGATGTGTGCGGAGGATTCGGTCGCTTCCTTGAGTGATTTTTTGGAGCAAATTGTCTCTGGCAGCGCGAGGAAAAGCCCAGGGATTCCCATTCCGGCGGCGGTTTCAATCGCGGAACGGATCAGCGATGATAGAGAGCCAGCCGAGGAGAAACGCACCGACGTTAGGTGCGCGGAGATCATCTCGGTTCCATCGGATTTCCACAGCCGCTTCCCACGGCGGGTATCCACCAGAAGCCCACTGGCTCCTTCGACGGTCAGCTCGAGCGGCTGCATTTCCGAGCTGATCGCGGGATCTCCGCCAAACGGGCGATGCCATTTGCCGATCCGGAATTCTTCTTCATCTTGAAATCCTTTGAAGTCGGCGGCGGTATCGAATCGCAGGATCACAAGCCGCCCGAGCTCCTCGAACTGGGGAATACCGAGCCTGCCGGTGTGCTGGTCTGTGGTTTTTGATCCGTCCATGACCACGGAGAAACCAGAATGAATTCCGACAGCCAAGGTTTCCCTGCAAGCGGCGATTGCCAACCGACCCAGAACCATCCCACCGCGCAGCCGTGAGACCACTTTCGTATCGCAGAAATACGCTGCCGAGATCTCGCTGCCATCCGCCAGCGACACCGCCCTATCGACCACTGCCTGCGCCCCGACGATGGCTCCTGAAATTTCCGCGAGATGAACGCGCGAGTTTCCCATTCCACGAAAAAACAGCGGGTAGTCCTCGCCATGGGAAATCGTGAACGAATCGGATGACCCCAACGGATAGACGAATTCCCTTTCGAACTCGGCGAGCATCCGAGCCAGATCCGGAGGCGGCGGGCCGGTGATTCGGTGGATATTCATGGCAGCGAGGCGAGCAGGATTTTAGGATAGAAAAAGCTCCGGTCGCTGAGCTGAAGCCGGCGGCCATCTTCCGGATGCCATTTCAGCGATGATGAGAGAGATGGGATATTGAGGCTGGAGTTCAGTTGCCGGATCAAGACGAAGCCACCCGGACGCAGCGCGCGATGGGCGGCGGCGAGTGTCTCACAAGCTTCCTCGGGAGACAGCCAGTCGAGGATGTTCGAGAGGTGGACGAAAGCCATGGATCGCTCCGGCGCGTCGGCCAGCGCTTGAATCATGGTGCCTTGGAAATACTCGGGTTCAGTGAGGATGGGTGAAGAATCCAGCAGCCAGTCCACAGGTGCGTTGGGTGGGAATTTCCCGGCAAGGAGCTGCCAGATCCAAGGATTCACGGCGGGAGCCTGCCGCGCCGTGATCTCCCTGAGCTGGGCGATGAAGTGCTCATGGAATGGGCGGCGTGGGTTTTGTGTCGCGCCCTCACCGTAGAGCGCCACGAGATTTTCCAAACTCAGTGCCGCCGCAAAGGCCTCATCAAGTGTGTCACCTATCTCCGTTCCGGGGGCGATCATCTCGCTTGCCGCTTTCGGATCGGTTTCCCGCAGGAATCGCCCTATCGCCTCTGGCGAAAGCAAGCTCCGCAACTCCGCAAACGCCACCTCATACCGCCCGCAATGATCCGGCCCGAGTTCAGAGACCATGGATTCGGGGCCAAGGGTATTAGGTGCTAGGCCGAGATTTTGAAAGATGGAGTCCCATTTTTCCCGGCGTGTGGCGGCGGGCATGTGGGTGTGGCCGAGGAGGGCCATGCTCTCTTCCGGAGGTATTGTTTCAGCGAGGTGAAAGCGGCAACGGGTCAAGGCGAGCTGTGCCGGATTGACATCGACGAGGACGAGTCGACCGAGGGGCAGCCGCGCAAGGCAGACCGCAGTCTCTCCGCCTGAGGCAATCATCATCACATTTCCGCCGGGTGGAAGACGTGCCCCGACCTCGATATCGAGGCGAGCATCCTCGCGGACTTGGGAGAATGCGAGAGGCAGCTTCGCGGCGGCTAGCGCCCATGGATCGGCGGTGGTGGTCATGACATGCGGCTCCACGGCCCGCGCCTAATACTGTGGCGGATGAACTGCACGACGAAGGAAGTGTAGGAACCGATAAACGGCGCACCCCGGCGGAGCAGCTCAGGCGCCAGCTTCTGGTGAGCAGCGGGCAGATGATACCATGGAATCCCAGGGTAGAGGTGATGTTCGAGATGGTAGTTCTCATTGCACATGAAAAATCGCACCACTGGGCCGGTCAGGATGCTGCGGGTGCCGAGGATTTCATCGTCGGAATGCTCAAGGAGTGTGTGCTGACTCATGCCCCGGATGTTCACCATCGCGTTGATGAAAAGCATGGGGCCTAACCATGCGTGGAACAGCCATGCCGTTGGGAAAATTTTCCAGGCCAGTACGGCAAGTGCCGCGCAGCAGGCCGTTTCGACGGTGATGACCGCGCGCTCTTTCCATGATCCGTGCTTCCAGCCGAGGATGGGGATGGCGGTGATATAGATGGGGTAGCCGATGAGCAGTCGCAGCCAGTTGAGGGTGAAAACGCCCCATGTCCAGCGCGTGTAGTTCTCGTAATGGTCGGGGTCATGCTCGCCGCCGAGATCCGCGTGATGCGCGAGGTGGAGGACGCGATACGCTGAGTAGTTCTGCCACACTGGCCACGCGCAGAACGCACCGAGGCAGGCGTTCACAATCCTGTTCCGCGAGAGCGTCCCGTGCACCGCCTCATGGGTGAAAAGGCTGATCCCATGGAGTGAGGCTCCGGCCAGGATCCAGAACGGGGTGGCAAGGAACCAGGGAAACCGCTCCGAAACCATCACTGCGCCCAGCGCACCACAGCCATACAGGAAGATAAACGCCGAGAAGCGCAAGAGCCCAGTGTGGTGCGAAAGCTGGTGGAGGGAGCGCACTTCCTCCGGTTTCAATCGCGGTTTTTCAGTATCGTTCATGCGTTTGGGACGATAAGATCGATATAGAGGCGGTTAAAAATATACTTTCCGAACTCCAGTCCTCCAAGAATGGCTAAATCCCCCTCGCCGGTGGCTTCCGCCGCATCGAAAAGCTCGGCCGCATGGCGCTTGTCGATTTCCGCATGGAGGCTGTAGTGCACCAAGTCCGCCGATCCCACCCAACCCAGCTCCACCACCCTCTTCCCGATCAACGCACTGATATCGGCGAAGGAGTATTCGATCATACCAAGCGCCGCCAACGCAAAGCCCGGCGATTCCGAAGCGCATCCGCCCAATAACGCGAGGTTGAACGCCCTAACAGGCGGCTCAGGCTGACTCCCTGACAACTCCCCGGCGCTGAACCCGAGAGTCTCAAGAAATCTTGCAAAAGTCCGGTCATGCGCAAGCTGTGGCCGGAATCCCTCCGCCGGATCATCCTCATTTAGTCCGTGCTCTTCCGACAAATTGTGAATCAGCACCGCACGCTCTGAGGAAGTTGGAAGCCGCGCCGCGAGCGTCGCAAGATTCCGCGAGAAGAACCCAACCGCATGAAAAAACTGCACTTGGGATTTCACGAAATCCGCCTTCGGCATACTCCCGTCTGATAGGCTGCTAAAATACGCATTCCCAAGGATGGGCACAACCGAGAGCAACTCAATCGCTGATAACTCGGTATTCGTTGGGGTATGGGCGCGATCCATGCCGCAATCATTCACTGATAACGAGACTAACGCTAGGAAATTGCTTTTGGAGAGATGATTGCTGAGGATGGTCATTTAGCAGAAAGAAGAGCAAACAGTAAAAAGGACAACAGCAATGGTGTCAGCAAAAGGGAATAAATGATCCGCTATTTGTCTGGCGGTTGTCGTCTTGCCTACTTGTCTGGGGCCGCTCAAAAATAGCATTTGGCGGTATTCCCGTAAGTGCCGTGAAACGATCTGATCATAGAGTCTTGGACAGTAAATTAAGCATGCTGATTTCAGACCGAGTCTGTAAAAATCAAGGTGCCAGCCCGAGTGAAGGCAATTTCTGCTCCTCGATCCACACGCTTAACGGACCAATCGCTGGAATGTAGGGATCCGGATTGTAGTTGTTCATGGGGAAGTTGGCGACGGCGATGGTTACTTTGCCGCCCTTGAAGTCGCCGAGGAAATCCTGCCAGATATGACTGCCGCGCAGTCCTTGCCTGCGCCATGCGGTGACGCCGGCCGTTACTTCTGTTAGTAGCTTGCCGTTGATATAGATGGTATAGCCTTCACCTGAGTTTTCGTTAACACTGCCATCCAATCTTATACGGTAACGATGTCCTTCTTTGGCTGGCGGTAATTCGAAGGTCTGGCGCATCAATACTACGTCGTTGCCGGTGATGGTTGTTGGCATGGTGCGTTTGAGTGGATAGAGCGGATACTTGGCGATCCATGCGAGACTTTCCGGAACCATTTCGTCCATCTTCATGCCGAAGGGGGCTGCACCGTTTTTCCAGCCAGCTTTTTTCGTATCGAAATCCGGCATGAACCATTGCTCAAGTCCGGCTGGATATTTCAGGACGAAGGGCGGAGTCTTCACGCTATCTTTCGGTGGAGCGCTCTTTGGTGCGGGAGTTGCTTCGTTTCCAGCGCCCTCGTCCTCGTTGACCGGCACGGCTGTTGATTTGTTCAGATACGGACTGTCGGCGACATCGAAACCGATGTAATCCCATTTTGCGCCTTTCATATCGGCGATGACCGGTTTCCAATCGTAATAGTGGATGTCGGCAGCTTGTAGGAAAGCCACCGCGTCATCCACGGCATCGTCCAAATACTCGGGTAGCTTGGCGGGTTTAGATTGGGCTTGGACGAGTTGTCCTTTCAGCACGGGCTGGATCTTGGGATCAGCGAGGAAGGCGGTCATTAGGCCATCGAGAATCATCGGTTTGACTACTGCATTTGAGGCAGCGATCTGCTCGGGAGTTGGCGCTGGCTTAGCAGCTTCGGCAGCGACTTGAGCGGCCACTTTAGCCTCGCGGTCAGACTTGGGGATTTCTTCGGCCTGTCCGCCTAGGAGGCGAACCATGGCGCGTCCCATTGCCTCACCGACTAGCATGTAAGTTTCTGGGTTGCGGTGGTAGTGATAGTTCTGGCTGCGGGGAGACTCTTCGATTTCACGCCAGAAGTCGCGTGTGTCCACGGAGGCGACACTGCTCGCGAGATCCGGATGCTGCTTGGCATCGCCGACGGCCATCTGCGCTTCCCAGACGCCCTTCCATGGGCCGCTCATTAAGCGATATCCTTCAAATCCGACGGTGGCCACCACGGCCTTCATCTTCGGCGCTTTGAACTCCTTGCGCAGGTCTTGGATGATATCGACCAAGCATTTTTCATAATCCTCTTTGGTGGACCCGCTGTCCTTGTGTCCCTGAAACCAACCGAAGCCAGCGATCTCATAGCCCTGCCCTTTGTAGCCGGGTACCACCTTGTCGATGTTGGCTAAAGTTTCGTGCACGCCCTTGATCATGGCGCGGTATTCATAGCCTTCGAATTCGCTGTCGGAGGTTTTTCCACTCGAAGGTGGGCGGAAATCATATCTCAGAGAGCGGTTGCCTTGTGCGGTTTTGATCAATAGCACTTGCTCGTCATGGAAAGTGCCCATCACGTATCCGAAGCCTACTTCGGGGCCGATGGCATTGCACTTCGGTAGGCATTTTTTATTAGACTCGGCGCTCATCGGCGCGCCTTTGCCGCCTTCCGTCAAACGCGCCTCTTGGAAATACACATCGTTGCGGACGGTCCAGTTGCCGGTATCGTCGATGAGATAGGGAAATTTGCCGTCTTTTTTGGTCAAGGTGACAAGGTCGCCCTTACCGACCAGATCGACTTGCTCCAACCAAAAGGCGGCGGAACCACCTTTGAGGTAGGTGATTTGGAGCGGATAGCGTTTTCCGGCTTCGAGGGTGACTTTGGTAAGCGCCGGTTTGCCGCCGATGTCCTTGCGATAAACTTCTTTGCCATCCACCAGAGCCGCAGCGTGCGTGCTCTCGCCGTATCCGACGTGGACGAGGTAATTGCCAGTCGCCGGAACATCAATGAAAGCGCTGACCATCGGTGTGCCCGCCCCATCGACCATCGGAATCTGAGCCGACACCGTGCCGAGTGCTAGGGGTTTTGGAGGCGTGATCTTGGCTTTTGCGCCCTGATCGGGAGGGTAAATGGCGAGCAAGGCGCCGCTTGGAGCGGAGGGGTCGTTTGATTGATAGATACCATGAGTTTTCAGGGCAGGCACACCTCTCCAAACCCACTGGCAGGCGGATTTCGTACGGGATAATCCAACCGGCATTTCACCGGGAATGATGGCTGGATCCGCAGAAAGATAGACCGCTGGGTATGGGGGTTGGGCACCAGTGATATCGCCCATGCCGACCATGTTCGACTGGCCTGCAAGGATATAGACCTTGACCGGTTTGGTGGCATCGCCGGGTTTGTCGTCGGGGCGGGGGAGATTTAAAGGGATGGGAGCAGCCTGAAGGGTGGCGATGGTGAGCGCTGCGGACAGAAAAAGGTATGGTTTCATGATGGGTTATGGGTGATCCTTGATTCAGACATGGATCATTGAGTCGGTCGATTACGCGGCAGGTTTGTCAGGTTTGTCGGAGGATTTCAATTAGAAGATCCTAGGCAAACGAGAAAACAAGGGGATTGGATATTGAAGATTTCATCTGCAGGCTGACTTGAAACTGATGCATCTTGCCACTTGCCAGATTTGTCTCCGCCCGTGATTCTCTGACATGCGCCTTTTCGATCGCTATATCGCCAAACAAATTATTGTTGGGACGATCTATGCCGTTTTTGTGCTTAGTATGGTGCTGGTGATGGGGAATCTTTTCAAGCAGGCGCGGCCGTTGCTTGTGGATCAGTCTGCTCCATTGGGGTTGGTGGTTCGGTTTGTGATTAACGTCCTGCCGTTTTCACTGATGTTCACCATTCCATGGGGTTTCCTTTCGGCGGTGCTGTTGGTGTTCGGCAGGATGTCGAGCGATAACGAGATCACCAGTTTACGCGTTGCTGGGCTGAGTATGTTTCGGTTGGCACTTCCCGTTTTCATGATTGGCGCAGTGCTTTCACTGGGTTGTTTGTGGATCAATGTAAATGTTGTCCCTCTCGCGAAAGCCTCGCTCACAGATTTAATTTACGAGCAAGTGAAACGCGATCCGCGCTCGCTGTTGAATCCGGGGATCGTGCAATCGAAATTTAAAAATCAAAAAGTTTTCGTCGAAGCGCGGGATGACGACACGCTGCAAGGATTTCATCTTTATCAGGTCTCAAACAGCGATAAAGGGGCTCCGTCCCGCACAGAGGCTTATGTGCATGCAGGTAGCGTATCGCTAATTGTAGATGAGGAAAAAAAACAGTTACGCTTGAAACTGATCGATACCTTTTTCGAATCCAAAAGGGAGGGGCTTAATTCGGAACTTGTTTTTGCCGGTGAAATGGAGCCGTGGCTCTTTGATTTCGGTAGCGAGCGTCACAAAAAAGTTCGCGCCAGCGCGATGATAAACGCGGAAATCCGGCAATACATCAATGATAATCCGGATATGAAAGACGCCCAGAAAGTTAGTTTCCGAGCTGAAATCACCAAGCGCTTCTCGTTTTCCATGGCCTGCTTGTCGTTTGCGTTCATCGCGGTTCCGCTTGGCCTGAAAGGCCGACGCAAAGATACCTCTGGAGGTTTGGTAATTAGTCTTCTCATCGGCACTGCGTATTTCCTTTTCACCTTACTATCGGATAAATTCGATACCGATGCTGGGGCGACTTTTGCTCTATGGGCGCCGAATATTTTCTGTGTGTTGTTAGGCTTGTGGCTTTTCAGGCGCGCTCGGTTCCACTAAATTTTACGAAGCTTCATGGGTTTCGGAAACGTCATCAAAAAAACTTACCGCGGGCTGCGGAACTATTTTGCGGAAGAGCAAATTAATCTTCTGCCGCAAGTTGGGCGGGTTCGAGATTACTCAAAACTGAAGTTCGGCAGCGATTTGCGTGCGGCGTGGAACGTGACTTTGTTGGCTTTGCCGCAAGCGATTGCGTATGCGGCGATCGCAGGTCTCGATGTGATTTACGGAGTGGTGAGCGCGGCGGTGGCTGCGATCATCGCACCGTTTTTTGCGAGCTCGCGTTACAATGTGCTAGGGCCGACGAATGCGACGGCTTTCATGTTGTTCAGTTTTTTTGCGGTGAATCCGGCGATGCATGACAGGATCCCCGAATTGCTTCCGCTGTTAGTTTTCATTGTCGCGATCGCGTCCATGTTAGGTGCGGTGCTGAAAGTGGCGGATCTTTTGCAATACGTTTCGCGCAGCGTGCTGGTCGGCTACATGGCTGGCGCGGCGGTGTTGATCATTGGAAACCAACTCAAGCCATTATTGGGGTTAGGTAAATTCGTGGATCCCGAGAAAACCGCGACGTTTTTCGGATTGGTCGGCGAGTTAGTAAGCTCGATCACTCACACGCAATGGGTGCCGCTTATGATAGGTATGGTGACGTTGGTGATTTACTACGCCTTCAAGCGTTGGAAAAAAAACTGGCCAGCGTTTTCTATCGCGTTGCTGTTGGGGTCGGCTATTTTCGGCCCCTTGATTCATTTTGATGTTGGGCCATTTGATGGGCAGGAAACGTTCAAAACTTTTGGTTTTAAGGAGCTGGTGCCGAATCTCCCCAATTTTTTCCGCCCAGGAATTTTCAATGATATTTCAGCACTGTTAGGTTTGGGCTTGGCGATCGCATTTCTCGCTTCTTTGGAAAACACCCTGATGGCGAAATCGATCGCATCTCAAACCGGCGATCGTATGGACGTTAATCAAGACATGCTTTCCGTGGGTTTCTCGAACTTAGGTTCCGCACTTGCTGGTGGCATGCCGGCTTCAGGCTCGCTGACTCGATCCATGTTGAATTTCCAATCGGGAGCCGCGACCAAAGCGTCGGCAGTTTATACCGGATTGTTCACGCTCGCGCTGGTGGTCTTGATTGCATGGTCTAGCGAAACGGGTTTAGATATCATCGATTATATCCCGAAAGCCGCGCTCGCAGTGTTGGTGATTGCGATTTCTTTCACCCTGTTCAATCTCAAACAAATTCGTATTTGCCTGCGCTCCACATTTGATGACGCAGCGGTGATCGTCGTGACATTTATCGCAACTCTGCTCGCGCCGTTGCACGTCGCCATTTTCATCGGGGTTGCGATTTCCATCACTTTGTTCTTACGCAAAGCAAGTAAGCCTTACCTGAAAGAATACGAGTTCAACGATGTCGGCGAGCTACGCGAAAAAGAAGGCAACAATGCAAGGCCGATTCCCGCGATTTCGATCGTGCATGTCGAAGGGGATTTATTTTTCGGTGCATCGGAATTGTTCCGTACTCAGATTCAACGAACCGCTGCGGATCCGGCTATCAAAGTCATCATCCTACGTTTGAAAAACGCGCGCCACCTGGATGCGACAAGTGTGATGGCGTTGGAAGATCTGGTCGGTTTCATGCGCCGCCAAGGCTTGTTCTTGTTGATTTCCGGCGCATCCAAAGATGTTTACAAAGTCCTGAAGCGCTCGGGTATTTTGGAAATGTTACAAGAGGGTGCGGATCGGACTCAGGGCGAAAGCAATATCTTCCTCGCAATGCCATCAAATCCTAACATTTCCACACGAGATGCCTTGCGTCGCGCACAACAACTGCTCGGCACTAAGCAGGCAGATGTGCGGATTTTCTACGATCCAAATCAGAAATCATCAAAAAATCACACATCATCATAGCGGGCGTATTATTGCTGCTGCTCATTCCATTCATTATGTGGTGGTCCTCTGAAGAGCGAGCCGTCAAGCGTCGTTCAGATCATTTGATGGATATCCTAACCATCAGCGCAGATACCGGTGGCGTGATGCGTTATGCCAAAGCACTTTCCATCAATGGAGTTTTAGCAGCACAGTTTGAAATAGAGAGCCTGACAGTCAAACAAGCCAATGGGTCTTTTCCAAAAGATCAAATCGAGTCGGCTTATTCATGGATTTGCACCAACACCAAGGAATCGGAATTCGAAATTACTGAATTCCGTGAGGTTAAGATTGAAGGAAATCGGGCTACAGTGATCGCCACGGTTGAGGGGTTTATCGATGTCAAAGGTGACCGGCCTGTGGATGGTACATCGGATGTGACGCTTTATTTTCAGAAAACCGATGGTAGTTGGCTACTAACAAAAGTGATTTGGAATTAGATCAAGACATCCGAAGCATACAATTCATCATGGTGCTTTTTGATGTTTTTTGATGGCTTCCTGAATGAGCTTCTTTTTATCACGATTGGCGAAGGCATTCGCAAAAGGATCTTCGGTGCACTGCATCATGGTTAAAAGTTGTTTTCGCATGGATTCAATTTCTGCCTGACTATCAGCTGCTTTAATGAGGTTTTTACGTTCACAGGGATCATTGCTGAGATTGTAGAATTCCTCGGGTGCTCGATAGGTATAGAATTCGGTTCGTTCTTTGATCGCTGGATTTTTTTCGGCTGCGGTTGTCATCGCGTCCCATGTTAGGCCGGCCATGTTTTCCGTGTGATATTTTTTGGTTCCGTCGCTCCATGCATTCCAGATGTATGAACGCTCTCTGGTTCGCATGCAGCGCATGGGTAGCCAGTTGTTTCCAAATGCCGCGTTATACACCGTGAACACATGATCCCATCCTGTCATCTTTTCGCCTTTGAGTGCAGGAAGGAAGGATCGTCCATCGATGTTTGGGATGGCGGGCAGCTTGGAGGCTTCCAATAATGTCGGGGTGAAATCTAGGGTGGTCACCATGTGATTCTGATCAACAGAACCTGGTTGGATGACGTTTGGCCAGCGAACGATAAGCGCGCCGCGTGAGCTGTTTTCGTAACTGTTCGATTTACCAAACGGAAATGACATCCCGTGATCACCGCCGTAAAACACCACCAATGTGTTATCCGCGTATCCCTCTTCCTTGAGCACGGCCAACACTGCCCCGAGAGCATCATCCAGGCGCCGCACATTCGTATAATAGCCCGCAAGCTCTCGTCGAACTTCTGGCAAATCCTCCAAGAATCCGGGGACTTGGGTGACTTCTTCAGGCTTGATCCACCGGCTTGGAGTCTCACCCCCAGCCAGATCATCTGGTCCTTTCATTCCGATGAAGGGCCGATGCGGATCGTAGCAGTTGACGTTATGGAAAAAGGGCTTTCCTTGCTCGCGAGCCATACGCAGAAAATTGCGGGTTGCCTCTGCAAGTTTCTGTGGATGACGACTGATCGCGTCATCGGCTACATCTGCGCAATATTGATCGGCAGGTTGCATGTGCTTTCGCTTTCCGTAGCAAGAAATGATATATCCCGCATCACGAAGTTGCTGATGAAGCGTGCGCACGTTGGGTTTGACAGGAGCAAATCCCGTCGAGCCACTGCGGTGCGGATAGAGTCCACAAAACATCGTCTGGCGCACGGGTTGGCAGACAGCGACGGTAGAGTAGGCGTGTTTGAAGCGCATCCCTTCGGATGCAAGTTGATCTACATGGGGAGTTAAATCCCGGATGGGGCCGCCGAAAACAGCCGACGAATCGTAATTCATGTCGTCCGCTGTGAAGAACAGGATATTGAGCGGTTTGGCGGAGAGTTGTGCGCAGAAGGACAAAAGAATCGCGAGTAAGAGAAATAAAGATTTCATGGGGAAGATGGCCAGTGACCGAATTGCTGATTGATTAATAAGGTGGATGTTACTCGGCAATGGATGCGTTGCAATTTGAATGATTTACGTTTCAGCTGCTTGCTTCTTGCATCTATGATAGATGAACATGAAACTTCGTAGCGAATCCGAGCAGAGATTATGGAAAATTCGAAAAATGATATGACTCAACAAGAGCTTTCTGGAATGCAAAAGCAAATTCGCCACGCTGCTTGCCGGTGGTGTTACGAGGGCATCCCGCTCGAGCAGTTCTGCAGGGAAGGTAAGGAAATCGGTTTGGTCGCGATTGATCTACTAGAAACATCGGCCTTTGAAACCCTCCGCAAATACGATCTTGATTGTCCTGTGGTCACATTTCCGACAACAACGACAAGTTCCGGAATCAAAGTCGGGATGATCGAAAAAGCCTTCAATCGCATCGAGCATCACGATGCTTTAGTGGAAGTCTACGAACAGAAACTCAAAGATTGCGCGAACGTCGGTGCGAAACAACTGATTTGCTTTTCCGGAAATCGCGAGGGCATGGATGACGAGCAGGGCTTAGAAAATTGTGCGATCGGTTTAGAACGGCTTTTGCCAACAGCTGAGAAACTCGGCATCACTTTGACGATGGAATTGCTCAACTCCCGCGTCGATCATCCAGATTATATGTGCGACCTGAGTCGTTGGGGAACAGTATTGGTGGATAGGCTAGCGAGCTCGAATTTCAAATTGCTCTATGACATTTATCACATGCAGATCATGGAGGGTGATATCATCGCGACGATCCGTGCGAAACATGCTTATTTTTCCCACTACCACACGGGAGGTTGCCCGGGTCGAAACGAGATCGGAGACACCCAAGAGCTGTATTATCCGGCGATTATGCGTGCGATTTTGGAAACGGGTTACACAGGATATGTGGCGCAGGAATTCATTCCGACTCGTGACGATAAGCTGACGAGTTTGAAAGAGGCCATAGGGATTTGCACGGTTTGAGCAAACTACGCATTTTTCAGTTTCCGCGTTTTCCAAATATTTAACGCAATCGCATAAGTGGCGAAAAACGCGATGAACAACGCGGCACCCCCAGCCGCTTGCCACGGTCCGAGGTTTTCTTTGAAGTAATCATTCAAACCAAATCCGAAGAGTCCGCTGTAAAGCACGATGACGTGGAAGATGTAGATGGCGAAAGTTTCCTGGCCGATTCTGAGCATCCATGGCACACCGATCCCGTAGCAAATTTCAATCATCCGCAAGATCCCTAGAAACAGGACCACTTGGAAAGCCCGCTCCGAGAACCATGCGATGCCTTCCGAAGCATGTTCCGGCATGGGAATCAAAACCGCGCCGAGCCAAATCAATTTGATCCCAAGGGCGAGGATGAAAAACCAAGCGCATGAACGGAGCGTGGCGGGTTGATCGTTTCGTGAACGCACGTAAGCGCCCATCGCGCCGCCGAGCAGTGAAAAACCCAACCACGGAGCAATTGGGAAAACCGAGCGCGGCCCACTGATGGCGTTTTGAAACATCTGCGGCCAACCCTCCGGCACGAATGTTCCTTCCGGCAGGCTTTTCAACCACACATAGCCCGCTAAACAAATCACCGTCGCTAACGCATAAAAGGTGACCAAAGAACCCTTGCCTATCGCTCGATGAAGTGCGGCGATCAAAATCAAAGCAATCAGCCCGACTCCGATGCATTGCAAAACGTGAAATGCAAAAATCCAGTCCCCGAACTCGCCTTTTAAATAATCCGGAAATCTCCGCAAGCTCAGTTGCAGAGCGTAACCCCAAAAGAGCAATTCCGCCGCTCTGATGAAACCTTTGCGCACCCGCACCTGTTTGAAAAACGAGGTTCCCTTTTCACCTGAAAGCAGGAACACGAAAATCATCCCCGCTACGGTGAAAAACAGGGGAGCGGTGAATCCCCGGATGGAATTCCAGATCAGATAAATCAGATTTGATGGATCGCGCGCTTCCAGAGCCAATGTCAGCCCGACAAAATGCCCTTCCAACATCAACATGATCGCAATCGACCGTGCGAGATCGATAAACTTCAACCGTTGTCGGGGAATGGCGGGCGCGGTTTCGTTCATCTCTGGAAAAGCAATGCCCGCCCTCGCTGAGCCTGACCAGATCATTTTTCCCTCAAATGGTTCAGCATCGCTTGCCACCGAGCCGCTCCCCAGCGTAAAACGTCCACCCGCATCATCATGTCTGAACCCACACCCGCCTCATCTTCCCAAGCCCATCTCGAACTCATCGCTCGCGAGACCGGCATCAAGTTTTCCTCCGTTTCCTCCACCGCGAAACTCCTCGCCGAAGGTGCCACCATCCCGTTCATTTCCCGCTACCGGAAAGAGGCCACCGGCCTACTCGACGAAGTCCAGATCCAGACGATCCGTGACCGCATGCTCCAGCTCGCCGAGCTCGATAGCCGCCGCGCGACCATTCTTAAATCGCTGGAAGAACGCAGCCTCCTCACTGATGAACTGAAGAAAAAAATCTTTGCCGCACTAACGATTACCGCGCTCGAAGACGTGTTCGCGCCATTCCGCCCCAAGCGCCAGACACGCGCCACCAAAGCGATCGAACGCGGCCTGACTCCGCTCGCCGATTTCTTATTAGAAAATCAAAACGCCGATCCCGCCGCGGAAGCCGCGAAATTCATCGATGCTGAAAAAGAAGTCGCCACCGCGGAAGACGCCCTTGCCGGCGCACGCGACATCATTGCGGAGCGCGTTTCCGACGACGCCTCGCTGCGCGGCCCAGTCCGCAAAATCTACGAAGCCGAGGCCACGGTTTCCTCTAAAATCATGTATGGCAAAGAAACCGAAGAAGGTGCGGAAAAATACCGCGACTACTTCGAGTGGTCCGAGCCTTTCAAAACCATTCCCTCCCACCGCACGCTTGCGATACGCCGTGGTGAAAAAGAAGCGTTTCTGTTCATGCGTATCGATGTGCCTTTGGAACGAGTTACTACGATTGCCGTAGGTGAATGGGTCAAAGGAAAAGGCTCCGCTGCAGAACAAGTCCGCCTCGCGGTCGAAGATGGTTGTAAGCGCCTGCTCATGCCTTCGATGGAAACGGAAATGCGTTTGCTTGGAAAAAAACGCGCCGATGAAACTGCGATTCAGGTCTTTGCCGACAACCTCCGCGAACTCATGCTCGCCTCGCCGCTCGGCCGCCGCCGCACGATCGCCATCGATCCCGGCTTCCGCACGGGTTGCAAAACCGTGGTGCTCGATGCGCAGGGAAAACTTCTCCACCACACGGTGCTTTACTGCACCGCCGGATCTAACAGCCAAGCCTACGAAGCCGCCGTCGAGCTCGCCGGATTGATCAAGAAACACGACATCCAAGCCATCGCCATCGGCAACGGCACCGCCTCCCGCGAGACCGAGGCGTTTGTCAAAAAACTCAAACTTCCTTCAACGATTCCCGTTATCATGGTCAACGAAAGCGGCGCTTCAATCTACTCCGCATCTGATGCCGCACGTGAGGAATTTCCCAACGAAGATGTCACCGTGCGTGGTGCGGTTTCGATCGGTCGTCGCTTGATGGATCCGTTGGCGGAGTTGGTGAAAATCGATCCGAAAGCTATTGGGGTCGGTCAATACCAACACGATGTCGATCAGCGCGCGTTGAAAACTTCCCTCGATGACACGGTCGTGAGTTGCGTGAACGGCGTCGGTGTCGAGCTGAACACCGCCTCGAAACATCTGCTCGCTTATATTTCTGGGCTGAACAACACGCTGGCCGAAAACATCATTTCCTACCGCACCGAAAAAGGCGGATTCAGTTCACGCGCGGAGTTGAAAGAAGTTCCGCGCCTTGGCGATAAAGCTTTTGAACAAGCCGCCGGATTTCTCCGCATCCGCGATGCCAAACATCCACTCGATGCCTCCGCCGTCCATCCTGAGCGCTACGCGTTGGTCGAAAAAATGGCCAAAGACATCGGCTGCGGCGTCGCCGATCTGATGCGCGATGAATCGCTGCGTAAAAAGATCAACCTGCAGAATTATTTATCGGATGAGGTCGGTTTGCCCACGCTCCAGGACATCCTCGCCGAACTTTCCAAACCCGGTCGCGATCCGCGCAAAGCGTTCGAGGTTTTCAACTTCGCCGAGGGCGTCGAGAAACCTGCCGATCTAACAGTCGGAATGAAACTTCCCGGAATCGTAACCAACGTCACCGCGTTCGGAGCTTTCGTCGATATCGGCGTCCACCAAGACGGCTTGGTTCATGTCAGCCAGCTTTCCGACCAATTCGTCCGCGATGCGAGCGAGGTCGTCAAAGTGGGGCAGAAAGTCCAAATCACCGTGATGGAAGTGGATCTCAAACGCAGCCGCATCGCCCTCTCGATGAAATCGAACCCAGATTTCGAACCCCGTCAGCGCAGCAACTCCCCCGGCGGCAACGACCGCCAAGCCCCACGCCGCGACAACCGCCCCTCATCACCCGCACCTTCAGGAAACGACTGGTTCAGCCAGGCGATGAATAAGGCGAAGAAGTAGGTAGGTGGTTAATAAAAATACACCGAAAAGCGAATCCATACTTGATGTGTTCACCTTTTAGTGTATTTGTAATCGAGTGATCAAAAGCTTTGCTGACACCACCACAGAAAAAATCTTCCTCGGTGAGGAATTAAGCCGCAAGGAAACGAAATTTCTTGGGAATCTTAACTCCGTCAAAGCTTTCGAGCGTCTCGCGATACTTAATGAAGCCGATGAAAAAGCACTCCTACTCATGCCCTTCTTGTTTTACCACAAGCTCAAAGGAAGCTCGAAATATTCCATCGATGCGGATTCGCGAAAATCCCCATGGCGTATCACTTTCCAATGGGAAAACATGGAAATGAAAAACGTTGAACTCGTAAAAATTGAAGACACCCACTGAAACCAACCAGAAATGAAAACCAATTCGATATCCATTCCACGAGATCCACTTAAAGTTCCCAAGCCGATCTCTAATCCTGCCTCGGCCATCATTCGTGAAACCATCGCCCATCATGGAATCACTCAGATCGAGGCAGCGAAGGCGATGAAAATCAGCAAGGCTCAGCTCAGCGATGTGATCCGCCAGCGTAAAGGCGTTAGCGCTGGCATCGCTTTGCGCTTCCAGCTTTGTTTCGGTGTGCCGGGAGATTTACTGATCCGTTTGCAAGGTCAGTTCGATTTCCAAAAAGCCTATCACGAAAAAAACGGAGATCTCAGGAAACAAGTTCGAGCGATTGCCTGATTCTCAAAAGTGTTCATAAGAACACTTTTGAGTTGATCATTTCACCCAGCCCAGCACACTCTGAGGCGTGTCTCGTCCTCTCACCGCTTTGTTTGTCGATTGCGATTCCTATTTCGCAAGCGTCGAGCAGCACCTCAATCCGAGCTTGCGGGGTCGGCCCGTCGGAGTCGCTCCGGTGATGGCGGAGACCAGTTCATGCATCGCGGCTTCGTATGAGGCCAAAGCTTACGGAGTGAAAACCGGCACACGGATCAGCGATGCGCGGGTGATGTGTCCGGGTATCGCGATTGTCGAAAGCAGACCCGCCGAATACATCCGGTTTCACCACCAAATCATCGCCGCTGTGGAAGATTGCATCCATGTCGAAGCTGTCCTCAGCATCGATGAAATGTGGGCGTGGTTGCCACTCAATCTCCGCGAAGTTTCGGTGGTGCGCGGCATCGCGGAGAAGATCAAATCCACCATCGCACGAGAAGTTTCACCGGTGATCAAAGTTTCAATCGGGGTAGGACCAAATCGTTACCTTGCAAAAACGGCGAGCAAGATGCGCAAGCCCGATGGTTTGTTTTTCATCGAACATCGTGATTTACCGGAGGTCCTTTACGAGCTCGGACTCCGCGATTTCAACGGGATTGCGAGAAACATGGAGGTGCGCATGCACGCCGCTGGAATCCACACAGTTCAGAAACTTTGCACCGCGCCTAAAGAATTGCTCCACCAAGCATGGGGCGGGGTGATGGGGGATCGATTCTGGCACCTCATCCGTGGCGAGGAAATTCCGGACATCGTTTCCGCTAAAAAATCCATCGGTCACAGCCATGTCTTGCCGCCGGATTTCCGCGATCCAAACAAAGCCTGGCCCATCCTGTGCAAACTCCTTCATAAAGCCTGCGAACGCCTTCGCTCCCATGGCATGCTCACCGGCGCGCTGACCATGCATTTGTCATTTTTCCGGGGCGAAAGATGGACTCCTACAATCCGTTTCCCTGAAACCGATTCCACCATCCAGCTCATCCATCTGTTAGGAAAACTTTGGCGAGATCGCCCCGATGCCCGCGCGCATCTCATCCAGGTCGCAGTCACGCTCACGCATTTAGTCGAGCGCAACAATTTCACTCCGGAACTCTTCGCTACGATGATCGCCGAAGACGATGCGGAAACCGAAATTCCACAAACCAAAGAAAAGCACCAACGCCTCGATGCCACCCTAGACAAACTCCGCGCTCGCTACGGCCGCGACGCGGTTTACTTGGGCTCCGTCCAAGATGTTAGAGAAACCGCACCGATGCGGATCAGTTTCACTCACATCCCGAACCCGGGGTTAGAGGAGGATCATTGAAGAAAACCATCCATGATTACTGCAATGACGACTGAGGAAAAAAGGGTGAGATAGATGAGAGTGATGGCGTTTAGCTTGTTTCGCCATTGATCGCGCCAGAGTTGAATCAGAAAAGAGAGAGCGGCAAAAATGTAGGTGGCGTAAAATGATATGATGGCACATATCAACATGGCAATACCCTGCCCCAGTCCGGCGAAGCCATTGGGAGTCGGCCAGACTAGGCTCCATAACCACAGACAAGCCAGGGTAACCGGGCAAGCGAGCAGGGTGACCCACAAGAAAACGTTCGCGGCTTTCAGCCATTTTCCACCTTCAGGATAACGCTTGCTCCATAAGGCTCTGCGAAAAACGACGAGCCACGGCAGAAGCCCGAGGATGAAAAGGCCTAGGGCTCCTAGGATAAGCATCGAATTGGGATCTATTTCCCGGAGCCCAATGAATCCGGCGATGATAGTCAGCAAACTCAAAATCAGGCGAACTTGTCGCTCCCGAACAAGTTCAATCATCCGATCTAATTTTTCGGTTATCATGTGAATCAATGGATTTTTTAGTGGCGCTTTTGATCGAGTGTCTTGTCCTAACATCTTCGCTTCACTTCGATAGTCGCCACATTAAATATCCTTCGCCGCGTATTCCCAGCCTTTGCGGTATTGGGCGCGTTTGACGAGTTGATTGGCGGCTGCGTTGTCGATCGCGGTGGAGGTTTTCTGATCCCAGATGATGGGTTGGCCGGTGCGGATGGCGAGGCCGCCTAACAGGCAGAGCTCGGTGAGCGGCACGGAGTAATCGAACTGCGACATGAAAGGAAACGGCTTGCCTTGTTTGATCGCCAGCGCCCATTCGCGTTCCGAGTTTCCGGGAGACGGACTGCGGTCGAGAGTTTTGGCGGGTGGGTTGGCGAGAAATTCTGCTGAGCGCGCTTCGGGCAGGATGGTGAGCTTTTGAACCTGGCTGCCTTGGTTGTAAACGATGCCGTCGGAACCGACGACATAGAAACCGGTATCGCTGAGCTGTTGGGTGAGGCCTTGGGGTTGCGGCGGCATGCAAGGTGAGCCATCGGTGTTTTTGCCTTCGTACCAGTAGAGTTTGATCTCGCCGTGGCCGGGGACGTTGTCCCAAATGTATTCGACCTTCGCGCCGCGTGGCCATGCGGTTTCTGTTAGGCCATCGGCGGTGGCGTTGATGCGGTTCGGCACACCGAGTCCGAGTGACCAAACAAGTGGATCAAGATTGTGGCAACCCATATCGCCAAGCGCGCCGCTGCCGTATTCGAAATGCCCGCGCCATTTGAACGGATGGATGTCCGGGCTGTAAGGGCGGTCGGGAATGGCGGCGAGCCAGAGATCCCAATCGAGTTTTTCAGGTATGGGTTGTGCAGGTTTGAAATCCGCCGCCTTGCCTTGCGGCCAGATCGGGCGGTTGGTCCAGACATAGATTTCTTTCACTTTGCCGACCACCCCCGCGTCGAACCATTCTTTCAGCAAACGGTTTTCCTCGTAAGTGTGACCTTGGTTACCCATCTGGGTGATGATGCCTTTTTTCTTAGCGGCTAGATGGAGTTGGTTCGCTTCCCACAGTGTATTGACCAAGGGCTTTTGCACACAGATGTGCTTGCCGAGAGAAATCGCATGCATTGCGGCGGGATAATGCGAGTGATCGGGAGTGGAAATCACCACGCCATCCAAGGTTTTCTCCTTTTCTAACAGTTCACGGAAATCTTTATATTGCCGCGCATTGGGAAATTTTTCCGCCGCTTTTGCCAGATGTCCGGCATCCACATCACAGATCGCGACGATTTCGTTGTCTTTCGAGACGTTCATCAAATCATTGAAGCCACGCCCGCCCACACCGATACAACCGACCGCAACGCGTTTGCTGGCCGGTGTGTCTTGGGCGCGGAGCAAAAGGTTAGGCATCGCAATCCCAGCGGCAGTCGTTGCGGTGATACCTTTGAGGAAATTGCGACGACTGCTGAGTTGGTATGGATGGGTCATAGGTTTTTAAAATTTAAATCTCTGATACCCAAATCCCCAACCTCATTTTTCAAAACAGCATTTATTTGAGAAGGAACTGGATACTTCAGGTATTTATGTCTAGGTTTACGAATCTATGAAAACCCTAATTGCTCTCATCGTCATGGCATGTGGCACTCATCTTGCACTTGCCGAAAATAACGCCGAAAAGGCAGAGTCTTGGTATCAGAAAGGATTGGCTGCTGAAAAAGCCGGTGATCCGACCACCGCGATCGCGGCTTACAAAGCAGCTCTGGAACTAAACGCCAATCACGCAAACGCACGATACCGTGTGGGAGAGGTCAAAATCAACACAGCTGGGATCAAATCCACCGCGATGGAGGCAAAAATCGGTGCTATCAAGATTCCTACCTACCAAATTGAAGATATCACGGTCCAAGAAGCTTTGGAGGTATTGGCTGTAGCGATCGAAAAACAATCGGAGAAGAAAATTGCCCCAAATTTCGTCATCGAAGATCCGGGTAAAAAACTCGCTGACGTGAAAGTGACATTAAACCTCAAAAATGTTCCAGTCAGCGCGATTCTCGGATACATCCACGCCCAGTCGAATACCAAGGTTCGCTACGATGAGCATGCGGTGGTGATCCTTGCTCGTTGAGTTTCTTTATCACATGCGAGAAGAGCTTCTAGCTAATCCGGTCTTTGCCATGGCAGTCAGCCAGTTTGACCGCGTGGCGGACTTTCTCAAACTTCCCGCAGACATCCGTGAACGCTGCAAATGGCCGAAGCGAATCATTACCGTGACGGTCCCCATCCGGCGCGATGACGGAACCACCGAAGTATTTTTCGGTCATCGTGTGCAGCATCACCTTACTAGAGGTCCGGTGAAAGGCGGGCTTCGGTATCACCCAGATGTGAATGTGGGAGAGGTCGCTGCACTGGCGATGTGGATGAACTGGAAATGCGCCTTGCTCGATCTGCCCTTTGGCGGCGGGAAGGGAGGTATTTCCTGTAAACCCTCGGAAATGTCGGATGGCGAGCTGGAACGTATGACCCGGCGTTTCACCATGGAAATGATCCCCTTCATTGGTCCAGACACCGATGTCATGGCTCCTGACATGGGCACCAACGAGCAAACCATGGCATGGATCACGGATACGTATTCCACGCACTCCGGACATTTGGTTCCCTCTATCGTCACGGGGAAACCGCTGAGCTTACAAGGTTCTGCAGGCCGCACCCGCGCCACCGGCCATGGGGTCGCTTTCCTCGCCTCTAATGCGCTTTCCAAACTCGGCATCAAGGAAGCATCCGCCACCGCTATCATCCAAGGTTTTGGGAATGTCGGGCTTTATACTGCGGTGACTCTCGCATCCTATGGTATAAAAATCATCGGGATTTCTGATGCCAGTGGCGCACTCTGGAATCAGGACGGGATCGATATCGATGCCCTGCGCACCTACGTTTCCGAGCACAAAGTCATCTCGGGTTTTCCCTCTGCGCAAGCCATCGATCCTAATGAAATGCTGATCCGGAAATGCGACATCCTTGCGCCCTGCGCTGTCGGGGGAGTGATTCACGCAAACAATGCGGGCCAGCTGAATTGCAAAATTTTAGCGGAAGGCGCGAACGGCCCGACCACTCCGGAGGCCGATCTTATCATCGAAAGACGCAACGATATTTTCGTAATTCCCGATATCTTATGCAACGCCGGAGGCGTCACCGTTTCCTATTTTGAATGGGTGCAGAACCTTCAGCGCTTCCAGTGGACCGAAAAAGAAGTCATCAGCAAACTGGAAACCAAACTTCACGCCGCCATCGAACAAGTCACTTCATACGCGGCTAAAAACATGCTCCCGAATCGGATGGCCGCCCAGGCCATTGCCATTACCACGGTGGCGAATGCGAAATCCACGCGCGGGCTTTTTCCATAAAAAACGCCGATCTACCAAAGAGGGCGGATCGGCGTTGAGATTTTTTACTGAAACTTACTTAGCTTTGACAGTCATCACGCCTTGCATGATGGCGAAGTGGCCAGGAAAGGTGCAGATGAAGGGATAGCTGCCGGCTGCTGGAGCGGTGAAGGTCACCTCATCGGACTCGCCGCCACCCAACAATTTGGTGTAGGCCACAATCAGCTTTTTGGATTCTTCATCAGTCGGGATATATTGATTGTCCTTAGCAGTGGCGCATTTTGCGGAAAACGTAGGTGCTGCTGTGCCAGCTTTGAGAATCACCACATTGTGTCCCATAGCTGCGGCAGGAAGTTGACCGATGTGCTTGAATGACAACACCACTTTCTGTCCTTCAGTGACCTCAAATGCTTTGATGTTATATTGCATTTGGTCGTTGCCGGTGATTTCGATCTTGGCGTCTTGGGCGATCGCAAATTGGCAGAGAGCTGCTGACAACAGAGTGATGACGAATTTTTTCATGGTAGTGATTGGTGTTAAGAACGTTTTGAATACGGCGGCAGGCTTAGCCAGTTTTCAAGAAATCGCAACCCATGGATTAAAATTTTTCAGAATTCCTGATTTCCCCCTAGTATCGCCTCCCTTATCTGCTTTAATCCATAACAAGCGGAGTTATTCGCTTGTAGAAAGTTGGCACACGACTTGCTTTCCTTAATTTTACCAATCCGCCGCAATCATGAAAAAAATCGAAGCTATCATTAAACCATTCAAGCTTGAAGAAGTCAAAGAGGCCCTCTCAGAGGTCGGAGTCCAAGGCATGACCGTCACTGAGGTCAAAGGATTCGGACGTCAAAAGGGTCACACTGAAATCTATCGAGGTTCCGAATACACCGTTGATTTCCTCCCAAAGGTCAAAATCGAAATCGTTGTCGATGACGCACAAGCCGAAGGGGTTGCGCAAGCCATCGTCAAAAGCGCAAACACCGGCAAAATCGGTGACGGCAAAGTTTTCATCTCTACCATCGAAGAAGCCATTCGCATCCGCACCGGTGAGACCGGCTCTTCCGCTGTGGCCGTCAACTAATCTGAGTTCCATTGTTTTCTCCAAACCGTCATTCCTTTCAGGAGTGACGGTTTTTTCGTAGGGTAGATTGGACCAAAATCACTCAATTACCAGCTTCACTGCTTCGGTGATCTCTGGATTATTCGAGACGCGTGGAGGCTTTCCACTGCTGGGTTTGAAATCTTTTATCTGGATGGTTTCAGTTAGTTGGTAGGGGAATGGGCGCTTGTCTTTTGCTTTGCCGAGCGGATCGCCCAACAATAACACCCCATTATAATCTTTGGGGCTCTTGGATTCATCGACCATCAAATTTTCGATGCGTATCGTTTTGGGCATGAAGCAGGGATAACCAAAATCATGGGTGCCATCGTTTTGCATGCCGAACAGGGTGGGATTTTTATTAGGCGGCATCCAGCGGCAGTTGCGGATCAGGACGTCGCCTTCCCATGTTGATCCGTAATCACTGCGGAAACTGACAAGGTTTCCCGAATGAAGCGTGGTGTTTTCAACGATCAACTGCCCGCGTTCAATCGCGTTGATTCCGGCATGGCCAATTGTGCTGTCTCTGATCATGTATGAACCAGATACTCCCATGTGGACATCGACCCGCGAGAGGACGGATTTTTCCACCAACATGTTTTTCATGAAATTAGAGGCGACAACTCCCCAGCGGCTGCGGTCATTGATATCGTTGCCCATGCGGCAATTAATCATACGGAAGTCGACCACGAGGTTGGCATGGTAACCGTAGCTGCCCATAGGAACGGGCGATCCGGTTTTGCCCATTTTGGAATAGGTTTTTTTCCCGTCGATCACGCAGTTGCGTAGGACTACCTCGGCGCATCGATCAACTGATAGAAACCCTCGACATGGAAGGCCGTGCTCCTTTTCCCCTGTGACTTTATGGACGACTCCATCCACCACGGTTCTGGATCGTTTGATCGAAATATTGCGAGACCAGTAGCCTTCTTTTTCCTCAGAATTCATTTGATTGGCGATGCTGGTGAAAATCCCACCGCGAACGTGAAGCAATGTTTCATCGATGGGTTGGACCGTGATTGTGGTGATTTCATCGTAGTCCCATTCGATGGCGCCAATGATCGTCCCGTCTTTTTTTAAAACAAAAACTTCTTTTTGTGCAGTTCCGTTATTCTGGTTTCCGCCCTTGCGGATGAACATCTGCTTTTTGTTGTTTTCAACATACACGAGGCAGTCGCTCGGCGGGTTAATATCGAGATGCGTTTGATCACGTTTGAGTCGCTCGATTTTCAGTGAAATCGGCTTCAAGGCAGAGCGGATTTCGAAGAGAGAGCGGTTGCTTTTTTCCACACCCTGGCTGTCATCGATGATGAATTGGGAAGTTCCCCAATCGGTATCCGTTTCGATATAAGCGACAATTGCCTTGCCTCCGAGATGATAAGTCGCGCCGGGCTTGGTGCGGACGGCTAAGTTGTTTTTATTAGCATGCTCATGCGTCTTTTGTATGGCCGGCATGTCGTCATGCACGCCATCACCCACCGCACCGAAATCCTCGTAATTGACTGCGCTCGTATTCGACTGACCTGTGGACACTTGCAAACCGCCAATCGAGATCGCAAAAACTACGAATCCTTTGTTGGCCAAATTTAAAAACCCCATTGAGGCAAACATACGAGTTCCAAATGATGGATTAGAATTTTAAGATATTCTCTTTGATCGAGGTAGCACCACAAAAGCGGAGCGATACGAGTCAAGTTGATAGGAATATCTTGAAATCAATTACTCGGAGTTTGTGGAACTGGATTCGCGCTATTTGGGGCTGATTGCTCAGGGCGCACAGGCCGTTCATTTCGGCGTATATTCGCGCGAGGGTCGCGTGGCTCACGGGGTTTCGCTTCACCATCAGCGGGCTTTTTCTTAATGAATTTTGTTAAGTCGGCTGGGGGGAGTTCGACGAATTCAGCGGCCTCCAGCATCATTTTCACATCCTCGGCTGTTTTCATTTGGATGGCCGCTTCTCTGAGCATCTTGCCTGCGGAGGCATCGCCCAAAACAATCATAGCATTGACCGCGTTTTCTCGAATCTCTGGATCAGAATCTATCAGGTATGGCTTGATGACAGGTAGGTATGCGGCATCGTAGGTCGTAGATGCCTCATGGATCTTCTCGATAGTGGCAGCTTTAGCCGCAGCCTTTTTATCTGGATCCAGTGCGCTGGATTTATCGTCAACCGCATTTGGAGTTGTACCAGAGAGTTTTGAATGATTTGCCTTGCTAGAAGAATCCTGCTTTCTCGGAGATTTATCGATTTCGGTTGTAGGCTGAGCTGGAGAGTCGTCAGAAGAGATCCTCCAGATAACAAGGGACAATGCGATTACCAGAATAATGGAGGCCAATATAGTTTTCATGTTGCGACAGCCAGATAATAGATAATGAAAAGGCCATCAACAATAATATTGATGGCCTTTTCGGAGCTAAATAGCAATTTTAGATCGCCATTTTACTGAGCAAATTAGTCAATAGCTTTACCGCTTCCAACTTTTGCTGATCCAGAGATTAAACTGCTGAATTCACCGGAATTCTGAATCTCACCTACGGTATCTACGATGCTGATCGAAGTTACGTTTTCAACATATGTGGTGTTTTCATCGTCATCGATGTTGGAAATTATCCTGTATTCAACTGCGAAGGTATATGTCCCATCTACATATAGATCAAGGATTTCTTGACTTTCTTCGTAGTCATAGTAATAAAGGCCGAACTCACCCCAGCTTGATAATGCGTATTTGCCCTTCGTGGTTCCAGTGGTATCGTTCTCTGCGTAAGTTTCAGTGTAAGATTCGACCTCATCACTGCCATCGTTGAAGTATAAATATTCGCTGACATTGATATCATCCTTACCTTTTTTGACGAGATAAAAACCTTGTTCTTCACCTTCATAAGTTCTTACGACGATTGACCAGCCTTTGATCTCATCAGTAATAACATTTTGCTCTTCTAAGAAATCGAGAACTTCCTTGTTGGAGATTTTCTCTTTAACGATTTTTTGTGAATCGGTATAGCCGTTGCCGGTCTCTTTAGAAACATTATCATCTTCGTATGACTCTGTCAGCGCGATGGTAAGTTTGTGTTCGAGTGTTTCCGAGAACTCGGCGAAGGCCAAACCTCCAGAGTTGATTGCAAGTGCAGCGATTGCGACGGGCAAATAGTTAATGGGTCTCATAGTATTTTTTGTTGGTATTGGGGTTGTATATAATAAATAGACGTTACATTTTTGTGAGAATGGTAACATTCCGGCAGTGAAAATTTGAAACTACAAGTTTTTTTTGGGGATTTCTATCAGTGTCTGACAAATGTGGATAGGTCTTCCTGATCTTTAAAATAACTGTAATATTTGTGTTTATTGACGTTCACTTGCCCGTCGTAGCCTTAGCGAAGTCGGATGGGCGGTCGAATAAAATTGTCCTCAGCGATTTGGAGTCGCGTGATGGGCGATTGCAGTTTTCACTCATGAGCAAGTGATGAGTATTGGATCTTTGATGAAAGCAGTGGTTTCGGGTGCGAGGCCAAAAACCTTAGCGGCGGGTTTGGTGCCGGTATGGTTGGGTGGGGTGTTGGCGTGGAAGTTGACGGGAAATTTCGATGCTTGGTTGTGGAGTTGCACCTTGCTCGGTGCGCTTTGCATTCAGATTGCGACGAATTTTTTCAACGACGCCGTGGATGGTAAAAAGGGAGCCGATGGGGAAGGTCGGACGGGACCGCGTCGGTTGACAGGGACGGGTGAGATGTCCTTCGGGCAAGTGATGATGTTGGGGGCGGCGTTTCTAACAGGTGCGGTGTTCTTCGGCACGTTTTTATGCATGGCGCGTGGCTGGCCGATGCTCGCAATCGGGCTACCATCGTTGTTTCTCGCCTACGGCTACACCGGCGGGCCGTTTCCCCTGGCGTATCGGGGACTTGGGGAGGTTTTCGTGATCTTATTTTTCGGCTTCATCGCAGTGATGGGAACGGTGTTTGTGCAAACCGGAACTTGGCCAAACGAAGCGATCTTGCTCGGTGGACAAGTCGGCTTGCTCTCTGCGGTGCTGATCTCGGTGAATAATTTCCGCGATCGTGAGGAGGATGCGCAGGTGGGCAAAAAAACCTTGGCGATGCGCTTCGGGCCGAAATTTGCGGCGGGTATCATTTGGTTGGAAATCAAAGTCGCGGCGTTTCTCGGTATCGTTTGGTTGGTGAAAGGTTATCCGCTATTCGGTTTGGCGAGTGTGCCGGTGTTCGTGATTGGGATGCGGATTATCTGGGGCGTTCTTACGATGCCTCCGGGGAAAGCGTTTAATAAACTTTTAGCTCTTGGAGCGGTGCAGTTAATTCTTTTCGCAGCAGTGTTTCATGCGGTCGCGGGGTTCTTCAAATGAGGAATTTTCCGCCTCATCTCCTTGATTGCCAGATTTGAAAACTTGTGTTCTAGTAATGGGTATGAAGTATCTCACTATATGTTTTTTACTGAGTTTTTGTCCAGCTTTTGGGCAAGCAAGTGTTAGCGAGGTTTTAGCGGAGGGCATGAAGCAAGTTGCAGCCACAAAATCGTCTATCACTCAAGAAGACCAAAAAGCGCTAGTCCAGGAGACCGCGGCACTGCTGACCAAGCACATCACTTTCCGCGCCGATGGCACAACGTCGTCTTATTACACACTTGGAGAGAGACGTGCGGTGGAATGGAAAGCATTCGTGGTTTCGGACATCGTGATTAAGTCAGTCACTGAGGCAGATAAACTCAATGGGATCAGTAAAAAATATTCAGTGGTATTTGGCTGCGATGCGCATCGAGCATGGAATATCAAGACCAACCGCTGGGGCGAATGGCTTGCGCATGGGCTTTCAGAGTTTCCACTCGGGGTGGTATTCCAATTTAAGAACGGAGCATGGATCGCTGAATCGCCGCCTCTGCTTAAATATTTCACGCCCGGACCGGGCCCATCTATCTCAGAATCTAAACCCAAACCTGCAGGTAAAACCAACGCTCTGCCGCCCGGTATGCAGAAAACGAAGTGAGCGGTTTCGTTTTGATGTGTGGGTTTTTGAATGGCGGTTGCGCCAAAGGACGGATTAGCTATCGCCTATGAATTTTGTGTTTCGAGTGGCTTACGCGACGGTGGTTGGAGAATCGCTGTGGCTTGAAGTCGCGATGCAGGGCGGCGCGAATAAGTCTCGACAACTATTGCCGATGAAATGGAAGGATGCGCGGCATTGGGAGGTGAAGGTTGAAGCAAAGAAGATCGAGCGGTTGGAATATCGTTATGTGCTCAAGCGCGAGGATGGATTGGAGTTGGCAGAGTTTGGAGATGCGAGGGTTTGGTATGGCGTGGATGTTTCAGAGCATGTGTTTTTCCTCGATGATTGGAAATCGGCTGGCAGTGAGGACAGAGTTTACGAAAGCAAAATTTTTGAGATTGCGGACCCGCAGAAGCGCGAGATTGGAAATATTTCTAGCAGAAAAAATCACGAGTTTCATTTGCACATGAAGCGTTTGCCTGAGGGAACGGTGCCATGTTTGATCGGAGGATGCGTTGAGCTTGGAAATTGGGATTACGCGAAAGCGCTACCCATGGTTGAGGTAGCAAGAAATCATTGGCAGGTGAATGTGGATCTGCCGATAGATTCGCGTATCGAATACAAATACGGGATCTATCGTAGTTCGGAGCAGCAAGCGCTTCAATTGGAAGACGGTGTGTGTAACCGGGTGCTTGGAGAACGTAAGGGAGCGGATTTCGTAAAAGTTTCCGATGAATGTTTCCAGCGCAGTGCGGATCAACGATTTCGTGCCGCTGGCGTGGCAATCCCTGTATTTTCTCTGAGAAGTGAAGCGGGATGCGGAGTTGGGGAGTTTTCCGATTTGATGGCGATGGGGGATTGGGCGGCGAGTTGCGGAATGAAAATACTTCAGATTTTGCCGATCAATGACACGACTTCGTCGCGGACATGGACGGACAGTTATCCTTATTCCGCGATCAGTGTTTACGCGTTGCATCCGATCTATCTGCGATTGGATGAAATGACGGTTCCGCTGACGAATGATAAGCATTTTCGCAAGGCGCGCACGGAATTGAATCGGACGAAGCAACTCGATTACGAGGCAGTCATGGCTTTGAAATGGCGGGCTACGCGCGAAGTGTTCTATGCGCATCAGAAATCCATCATGAGCGATCCATCGTTTTTGGATTTCCTGAAACGGAATCGCGATTGGGTTTTGGATTACGCGGTTTTCTCAGTAAAGCGCGATGAGTTCGGCACGGCGGATTTTTCCAAATGGGAAGATTGGAAAGATTACGATGCGAAGAAAATCGATGCTCTCTCGGCGGATGCCAACGTGTTGTATTTTGTTTGGTTGCAGTTTGAGCTGGATCAACAACTCACCGCCGCGGTTGCGCATTTGCGCGTTAAAGGCGTCGCGCTGAAAGGGGATTTGCCGATCGGGGTCGATAAGGAATCGGTCGATGCATGGGTTTCGCCGCGTCTTTTCAATATGGATACCCAAACGGGCGCTCCGCCGGATGCATTTGCGGTGAAAGGCCAGAACTGGGGATTTCCTACCTATGACTGGGATGAGATGCAAAAGGACGGATATGCTTGGTGGCGGTCGCGGTTTGAAAAATTGAGTCGGTATTTCGATGCGTATCGGATCGATCACATCCTTGGGTTTTTCCGTATCTGGCAGATTCCGTCTCAACATGTCGATGGAATTATGGGTTGGTTTGAGCCGGCGTTGCCGGTAAAATTGGAGGAATTCGCGCAGCGCGGTGTGGAGTTTGATTACGATCGTCTTAGCAAGCCGTTCATTCAGGAAACGGATCTGTTAGAAACGTTTGGTGATTTCGCGCATGGAGTGAGGCAGGATTTTTTGGTGGATCACGGATTGGGTTGTTATGGATTAAAAAGCGAGTTCTCGACGCAACGAGGAATTTTGGAATTTTTCGAGAAACTCACGCCGGGTGATTGGGCGAATCAAAGTTGGCTGCGGGAATCGTTGTTAGATTTGGTGGGTGAGGTATTATTTTTCGAGGTCCCGGGATCGCACAGAAAAGAATTTCATCCACGAATGAGGATGATGGATACGCGTTCGTTCAAAGCGTTGGCTCCGGAAGCCCGGGAAGTTCTAGAGCAGATCTACGAAAATTATTTCTATTTGCGCCAAGATCGATTCTGGGAGGTGAAAGCATACGAGAAACTCCCAGCGCTGCGCTCTGCGAGCGATATGCTTTTGTGTGGTGAGGATCTCGGGATGGTGCCGGGTTGCGTGCCGGGCGTGATGGGTCAACTCGGAATGCTTTCTCTAGAAATCCAACGCTGGCCGAAAATTTACGGTGCCGTGTTTTCCGATCCTTCCCGTGCGCCTTACATGAGTGTGATTTCCACCGGAACGCACGATATGGAAACGCTCCGTCAATGGTGGCAGGATGATGAAAAAGTGCGTTCGAGATTTGCATGGGAAATGTTAGGGATCGCATTTCCGGAGACAGAGCTTTCTGGTGAAATAGCTCACCGCATCATCCAACAACACCTCGCGTCCCCGGCGATGTGGGCAGTGTTTCCTCTTCAAGATCTGTTGGCGATGGATGAAACCTTGCGTAGTGAAGACATCGAAGGCGAACGGATAAACATTCCCGCGATCACACCATTTTACTGGAGATGGAGAATGGAGATGAACCTTGAGACGCTTGCGGGTGAGAAGAAATTTCAACAGGGAATCCGTGGAATGATCTCGGACGGCGGTAGGTGAGAAATGGACCGCGCGTCTGGAGACGCGCGGCCCACTGGGTGATTCACGCCAAGCCAACCGCTCTCCGTATCCGTTCTAACACTTTTGCCGCCTCTTCCCTGGCGCGGTTGGCACCGTTGGTGAGGACTTGGTCGACGTAGCCGGGATCTTTGATGATTTCTTCGCGACGTCTTCTCATGTCGGAAAAATAGTCCCAGTAGGCATCGGCGAGGCGCTTTTTAAAATCGCCGTAGCCGCAGCCGCCGCGTTGGTGATCGGCGATCATGCTCTCGACATCCGCCTCGCTGGCGAAGAGTTGGTAGAGGGCGATGATGGTGGAATTCTCGGTGGTTTTCGGATCTTCGACGGGCGTGGAGTCGGTGACGATTTTCATCACCAGTTTACGCAGTTGTTTTTCCTCTCCGAAAATCGGCAGGGTGTTGTCGTAGCTCTTGCTCATCTTGCGTCCGTCGAGGCCGATGATGAGTTCGGTTTCCTCTTTGATAATCGCTTCCGGCATGACGGCTGTGCCTTCGCCGTAGGCTTCGTTGAGCTTGGTCGCGAGGCTTCGGGTGACTTCGAGGTGTTGTTTCTGATCTTTTCCGACCGGGACTTTTTGGGAATCGTAGAGCAAAATATCCGCCGCCATAAGCACCGGGTAGGCGTAGAGGGCGTGGTTTGGGGAAATGCCTTGGGAGACTTTGTCTTTGTACGAATGGCATTTTGCGAGTAGCGGCATCGGGCAAACCGTGGAGAGAATCCACGCGAGTTCGTTGACTTCGGGGACGGCACTTTGGCGGAAAAACACGGATTTTTCAGGATCCAAGCCGCAGGCGAGGAAATCGATGGCGAGTTCGCGGATGTTTTCTTTTAAAGCTGCGGCATTCTGGCCGGAGGTCATCGCGTGGTAATCCGCGATGAAATAGAAGCCCTCGCCTTGTTGCTGCAGTTCGACCGCAGGTTTCATTGCCCCGAAATAATTTCCCACATGCAGTTTCCCGCTTGGTTGGAGTCCCGTCAGAATTCTCATGGACGAAACTTCGCCGCTCTTCGCGACCTTTTGAAGTTTAAAGTTTGAAGTTTCTCAGAAGCCCTACAAACATCTCGGTCATGCGCACACTTGTCACCGGCGGCGCCGGATTCCTCGGTTCCCATCTCTGCGATCGTCTCATCAAAGACGGTCACGATGTCGTCTGCTTGGATAATTATTTTACCGGCAGGAAACGCAACGTGCTGCATTTGATCGATAATCCGCATTTTGAGCTGGTTCGCCACGACGTCACGGAGCCTTTCATGTTCGAGGTTGATCAAATTTTCAACCTCGCCTGCCCCGCCTCGCCGCCACATTACCAGCACAACCCGATCAAAACCACGAAGACCTCGGTGCTCGGCGCGATGCATTGCCTCGGCCTCGCCAAACGAACCGGCGCCCGCGTTTTTCAGGCCTCGACCTCGGAAGTCTATGGCGATCCGGAAATCCATCCTCAGACGGAATCCTACAAAGGTTCGGTCAATCCCATTGGTATCCGCGCTTGTTACGATGAGGGGAAACGCGTCGCCGAAACTTTGTTTTTCGACTACCACCGCCAACACGGGGTCGAGATCCGAGTTGCACGCATTTTTAATACTTACGGCCCACGCATGTTGCCGGATGATGGTCGGGTGGTTTCCAATTTCATCGTCCAAGCTCTGCGCAGTGAAGATCTAACCATTTACGGCGATGGCACACAGACGCGTTCGTTCTGTTACGCGGATGATCTGATTGAAGGCTTTATTCGCTTGATGAATCACGATCAGCTCACAGGGCCGGTGAATTTAGGGAATCCCGGTGAATTCACCATGTTGGAGCTCGCGGAGCAGGTTTTGAAAAAGGTCGGTGGAAAATCGAAGCTGACCTTTCATCCTTTACCAGGCGACGATCCGAAACAGCGCTGCCCGGATATCTCGCTCGCAAGTGAACAGCTTGGCTGGAAGCCGAAGCTGAGCTTGGATGAGGGACTGGATCCGACCATCGAGTATTTCCGCAAGTTGCTCTCCGAATGAGCCTTGAAACGCGCATGCTGAGATAAAAACACAAGTTTTCGCACGGGTTGCTTGACCCTGCGGCTTTGGGGGGTCTAGTTTCGCGCGGTTTTTTGCCTGACCTTTTTTCTTATGAATATCCACGAATACCAAGCGAAGGAGCTGTTTGATCGTTTTCAAGTCCCTAGTCCGAGAGGAAAAGTGGCCGCAACACCGGAAGAAGCTGCGGCTGCGGCTAAAGAATTTGCGGGAGCGAAGCTGGTGATCAAAGCACAGGTCCATGCGGGCGGTCGTGGTAAAGGTCATTTTAAAAATGGCTTTCAAGGCGGCGTGCATTTAATCGATAGCCCGGAGCAAGCGGCGGAATTCGCCAGCAAAATGCTTAACGAAACGCTCGTCACCGTGCAAACCGGCGATGCCGGACGCGTGGTGCGCAAGGTCATGATCGCGGAAGCGGTCGATATCACTCACGAATACTACCTCGCCATTCTGATGGACCGCGCCACCTGCGCGCCAATCATCGTGGCTTCCACAGCAGGCGGCATGAGCATCGAAGACGTCGCACACGATACTCCAGAGAAAATTTTCCGTCAGGTGGTGCATCCATTACTTGGCCTTCAGGCATACGAGATCCGCAAGATCACCGCAGAGCTGGGCTTGAGTGGCGATATCGCCAAGCAGTTCGCAAAGCTGCTCAAAAATCTCTACAAACTTTTCATCGATTGCGATTGCTCGATGTTAGAAATCAACCCGCTTGTCACCACTCCCGATGGCCGCGTGCTCGCGCTCGACGCGAAGTTTGGCTTCGACGACAACGCGCTCTATCGCCACCCCGATATCGTCGCGATGCGCGACAAGGAAGAAGAAGATCCACGTGAAGTTGCGGCTTCTGAATACGATCTCAATTACATCGGTCTTGATGGAAACATCGCTTGCTTGGTAAACGGCGCAGGCCTCGCGATGGCGACGATGGACATCATCAAGCACTACGGCGGCGATCCTGCAAACTTCCTCGACGTAGGCGGCGGCGCTTCGAAAGAACAAGTTACCGCAGCTTTCAAAATCATCCTCGGTGACCCGAACGTCAAAGGCATCCTGATCAACATTTTCGGTGGTATCATGGACTGCAACGTCATCGCAGAAGGCGTGATCGCTGCAGCGAAAGAAACCGGACTTCCAATCCCGCTCGTCGTTCGCCTTGAGGGCAACAACGTTGAAGCTGGCAAAGCAACGCTCGCCGCTTCCGGTCTGGATATCGTTTCTGCCGATACGATGGCAGACGGAGCAGAGAAAATTGTGAAGGCAGTTGGCTGAAAACTTTGAAGCGAATGAAATCTGTTGGTACAATTTTATCGATTCTATTGCTTTCCTGCGCTTGCGTTTTAGCACACCCAACTAGCGATGATTCATTTGTTGTGGCTTGGAAAAAAGCTATTGAAACCAAAGATCTAGCAGCAGTTGAAAAGTTGACCTACCTAGAGGGTCTTACCGAAGAAAATCGCAAGCTTATACTCAGAGCTGATCGGTTCGCGCATGTTGGCGAAATTAAAGAAGTTACATTAGAGCCGTTACCCAGTGATTTCTTAACTACTCATGTTGCTAACGGTAAAAAAATGGAACTACTGAAGCCTCCGATCGGCCTGATCAAAGTGCACAGTAAAGGAGCATGGAGTATAGCGTCTCCTTACGCTATAGTGGATGGAAAATATTATGTCGTTGGTGGGAAAATAACCGATCTCAATTGGCAGGGGCCGCCTGACGTTGCTTGGAATTATTTTGTAAAAGGAAAAGGATCCGAAAACATCGAAGTCGAATACTCTTGGAACGCTAGCGGTGTAGATATGACCCGTAAGATGAAGCATGCTAGTAATGGTTTTGTAGGACAACACATCAACTGGATTAAGGTCACGAGCAATGATCCAAACTCCGAGATTTCCCTAGAATTACTCCAAGGCTCCAATGATTTTTATAAATCTGAAACGCTCAAGGGATTGGGAGTCATCGAATACAAAAAACCGAATTAATGACCCTCAGGCAATTCTACGACTGGCAAACACTCGGTGGCGCGAAAGACGTCATGCGTTTGGTTGCGGCGTTGGAAGAGCGCGAGATCTCATGGTGCATGATCGGCGGTCTCGCCGTGAACCACTGGGCCGCCGAGCCGATGGCCACTGCCGATGTGGATCTGGTCATCGCTTCCGAAAAAATTGAAGAAGCTTCTACGGCTCTTCAAGAACTCGGCTTTGTTGAAAATCGATTCGATTGGTCGATCAATTTCAAAGGTGAATCTAAAGTTACTATCCAGATCAGCACTGAGGCGATGTATCAGGAATTTCCATCGCGTTCCGTGCCGACAGAAGTTCACGGTATCCTAATGCGTGTAGCTTCTTTACAAGATACGCTCACCGGAAAAATCGCCGCATATTCAGATAAAGACCGTCGCGGTAGCAAACGCATGAAAGATCTAACTGATATCTCCCGCCTTCTCGAAACGCATCCCGAGCTAAAAACAAATATCCCCGAAGAAATCCTCTCTCGACTCGAATCTTGATAACTTCAAACTGAACACTAGCACTCTAGCACACTTCTCCCATGGCCATTTTAATTGACGAAAACACCAAAGTCCTTGTCCAAGGAATCACCGGCAGCTTCGGCGCAAAACACGCACAGCTTTCCCTCCAATACGGCACCAAGCTTGTTGCGGGCGTAACTCCCGGCAAAGGCGGTCAGAAATTTGAAAACACCGTGCCGATTTTCGATACGGTTTCTCAAGCAGTCAACGAAACCGGTGCCACGGCTTCTGCGATTTTCGTTCCACCTCCATTCGCAGCCGATGCAATTCTCGAAGCAATGGACGCAGGCGTTGAACTGATTGTTTGCATCACCGAAGGCATCCCTGTCATGGACATGATGCGTGTGAAATCCGCTCTCCAAGGTTCAAAATCGCGCCTCGTCGGTCCGAACTGCCCGGGGCTTGTTACACCGGGTCGCGGTGAAAAAAGCCATGGTGGTTGCCGCATCGGCATTGCGCCGGGTTACATCCACAAACGCGGCAACGTCGGCGTGGTTTCCCGTTCCGGCACGCTCACTTACGAAGCGGTTTTCCAACTCACTCAAATGGGTTACGGCCAGAGCACCTGCGTCGGCATCGGTGGCGACCCAATCAATGGCACGAGCCATCTCGATGTGTTGAAAATGTTCAACGAAGACCCCGAGACCGAAGCGATCATCATGATCGGCGAAATCGGTGGTAACGCAGAAGTTGAAGCCGCACGTTGGGCGAAAGATCATTGCAAAAAGCCTATCGCTGGTTTCATCGCCGGTGCAACCGCGCCTCCAGGACGCCGCATGGGTCACGCCGGTGCGATCGTCGGTGGTGAAGAAGACACCGCAGCAGCAAAGAAAAAGGTTCTCGCAGAATGCGGCATCGCCGTCGCCGAAACTCCAAGCGATATGGCTTCCACGCTCATGATGCGCTGGGGTAAGTGAGTTAGTGGATCAACATCTCCGTACTTGCTGAGCTGCTCGGCTTAGGCTTTGATAGCTTGTGATCAAAACCAAGCTTATGAAACTTTCATCCTTAGGACGCATCGCGTTTTGCCTTGCTGCATTATTTTTTTCCGTGACGCATCTCTGCGCGAACTCGGAAGAGCGACAGTGGCAAGCAAAAGACGGAAGTAAGTTTAACGCGGAAATCGCATCGGTTGATGAGAAAAATCAGATTGTTACTCTGCGGCTTTTTGGTGGGAAAGAAATCTCGATGGCGTTTGGTGATCTCTCAGCGCTGGATAAGTCATGGCTTTTTGAATGGATTGAGATGAATGAGGAGTTGATGGCAAAGGTGAAAGAATATGGGGGTCGGTTAGAGCGAGTGGATGACAAAGAGGGAAAAGGTATTCCAGGTTTTTTTGTCTATCATCCGTCGGGTGAGGTAGTCGCGGAGAAGCCGAGGCCATTGATGTTTTTGTTCGATCCAAGTGGCAATCCCGCGCGCTACATTCTCCGTCACATGGAGGCGGCAGAGAAAACCAAGATGACAATCATTTGCAGCGAAACCTTTCGTAACGGACAAAATATGGCTGAGATGAGCAAGAAATTGGATGCGATGTCGCCACTCATCGGATCATCAGTGCCGTATGATAAAAATCGTTTTTTTCTCGGTGGAACATCAGGCGGGGCGATGTCTGCATTTCACATTTCCGCGTATCTATTGAATACTAAGTTTGCGGGGATTTATTCAAATGTGGGTTGGCTTGGGGGTGCGGAAGTTGAAAAACAAGCTTATCCAGCATATCGCGTTGCAATGGTCAATGGTGATAAAGACAGTGGAGTAGCTGGCGTTATGGATTCGGTGACGAAAATTCTTCAAGAGCGCGGTTGCACCGTGAGCTTATTCGCCTTTGAAGGAGGACATCAAATTCCACCTCCATCGGTTCAGATCAAATCATTCCGCTGGCTTCTCGGAGAGATAGAATAATTTTTCTAACACTCAATGACTCGCGTGATGGATCGCGAGCAGCTTCACCAATAGATCTTCAATAAATTCTAACGGAATCTGGTTCGGTCCATCGGACATCGCGTTTGCAGGGTCGGAGTGAACTTCCATGAAAAGACCATCGAGTCCGGTGGCGACTGCGGCGCGGGCGAGAACGGGAGCAAGTTCTCCATCTCCGCCGGTAGCACCGCCGAGTCCGCCAGGGCGTTGCACGGAATGAGTGGCATCGAAAATCACCGGGATGCCTTCTTTGCGCATGATGTAAAGCGAGCGCATATCGACGACCAAATTGTTGTATCCAAAAGTCGTGCCGCGTTCGGTGATGAGGAAGCGATCGCATCCGAACGCGCGCATTTTATCGGCGATGTTCACGCAATCCCACGGCGCGAGGAACTGACCTTTTTTCACGTTCACCACGCGTCCCGTTTTTGCCGCGGCTTCGAGGAGATCAGTTTGGCGGCAGAGGAACGCGGGGATCTGGAGGAGATCGATGTATTCCGCGGCAATCTCCGCTTGCTCGGCAGTATGGATGTCGGTGGTGACGGGAACTTTGAGTTCCTTGGAAATTTCGCTGAGGATACGGCAACCTTCGACGATCCCGGGGCCGCGGAAGGAATTCACGGAAGTGCGGTTGGCTTTATCGAAAGATGCTTTGAAAACGAAGGGGATTCCCGTGCGATCCGCGATTTCTTTCAGCGAACGAGCCATTTCCCAAGCAAAAGTTTCCGACTCAAGCGCGCACGGGCCGAGGATGAAAAAGGGGATGGGTCCACCGACGGGGACTTGGGCGATTTGGAATGGGGTGAATGATTTCATGAGATTAGGCTTCGGAGTCGTTGAGGACGGTTTTGTAAAGAGGGATAAGGTTTTTTAAGGCGGTATCAATGAGCTTGGTTTCGTGCTCGGTGAGATTTCCAGAGGTTTTATTTTTCAGCATGCCGAGGGAATCGATCACGGATTTCGCGGCACGGAGATTCACGGATTTCTCGCCGGTCACAGGATTCGGGATCTGACCGAGAAAAAGTCCGGCGTTTTGGGCTTGGAGCAGGATAAAATCGTTGAAGCGAGGATCGGCTTCGGTAGGACTAGGCATGGGCGGAGAATCGGTTCCCCAGGCGCGGGAAGCAAGTTCGGAAAAACAGCCGATCAAAAATGCAATGCTTGACGAGGTTCGGCATGGATTCCTACCCTCCGCAAGTGATGGAGTCGCGGTGACCCCATCTCAACTCAGATAAATCTTTAGCAAACTGTAACTGTGGAACTCCAAGATATCCGAAATATTGTGGAATTGATGAACGAGCATGGGCTCACCGATTTCGATCTATCCAAAAAGGATTTTCATCTCAAACTCAAGAAAGGCCCTGACATGGATGCGCTGAGCGGATTGCTCGCCAGCATGCCACGTGCTGCTGCACAAGCCGCACCTGCACAACTTCCAGCCGCCGCTGCAGCCCCTGCCGCCGCACCAGTCGCTGCTGCCGAAGGCGCAGAAATTACCTCTCCGATGGTGGGAACTTACTACCGTAAACCCGCACCGGACGCCCCGAACTTCGTCGAAATCGGCTCAACCGTTTCCGAAGGACAAACGATTTGTATTATCGAAGCGATGAAAGTCATGAACGAGATCAAAGCCGAACGCTCGGGCACAATCTGCGCGTTGGTTGCTACCGATGGTAATCCCGTGCAATACGGCGACGTTCTGTTCCGCATTAAATAATTTTCATCCATCATCGAAATGTTTAAACGAGTCTTGGTAGCTAACCGTGGCGAGATCGCCCTGCGAATCATTCGTGCTTGTCGTGAGCTCGGTGTCGAATCTGTGGCAGTCTATTCCGAAGCGGATATCGATTCCATGCACGTCCAACTCGCTGACTCCTCGGTGTGCATCGGACCAGGTCCGAGTAAGGACAGCTATCTGAAACCGGATCGCATCATCGCTGCTGCGGAAATCACCGGTGCGGATGCGATTCATCCGGGTTATGGATTTCTATCAGAAAACGCCCGCTTCGCCGATATCTGCGAATCATCCGGCATCGTTTTCATCGGACCTTCCGCAGATGTCATCCGCATGATGGGTGACAAAGCCACCGCTCGCGCCACCGCAGTCGCGAACGGAGTGCCTATCACTCCCGGCTCAGAAATCATCCAAGATCCCGATGAAGCTTTGGCGAAGGCAAAAGAAATCGGTCTGCCTGTCATGATCAAAGCCACAGCCGGTGGCGGCGGACGCGGGATGCGCCCGTGTTTCAAAGAAGGAGAATTCAAATCTCTGTTTCAAGCCGCCTCTAACGAAGCGATGTCATGCTTCGGAAATGGCGATTGCTACTTGGAAAAACTGGTGCTCAACCCGCACCACATCGAGTTTCAAGTCATCGCAGATGCACATGGAAATTTCATTCACCTCGGCGAGCGCGATTGCTCGATGCAACGTCGCAACCAGAAGATCATCGAAGAATGTCCTTCACCGTTGATTTCTCCGGAAATGCGTGAGCGCATGGGCACCGCATCGGTTTCATTGATCAAAGCGATCAACTACCAGAACGCCGGAACCATCGAATACCTCGTCGATGAAGCGGGTGAGAATTTCTACTTCATGGAAATGAACACGCGGATCCAAGTGGAACATCCCGTAACCGAAGAAGTCATGGGCTGCGAGCTCATCAAAGAGCAAATCCGTGTGGCTGCAGGCGAACCGCTTTCACGCCACGTGTTAGAGGCAAGCCCGCGCGGTCACTCCATCGAATGCCGCATCAACGCGGAAGATCCTTACAACAAGTTCATGCCAAGCCCCGGCACGATTACGCTCTGGTATGCACCCGGCGGAAAAGGAGTGCGCGTCGACACTCACGTTTACTCCGGCTACTCCGTGCCGCCGTATTACGACTCGATGATTGCCAAACTGATCGTCACAGGTGCAACTCGTGAAATCGCGATTGCTCGCATGAAGCGCGCGCTCGGCGAGTTCATGATCAAAGGCATCAAAACCACCATTCCTTTCCAACAAGAAATTCTCAATCATCCAGATTTTGAAAATGGAACTTACGATATCGGTTGGGTAGGTCGTTTCCTCGAGGAAAAAGGTCTGTGAACCAAGATCAGCGAAGATCAGCACTCGCCCACGCCCGCCTCTACGGGATCGTTGATTTCGGCTACGTAGCTACAAGCAACGTCGCGGAAATCACGCAGCAACTTCTAACAGGCGGCGCAGATGTGATTCAGTTGCGTGCCAAAGGTGCGGAGATGGATCAGATCATCCATGCCGCGAAACAAATCATCCCACTGTGTAAATCGGCTGGAATTCCTTTTATACTTAACGACTTTCCAGAACTCGCCGTCGAGCTCGGTGCGGATGGCGTCCACATCGGTCAAGACGATGGATCGATCTACGATGTTCGTCGTAGTATCGGCGAAGACATGTTGATCGGCCGCTCCACGCACAGCCTGGAACAAGCACGCAACGCCATGGACGACGGCGCGGATTACATCGGCTTCGGTCCCTTGTTTCCCACTCCCACAAAAGCCGGCCGACCCGCGATCGGCTTGGAAGAAGTTTCAAAAATGGAAACCGAAATCGGCCAATTCCTCCCCGCCTTCTGTATTGGTGGTATCAAGATGGAAAATCTCCAGCAAGTCCTAGCAGCCGGCGCGAGACGCTGCGTGATCGTCTCGCAGTTGCTCACCGCAGCGGATGTCACAAAAGCAACGCGCGAGGCTAGGAAAGTATTTGCCTCCAGTGACGTTCGTTCATCCGGATGATAACTTCATCTGGGTAAAAGAAGATTAACCTCAAACCCTGTGAGTAATAGCGAAGCCAATTAGTTTGGAAGAAACGCAGTGCAGTCAAAGAACGCAGAGAACACAGAGCAGTGGATTTTTTAAACTTTTTTCGATATCTTCTCCTCTCTGTGTTTTTATGGCCATCACACGTTTTCTAACAATCTTTTTACTGTTAGTCCCAGCGCTACTTTACAATATTAACTCCGCATAATTTTTTGTTAGATAGTCAGAACTGACCCTGAAATCAAAAAAAGATAATATTTTTTATTTTTCAAACTTGACCTATTTAGTATTTACTCATCATTGTCTTTCCGCCTTCCCCCTCCTCTCAAACTCCCTCCCCCCCCAATGAAAGTCTATTCCCTCCGAGGCATTCTGCCGTTATTATATTCTAGTTTTCTAACTGTTGTAATCTGTCTTCGCGCTTTTGCGCAAGATCCAGCACTCGCGCCTCCTGAGCCGCCTCAGTGGTCTGTGTTAGAGGATGCTGATCAGGACGGCTTGACCGACTGGGACGAGTTTATCTTGTCCCTTGATCCGCTAAATCCGTTAGACGGTCTATCCGATGCTGATGGCGACGAGCTTTGGCTCGCTTGGGAATGGCAACTCGGCACCCATTCCGACTTGGCGGATACGGATGGAGATGGCTGGAGCGACTCGTTAGAAGTTCTTCTTTACGGCACGGATCCCCTCGATCCCGCCAGCAAGCCACTAGGCAATGTTGCTGATAACGTTGACGACACATCTGCGGCGTTAGAGCCGGAGCAGACTTCTGTCCCTCCTGAAGAAGAGCCCCCCCCACCGCCTCCCTCTTTATCGAATGGTGATTTCACAGATATTGGAATCCAAAACTGGAAAGACCAGTCATTCAGCAAATCCTATCAAGGCGGTGGTTTCAAATGGGGCGAGGGCATGGCTTCCTCTTGGTCTGCATACGTCGGTAAAACGATAGAGGTTTGGCAAGCCAATGGCGAAACATTCGTTGAGCTGGACGGCAACACAACCAGTTATGGCATCAAACAACCCATAACCAACGCTCGTGCTGGAGCATTCATTTTGACTTGGAAACAATCTGGGCGAAATGACACCAATTCCGGCACCAATCCCTACTACGTCCGTATCTACCACGAAAGTGACAAAGGTCCGGTCGTCATCAGTGACTCAAAGGAATTTTCAGGCTATGACAAACTCAAATGGACCGATAACGCTCACGTCTTTAACATCACGCCCGAGCAATTCACCGCAGCAGCAGGCAAGCCAATCTACGTAGCATTCATCCCCATAAGCCTCAATACCTACGGGACATTGATAGATAAAGTCGCCATCCACACGATGGATCTAATCGCCCATAAGCGGGGAACTATTAATATACCTGGGCCGGAACAACCCAAGGGTAATGGTGAATATGGCTACGAAACTGTCATGATGGAAAATGCCGACTCGGAAGATAATAATGATGGAAAGAGAGATTGCGAAACAGAAGAAGGGGCGAACAAGTCGAAGGATAATGATTTAGTTAAAATCGTATTGTATTACGACGGACCAAAAATTGATGGTGCTTCTCTGGAATTACAACATGAGGGCATTTCCGTGAACGCTAAAGCAAAGGGAAGCGTAATGACAAATCCACAGGATGCCATAGAAGTCTTGGATACTGGAAGTCGATTGAACTTTTATGATAATGACGGCAAAAAACTAGATCCAGCTAATGATTTAAAAATTCAAAACTTGAAAAATCCAGAAAGTGGTTACTTGGCGAAGATTCTCGACCCAGTCAACAGTAGTAAACTTACTTTTTTCATTGAAGGATCAAATCTTTTTGGTTTCCAAGGTAGTAAAGACGGGCAATTACCGAGAGGTGAGTGGGATGATGTGAAAACAGTAGACACAGCAATGCAAAAGCTTGGAGGAGCGAGATTAAGACTGATTTTTTCTAAAGGTGCGCAAAAAATCGAAATACCTTTATTGGTATATCGTGGCGGTTTTCTTGTATTTAAGCAACCCAAGAACAAGCCTGGCGTAGCAGGTGACTTCGAATTTTGGGATGGAAAGGGAAGAATCCGTAATAAATCTGATGGTTATAAAAAGGAGTTTCAAGAGGATGAAACACATTGGGGTAAAAAATTAGCAAAATGGTCAGCCAAGAGTGGTAGACCAAGTGACGAACCAGATGGGAACACTGATTACAAAATAGAAAATGGTAACGGACATACACCACCCGGATGGTGGTGGACAGTTGATAACTCGCCATTGTATAATAGAGAGACACAGCTAAATAAATATTGGATTAGTAATGTAAATGGAAAACAGCAGTGGAGACAAGCAAGCTTCTCTAGATGGAAGCAAGATGATGAATCTGATACTTTAAAAAAATATACAAATGATTGGATTTACGATGCATCGATAAAAAAGGATGAAGACATCGGTAAGCCAACTCTTATAGAATACAAATTTCGCTTATTTCCAATCACTCCAACTACAAGATACCAACGGAATGGTCTGCTTTTACATCCAGACGGAAAACGAGATGGAACTATAGGATGTATTGGAATTCAGACATACAACCAGTGCGAAAATGTAGCAAAATTGCTAAGAGCTTACAATGGACTTAAAATTAAAGTAGAACCAAATTAATGAAGAAAATAATCCAATTAACCGTTTTGAGCGTAATGATTTATCAATGTGCATTTGCTCAAGATGAAGAAATTAAATTGCCCGAAAATATCGTAGATCTAGTAATCGATGGTAATACAAAAAATGTTGTAACGCTAGATTCGGTAGATTTTCTCCCTCAGGCAAACGGATTACTTAGTAAATCAAATGCACTTGATATTGGTGAAATAGCGATTCGCATTCAGGGATCCTTAAATCAAGTGCCTCAAGGAGACTCAGGGCAAGGCCATTCGAATTTTATTATATTGCAGCAACTGGTGACAATTTTTAAAAGTATATCGGCCACAAAAGATAGAGCCTCGTTTTTTGCAACTATTCCGCAGACCTTATTGATACTAACTCCGGATAAAATTCGAAGTATTGAATTGAATAAATCGGGTGTTGTCTTATCGGCAGTAAGATACAGTTATGTAAGGGAAGTGGCTTTTGATATTTCTGAGAATTCAGCAAATATTTCTGAAGCTAGTCACGACATATTCATAAACATGATTTGTCATGGAGGGATATTGTCGAGTGCAGACTGGGAGGATGAGCCTATGCCTATTGATTCAGCCGGAATTTTCATAGTTGATCCGATTAATTCTACTACAAAGCTTAAAACAAAATCGTTGAAAGAACTCAAAACATTTTTGGGAGGAATTACTGATAATAGTTTTTTTAAAAGATACCAAGCAGAAGGGGATGGGATGGAGATTCTTAAAACTAAATTTGCAGCCGAAAAAGATTCGATTCAAGGTAAGTTAGCGGAACTATTCGTTCATGTCGCGCAACTTGAGGCGCAACAACCACAAGCAGAATAGTGATCACATCAATATGGCTCTGAACTGCTGGCTGTATCAGGATTCAAACTTACAAATACTGCCCAGACGTTGATAGCGTTCTCCAGCGCTTCATAGTCAAAAGTCAAAGTGCAATCGAAATAATTCATATGCATACGTCACAATTTAAAACATGCGTCGCTTTGTCATTCATCCTCACGACTTCAAGTTACTTGTGGGCAGAAGGTCTGACGTTGCCTGCAAATGACCCTTTGATACAAGGCGACTTAAATCCTCCAGCCGAGCCTGAACTAACTCCAGCTGAACTTGCCGCACCTGTGGTCGGTCAAATTCAACAAAGTCACCTCAGGACTGTGAATAAACTTCGCGCTATCTTGGCTGAAACTCTGGCTGCTATTCCTGCCGGTGCCGAAGGAACTGGCTCCCCGTGGTTTGCGAAAGCACAGAGCTACAAAACTCGATTGGATCTCATTTCCACTAGCAGATTGCAGGCGGATTGTATCGCGCTTGTTCCAAAAATCGCTGACTTACTAGCAGCGCGAAAGAATGTAAATGAAGGACCTGAGATTCCCGAATACGCATTGGAGTACGCAGGTCTGGCAAATGGATTCAGCACAGTTCTCGTTCATGCAATAGAGCGGCATGTCATTGATCAAAACGGAATTGTTACGGTACCAAATATAATAAGTTTTTGTATGGTCTACAGCACTCCAGGTTTTCTTAGCGAAGGGGACTGGGAGGCTTCTCCCATACCAATCGACGCGGCAGGAATCATGATTCTAGATGCAGCAGCAGTGGTTACCCAATTGAAATCACAGCCGTGGCAGAACGCTGAACAGTTTCTCGGAAATAACACTTCACTCGAAGCATTCGCACGTTACGCAGCTACAGGAAATGGAATGACCATTCTTAAAACTAAATATGCTGCCGACCAAGCAAACATTGCCGCTAAGTGGAATGAACTCGCCGTTTGGGTAGAGTTGCAGCGCGAGTCAGAATGAGAAATTGAGAGTTTAACTCCGGAGCTTTTTAAGAATACTCCTCCGTTCTCTCTCTTTCATCCTGTTCAAGTCCATTCTTAATTCCCCTCTTTTCTTTAAGTTCTTTGTGCTCCTTGACTACACTGCGTTCAGTCCAAACTAATTGGCTTCGCTAAATCTATCGGTTCGCTGGTGCTCACAGGGTTTTACGGTTGAATTTCCCCAAAAAGCAGCCACTGAATAAGCACAGAAAAATCGCCACCGCCACCCTTTTGCTTTCCGCTTACCGTTTTATGCTTTAGTTTCATGTGCATGAAATCTAGAGGGAAAACATCAATCAGAACTAAGGTTGTTAGAGCTTTCATCTGTCTGGCCGTAGTCATCAGCATCCCGCTCGTTCTTCTAACGAGTTGTCAATCCAAGTTGATTTATTTTCCTCGGCCGTATGGTGCCGACACCACCGCAAAATGGTCTTCGGAAACCCACGGCAAGCCCATCGAGTTCACGACTTCGCAAGGTCGCCAGCGGGCGTTTCTTCAGGGAGATCTAAAGTCGCCTCGGAATCTTTGGATCGTCTGCGGTGGAAATGGAACTGTAGCGCTCGATTGGTCTGAATGGCTGCGAAAACACGCGCCACCGGAGGATGCATATCTGTTAGTGGATTTCCCGGGTTATGGCGATTGCGAGGGCTATCCAAATCCGGCGCGTATTCGGGAGTCGCTGCAGGCTGCCGTGCCGCTTGCAACAAAGGCTCTCGGATGGACCGATCCCAATCCGGCACAGCTCCGGTTTTTCGGTCACAGTCTCGGAGCGGGCGCGTGTATGATTGCCGCCACAGAATTCAAGATCCAGCGGGGAGTGTTGCTCGCGCCCTTCACCAGCACCATGGACATGGCAAATGTAGTGACCGGACTGCCAGTGGGTTTTTTGGTCACTCATCGATTCGACAACGAAGCGCGGCTCGCCGAGTTGGCCGAACGCGGTCGCGACGAAGTCATCATTCTTCACGGTAGCGATGACGAGTCGATCCCAGTCTCCATGGGTCGCAAACTAGCCGACCAACAGAAAGACGTCGTGCATTTCATTGAGATTCCCGGTGGTCGTCACAACACTATACAGGACCAAAATCCCGGAAACCTATCCGATGCGCTACGACAGATCGGCCAATAAATATGCCAAAGGCCGAGTCTCTTTTCTCCGTGGGACATATAGGACGATGCAAAAGCATTGCTTGAATTGGAGACTCGAATGCCTAATATGCAGTTGTTGGATTTACGTACCGACCCCAGTTGCAACACCGGCTCATCACTCCAAAACTTTTAGGTGCTCTACTCCGCTTGGAAATTTTAACCTTAATTTAAACAGAAATGAAACTCACTCTCAGAAGAATCATGGAAGCAAGAGCAGCAGTGATGGTGGCGTGCATGGGTATGGGTTTTATCCCGCATCTATCAGCTCAAAGTGCAGATCTCTTCCAATCGCAGCATGACACTACGCAAAACGCAGTTGGCGGCGATATGACGAAATCTCCTATGGATATTAAGCTCTTGAAATCTAGACCCTCTCGATTTGCTATCAATAATATTAAATTATACACCGTCGCGCGGATCGCAGATCTCTCGATGAAAGATCGTGCGACTGACCCATTTGGGCTGTTTCAGGATACCGAGCTCAAACCCAAGCCCGAACGCCCAACGACTAACAATCCAGGAGGGGACAAGATTCCCACGGCTTCTCTCCAAGATATCGTCAATCAGATCGAAGTCTCAACCATCATGGTCAGGGAGAAGAGTTTCCTTTCCCAGCGCCAAGTCTTTGAAGAATCGATGGAGTTTACCATAGGTACTGGAGACAGGACGAAACGCTTAAAGGTATTGAAAGTGGAGGAAACAAAAATCGTTTTCAAAGATCTGGATTCAGAAGAAGAGGCGACCCTCAAAATGAAAGCATTACCTCCTGGAGTATTTGTAGGAGGTGGCAGACTTACGCCGGATGGAATGGCTTCCCCCACGAAAATTCCGCACATTCACATAGAAATTAAGTGAATCAACTCCCTTTTCCCCTTCCGCAGACCGGCCTTTAAATGTGTTCCCCACGCAAGGCGAAAAAGCAAATTCCTAGCATTCATTCATTTACTTTGCTCCCGCTTTTTTCAATTGGGCGATGGCTTCGTCGAGTTTTTTGCGTAAGGCAATCATCGAGGCATTTTGTTCGGTGATCGTTTGGTCGCGTAATTTTAATGCGGCCTCCCATTCGGTGAGACGTTTCTGGAGGGCATCGCGCTCGGCGGTGGCTTGATCATAGGCGGCTTTGGTGGTGCCTAACTCTACGAGTTTCTGCTGGTAATCCAGACCCGCTGCATCGGCGGTCTTCTGAGTTTCCATATAGGAACGCTTCAGTTCTGTGAGATCAAACATCAACGCATCGGCCCGTGTAACAGCTTCAACTCTCGCTTCGTTCGCTGCGTGTTCCTTGATCTGTATGGTGCGATAAGCTTCGCGCTGCTGTTCGCTTTGTTGCCATTGCAAGACGGCGATGACCAACAGCACCAAACATCCAATCGCGTTGACGATAGTAAAAAGATTCTGCTTCATGGCTTCGGCGTCTTGCTTTCAAAACTCACGCGTTCGATGCCTGCCGCGCGCACCGCATCAAGCAAACGCATGACTTGTTGGTGCCGTGCGTTCGCATGCGCGGCAATGAGAACATTGACTTCGTCACGCTTTTCCAACGCGGCGAGTCGCTCTGTGACTTCGGTCGGCGTTAAAATTTCATCTTTCAGTGTGATGACGCCTTCCTCGTCCAGGGCGAAATGAAATGGAGGTGCAGATGTTTCGGGCAATGCTGCTTGTGCATCGGGTAATTCGATGGGCACGCGACTGAGCTGAGTCATGCTTAAACTAACCAGCATGAAGCTGGCCAATAAGAAAAACATGATATCGATTAGAGGCACGATCTCGATGCGTGCATCGTCGTGACCATCTTGGTCGGCGTTGGTGGAGAGTTTGACTGGCATGATGGCTCAGAGATGAGGCGCTTTGAAATCCGCGAGATCATGACCATGGGCTTTGGCAGCTCCGGCGAGTAATTCGCAATGATTGATCCAATATTCTAACTTGCCGCGTAACAAATGGGTTTTCTTGCGGAAAAAATTGAATGGCAACAGACACAATATAGCGATGCCGAGGCCCGCCGCAGTTGCGATCAACGCCTCAGCGATACCTCCCGATACTTTCGTTACGGCCAACTGATCATTTCCGATAAAATTAAACGAACCCATGATGCCGACCACTGTGCCGAGCAACCCAAGTAACGGGGCAAGAGTAATCACCGTGCTGAGTATCCATAAACGCGACTCGGATTTCTCTAACAAATTACTGGCGTGCAATTGCATCGCGGCCAAGGGTGAGGTTGCTGCGTGTGATAATCCATCGCGCAAGTTATGTAGAAATGGATCGGCCTCTTTCTCGCAGATTTTCCAAGCCTCGTTGAACTGCCCCAAGCCTAGAGTTTCACGAGCTTGCTCTTGTTTTTCCGACTGCACTTTTGAATGCAGAGACACCCACCAGATCACGCGGTCTAGAATCACGCAAACAGCCAAAAAAAACAGAAGGGCCATTGGCCACATGATATCGCCGCCTTTTTCAAAATATTCTACAAGGATATGAGAGAGCATCATAAGGGATCAGTTAAGTTGGAAAATGATTGAGATTTTGTAACGGCGCGCCGGTCCCTCCGGAAAACGCCAGCGGTTGCGGATCGTGGAGAGCGCAGAATTGTTGAGCGAATCATAAGGACAAGGTGATTTCAGCCAAGCGTTAAGCACCTTTCCATCGACACCCACCAGGAACTCCACGACAACCGTGCCTTGCTGATTGTTCCGTCGCGCTAGTGAAGGATATGAGGGCGAAGGCTGACGGCCAGCGCCAACACCCAGTGATAGCGCGGTCGCAGTGCTGGGTGCTGTGGTGTTCGACTGATTCGACTTCGGTGTTGTGGGAGTGGCGGGCGTGGCGGGCGTGGCGGGCGTGGCGGGAGTGCTTGGCTTACTGGCGACTTTTGGTGCGGTGGTGCTTATCACAGAAACCGGAATCTCGGGAATGTCTGGCAGTTCCGCCATTGGCGAGAGGTCAGGTAAGGCTGGCGGTGCCGGCAATTCCATGGCTACAGGCTCAACAGTCGTTTCAGCTGTCACCTCTGTTGGCGTTTCATCGGAAATGGTTTCGACCATATCATTGGTGGCGATATCAACGCTGGTCAACACACTCAGCGGCATCGGTTTCACCGCAAATGCCACCGTCCAATCCTGATGTATACTAAACCCAATCCATGCCCCCAAGGCTGCACTCAGCCAAGCGGCCAGTGTGATCACATTCAGCATGTAAGTAGCTCCTTTCGACATAGCCAACATGGGTATTATTGAGATATATTCTCAATAAGGCAAGGGATTTTTGGGGCGACTCAACTTTTCGGTTCTTTTTAATGTTTATGGAGACATGTCTAATTTATCGCAGAGGTAGAAGATTAAAAGCCTTCAGCAAGGCCTCGATGCTATCGCAAGACGCTCCCCAACGAGCTTCATGAATCACTCGGGTATCCCATCGTCATCGTGAGAAAGAAGCATCAGGCCAATCGCAAAACAGTCCTGCTACGGTCATTGCGATGTTCAACTCACTGATTCGTTAGAACGTTGGTAGTCGCCACCGTTCTCTCCAGGAAAACAGCACAAGTTTCCAAAAATCTTGCTCATCACACGTTTTCTAACAATTATATTTCTGCCAGTCCCCCACTATTAGCTCTTCATTTTTTTGTTAGATAGTCAGAACTAACCCTGAAATCAAAAAATAATATTTTTTGATTTTCACACTTGACCTCTTCTGTATTTGCACACAAGTGTGTTCTCATCTTTCCCCCCACTACATACCCCCCCAATGAAAGCCTACTTCTTTCGAAGCATTCTGCCGTTAATATATTCTAGTGTCTTAACAGTCGCAATCTGTCTGCGCGTCTTCGCGCAAGATCCAGCACTCGCTCCTCCTGAGCCGCCTCAGTGGACTGTGTTAGAGGATGCTGATCAGGACGGTTTGACTGACTGGGACGAGTTTCTGCTTTCCCTTGATCCGCTGAATCCGTTAGACGGTCTATCAGATGCTGATGGCGACGAGCTTTGGCTCGCTTGGGAATGGTATCTCGGAACCCATTCCGACTTGGCGGATACCGACGGCGATGGTTGGAGCGACTCGTTAGAAGTTCTTCTTTACGGCACAGATCCACTCGATCCCGTCAGCAAGCCACTCGGCAATGGTGCCGAAGATCATGGTGACGCAGCTGCGGCATTGGAACCGGAGCAGACACCGACACCTGAGGAAGATCTACCGCCACCGCCACCTCCATCGCTATCGAATGGTGATTTCACTGACATTGGAATCCAAACTTGGAAAGACCAGTCCACTAGTAAATCCTATCAAGGCGGTGGGTTCCAATGGGGTGAGGGCACCGCTTCCTCCTGGTCCGCATACGTAGGTAATACGATAGAGGTTTGGCAGGCCAACGGCGAAACCTTTGTTGAGCTGGATGGAAACACAAGCAGTTATGGCATCAAGCAACCCATAGCCAACGCCCGTGCCGGAGCATTCATTTTGGCGTGGAAACAATCCGGACGAAATGACACCAAATCCGGCACCAATCCCTACTACGTCCGCATCTACCACGAAAGTGACAAAGGTCCGGTCATCATTAGTGACTCAAAGGAATTTTCAGGCTACGACAAACTCAAATGGACCGATAATATCCACGTCTTCCAAATCACGCCCGAGCAAATCGCCGCGGCAGCAGGCAAGCCCATTTACGCCGCCTTCATCCCCACCAGCCTCAATACCTATGGGACGCTGATCGATAAAGTTGCTCTCTTGTCTATTGAGGTGACTGTGCTCAAGGATGGTCAAATCACGGCTCCTGTGGATGGGTTAATCGTCAAGCAAACTGACACGGTTCGCTATCGCCTATCACCCACTTTGCCGGATGTGCCGCTTCTGCTGGAAGACAAAATCCAATGGAATTGGAGAATTTTGAAATGGGATGGAACTTACAGTGAGTGGACAGCCTACGTTGACGGCCAAGGACATACTTTCACTGCACAACCCAAAGATTCAGGAATTTATGAAGTGAAAGCTACTTTAGAGGGTCAAGATTTTTTCCTTTATAGAAAGAAAGACGATCCTTATTCCGCGAAGAAAAAAGATGAAAATGATTGTTTTGGGGTGGTCGATGAGCAGTGGCAGATTAATGTAGGAAATTCGGCCAAGAAACATCTCGGAAGCAAAGCTTACGCAAAGGCGGCGAATAATTCACCCTACAAAAAAGGATCTTGGAAGTGTAATCAGTTTGTCGGTGATAAAGTAACCGGTGGAGGATGTATAGTACCTCTCATAAATGGAAATAACCCTCTCCGCAAGCACTATCCGCTTGCCAACCAATGGGCCGGAACGGATACTAAACACATCCCAAATTGGACTCTGCTTCCTAGGGAAACCTATCCCCAGCCTGGTTGGGTGATTGCGAGAGGCGTTACAGGAGGCACTGGTCATACAGGCATCATTGGATATGACGGAGCTTGGGTTGGCGCTGGTAAATATAATGTAAACCGAAATGCAGACTTGAGGGATGCATATTACAACGACGAAGACCCAGCAACTCCTGAAGAACCAGCTCGATTTAGAAAATATACCCCGTAAAAATATGAAAAATCTACTAACCGTATCACTTTTAATTGTAAGCGCTCTTGCCACTGATGAAATCAGAGCTCAAGAAGGGCAATACAATATGACAGAAATTAACAAAAAGTTGGAGTTTGTTATAGGTAAAAAGCTGCATCTCGTTGATGACGCTAACGCCTTTCCAAGGATGCAAAGAGACTCGGACTTTGCGTTTGTTGAGGACAAGTGTAAGACAGATTGGAACAGTATTATCGAGAGCTTCGAAGCAATCGAGGGGGGGGATGTTGCACAAAGACTCGTTGTGTCTGCCTTACAAGCTCTTGATGCAGGTAACTACATGACCGCGATAGAGAAATTGGTCAATCGCTTTGAGGCGGGCACAGTCGGCAAGTCTATCATATTTGAAATTCTGGATCCACCGGGACGTATGCAAGCGTTCCTAGCGGATAACCATACGAATGCGCGAGTTATCGCGGCTCTTAACAAGATGAAGGTCAAAATCGGAGAGGATCTAGATATGATGGGTCAAATTAACGATCTCTTGAGCGGAGAAGTCAAAACCGGTTTCGATGAGATACGGGAAGACTTTGCCGGAACGGGATATGGCGATATTCCCAAAATCCTGCTTGCGGAATAAACGATGAGAGACGCGCGAGTCGGCATTTTAGGTCTGCTTATCCATGAAGCCCCATATAGAAGATCGATAGACAAAAACCCGACCGAAAAAGCACAAGCATTCGCCTACTTCGCCCAAATGGCCTCAAAATTTGGGCAGGCGCAGAAAAATCACCGCCGCTACCCTTTTCCTTTCCGCCTGCGGAAACTTGTTCTAGTTTCCCCCCCAGCATGACGGACGATCTCAAAGAACTTTTCACCTTTCTCTCTTTCCCCAGCGTCTCCACTGATTCCAAGCATCGGCAGGATGTGCGCAATTGTGCGGAATGGATTATCAGAAAACTTTCCGCCATGCAGCTCACTACCGAACTTCATGAAACACCGGGGCATCCGATCGTCATCGCGAGAAACAAGCATCAGGCGGATCGAAAAACTGTCCTGATCTACGGCCATTACGATGTCCAACCCGCCGATCCGTTAGAGCTTTGGAGTTCTCCTCCGTTTTCTCCTGAAATTCGCGATGGCAGAATCTGGGCGCGCGGCGCGACGGATAACAAAGGTCAAATGCTCGCTCACATCCTCGGTGTCGGAAAAACTCTCGAAACCAAGGGCGAACTTCCCGTGAACTTGATTTTCCTCTTTGAAGGTGAAGAAGAAATCGGCTCCCCCAATCTCGCCCCGTTTCTCAAACAACATCACGACGATTTGAAATGCGACATCATCGCCATTTCCGATACGGGAATGGTCGCGCCTAACACCGGAACTCTCGGCTACGGTTTGCGCGGAATCACTTGCGCGGAAGTGAAAATCATTGGTCCTGTTAGAGATTTGCATTCAGGAATTTTCGGTGGTGCGATTGCCAACCCCGCCACCGCCATTTCACGACTCGTCGCTTCGCTGCACGACTCCGAAGGCAAGGTCGCTATCGAAGGTTTTTACGACGAAGTCCGCCCCCTCGAAGCATGGGAGCGTGAAATGTGGGCGAAAGTCCCAGGGCTTTCCGATCAAGATTATTTAAAGGTCACCGGTTCACCCGACACGTTTGGCGAGCCTGGTTACAGCTCCGCCGAACGCGTCTTCGCGCGCCCGACCGCAGAGGTCAACGGCATTGGTGGAGGCTACCAAGGCGAGGGCTCGAAAACCGTGATTCCTTCCGAAGCATTCGTGAAATTTTCGTTCCGACTCGTACCCGATCAAGATCCGCAAGTCATCCTACAACGTTTAAAAGCCCATCTCGAAAAACATTGCCCACCCGGCGTGAAACTCGTCGTTGAAGACGGCCATGATGGCAAACCCTACGCCTGCGATCCACATTCCGATTTCGGTAAAGCCGCCCAACGCGCCCTCAAACGCACTTTTCCCGGCGACCCAATGTTGATCCGCGAAGGCGGCTCCATCCCCATCGTCCAAGCCTTCCGCGAAATCCTCGGCGTCGATACCCTCCTCCTCGGCCTCGCCCTTTCCGATGCACAAATCCATTCCCCGAACGAAAATTTCCCCATCGAAAACTTCGAGGCGGGGATTCGCCTGAATCAGGCGTTGCTGGAGGAGTTGTCCATATAAGAGGTAGGGTCAACTCGCCGAGTTGACCGTGATTCCGGGAAGGTGAGGGTTTTAAAAAGTAAGATGTTCGTGATTCAACGCAGAACACCTACTTCTTCTGACCCACGATCTCCATGACCCTGCCTCTGCTGGATGAGCTTGCGGGTTAAATTCCTACCAGAGTAGGGAAATTCACAGCTGAAAAGACGGCGCTCGACTTCTTGGGGAAGGTGTTTTCTTTATAATTTTGCCATTTTAAGCTAAAAGAGCTATATTTGATAAGCTTTCCAGCTCCGCGGAAAATTTCCCAAAAAATTCCTTGATAAGACTAATTTTAATTCCTACTAGTTTGTCGCCTTTCAAATGAACCTTTCCAAAAAAGCAGAATACGCCCTCCGCGCTACGATCCATCTTGGGATCGCGAGCGAGATCGGATTGCACACGATTTCCGCCATCGACCTCGCGGAGGTGAATCGACTGCCGGTGAAATTCGTCGAGCGCATTCTCAATGAACTTCGTGAGGCCGGCATCGTGGATGCCAAACGGGGAAAATCAGGAGGTTACTTTCTCGCCAAGCCAGCGGATCAAATCGGGATCGGTGAAATTGTCCGTTTGATGGATGGCCGACTCGCACCAATTTGCTGCGCATCGGAAAATGCCTATCAGCGCTGCTCCTGCCCGGACGAGGAACATTGCGGTCTGCGCATGGTGATGATCGATGTGCGCAACGCCATCGCCAACATTCTCGACCGCTACACGATCGCTAACGTCGTGGAGGTCACCCTGCGCAAACTTCGCCGCGACGGTTTACCGCATCCCTTCGCATCTCTGATTGCCGAGAATGAAGCTCCCGTGAATCACAAACGTAAAGCAGATCCCGCAGACGGATTTCTCGCCAGCCTCTCACAAATCGCACTCTCCACACCGGAGAAATAACCAGCCAACATCATGTCCACCCCCACAACAAATTCCAAACAGAACGAAAATTCTGCCTCCAACAACGAATGGATGGATGTCGTGCTGAGCAAGATTGAAAATCTCCGCTTCGGCTCAGTGCAGATCACGGTTCACGAAGGCCGAGTCACACTGGTTGAAAGCATCGAAAAAACCCGTTTCACAGCGGATTCAAAATCGAAAACCCATTAGGTAAGAAAAGCCTAACCCCAATCAAGCCACCCTCACAAGGGAGCCTTCAACATAGCTGCGAAAGCGTACCGGAACACCGGCCGCAGACGCTTTGCAGAAATCAATGAAAGCACCAAAATTATTAATTTTATCAAGCACTCTAACAACTCTCATCGCTCTAGTATCTCTCCCTTCTTGCGGTGAGAAATCTGGAAGTGAAAACGCTGTCGAATTACTCAACGTTTCATACGATCCCACGCGTGAGTTCTACGTCGACGTCAATCGAGTCTTCGCTGCGGACTGGAAAAAACAAACCGGACAAGAGCTGCTCATTCAGCAATCGCATGGTGGCTCGGGAAAACAAGCCCGCTCTGTGATCGACGGTTTAGAGGCCGATGTCGTCACGCTGGCACTCGCCGGAGATATCGATGTGTTAGAAGCCGAAGCAAAACTGCTGCCGAAAGATTGGCAAACGAAACTACCCGATAACAGTTCACCATATACTTCGACGATCGTATTAGTGGTCCGCAAGGGAAACCCCAAAGGAGTGAAAGATTGGGGTGATCTAGTTCAGCCGGGAATCGGCGTGATCACACCCAATCCGAAAACATCCGGGGGAGCACGTTGGAACTACCTCGCTGCATGGGCGTGGGCAGATAAGGAATACGCAAAAGACGAGAGCAAGGTGCTCGATTACATGAAGCGTCTTTTTAAAAATGTCCCTGTGCTCGACACCGGCGCGCGGGGCTCAACCACCACCTTCGCGCAACGTGGCATCGGCGATGTTTTTCTCTCATGGGAAAACGAAGCCTACCTGATCGAAAAAGAATTTCCGGGTAAAACGGAGATCATATATCCGTCGATCAGTATTCTCGCTGAGCCACCGGTAGCGGTTGTTGAAAAGAACGCGAAAAAGCACGGCACTTATGAAGTTGCGGAGGCCTACCTGAAATTCCTCTACACCGATGAAGCGCAGACCCTCGCTGGGAAACACTTTTACCGTCCACGAAATAAGGAAATCGCCAAGCAGTTCGTCGATAAACTCCCAGCATTACCACTGGTGACCATCGATGCCGATTTCGGTGGGTGGGCTACGGCTCAAAAAAACCATTTCGCCGACGGCGGAACCTTCGACCGAATTTATCAACGCTAACATATTTTCGAAATGCCCAAACGACGTGTCATTCCCGGCTTCGGTATGAGCCTTGGCTTTTCCATCACATGGCTGAGTCTTATCATTCTCATCCCGCTAGCGGCCTTGTTCATCAAGGCTGCTGGCTTAGGATGGAACGAGTGGGGTGAGCTTTTAGGTTCGCCTCAGGTGATAGCTGCAGCGAAACTCACTTTCGGCGCAAGCGCCGCTGCTGCCACAGTCAGTGCCGTGCTTGGGCTGTTAGTGACCTGGGTGCTGGTGAGATACGAGTTTCCCGGTCGACGATTGTTAGATGCGATGATTGACCTTCCATTCGCTCTACCTACCGCTGTTGCGGGGATTACGCTCTGTGCGATTTACGCGCCGAACGGTTGGCTTGGCGAAACTCTCGCGAGCTGGGGAATTCAAGCGGCATATAACTGGCTTGGGGTATTTATCGCTCTTACCTTCATCGGCTTTCCGTTTGTCGTGCGCACCTTGCAGCCGGTGATGGAGGATCTTGGGAAAGAAATCGAAGAAGCTGCTGCCACTCTCGGGGCGGGACGTTGGACTGTTTTTCGGCGCGTTGTGTTTCCGTTGTTGGTGCCGGCGCTGATCACAGGATTCACCTTGGCTTTCGCCCGTGCCATTGGGGAATACGGATCGGTGATTTTCATTTCAGGCAACCTGCCTATGAAAACCGAAATCCTGCCGCACCTCATCATCATTCAACTTGAACAATACAAATACGAGGCCGCCGCTGCACTCGCCACCAGCATGCTGGTCGTTTCGTTTTTATTGCTCTTTCTCATCAATCTCCTTCAACGCCGGTTCGACTGGCAAAACCGCTGATCTCTCATGTCTGTTAGAAACGTAACTACCGAATCTGCACTCGTCCGATGGCTTCTCATATCTGCTGCCGTCGGTGTGCTTAGCTTATTCTTGCTGCTGCCACTTGCCGCTGTTTTTGTAGAGGCATTAAGGAAGGGTTGGGAGGTGTTCTTTGCATCGCTGCATGATGAAGCGGCACTCTCCGCCGTGAAGCTGACGCTGCTGGCTGCGCTCATTTCCGTCCCGCTCAACACGCTGTTCGGTATCTCCGCCGCATGGGCGATCACGAAGTTCCGCTTCAAAGGCCGCTCGCTGCTGCTCGCGTTGATTGACTTACCCTTCGCGGTTTCACCCGTCATCGCTGGCTTGGTGTTTGTGCTATTGTTTGGAGCGAAAGGTTGGTTCGGTCCGTGGCTATCAGAACACGATATCAAAATCATCTTCGCGTTTCCTGGAATCATCATCGCAACGATTTTCATCACGTTTCCCTTCGTTGCTCGTGAATTAATTCCGCTGATGGAAAGCCAAGGAAGTGATCAGGAAGAGGCTGCTGTCACACTCGGTGCGCGTGGCTGGCAGATTTTCTGGCGTGTGACCTTGCCCAATATTAAATGGGGTTTGCTCTATGGCGTGCTGCTTTGCAATGCCCGTGCGATGGGTGAATTCGGCGCGGTATCTGTCGTTTCCGGCCACATTCGCGGCAAGACCAACACGCTGCCGCTGCACATCGAAGTGCTCTACAACGAATACCAATTCAGCGCCGCGTTTGCCTGCGCCACGTTGCTCGCCTTGCTCGCACTGTTCACCCTCGGAATCAAAAGCGTCATCGAACAACTCTCCGGACACTCGGCTTCCGGCAAACACTAATTTCAGTATTTTAATCTCTAGTAAGTTATGTCTATCTCCATCCAATCCATCCGTAAGACTTTCGGTTCCTATACTGCACTGGAAGATATTTCTCTGGAAATTCCAAATGGCTCCCTCACTGCATTGTTAGGGCCTTCTGGATCAGGAAAAACCACGCTGCTCCGCATCGTTGCAGGTCTAGAGTTCGCCGATCCGGGGTCAGGTAAAATTCTTTTTCATGGCGAAGACGTCAGCGAAGTCACCGCGGGTAAACGCGGAGTGGGCTTCGTGTTCCAGCACTATGCGTTGTTTCGTCACATGACGGTCGCAGATAATATCGCCTTCGGACTCAGTGTGCTGCCGAGTGGAAAACGCCCTTCGAAGAATGAGATCCGTGATCGTGTCACGGAGTTGCTCGGCCTCGTCAAGCTGCAAGGCTTGGAAAAACGCCGTCCGCACGAGCTCTCCGGTGGCCAACGCCAACGCGTCGCACTCGCCCGCGCGCTTGCGATCCGACCCAAAGTTCTTCTGTTAGACGAACCGTTCGGTGCGCTCGACGCACAAGTCCGCAAAGACCTGCGTCGTTGGCTCAGGCAGTTTCATGACGAAATCGGACTGACCACCATCTTCGTGACTCACGACCAAGAAGAAGCTCTCGAACTGGCTGATGAAGTTGTGGTGATGAGAAATGCGCGGATCGAACAAATTGGTGCACCGCAGGCAGTCTATGACACGCCGCGCAGCCCATTTGTTTATGAGTTTTTGGGTAACGTAAATAAACTCACGGATCCCCGCGGATCTCATCAATACATTCGGCCACACGAAGTCGAAATTCGCTTCGCAGCGGAATATGATCCTGAAACCGATGAACTCGGCACGATCCAACATCTCTTTTCCGCAGGCCCAGTCGCCAGTCTCAGTATCCGCCTCGATAACGGTTCATTCTTGGATGTCGAAATCTCACGAAAAACCCTCGAGGAAATGTGTTTGGATCAGAAAGATAGAATCGCGGTTAGAGTGCGATCCATAGCGTAACACTTACTTTTTCTCAGCAGCAGGTTCACCCACGATCTCTTTGACTTTGCCGCTGATGGCTTCTGCCCAGATGTCGAAGCCCTTGGGAGCGAGGTGCAAGTGGTCATGCATGACCTCCTTGCTGATGGTGCCATCGGCTTCCAGGAATTTGGCGCTGATGTCCATGTATTCCACTTGTCCACCAGCGAACTTCGAAATCAGTTTATTCACTTCCATTCTCTTCTCGCGACCCGGATTGGGTTTTTCACCAAGCGGTAAAAGGCTCAGCAGGAGGATCTTGGCCTGTGGCTGTTTCGACTGGATTAAATCGATGACCGCTTTGACCCCTGCCGCAGCATTCGCTGGATCGGCGTCTTTGGCCCACATGTTGTTGGTGCCGATCAGGACGACAAACATCTTCGCCTTGTAGCCATCCAAGTCACCGTTCTGCAGACGAAATAAAGCGTGTTGGGTTTGGTCACCGCCGATGCCCATGTTGATCGCGTTGTAGCCACCCCAGTGCTTGGTCCAGTTTTCATTTCCTCTCCAACGCGCGGTGATCGAGTCGCCGACAAAAACCAAATCGATTTTACCCTCCATTTTTGTCATGTCGTCATCGATTCTTTTGCACTGTCCATTCCACCATGCCTCACTGTTTGTTTTGGCTGCGATAGGGGTGGTGCTTTCCAATTCGGCGGCATGGGCGGCGAAGCCTGTGAAAGCTGCAAGAGCGATGACAGTGAGAAGAGTTTGGAATGGTTTCATGGGTGGTTTGTAATGGGTTCTAAGAAGAATCAGTTCGGAAACGCATCACCCTGAGCGAAAATGAGAGCAGGTGAAAAGGTAAAAAGCGTGCATAAGGTGTTCGTATATTGGATAGCTTGGAAAAGCGTCATTGAGTCGACATGAGATCAAAGCTGCATGGTTTGACTTGTTTGGTTGTGAGATCTCTGCGAAATAGATTTAGAGATATATCCATGACGGAGGAACAAAGAAGAAATGGGAATTTGCTGACTCGGCTGTTACCAGGAAATCTTTTTTGCAAACGGACTAACACCCTTGACGCAAAGACTCTTTAATACTGACATTATTGGATGTTTCCGTTGTATACCATCTACCGCCATTGGGTGATCGAACTGCTATTCCCGATCGGCCATAATACCAAATACTTCCATGAAGCTTATGCATTATGGCAATCCGATGAAAACTGTCGCAAGTGGGCTGAGGCGCTTGTTCCGCTTTGGCTGGACCGTACCGAGACGTATACGACATTTGATCCAGCGGCTGAGCGGAATTCTATCCCAACCGCAGTTTGGCAGTTAGCAATGGTGAAATCCGCTCTGTTCCGTGCGAAGAAGGAACCTGTAATCCAATTGCAGCTCATGGCGGAACATGGATCACCAAACTTTAAAGAGATTCGCAAGAAGTCAGATAAATCTCCCGGAGAACGTGCCTGGGAACATGCGTCTTACGATTTGTCAGCCAAAAGTTACATCAGTCTCATGAATTCCTGGGCTGCTCTTACGAAGCCAATTCGAGATTGCATCGCTTATATCATCCCAGAGAAATTTCTGCCGATGCCGGAGCGACTGGACACACCAGAGACTCTGGCCTGGATGTGTCAAGTAGTTGACACGATGACCGAAGGACTCGTTGCAGGTGGGGGGATTTACCGAGCCGATCGTAAACCTACAATCAGCGAAGATCCCGCGGTCCCCCTGACGATACGCGCCTACCAAGGGCTAAATGATGAAGATGCTCAGGCACTCGCATGTATCCTGTTAGATCAGCACGAGGTATGGAAAAACGCAAAAGTGGATGGTGATCGAATCTGTTGCGATTACGCACGTTCACGGCTTTCGGAGCTTGCTGCATTCCACAAGTCTCTAACAGATGAGATACGAACAAGAGCCAAAAAGCTAAAGCTTAATAGTAAAGCTATTGATCTCAAACCTGGCGAGGATCTGTCACACAA
>JANPMK010000083.1:0-17849 GCA_031422775.1 Akkermansiaceae bacterium | reverse complement strand
CATGGTTGTTTTTCCGCCCAGTCGTAAGGCTGGCCTAAGTGCGCGCGTGGCGGAATTGGTAGACGCGCTAGATTCAGGTTCTAGTAGGGGCAACCCTGTGTAGGTTCGAGTCCTATCGCGCGCACCATTCTTCGCTTCAGTTGCTGAAGCTTCGAATGGCAAGCTATGAAATTAGTTATAGTAAGTGAGGAATGACTTAATTTTGGGGTTATCACACCACCAAAAACTTCGCGGCGGCGATGAATAAAACCAATGCGAGGGCGCGTTGCAGAGTGGAATTCTGGGCACTGCGGCTGCCCCAATGAGCGCCGATCATGCCGCCAAGAAGAACTGCTGGGAGTATGTAAGTGGTTTGGATGGGGATTTCGCCGCCTTTGACGATAAATCCTGCGAGGCCGGAAATGGAGTTCACGAAGATGAATGCGGCGGAGATCGCGGCGGCGGTTTTCGTGTTGCTCCAGTGAAAGAGGATAAAGAGCGGAGTGAGAAATATTCCGCCACCAATCCCGATGATGCCTGATATAAAACCGATGCTGACTCCCAGCCCGATGAGGGCGATGATTTTTGGGGTATGGATTTCCGTGTCCTCGGATTTTTTCCCGAATGCCAAACGTAAGGCACCGAACACGAGTGCGGCCGCGAGGATCCATTTAAAAATTGGATCGGGGAGTTGCAACCAACCTCCGAGAAATGCGGTGGGGATGGAAGCGCAGGCGAGCGGCCAAAAAAGGTTTCCGCGAAAATGCCCAGCACGGACGAAAGCGATCAGGGCGAGCAATGAGACGGCGATGTTTAGCGAGAGCGCGATGGGTTTCATCTCCGCTGGTACCATGCTCGCCAAACCCATCACAGCTAGATATGCCGACGCCCCACCGTGCCCAACAGAGGCATAGAGTGCTGATGCAAAAAACAGTCCCAATAAAATGAGAACTATCGATTCGGTTAAATTTCCAATCATTCTAAGTCGACACGAAGCTCTGCGAATACCATGTGAGAGTAAAGCCTGCGGAAGAGGGATGAACCGCTGTCATACTCAGCGGAAACGCAATTCACATGCATTCATAACGTAATTCAGAGTTTGGCTGGAATTTAGCTTTGTATGCCAACGGAATATAAAACCATTCCTAGCAACACTATGAAACTAAAAGCAGCACTATTAATTTTTACCTCTCCGATACTTTACGCAGGTTCGCCTGAGGTCTCTATGGAATCACCTAAAGAAGATTGGATTACTCCAACTTTAAACATCCGTTCTCGTTATGAGTTCGGTGATTTGGACGCAAGAGATCCGTCACACTCGTTCACATTCCGAGAGCGTCTTGGATTCAAAACGATGGAATGGAATGGATTAAGCGCCGTGGTAGAGGGCGAATTCACCCAGGCGGCCATCGATGATTACCATGGTGGTGCTGCGGGGGTTGCTCCGTTCGATCCTGCGAATACCACGATTGCTGATCCTGAAACGAACGAGCTCAATCAGTTTTACCTTCAATATAGAGGATTTGATACAGTCACCAAAGTGGGTCGCCAGCGCATTATTTATGACAACGCGGCATTCATCGGAAACGTGGGTTGGAGACAGAACGAGCAGACATTTGATGCGATTTCTTTCGCTAACAAATCGCTCGATGACCTTACGCTCAACTACGCATACTTAAGTCAAATCAACCGTATCTTCGGTTCCGATGCGGATGGTGCGATGCCCAACGTTCAGGATATTGCTGCCAGTGTGCATTTGATCAATGCTTCATACGCAGGCATCGAAGGAATCACACTTGGAAGTTATGCTTACATCATGAATTTTGAAAATTTTGGTGGTTGGGATAACAACACCTTCGGAGTGAGCGCCAAAGGCAAAGCCGTTGGTCTCGATCTTTATAGTGAGCTCGCATGGCAAGACAAGGCTGGTGCGGCTGGTGCTGAAGACGCTTTATACACGCATCTGACTGCAACAAAAGCGATCGGTAAGCAATCGGTGGTCCTTGGTTTCGAACACCTCGATGCAGGGTTCAAAACGCCGCTTGCAACCGTGCATGCGTTCAACGGATTCGCAGATGCGTTTATCGCAGGACGTCTCGGTGGAACTCACAGAGGGCTTTCCAATCTCTATGTCGCCCACACCCTTCCCGTTTTCTGGGGTATGAAATGGACAAACTCGTTGCACGCGATGGGTGATAATGAACTCTCCACCGGTTACGGTTGGGAAATCGATTCGGTTCTTGCGAAGAAATTCAACGATCAGTTTTCCGCGATTGCGAAACTGGCACACTTTGAATCCGAAGGTGATGCGTTTGTTGGTGCTGCCGCACTTCCTACCACTACTCGCCTAACAGTTGAGCTGAACTACGAGTTCTAGGATTTTTGTTCTAAGTTGGTTTGTTGATTGCATGAGCTTTCGCTGGAAACAGCGGAAGCTTCATGATTTAATTCTGATTCGGCATCATCGAAAATGCCATTTCACACAGGCCGATAAACGCTTCTTCCACAAGACTTGGCTCGCGTTTGGATGAATGGAAAACGCCCCACTCGCGTTCGATAGGAGTGCCCTGCATATCGATGACTTTCAAGCTGCCATCTTCGATTTCTCGTGCAGCAACCCATGGCGCTACAATACCGACACCGATTCCGATCTTGGCCATCTCTTTGATCGCCTGCATGTCGCCGAGCACCAAACTTCTGTTAGAATTTCCGATCCGCTGATCCATCCATTTTTCAATCAAGCGATGCGTTTCGGTGGCTTTGGCGTAAATGATATATTGCTGATCGCTCAGTGTGGATTCGATTTCCGCACCTTCCTTTGCCCATGGGTGAAAAGGGGAGACGACGAATGCAAGGCGATCCTGGAACATGTGGCGAAACCCTTCTTCGCTGCGCCCGCGTGGCCTTAGGCCGACAACGAGATCGAGATTTCCCTCAGTGAGTTGGTTGAGAAGCAAAGTGCTGTCGCCGACTTCAATGGATGGCTCGCATCGAGGAAAACAATCGCGGAATTCACGAAGGATTGATGGGATTAAAAAATGGCAAAGCGAATGTGGCGCGCCGATACGAATTCGTGTTTGTCCCCAACGCCGCAGGCCTTCGAGATCCATACTGACTTGGTCGATTTCGTGAAGCATTCTGCGGCAGCGCACTAATAGAAGATCTCCTTCCGCCGTGGTGACCACACGTTTCCCAGAGCGATCCAGAAGCTTGCAATCGAGTTGCTCTTCGAGTGTGCGCAGTGAATGGCTAACGGCAGATTGCGTTACGAATATCCGTTTCGCGGCCAGAGTGAAGCTGCCTTCCTCGGCTACAGCGACAAAAGCCCTAAGTTGTCTTAAGTCCGGAACCCATTCCATAATTTCAAGATGAAGCGCGCTCATCCTGAACGCTTCATTTAAATTAGCAGCGTTTATGCCAAAACTGAAAATTTGGCACTCGATACGCTTAGGGTAGTGCATGGAATTTCTTCATCCTGATTCTGGAAGCCAATCACAGATTCGACTGGGCTTCGTTCCTTTGAGCGATTGCGCTCCAATAGCTGTTGCGATGGAGATGGGAATTTTCGAGTGCAACGGTCTGAATGTGAAGCTTTCCAAAGAACTCGGCTGGGCCAGCGTGCGGGATAAAATGTATTACGGAGAGTTGGATGCCGCGCAATCGATTGCCGGGATCGCCATGGCTCTCGGTTTGGGTTTCAGTGATTTAAAATCGGAAGTCATCGTTCCTATGATTTTAAACCTTCATGGAAACGCAATCACCTTATCCAAAGAGCTCAGTCCAGCGATTATTCAATCCGGTGAAGGTTTGAAAACCTATCTCAATCATTACTGGAAAAAGAGCAGGCCACTCACTCTCGCGACGCCGCATCGTTATTCTTCCCACCACATTCTCATTCATGGATGGTTGCGTCGGCATGGCCTCGATCCGCGGCAAGATGTAGAAATCGTTTTTTTGCCACCACCGCTTATGGCTAAGCATTTAAAAGCAGGACAGATCGATGGTTACTGTGTCGGTGAGCCATGGAACTCCGCTGCAATCCTCGGTGGCTTCGGCTGGTCACCGGTTACTTCTGCGGATCTTTCCTACGGCCATCCTGAAAAAGTATTGATGGTTTCGGGTCGATTCATTCGTGAGCAAAGAGACAGAACGATCGCTTTGGTCGCCTCGCTTCTCGAAGCCTGTAAAATGTGTGACGACAAAGATTTCCTCGATGATCTTATATCCATCCTCTGCCAGAAGCGCTACATCGGCGTGAGTGAGGAATTACTGCGAAACAGTTTCTGTGGGCGTTTTGTCACCGGTAAAGAAACGATCAGTGACAGCCCGTTTCATCTGTTTTATGGAGAATCGGTGAACCGCCCGACGATGGAAAAGGCCTCCTGGCAGCTGGCGGGTTTGCGCGCAATCGGGGTTCTTCCGGAAATCACAGCTGGATCGATTTCCCGTATTCACCGTGAGGATATTTTCTCCGCAGCTCAACAACTCGTGCATGTCTGATGAGGTATGACTCATTCTCATTCCCATGATGAAACAACATCCCGAAGGTAAACCCTCAACAAGGACATTTGGCACCGAACCCGCTTAAACAAGGTTGCCTAATAACTACAAAAACTATGTCCGATCCAATTCATCTCAGCCGCAGGAATTTCCTGTCCAAAACTGCCAAGACCTCGGCTCTTGGTCTTCTATACTCTGGTCTTCCCACGGGTTGGGCTGGAGCGCAAACCGCATCTGATGCTCCGGAGTCTCCCAACGTTAACTTCGGCATCATCGCTCTAACAGATTGTTCGCCTATCGTCATCGCTCACGAAAAAGGACTTTTCAAGAAATACGGCATCAACTCCACCGTGACCAAAGGCGCAAGCTGGGCGGCCATCCGCGACTCGCTCGCCAACGGCGACATTCAAGCCACTCACATGCTCATCGGAATGCCTATCGCTTCAAGTATGGGGTTGGGTGGCGCACCGAAAGTTCCGATGATTGCGCCGTGGATTCTCAATCGTAACGGCCAAGCCATCACTCTCTCGAAGAGCCTCAAAGGTAAAGTTGCTGCAGATCCAAAAGCGCTGAAACCACTCGTGGATGCTGCAAAAACATCTGGCACTCCGATGTCCTTCGCAATGACCTTCCCGCCTGGCACTCATGCGATGTGGCTACGTTACTGGCTCGCTGCGGGTGGCATTAATCCCGGTGACGCTGCCGGAGCTGGAGCGGATGTTTCACTCATCACCATTCCGCCGCCACAAATGGTTGCCAACATGCAGGCCGGAAAAATGGATGGTTACTGTGTAGGCGAGCCATGGAACGGCAAGGCCATCAAAGACGATATCGGCTTCACAGCCATTAACACTCAGGATATCTGGAAAGATCATCCGGAAAAAGTCTGTGCTTTCACTGAAGCATTCGCCGCAAAGAATCCTAAAACGGTCAAAGCAATCCTTAAAGCGCTTCACGAAGCCAGCGTCTGGCTCGATGTCATGGACAACCGTCCTGAGCAGGCGAAAATTGTCAGCGCTCCAACCTATATCAACTGCCCACCAGAAGCCATCCTTCCACGCCTCCAAGGAAAATACGATATGGGAGACGGTCGCAAAGTTCGTGATCCAAACTACATGATCTTTAGTGAGCGCAACTGCAACTATCCTCAGTTAAAATACGGCAAGTGGTGGCTCACGCAGCTTCGCCGCTGGGGCTTTACGCAAGGCGCTCCTGATTACGAAGGTGTAGCCAAACAAGTCATGCGCGCCGACATCTATGAGGAAGCCATGAAGGAAATCGGCTACGCCCACGGCGGTGCCAGCAACGAAAAAGATACTTTCTTCGACGGCGTCGCCTTTGATCCTACTGGAGATATGGAAGCATACGCCGCATCCTTTGCGGTAAAAACTCTTAAAGGCTAAACACGTTTTTTCTTAAATATCTAAAAACTAATTTTTCAGATCAGTCCAATCCTGGTCTGAAAATGCCCGCCTCTTAACTATGAACTTTTTTCAAAAACTCAAACTCGATTCTATACTCCTTCCTCTCATCGCTATTTTAGTCTGTCTAGGTGGCTGGTATGTGATTGCAGGTCATGAAAAAACCACCCAAGTCGATGATGGTTTTGGTGATATGACAACAAAGGTCGAACGACATGGTATTTCACCAAATCTCCCCACACCTTTGGCTGCATGGAATACCAGTAAACCGTATATCGTCGAACCCTTCGCGAAGCGTGGTGAACTTGACCAAGGCATCCTCCGCTTTGCATGGCTTTCTCTTAAACTTGTCGCTCAAGGTTACGCCATTGCCCTCATCATTGGCACTCCTCTTGGATTCATGCTCGGACTCTCCAAAAACTTCACCAAGGCATTTGATCCCATCATTCAAATTCTCCGTCCTGTTTCACCGCTCGCATGGTTGCCGCTAGGCATGGTGCTTTTTAGTGGTGTGAAAATTGCCGATGAAACCGGACGCGTCATCTTCGGACCTACAGATGCTGCCTCGCTTTTCACGATTGCGATCTGCGCGATGTGGCCCGCCGTGCTCAATACCGCAGTCGGCGTCCGCGCAGTACCGCAGGATTATCTCAACGTAGCGAAGGTCTTGAAACTCTCGAAGTTTAAAACTCTCGTTAAAATCCTTATTCCCTCCGCGCTTCCCTATATGTTCACCGGCTATCGTCTGTCACTCGGCATCGCATGGCTCGTCATCGTCGCCGTAGAAATGCTAATCGGCAAACCCGGCATCGGCGGCTTCCTCTGGCAGCAATACAACGCCAGCCTCTACTCTCACATTATTTTATCCATTCTCACCATCGGTCTGATCGGTTTTGTTCTAGACCGTTTGATGAGCGTTATCGAAGCGAGATTCCGCTCGGCTTAATGAAAAAATAGGACCTATACGACTTATACGACCTATGTCACCTATCTTACAACTCACTGCTTCTAACAAATCCTTCGGGGGACTTCCTGTTCTCCGTGATATTGATTTGACTGTCGAAGAAGGCGACTTCGTTTCCATCATTGGTTACTCGGGATCTGGAAAAAGCACGCTCATCAATCTCATCGCTGGGTTACTCAAGCCAGACAGTGGATTGGCCGAGATGGATGGCGTAAAAATCAAAGGACCCGGCCCGGAGCGCGGGATCGTGTTTCAAAACTACTCCTTGCTGCCATGGCTGACCGTCACGGAAAACGTCCGTCTAGCAGTCGATCAGATTTTCCCGAATCTCACCGAAAAAGAACGTGCAGATCGCACTGCTGAATACATCGCGATGGTGAAACTCACCCCAGCCTCTGGGAAATTTCCGCGCGAACTCTCTGGCGGCATGCGTCAGCGGGTTTCGGTGGCTCGCACGCTTGCTGCAAATCCCAGAATTCTTCTGTTAGATGAGCCGCTCTCCGCGCTCGATGCGCTCACACGCGCGACCTTGCAGGATGAAATTGCCGATATCTGGCAGAAAAATCGTACGACGGTTATCTGGATTACCAACGATCCCGATGAAGCACTGCTCGTTGCGGATCGTGTCATTCCACTGCTTCCTGGGAAAAACGGAGCAACTCTTGGCGCAGAAATCAAAGTTGATCTCGCACGTCCACGCGATCGTAAGACGCTGCTTGCAACACCGGGGTTTAAGGAACTCAAGCTTGGCCTGATCAACACTCTACTCAGCGCGAAGAAGGACAGCGCCGCTATCGTCACCAGAAAACTATCGGCTCCTGACATCCTTCCAGAGGATCTAAGCAAGATACAAAATTATTCATTCTTCAATCGTCCCGGCCCGCGCCGCCGTTCCCAACTCAATAGGGAAGAACTCAAGGTCGATATCTCCTAACATATTATTTTACCTGCCACCACAACTCGTATGACACCCGTCCTCGAACTCTTTAAACTCTCCAAAGCATACGGTAAAACCACCGTCGTCCGGGATTTTAACCTAAACATCGCTCCCGGCGAATTCGTGACGCTGATCGGTCACTCGGGTTGTGGAAAATCTACTGTTCTATCGATGGTCGCTGGACTCACCGATGCCACCGATGGAGCAATGATTCTCTCCGGTCGTGAAACCAACGAAGCTGGTCCCGATCGCGGTGTGGTTTTTCAATCACCATGCTTGCTGCCATGGATGACCGCATTTGAAAACGTCATGCTCGGCGTGAACCAAGTCTATTTCACCGCATCGAAAACGGAACGCCGCGAACTGGTTGAATACTACCTCACCGTCGTCGGCCTCGGTGATGCGATGCACAAGTTTCCCGGCGAACTCTCCCAAGGCATGCGCCAGCGGGTCGGAATCGCCCGCGCCTTCGCACTGCAGCCGAAAATGCTCTTGCTCGACGAGCCGTTCGGCATGCTGGACTCGCTTACGAAAATGGAGCTTCAGGAAGTTTTGTTAGATCTGTGGCGTCGAAATCGACTCACCACGCTCATGGTTACCCACGATGTCGATGAGGCGATTTTCCTATCCGATCGAGTCGTGATGATGACAGACGGACCTGAAGCGGAAGTGGGGGATATTTTAGAAATTCCTTTCGAGCGCCCGCGCAATCGCGCTGCCGTCCTTGCCGATCCTCGTTATCAGGAGATACGGAATCATCTGCTAACCTACCTCAACGAGCTTTCACACATCCGCCCAAGCCATATCCAGAAAGCGGTCGTCGCAGATATTCACGAAACTGCTGAAGTTGATATGCAAGGCGGAACTGCTCTGGCCTCTCAATGAAAGGAGCGGGGGTGTCACCACCCCCTGAGGCGGAGGGTGTCACACCCTCATTTATGAATCGAACGGTGAGGCACCGTTTAGCCTCATGCCGTGAGACACGGCAGCTCCTCCTTCTTGCCGTTGCAGCCGCGATTTAGAAATCGCGGTTCCTTTCTGGAACTTATCGCGCATTGTCTCTCTTGGTAATTGCTTCATAAGGAAATCAAGGGATCGCCCCTTTTTCCTCAATGCCCCGCGCAGTAATCACACCTCACCCAGCCTTGCTCGCCATCGGCAAAGAATTCCTTTTTCCAAATAGGCACTCGTGATTTTACTTCGTCGATGATCCAGCGGCAGGCCTCGAAGGCGGCATCGCGGTGGGCGGATGAGACGCATACATAGACGGCCATTTCGCCGATTTCTAACTGACCGACCCGATGCACGCAGGCCGCGTGGAGGATTCCGAAGCGCTGCATGGCTTCGTCGATGATTCGTGCGCCTTCTTTTTCCGCGAGGGCTTGGTAGGCTTCGTATTCGAGTTTGAGAACGGAGCGGCCTTCGTGGTGATCCCGCACCCAACCTTCGAATGAGCAAAATCCGCCAGCGGCAGGATCCAAGACTTGGTCGCGGATGGAAGCGGGATCGATGATGTTAGAAGTGATTTGAAACATGATCAACCTCCGGCTACGGGTGGGATAAAGACGATGTCATCGCTGGGTGAAAGGAGGGTTTTCCAATCGGCGAACTCGCCGTTAATAGCGACGCGAAGCGAATCGATTTCCAACGGCAGCCGATACCGAAACCGGATTTCCTCATACAAACCGGCAGCGGTGCAGGCGAGGGTGGCTATCATTTCCTCGCTCACTCCGCGCGCTTCACGCAGTTTGGCGAAATACATGACCCGTACGCTTTTTGGAACGATGCCTTGGGTGAGTTTGATGAAACATTCTTCGAGTTCATGCGGCGTGTTCGCGTTGTCGAGTGCGGCTGAATTCGGGAGATCGAGCAATTTGGGATTGAGCGATTCAAGGAAATGCCTCGCACAACGTTGGCCGTCGTTCAGAGCTTGGGCGGCGAGCTGGAGGGCGGAGCTTTCGTAGATCGTGCAAAGCGGTTCGGCGCGGTTGTCGATGCGATTGCGGAAGCTGGTGGCTTGCGCGTTTGGATCGCGGTGTTCGATTAAATGAGCGAGAGTTTCTTTATCTAACAGAAATAAATCGCATCCTAAAACGAGTAGTGGGCCGTCGCCAATTGCCGCAGCCGATTCCAATGCGGCGACCGGACCTTCCCCGGGTCGGAGATCGGTGATGATGGGGAGATCGGTTTGGATGGCTTCGTTGTTTTTCAATGAAACATAAACCGCATCGCAAAACTCTCTGGCGAGCGAAGCGATGTAATCGATTTGGCGCGTGCCATCGGGTCGCTCGATCAGCGATTTATTGCGCCCCATGCGTTTGCTACCGCCACCTGCGAGAATGAGTGCGTTCATGAGTTCGCGTGGTAGTCGGATTTTCCGCCAGTTTTTTCTATTAAGCGTACGCCGTTGATGACGATGGCTGGGTCGAGAGCTTTGCACATGTCATGTAAAGTCAGCGCGGCGATGGTTGCGCCGGTGAGGGCTTCCATTTCCACGCCGGTGCGCGCGGTGGTTTTGCAAGTGCAGCGAATGACGATTTCCAAACCTTTAAGTTCGATATCGATTTTGCAGTCATCGAGCGGCAGGGGATGGCAGAGCGGGATGAGTGAGGAAGTTTGTTTGGCTCCCATCACACCGGCGAGGATGGCGGTTTGAAAGACCGGACCTTTTTTGGAAATGAGATCCTTGCCGTCGAATTGAGCGGCGACCTCCGCGTTCACGGTCACCCGAGCTTCGGCCACGGCGCGGCGGACGGTTTCGGGTTTCGCTGAGACATCGACCATGGCGGGTTGATTGTTCGAATTGATATGCGAGAGCGACATAAGATGGGTTAAGGAAAAGGGTAAAACGAAAGCGTGTGTGCGGAAGTGAAATCTGGCTGAGGCGGAACTTCAACGATTCCGATGGCACCCGCAATCGAAACATAATCGCCAGAGTTTTTCGGTGGACGCGGTAGCATCCCGCCCTTTCCGTCAGGAGCAACGGGTAGCAACCAAGAAAACTGGGGCAGGGGAGAAACGTTTTCTACTGCGATGCGCAAAGGTGAATAGGATGTAAGGCCCTGTATCTTCATCAGGGTTGGAATGACGAAGCGGGTAAAGGTCGCCAGCACGGAAACCGGATTTCCCGGAAGCGCAAATACCTTCGGTGTGCCTTTCCAATAAGCTAAAGGCTTGCCGGGACGGAGTTTGACTCCGTGAAATTCTGGTGAGCCGAGTTTTTCTTCTAACAACTCACGCACATAATCTTTTTTCCCCATCGAAATCCCGCCGCACAGAATCATCACATCACAAGTTTCCAGCGCGCGGTGAATGACCTCGGCTGCTTGTGCTGGATTATCATTCACGTGTGCGATGAAACTCGCGGGAATTCCCAAACGATTGAGCGCGGCTTCTAGCATCGGCCCGTTCGAGCGCCGGATCTGCCATGGCTCGGGAGATTGATCCACCGGAACAGCTTCGTCGCCGGTGGTGATGATGGCGATATTCGGGAGGCGATGCACATCCACTTGGGATTTTCCCACGCTAGCTGCAATCGCGATTTCCGCGGCGCTGATCCGGCATCCTGCATTTACCAAAACTTGCCCTGTATCGGCATCGTGACCGCGTTTATGGATGAACTGGCCGAGCTCGGGTTTTTCACTTAGCGCCATCGATTCTGTTAGGTCTTCGTAAGGAACCACGGTATCGCAATCATCCGGAACCGCAGCACCGGTCATGATTTCCCATGCATCTCCCGTTTCCAAGGCTCGCGGTGGTGGATCGCCCGCTGCGTGCAGCCCAGCGATTTTAAGCGGGACGGAGGGAAAGATTTCCGCTGCGCGAAACGCGACCCCATCCATCATCGCTCGGGGAAATGGAGGTAGAGGTCGGTCCGCTACCAAAGCCTCCGCCAGCACGCGACCGATGGCCGCATGCAGATCAATGCGCTCTTTGGCTAAAATCTGGAAAGAGCGCGCGATGCGAGACTCGGCCTCTTGGATGGAAATCAGTTCGTCCACAGCGCCGATCTTCATCCAGCATGGCGGGGTTGGCGAAGAAAATTCTTTGCGTAAAATGAGTGATAGAACAAGGAGGGGCTGCATCCTACTGCCCAGTGTTTTGAAATCCCTTGGTTGCCGGGCAGCAGGATGCAGCCCCTCCTTGGGTATGAATCGCTTCGCTTCTTGAGTTGTGGCTTTTTCATTTCTCTATTTGGCGATCTCGTTGCAAGCTTCCGCCATGGAACTGCCGGTCGATCTTTTGAATCGAGGAATTCGCGATTTGCGGATTTCTGTGACGGATCGTTGCAATTTCCGCTGTCGCTACTGCATGCCGATTGAAAGTTTCGGTGCGGATCATGCGTTTTTGCCGCGCGAGGAATTGTTGACTTTTGAGGAGCTTAGCCGACTCACCCGTTTGCTGATGCCGTTGGGGATTCGTAAAATCCGGCTGACGGGTGGCGAGCCGTTGATGCGACGCGGACTTGAAGATTTGGTAGCGATGCTCGCGGCGATTGATGGCGTGGAGGACATCGCGATGACCACCAACGGCGTGCTGCTCGCACATCATGCCGAGGCTCTAGCTTTGGCTGGGTTGTCGCGAGTTACGGTGAGTTTGGATGCTTTGGATACAGAAATTTTTTCTCAAATGAACGGGGTTTCGGCAAAGGTCGATCGAGTGATCGCAGGTATCGATTCCGCTTTGGCTTTCGGGCTGCCGGTGAAAATCAACTCCGTCATTCAACGCGGCGTCAACGAATCGCAGATTCTTCCGCTCGCTCTTTGGGCGGCGGAGAGAGAGATTGATCTTCGTTTCATCGAGTTCATGGATGTTGGTGAAACGAATGGCTGGAAGTTGGATCAGGTCGTTTCCGCTAGTGAAATTCTGGAGATTCTGCAATCGGAGTTTTCACTCACTCCACGCGAGCCAGCCTATCGGGGTGAGGTGGCAAAGCATTGGGTTCATGAAATGGGCGGCTCGGAAGTTGGCATCATCAGCTCGGTGACGAAACCGTTTTGCAGCGATTGCCAACGCCTCCGTGTTTCAGCCGATGGCAAAATCTTCACCTGCTTATTCTCTAACAACGGCCATGATTTGCGTGGACTGTTGCGCGGTGGACTGGATGATCAGGCAATCCGTTCGGCAGTGGCTGGAATATGGAAGATTCGCGATGATCGTTACTCTGAAGAGCGGGGTTCGGTGACGCAGCAAAAGGCCGAGATGAGTTATTTGGGAGGGTGATTGAGCGATCAAGGAGGAAGTGTTTAGCGCAGTTCTTTATCCTGAAGGGATTACAGATGGTAGCCCGGGGTCGAGGAGCAACGCGACGACTACCCCGGGTGAAGGTGTGGGAAATATGGCACCCTGAAGGGGTGCAAGAATGGAAACATCATCGAGATGAATTCATCTGCGACCCGCTTCGGGGTCGGGTAATTTTTGTTATACGGGTTCCCGGGGTGGTCGTCGCGTTGCTCCTCAACCCCGGGCTAATGTCTGAGATCCCGTTGGGATCAGGATTTTTTATTATAAATTTCCTAGGTAAGGACGGCGACCGAAGATCGCCGCTACATTCTTTGATCCCGTTGGAATCGGGAGGGATTACACAAGACCCACCTTCAACACCCCATCATCCAAAATCCTGCATCTCAAGCCGCCTCGGCCTTTCATGATTTCTTCGGTGCCGGGTTTGCCGCAGGCTTCGTCCATCCAGTAGCAGGGTCGGCATTCTTCGGTGGCTTGAAAACGCATTCCACCGAGCTCGAAGGTGACGTCGATGAGTTTGTTTAAATCGATTCCACTCACCACCACATTGCGGCGAAACGCGCTGGCGGGTAGATCCGAGTTTCCGGCATGACGGCGGATTTCCTCCACAACAGCCATGTCGATGAAGGTGATTTGGCCTTTGTAATCTTCTTTCCAATCGAAAAAACGATCTCCGCGTATCCCTCTTCCGGCTACCAATTCGATGACCTCTTGTTCGATGATTTCGTGATTTTCCGCGGGTTGGCCGTGTCGCCCGAAGAAATTATGTCCCTCGGAAGTGAACAAATGATGGATTCGGGCTGGCTGCATGGATCGACCTAAGCCGGATTATTCCCGTCGAACAAGAGTTTGATGATGCATGAGCGGCTTTCATCGTGAGGATGGTCAGGATTTGATCGCGTTCATTGCAGAAACTTAGTGGTGGCATAGGCGTTGCTAAAACAGTGGTGGGAAAATCCATTACGTCATCATGCTCTCAATCGAAAACGCAGGCTTCACCGAGGAGCAAACTAACTACCTTTCCGGATTCATTTCCGGGGTGCTGCAAGCCCGCGAAATGCCATTTCTCGGTCAGGATGAGACGGGTCGTTTCACGCATGAAGCCTCGGTTGCGGTTGAGGAAAAAGTTTTCGGCACGCCAATCGACGAACTGTGCAAGGAAGAGTTGATCAAACACGAAAAAAACGGCCTCGATTGTTACGATACGATCGTCGCCAATGCTGCGGCTGGGATTTTTCCGGAGGATGGCGATGTGTTTCGTTATAAGTTCCACGGTTTGTTTTTCGTCACTCCCGCGCAGGAAAGCATCATGTTGCGCTGTCGTGTTGCGGGTGGCGCACTCAGCACCTATCAGTTTCGAGGTCTCGCAGAAATAGCAGATGACTGGGGGCCAGGACATGTGGATTTGACCACCCGCGCGAATCTCCAAGTTCGCGAAATCATGCCGGAAAATTGTCCGAACATTTTGATAAAACTCGCCGACCTCGGTCTGACATCCCAGGGCGCAGGCGCGGACAATATCCGCAACATCACCGCCACGCCGACCTCGGGTTTCGATCCCGATGAAATCCTCGATGTGATGCCCTACGCCCGCGCGATGCATCATTACATTTTGAAAAATCGCGATCTCTATGGCCTGCCTCGTAAGTTCAATATCTCATACGATTCCGGTGGCCGCGTTTCGGTTTGCGCCGATACCAACGACATCGGTTTCTACGCGGTGAGGGTGAGGGAGAATGATCAAGGCATCGCGCCGGGCGTGTATTTCCGCATGCAGCTTTGTGGTATCACCGGACACAAACAATTCGCAACCGATTGCGGAGTCTTGCTCACGCCAGAGGAAACCATCCCGGTCGCAGCTGCGTTGATCCGTGTGTTTATCGAAAACGGGGATCGCACGAATCGTAAAAAAGCGCGTCTGAAATATTTGGTCGATGATTGGGGGATTCCCAAAACCCTCGATGAAACGCAGAACAAACTTGCGTTTCCTCTACGCTATTTCTCGCTCGATGCCTGTGAGCCATCGCTGCCGAAAGTCAAACACGGCCATCTCGGAATTCATCCACAATCGGATGGCAAGCATTACATCGGTGTGCTCACGCCGGTGGGCCGAATGTCAGTCGCGCAAATGCATGCGCTGGCCGACATCGCGGATCAATTCGGACGCGGTGAGATTCGTCTTACCGTTTGGCAAAACCTGATCATCCCGGGTGTTTCTGAGGAAAAATTACAAGACGCGATCACTGCGATCCATGGCGCTGGTCTTGATCATCGGAATCAAACGATCACCGGCGGGCTCATCGCTTGCACGGGAAGCCGTGGTTGCAAATTCGCAGCAGCCGATACCAAAGGCCACGCGATCGCTCTCGGCGAGCATCTTGCCAGCAAGATGATTCTCGATCAACCCATCAACATTCACTTCACTGGCTGCCAGAATTCCTGTGCCCAACATTACATCGGCGATATCGGCTTGATGGGAACTCCGGTGAAGAACGCCGAGGGAAAAACAATTGATGGTTTCAATATCGTGCTTGGAGGAGGGGTTGACGACACCCAATCAATCGCGAAGGAAGTTTGGAAATCGGTTCCAGCTAATAATGTTCCTGCCCTGCTCGAACAACTTCTCGTCACCTATCTGCGCGATCGTTCCGAAGGTGAAACCTTTATCCAATTCACCGATCGCCACACACCCGAGCAACTCATCGATCTCTGCGATCCATTGAAAATCAACGCAGCCTAATATGTCTCTGACCATTCCCAAAAACGCACCTTTCAACGGCGCACAAAAAATGTGGCTACAAGGTTTCCTCGACGGAATCAACAGCACCCTCGCGCCTTCCATATCTAACCATTCATCCACTGCGGTGATGAGCGGCGGCATGCCGGTCACGATACTTTGGGGTTCTCAAACGGGAAATGCAGAGGGATTGGGAAAAAAACTGGCGAAATCGCTCAGCGCAAAAGGTCACGCGCCGACGCTCAAATGCATGGCGGATGTTTCACCTGCGGATCTTTCTGAGATCGCGCATTTACTCATCATCACATCCACTTACGGCGATGGCGAACCACCCGATAACGCAGCTGACTTCCATACTGCACTTCATGCTGCTGATCTAGTAATCCCGTCACTTCAATACAGCGTGTTTGCGCTCGGCGATTCGAATTATCCAGACTTCTGCAAGTGCGGAAGAGATTTTGACCAACGACTGGCTGCGCTTGGAGCGAATCGACTAACAGAAATTGTGGAATGCGATGTGGAGTTCGACGATGCATTCGCGTCGTGGTCTGCTCAGATCGCCACCGCCCTCGTATGCGCTTGAGTATGTGATCCAAACCCTCAAGTCGCTCGTGTCAGTAATCTCACCAAAACAACCAACCAAGACGCCCGAAGTCCGGACGCTGATTGATGATCTGTTGGCGGAACAAAGCACGCTGCAAACGCCAGTCGCGCGTTTTTCGGAAATCCATGATCGCGGCTCGGATCTCGCGGATCATTATCGGACGTTGATCCCACTAACGAAACCCGGTTCCACTGAACAATACGCATTCGAGGTTTCGCTGGATCGTTGCACGGGATGCAAAGCCTGCGTTTCCGCATGTCATTCATTAAACGGTCTCGATGACGAAGAAGTCTGGCGCGACACGGGAGTTTTGTTAGGTGGCAGCGCAGCCCCGGGCTGGCAACAAACCGTCACCACCGCTTGTCACCACTGCGAAGATCCCGGTTGCATGAACGGCTGTCCGGTTGGCGCTTATGAAAAAGATGCGGACACCGGTATTGTCCGCCACCTCGATGATCAATGTATCGGCTGCTCTTACTGCATTTTGAAATGTCCTTACGATGTGCCGAAATATTCGAGCAAACGCGGTATCGTCCGGAAATGCGATATGTGCCATCAGCGCCTCGCGGAAGGCGAAGCGCCCGCTTGTGTGCAGGCGTGTCCGACAGAGGCGATCAGGATCGTAACGATCCCGAGAATCCAGAATCCAGAATCCAGAGATCAGAGGAAGAGTTTTCTATCGTCAACCCTCTACGATCCAACATCGGCGATACCTGATTCTACGATTACGCGCCCGACCACGCGTTACGTGGGTCGCAATGTTCCCGCCACCGCTTACGCAGCGGATCGCGGAGCGCTCGTTCCCCAACACGCGCATTGGCCACTCGTCTTCATGCTCGTCTTCACGCAAGCCGGAATCGGGCTTCAAGTGAGCGCGGGCATCCTGCCCGCTTCTTTCCCCATCACCCTAACAGCCTCCATCATCTTCTACCTCGGTATGGCCGCATCCGTCTTCCACCTCGGTCAACCCCTCAAAGCCTGGCGGTTTTTCCTAGGCCTTAAAACCTCATGGCTCTCCCGTGAAATCCTCGCTTTCTCCCTCTTCGCTCCCATCCCATTCGTGCTCTGCGCGCTTACATTCCTCCCCGATTTTCCCTTCAAAAATATCTTCTCACTGATCACTTCACACTCGGCACTGCCGCTAGGCTTAGTCGCCGTTTTCACGAGTGTGATGATTTATCACGACGCCCATCGCGCCCTATGGAATGTGCGACGCGGTGCGCTGCGCTTTTTCGGAACCACCGCTGCTTTCGCAGCCTTGGCTTTTGCGATCATTCAGCCATCGCTGCTGAGTTCATCCATCTTCGCGGTGGCCGTCGTCCTTAAACTTTTTCCAGAAATCCTCTTCCTCAAACATCGGACGGAAGAAGAGTGGTCGCCTGATCAACACAGCGCCCGACTCCAAACAGGTCCGCTGCGCAAGATTCTCACGTTCCGCATCTCTCTCGCAGCGATCGCGATGG
>JANPMK010000082.1:0-21142 GCA_031422775.1 Akkermansiaceae bacterium | reverse complement strand
TGTGCCCGTGTTGCCAAACCGTCATCAATTAAAGAGGGAGGTGGAATGGAGCCTCCCGATGGATTGGGAAGGCTCCCGCCACCGGGATTGAAATACAGGTCAATCTCCACTTCGCCATCGAAGATGGTGATGCGCTCCACGATGGCTTCCACGATCTGACGCTTTTCGTCAGGTGAGAGCGAAGGCCAACGGCTGTGGAGGTCTTGGGCTTCCCGGATGATTTCCTCGCGTGAGAGCAGACCAATCTTGAGGGCAGTCAGTTCCGCCTCTGCCCGTGGCATTTCATCATCAAGCTGACGCAGGCGATTTTGCAAAGGCTCATTGAGACGGGTGAAACCAGCAATGTCCAGTCCGCCACCTTGGTAGAGAGCGTAGAGTTTATCTGATTCGCCGAAGGTTTTCTCTTGGTCAGTTTTGAGTGAGGCAATGAGGGACTGACGCTTGGCCAGCTCGCCCTCTTGGCTTTGGAGATAGCCTGCGATTTCCTTGTCCGAGAAGATGAAGCCTTTCAGCTCCTCATGAAAAATGGCTTCAAGGTCATCGACGGGAATCTTGTTTTTGCAGCTCTGGCAGATGTATTTGGGATTGTTCGAGGGCACATACATCTTGGTGCCACAGTGACAGAAGGTCAGGCCGGAAAAGAGATGGACGACCTTTTTGGTAGGCGGCTTCCGGGAGCTACGCTGATCCGTCAGGATGGCCGCACATTCATCCCAGAGGGCCACGTCCATGATGGCCTCTACCTCGGTATAGACCCATTCGCTTTCGGGCTTGAGAGACCAGTTTTTGGAACGATCACTGGTCTTGGTATAGTTGGCGCGGTGCAGTCCCTTGGCCGTAGGGTCAAGGATCAGACGCGACACGGTGGTATCGGAAAACGCTGAGCCGTTCCGGGTGCGGTGGCCGCGCTCATTGAGGATTTTGGCAACAGTCTTCTTGCGTTTGTGTTCGCGGAAAAGTTCGTGAAGCAAAACCCTCACGGGTGCTTCGTTAGGATCAGGCACCAGCTTCTTGTCCAGCCACTGGTAGCCAAAGGGAGCGGCTCCACCAATCGGCTTCCCCATCTTGGCGCGGATAGGGACAGAGGCTGCTACTCGCTCAGCAATCTCTTCGCGTTCCCACTGTGCCATGGCGGCGATCATGGTGAAAAAAAGACGACCGGCTGGACTGCTGGTGTCGATAGCTTCCTGGAGGGATACAAGGTCCGCCCCGGCATCCCGGAAGAGTTCGGCCATCTCCAAAAGTTCACGGGTGTTTCTGGCCAGTCTCGCCAGCTTGGAAAAGACGAGGCCGGTGATGTGACCCCGCTCAATGTCCGCGAGCATTCGCTTGGCTTCAGGATGGCCAATGACAGCTTTCCCGCTCACCGCATCCAGTCGGTAGGTTTCGACAATGCGCCAGCCCTTGGCTTCGGCGTAGGCGGTCGCCCGTCTAAGGTGAGTTTCCGGGCTTTCGCCTCGCACCTGATCTTCGGTGGATACCCTGATCCAGATGCCCACATTTTTCGTTTGTGTCATTGGATCAGCTTAGCAAGATGTCCATCCTGCTCAACTCGATTGAGTCAAACTGAGTCGAAAATACGCCGCTTTGTGCAGCAGGCCAAAAGCGCTATAATGAGCTAAACACGATCTCGGTCATCTTGTTGTTTTTCGGACATGCCTGAGGGCACCAAGCCATCATCTTAGGCGCTTCATCAATGACAAGAACACGAGCCAAAAATGTAAAGCAGGCGATATGACTTTAGAAACCATAACGAAGTTGGCTCAGGCAGGCTTCGCGGGCAACCCAACTATTGTACTCGGCAGTGGTGCATCCATGCCGCACGGTTTGCCAAGCATGGGAGATTTGGCGACCTATCTCCAAGAAACTCTTAAACCCAACGATCAAGCAGAGGCAGAAAGTTGGACGCTCGTTCAGCAATCGCTGTCTGACGGCGATCATCTTGAAGCTGCTCTTGAAGGCAAAAACATTCCACCAACTTTGTTGAAGGCAATTGTCAATCACACGTGGGAGTGCATGAACGAAAAAGATTATGAACTTTTTCGCTTGATGGCGTCAGGTGGTGAAATTTTCCCTTTGGGGCGATTGTTCTCGGCCCTATTCAACAGCACCAACACTACCGTAAATGTAGTGACCACCAACTATGATCGTGTTGCAGAATTCTCGTGCAACTCGGCTCGGTTGCTTTTCCAAACTGGGTTTACACCGGGCTATCTCCAGAAGTGGGAGGCCAATGGCGGTGTCAACTTCCAGCGGAATGGCAAATCAGCCCGAGTGGTCAAAATTTGGAAAGTTCACGGATCGCTTGATTGGTTTGAAACGGCGGATGGCGGAACGATAGGTCTCCCAGTCTTCTCGCTTCCCCCAGGCAATATTTTGCCACTGATTGTCACGCCGGGTCTGAATAAATATGAGAAAACCCACCAAGACCCTTTTCGATCTACGATAAGCGGTGCCGACTCGGCATTGGGAAACGCAGCTGCATTTCTGTGCATTGGATTCGGATTTAGAGACCAGCACATACAACCGAAAATAGTTGAGCGGTGCCGGGAGCGGAATGTCCCAATTGTGGTCCTCGCAAGAACCCTGACGGGTGAAGCGAAGTCATTTCTTCGTGACAAGGCGGGTAGCAACTATCTTGGAATCGAAGAGGCAGTAGGCGGGAGCACCGCGTATACGTCCGATTGCCCAGATGGCGAATTCGTTGACGTTGAAGGTCTCTGGTCAACAGACGGCTTCATTAATTTGGTAACTTAAGGACGACTATGACAATTTTCAATTTTGCCGATACTGAGGCACTAGGGTCGGTCATTTCGGTGGATACGACCGCTGTCATTATTCGCGTTGATGACCTTGATCGTCTCAAGTGCCTTCAGGTGAACCGGTTGGTGGTTTTGCACAGCAGCAAAGCTGGGCAACACCTCATCGGGGTAGTAGTAAAAATCACTCGGAAGCCCGAGGATCGCGTTCTCAATGCCGCTGACGATGCCGATGGATTTGAGGGTGTTTCGGAAAACAATCTCGTTCGGATAACCCTCATTGGAACACTCCTCGCTCATGTTGGTACGGCAAAAAATGTGTTTCGGCGCACTCTTGAAACCGTGCCGGAAATAGAGGCAAACTGTTTCGCATTGGAAGGTGAGCGGCTCACCAATTTTATGCAAATCATCTCGAATGTGGAAATTGACGGCCCCAAGCTATCGCTCGGTCACTTCACTTTAGATGATGATGCTATCGCCTATCTAAACGGCAACAAACTCTTTCAACGCCATGCCGTTATTGTCGGCAGCACGGGGTCAGGCAAATCATGGACAACGGCTCGACTGCTTGATCAAATTGCTGCTCTACCGCAAGCGAATGTAGTGCTTTTCGATATTCACGGCGAATATGAGCCGCTTAAAGGAGAGGCGTTTCAGCATTTCAGGATCGCCGGACCTTCCGACATTGAGAAGCAAAGCGGCCTTGATGATGGTGTATTGCATCTGCCGTATTGGCTGCTTGGCTACGAGGCCATAGTCTCGATGTTCGTTGATAGAAGCGATCAAAATGCGCCGAACCAGTCAATGGTGATGACGCGCACAATAACCGAAGCCAAGAAGGCGACACTCGTCGGCCCTGAGCATAAGGATATTTTGGACAACTTCACCATTGATAGTCCAATCCCGTTTAACCTCCAGTCCGTGGTCGATGAATTGAACCGACTCAATATAGAGATGGTGCCGGGCGCTCGCGGTGAAAAGCAAGGCGACTTCAACGGAAAACTTAGCCGATTGATTGCACGTCTAGAAGCCAAACGGAGCGACCGGCGCTTGGCCTTTCTTTTTCAGCCACCAGAGGCATGTATGAAAATGGATTGGCTCGACAAGATGGTTCATATGATTGTGGCGGGTCGTGGGTCACAAGCATCGTCAACAGGCGGCATAAAGATCATCGACTTTTCAGAAGTTCCGTCAGATGTGCTACCCCTCATGGTCAGCTTGTTGGCACAAATCATATTCACAACGAGTATTTGGACGGACCGATCAAAGCGGCACCCGCTAGCGATGCTCTGTGACGAGGCTCATCTATACATTCCAGAGCGGGCGCAAGCTGACAGTGGCGATGCAGTGGCGGTCGAAATTTTTGAACGGATTGCCAAGGAAGGTCGCAAATATGGGATTGGCTTGGTTGTCATCAGTCAACGACCTTCGGAGGTAAACCGGACTGTTTTGAGCCAATGCAACAATGTCATTGCGATGAGACTGACAAACGGCGATGACCAGAGCGTCATCAAAAGGCTGTTGCCCGACAGCCTTGGTAGTTTCGGTGAACTATTGCCTGTACTTGATGTCGGCGAAGCTCTCGTTGTTGGTGACGCAAGCCTATTGCCAGCCCGTATTCGTATCTCTGAACCAACATATAAGCCGAATAGTCAGACAGTAGCTTTTTGGGATCAGTGGAACGAAGAGAATGCCAAGTCTGACACCCCCAATGCAATAAAGTCATGGAGACGGCAAAGCTCGCTGTAGAAAGTTTTTAGCGGTTCACCTTTGTGCTGAGTGATGCGTGATCCCCAATGCCGCAGCATCAAAGAGCATTTGCCTTGAATCCTCACTCATCCATATCTTCCTGACCGGTGGCAGCCGATGCATGAAGGCAGGAATGGAAGCGGCGATAGCATGGGCAATCTCCACCTTGGTCTTGGCACCAGCCACCCCGAAGGTTTGACGGATAGCTTTGCGGTCATAGCGATAGACATCAATTCCCTCGCATGTGGCCATGTGCGCCAGTGCGAGGGAGAGCTTCTGCAAACGGTCGGATCGCTTGGCTGATCTGGTTTGAATGTCTTCCAACACCAATACCTGGGGGTGATAGAGACTGAATAGTTTCTGCACTCGGGCTGTGATCTGTGCATTTTTCCCGGTGCCCTTTACCTCCACGACAGCCCAATCAAAGGGCGTCTCGGGCGCTTCAAAAAAGACGTAGGCCATGCCACGGGTGGACAGGGTGATAGCCAGAGTGAGGTCTGGGTAGGTTGTTTTGAACATACGCTATTTTTGTTTGTGCCGCCCTGTGGCGGCGTTGATTACCAGAGTGAGTAGCTCTCGCTTGCGCTTGGCTTTGGGGCTGTGATCGGAAGCAAGGCGTTCGTGAAAAAGGTAGGCTTCACGAACGACGTGTTCCTCCACCGAGTCATAGAGGCTCTTGAACAGGTGCTCGATGGAGCGCCCGAAGAGAATGTGGCTGGCTATGAGGATACGGATGCTCGGCCGTCGGATGGCACGTTCCACCCGCGAAACGTGATTGCCACTGCGGCAGCCCAAAAGGGTTGCCAACTCACTCTGGGTCAATCCCCACCCCTTCCGCTCGCCCTTAAGGCGATGCGGCACTTTGTGCTCTGACATATGTTTGTATTTTGCGCGGCGCTTAACGTGGTCGCACGTCTTTCCATTGTCCGGCTAACGCGGTGCAAATTGTAGGGGGTGAATTGTGCCTGACGCGCACATTGATGTGGACAAAGGGACGTAGGGACGTGTCATATCCCCCGAGCCGGTTTCTTGTTTTTAGAAAGCGCTTCACTTGATGAGCTATTGGCCAGACCCACGAATCCCGGACACGCCGATTTCTCGCTTGGAGGTGGGTATCATCACAGCACTCGTGCTTCTGCCGTTTCTTGGGTGGTTCTTCTAACTCTGACCAACCCCGAATTTTTGGCAGAGACTTTCAACCTTGGAAAGCTCTGATCGCGGCATAACAAACACCCCTTTGGTTTTGTAGGTGGTGAGGTGCAGGCGCTTCCTTACCAGACTGCCCATGTAGCGAGCCGTGATCGGGCGTTCAAAATCAGCCCCGAAGCGTTCTTGGAATTGAGCAGTGATGCTGGAAAGCGGGATGGTGTCACCCGTCTGATCTGAAAGCAGGTCTCGAAGGACATCCAACAGCAGAGCTTCGGGCAGGACGCTTTTTTCGGTGGCATGGGCGGTTTCCACACTCAAAGCCATTTCCAGCATGGCTTGCCGTGCCTGCTCGTCCTCGGTGATGGACAGGAGCGGCACCAGTATCTGATTCATGCGTGATGACAGCTTGTCGCTGGCCAGTTCGGGCTGAATATGGGCTGTCGCCAGATGGGTCAGGCGGAAAGTGAGCAGGCGGTTCCGCAATACCTGAGCTTCTTCAGCTTGGCAGTCTGGCAGGTTGAGGGGGATGTCCTTCCGGTGGGGGCGCTGCCCCATCTCCTCGGTGAGGAAACGGCTTTCCAATGCTCGATCCTCAAAGCTGTGCCGCATGGCGATGATCTTGCAGCCGAAGACATGAAAAGCCCGAGGATCAAACACCTTCTGCTGATTCTGCACAGCCCGAAAAACCGGAAAGCCACGGACGTTCCCGTTGTTGAAAATTTTGACCAGTTCCATTTTTTCATCGCTGAATCGGAAATCAGCCTCATCGAAAATGAGGGTGCCCCGGAAGGTATCAAGCGTATGAAAAATGGGAGAAACGGTGGAAGCACCACTGGCCAGAAAGGCTTGGTAGCAGATTGATCCAACGACGATCAGGGCTCGGGTCTTGCCACTGCCCGGCTCTCCCCGGAAACGCAGATAGGGCAATTCGTTGAAGGCATCATACAGCCAGGTCAAAAGGACGTAGTAGATGGCAATGGTTTTGAAACGGGGCGAGAGGTCAACATAGCGGTCGATGTAGCTCCCCACATCGGAGACCAACTCCGCCACACTCCCGCAGGGCATCGGTTCAGCCGGCAAGAGCACGGCTCGGTGTTTGAGCAGGTTGTTCTCAGGCGAGATGGGGACAAGGCATTCGCCGCTGCCCAGCATCCACTTTTCCAGCAGCTCCACCCGGCCATCATGGGAGACGGCGAAGCGAGTGGTCTCGGTCAGGGCATCAAAGAGGAGATCGCCGATATGATCGGCATCCCGAAAGGCACTGACGGCACGCATGTTTTTTGAGGTATTCTTTTTCATGCTCCCAAGGATACTGCCTGCCGGTTCTCTGCCGTAGGCGGGAGAATGTGCGCGGTGGAAGCATTCGTCCGTCTGTCAGGCTGGTAGCGTCAAAGGCTATCTTTGGGGGATGGACACAGACCGCATTGCAACAATCTCCCCCATCATTGATAACTTACACCCCACCGCCACTAACGCTGAGAAGGTGGAATTGACGGTGGAACTTCGGCTTCATCTGGTAGCCCTGTATCGTTGGTATTGCCGCTTGGATGCCGAGGGTCTGCTGGACGAAGATTCGCCAGAAATTGAGGATGATGATAGACTCGGAGTCACTAAAATCCCGAGCCTATGAAAAGCGTTTTTGGTTACATCCGGGTCTCCACGGTGAGGCAAGGCACCCACGGTTCATCCCTTATTGAGCAAAAATCAGCCATTGAGCGGTATGCCGCCAAGCATGATCTGAACATCACTGAGTGGTTTGAGGAACTGGAAACCGCTGCCAAGCGTGGACGGCCAATTTTCTCGCGGATGCTAAAGCTCTTGGAACGCCAAAAAGTCACCGGTGTTATCATTCACAAGATCGATCGGAGTGCCCGCAACCTCAAAGACTGGGCTGATCTAGCCGAGCTGACGGATCGTGGCATGGACATCCACTTCGCCCATGAAAGCCTCGACATGCAATCGCGAGGTGGCCGTCTGGCTGCTGATATTCAGGCCGTGGTGGCCGCAGACTATGTGCGCAATCTTCGTGATGAAGTGAAGAAGGGTATGCATGGTCGCTACAAGCAGGGGCTGTATCCCCATGCCGCGCCCATTGGCTATCTGGACATGGGAGGTGGCAAAGCCAAGATTCCTGATCCCATAAGGGCACCTTTGGTGCGGCAGGCGTTTGAGCTTTACGCCACGGGAAACTTCAACCTCAAAACGCTGCAAACCGAATTAATTGCGCTCGGCCTGCGCAATCGGGGTGGCCAGATTGTCAATCGGAGTAGCGTGGCGAAGCTTCTCAACAATGCATTCTATACGGGTATCATTCCCATTGGACGCCTGGGCGAACAGTTTGTCGGGGTGCATGAGCCGATTGTCTCTCCGGCTTTGTTCGGGTTGGTGCAGGCCGTGCTTCATGGCCGGAAGATCCATTCTGGCCTCAAGCATCACCATGTGTTCCGTAAGCTCATTCGCTGCGTATCATGCCAAAGATTCATCATTGGAGAACGGCACAAATCATGGGTGTATTACCGTTGCCAATCCTCACAATGCCCGACTACCTCGGTGCGAGCGGAAAGCGTCGAAGAGCAACTCCGGGTAGGTGCAGCCAGCGTCACCTTGCCACTCAGTCTGAGAGCTATGCTGGTTGAAGAGTTTGAACGGCTACGCTCCCAAGCCGGTCTAGGAAAGGCAGAGTTGGTCGGGGCAGCCAAGCTCGCTCTCGGTCAGATTGATGACAAACTGGCACGGCTCACAGACATCTATCTTGAAGGCACGATTGACCGTGAACACTACCTCAACCAGAAATCTCGACTGGTCGGTGATCGGACCAAAACAGCAGAGTCACTGCGCGAAAGGCAGCTTGAAAGTCTTCCCCATGATCGGAAGGTTCAAAAGTTTCTCGAACTGCAAATGAGGCTTTGGAAAGCGAAAAAAGCGATATCTCACTCGGAATTGATCGATGTGGTTAAATCAGCATCCTTGAACTTGTCGATAGACCGGAAAAGCCTGCTGATAGATTGGAGAAACACCTTTCAGGAGGTGCAAAAATTGAACTCTGTCCATTGTGGTGGAGCAACACCGGCCACCTCTCGAAGCATCGAGAATATGTCACCCTCGCAACAAGCTGATCTCAAGGCTATAATGGCCGATCTTTACCACGCCATTATATCAGATTCTGGTGAATTCAGCTAAGGAACGAGTTGCCCTGTCCCTGTCCACATCGTCCCTATGTCCCTACGTCCAGGATGCTATTCCTTGGCCTGCTGCCACTCAGGTAAGCGCTGCTGCTACTTGACTACTGAACGACGTTTCAAAGCATCAAACTCAGCCTGACTAATCCCGCCGGAGTCTAGAAGTGCCTTGGCCTTCTCAACCTCATAGAGGGATATTTGGCGGGGCGACCCCTTGCGGTAGGAGCGATAGGCCAGCCACCAGAAGAAGGGCAGGCTGATTGGCCACAGCGGGAAAATGCACCCGATGAAGAAGAGCATCAGGGTGGAAAGCTTGACCGTGTTTTCTTCGAGTGAATTGGCCATGCTCAGGTCTTCTGGCTGATGTGGAAGCGTTCGCGCAGAAAGGCTCGAATGTCAGCCATGTCTTTGCGCCCAGCCAGCCCCTCAAACAGGCCAATGAGGCCAAAGGTGATGAGCTGATAAAAAAACGAAATATCTTTATCGAATAGGAAGGCGTCACCGCGACCTCGCATCACCGTCAGCTTGGCTATCCCAGAACGGGTGGTGATGTTGAAGGCATTGGTGGTCAGTTTGCTCTTGAAGGTCAGGTGCGGGAAGTGCTCCACGAGCGCGTCATACACTTCGGCTCCCGAGACGTGCGCGTTCAAAACGCCGTATTTTTCGTGCACGCGTTTTAGCATTCCAAACCCCCGCTGCTGAGCTGAACCGATGTTTTCTGGCTATCGTGGGGGTGACCTCATTTGCACCTGATCACGCCGCTAAGGATTCCGGGATACTCCGCTGACTGCCACTCGCGCTTGATCGTCGTATAAGGGCGACCGCCACAGGCATTGCTGGCCGTGCGATCCCACTTTTCGTAGGTGGTAGTCCGATTGGCAGAGAAGCTTCCTGCCGCCGTAATTTCCAGCGTGCCGTCATGTAGATCGACAACTTCTCCGAGGCCTTTGCCGGTAAACATGTTGCCCACAGTGGAGCATCCGCCAAGAGCGAGAACGGCAAGTACCCCTATATATCGCAGCTTCATCATATCCCCTCCATATCGAAATATCGCGTATCGAAACATCGGGTATCGAAAAAGCCCATATATCGCAAGCGTCTCTTTTCCATCGAGACGCAGAATGCCAAAGTCCCAGTTCTCCGAAGGCTACAAGGCGTTCATCGCCGTCTTAATCCAAGCTCGGAAGGAGGCTGGCTTGACCCAAACTGAGTTGGGTCAGCGCATCGGCCGGAAGCAGACTCACATCTCGATCATTGAGACCGGGGTGCGGCGCGTTGACCTGATTGAGTTCTGCGCCTTGGCCAAAGCCATGGGCTATGATCCGAAGGTTCTCTTTGCCCGGATTACCGACGCCTTGCCGGATAGGCTCGACATCTGAGGTTAGACCGGCAGCGTGAGGCATCCCCCTGCTGCTCTGCCATCTAGGCACCTTCGTCCCTCTTTGTTGGGACAGCACTTTCTAGGAAAATGACCTTGGGTTCGGGCAACGTCCCGAACCCACCCCTCGTGCGCTTCGGGGAGGATCGCAATCATGCGGCTCTCCCGTTTGCGCAGGAGGCAATCATGGATGGAGAAGCCCATTCACCAACACGCTCTGATGTCTACCAGAGCATCACCGCATGTATCATTGAAGCCATTGAGGCGGGTGCCGGGGAATTTCATATGCCCTGGCATGGCAATGGCAGTTCCATCGCCAAGCCGGAAAATGCTCTGACCCACATGGACTATCATGGGGTCAACGTGCTGGCTCTCTGGGCACAGGCTCACAAGCACCACTACCAGAGTGGTCACTGGGCATCCTACCGCCAGTGGCAGGAACTGGGCGCTCAGGTCACGAAAGGACAGAGGGGATCGGTCATCGTCTTTTTCAAAAAGCTCGAATCCAATGAGGAGCGGGAAGAGAACGCAAACCAGCCCCGCCTGTTCGCCCGCGCGTCCTATGTCTTCAACGTCGATCAGGTGGAAGGCTGGAAACCGCCTATACGAACCGTAGCGGTAGCAGATTTCGATCCCATGGAATCAGTGACCCGTTTCGTGGCTGGCACCAAGGCCAACGTCAGCTACGACGGACAGTCAGCCTGCTACCACCTGACCGGGGACTATATAGAGATGCCGGGAAAGGAGCGCTTTGTTGGATCGCCCACCTCATCGCCAGTCGAGGCATTCAGTGCCACGCTTCTGCATGAACTCATACATTGGAGTGGTGCTGGCCACCGGCTCAATCGTTTGCCGGAGAAGGGCTTCACCATGACCGATCGAGCCATGGAGGAGCTGACGGCAGAGATTGGAGCCGCCTACCTTTGTGCCGATCTATGGGTCAGCAATGTGCCAAGACCTGACCATGCCGCCTATGTGGCTTCCTGGCTCAAAATCCTCAAAGAGGATGCCAAGGCTATCTTCCGCGCTGCGAGGCAGGCCAATCTGGCAGCAATGTTCTTGCATGAGCTAGCAGGCTCTCCTGACCGGTAAAACCCTAACGCAGGAACCTATCACGCTTGATAGGTTCCTGCTTTCGCAAAGCGAGCAAACCCAGATGAACCTCGAAACTGAGCCGAAGGAACCATGTGCCTGTATCTATCCACTGACTGATCTGCTTTCAGGGTGCGCGACGTTGACAGACTCCATTGGTGCTGTAATCTGCCGCAAATTACAGCACATGCAGGATAATGTGAACGATGGCTCGGCCTAAGTCTGGTTCCATTTCAAGGCGGGCTAGCGTGACATTCAGTGAATCTGAGTACACCACTTTGCAGGAGATGGCTCGCGGTGAGCATCGATCTGTGTCGCAATTCATCGCCTCTATCACTCGTAATTATATAAAAAACAGTAAGTTAGACCAGCCATCACTCAATCTGACGCGAACTACATAAAGTATTCATTTACAAGGTAAAAAGTATCACGCTTCCTCGGGGGGAATCTGGAGATGACAACAGAACTGTATTTGATACTTTGTATTGTTGGGATCATCCTAGCGGCTCTCGCAAGCTGGCGTATAGTTACGAAAATACGGTATAATAAAATCAACGCTAAAAACAACTCTATCGCGGCTGGAAATGACGTTAATATTAATTTTGACAAAAATCCGCCGAATGACTCACAGTGATGTTTTATGAAAATAGTCCGTGCCAGCTCTCATTCAATCGCCGCAGGGGGAGATGTCAATCTTACAGTCAATTTTCAGAAACCCGGAACGCAATATGAGTTGTTGCATGGCATACTTCAAGCTCTCGGCTTGGATGCTGATACTCAAATCAGAATGCTTGTCGGTGATAACCCAGGTCATATTGATGAAACAATTCGCAACATCGTCATGATTTCTAAGACTAGCCTGTCTGACACGAGCGGAAGCTATGAGGCCTACTTTGATCAAGTAGGCGATCTTGAAAGATACATAAAATTCGGATTATCTTCGCTGAAAAATGGGCAATATATGGAAGCGCATGAGGCCTTTCGGAAGGCGCTCTCCGCCGATCCAGACGATAGAATTAAGCCCAAATTGATCTATGACTATTTTGTTTCCGGATATGTAGCAGCATCACTTGTCAGTGACCTGGAATCAATTCGGACTTGTATTGAAAAATTACAATCCGAATACCATTCATATTTCAATGAAACTATCGACACCTGTATAGCGGAAGCTCATCAGGAAATTGCAACGCGGCAGATTTCTAGCGACATGCTCTTTGAAAACGAGATCATTTTGACACGACTCGTCAAAACCTATGGTGAGAAGAATCCTGTTGTTCTTAATTTGATGGGGCTTCTGTATCGTCGGATTGGCGAACGTAAATCACTCGGCGAACAACGCCTTGAATACTTGACGAAGGCTTTGGATACATTTGCCACGTTGGAGAAAATCGAACGAAAGCGACTGTCTGTTGAAGTTAGGAATAACTGGGCGGTTGCCTTGATTCGTCATTTTGAAGCTACGAATGACACTCATTCACTTGACCTCGCTATGACCGTTTTGAGTGCTATAGACTATGAAGCTCACACACTACCTCTATCGGATTACCTTGCGGTGCCTAAGAGCTTGAACAATCGAGGAAATATTTTCAAACGTAGAATGATTTCACAACGAGACGGAATATATTTAGCTACTGCTATAGATGAGTATCGTAAAACAGAACGGTTTTGGAGTGAACAAAGCGCTCCCTATGAATGGGCTATGATTCAGAAGAACAAGGCTGACACTCGCTGTTTCTACATGGAGATTTTTGGCTATGATCCCGAACTTGCCGAACTGGCACGTGCTGAGATAGATCAGTCCCTAAAATATAGGAACGAAAATTCGGCTCCTTACCAATACAATGAGTCAATGAAAGTGAAATTGCGCCTTGAAAGTCTGGCTTAGCGTTGCGGAGCGCGTGGATCTTAGATTGCCTTTGTGTGACTAGACGAAGTAATTCATGAAACCATACTCTTTACCTATCGTCAAAAAATTCCGTCGTGGAAGACGGCACAGCTAATGCAATGATGGATGAATGAATGTCTCCAAAATTGCTCACGCCAACGCCCGCCACGCCTACACCCCCTTTGGTATTAAACAGCCCGACCGCTTCCAACACCTGTATGTGATTGGCCAGACTGGAACGGGGAAATCCACTCTGCTCTTCCGGCTGGCAGTGCAAGACATGGAAGCAGGCCGTGGTGTAGCCATCATCGACCCCCACGGTGATCTGGCCGAACGCTTGATGCAGGCGATCCCAAAGCACCGCCAAGCTGATGTGGTCTATCTCAACGCCCCCGATACCGCCGAACCCTTCGGATATAATCCGGTGGTCAAAGTGCCAGATCATCTCGTTCCACTCGCCGCCTCGGGTTTGCTCGAAGCCTTCAAGAAGCTTTGGCACGATGCCTGGGGGGTGCGGATGGAGCACATCTTCCGCAACTGCCTCTATGCTCTGATCGAAGCGGGCGGCGCGACCCTTCCTGACATCCTGCGCATCATCACGGACACGCCCTTTCGCACACGGATTTTGAAGCGAGTAACCAACGAGCAAGTGAGGGCTTTTTGGCTTTCGGAGTTCCCACACTACAATCCTCGCTACCGGCAAGAGAGCATCGCCCCACTCCAAAACAAGGTGGGGGCCTTGCTCTCTGACCCACGCCTGCACCGCATCTTCACCAGCGCCCCCTCACCCATTCGCTTTCGGCGCATCATGGATCAGTCGGGCATCCTCATTGTGAACCTTTCCAAAGGGGAGCTGGGCGAAGACAGCGCCAACCTACTTGGGGCAATGCTGGTTTCCACCCTTGGTCTGGCGGCTATGAGCCGGGCTGACCTGCCGGGAGAGGCGCGCACTCCCTTCTTCATCTATGTCGATGAGTTCCAGTCCTTCACCACGCTTTCAGTGGCCAACATGGTCTCGGAGCTGCGCAAGTATGGCGTTGGGTTGATCCTTGCCCACCAACACCTCACTCAGCTTGAACATGACGTGCGCCATGCCGTCTTGGGGAACGTCGGCACCATGATCGCCTTCCGATTGGGTGTCGAAGATGCCCGCATCTTGGAAAGAGAGTTCCACCCGGTGTTTGGCTGGCAAGACCTCATCAACCTCCCCAACTATGACCTATATATCAAGTTGCTCATCGACGGCATGCCATCGCGGCCTTTCAGCGCCACCACCAAACCACCGAGCCAATTGCATTAGACGGAAAACTCTGGTCATTTCCTCGCTGGGACACAGGGGAACAACAACATGGCCAAGGCTAATCCAGATTCGATCATTTCTCATTGGAGCCAGATGCTACCGGGATTGAATCAATCTTCCGATGACTTCTACAAAGAGGTGGAAGGGAAGGTGGTTGCCGAATCTCTACGTGAGATCAAGGTGGAACGGATCGTCCTCTCCGAAGGGGGACTCTTTTCTAACAAGCGAGAATACCTGCAAGTCAGACGCAGTCAGCACGTCTTCCACGTCTGCGCTGCGCCCTATGGCCACAACTTCTTCATTTCCTACTGGCTGGGTGAGATAGAATCTGGCTTTTGGGCATGGGTCGGTAAGATTCCATTCGTCGGCTGGATTGCCACCCGCTTCTTGAAGCCGGTCACCTACTTCAAGATCGACACGGCCGGAATTTTCCAAACGCTCATCCACGGAGCCATCATGGAAACACTCGATGGCTGGACGGAGACGAAGGGGATCAAGGCGCTGTCAGCCGAAGAGCGCAAACCCGTCATGCGGGACTTCTTTTCCCAGTTGAAGGGTTGAGTGAGTCGGCCCGGTGCCTGATGCCTACTCCGATGAACTGACAGACGCTTTCTATCAGTGGGAGCGCCGAGGCCGGGGCTGGTATGGCACGGATCAATTTGTCATGCTGGAACCAGCCTTCCAGTGGTTTCAGCCTCCCTCCTTCGTTCGAGAGCTTACCCAAGCGAGGGATGATGGGGTGCGGCCAACCTATCTCGGGACACTGGCCAACAGATTGCTGGGTAGCGACACAGGCGGACAGGCTCTCACATCGGTTGGATCGGCCAAGCCCTTTGAATATCCGCTAGTCGCGTCCCCAGAGAGTGAGGCCACCGCCACGCTGGATATTCGCGTCCCATCGTCATTCGTTTCCCGTCCGGACACCGGCAAGCTGTTCCTGCGGGCGTTGCGGGCTTCTCAAGAGCCTCTGGCCTTTGAGATGATCGGTCACGCGGGCGAGGTGCATATCCAGCTCAATTGCCGAGAAAGCGATGTCGGCCATGTGCGGAGCAGCTTGGAGGGATATTTCCCTGACATTGCGGTGATTGATGCCCCCGATCGCTTGCTTGGGGCTTGGAACGATGATGCCCCTAATCTCATCGTGGACTTCGGGCTGGCCAATGAGTTTTTTCTACCCCTGGCCGCTGCCCAGACGTTCGCCATAGACCCCTTCATCCCCCTTATCTCCGCCCTAGAGAATGCCGGTGAGGCTGAGACGCTGTGCTTTCAGGTACTGTTTGAGAAGGTCAGAAATCCGTGGCGGGAAGCTATCCGGGCGGCGGTGGCCGGGTCGGATGGCAAGGGTATTTTTGTCGATGCTCCCGACAACCTCAGGCTCGCCACTGAAAAAGTTGGGAGTCCGTTGGTAGCGGCTGTCATACGCGTGGGCGCGCAAGCAGGAACCGAAAACCGGGCGTGGGCGCTTGCCCGATCAATAGAAGCCTTCATCACCCAGTTTGAAAGGAGTCCCGGCAACGGCTTTCTGCCACTTAGCAATGACAGCTACGACGACGAAGCGCACATGCTGGCATTCCTGCTGCGGGAGACTCACCGCACAGGTATGATCCTCTCCACCGATGAACTGGCAGGCCTAGTCCACATGCCAGACCTCTCAGTCAGACAATCAGCCCTCAATCGCGTAGCTACTCGCACCAAAGCTGCACCAGCCTGTCTCGATAAAAATGGGCTACTCCTTGGTCACAATGTGCATCGGGGGGAACAAAGAGAGGTGCGCCTGCCTACTGTAGATCGGCTGTCTCACCTGCACATTGTAGGTGGCACGGGCACGGGCAAATCCACTCTGCTCCTCCATGCCGCCCTCCAAGATATTGAAGCTGGCCACGGTGTGGTGGTGCTCGATCCCCACGGTGATCTGGTTGATGATCTGATAGCCCGGATTCCAGCATCACGAAGCAAAGACATTATCCTCTTCGACCCCTCAGACGAAACCCATCCCATTGGTCTCAATGTGCTTGAAGCTCAAAACGAGTGGGAACGACACCATCTAGCCTCTGACGTGGTGGGCATGTTTGAACGCCTCGCCACCTCATGGGGCGACAGCATGGGGAGTGTGCTGTCCAACGCTGTCCTGGCCATTGTCGAAAGCAAGCGTGGTGGCACCCTCTTGGATCTTCGGCGCTTCCTTCTCGATGCTGATACGCGGAAGGCTTACCTCGCCGAAATCGAAGATGAAGAAATACGCTTCTTTTGGGAAAAGAGCTTCGCCCACATAGGCACCCGCTCCATCGGTTCCATCCTCACGCGGCTCGATAGTTTTCTCCGTCCGACCATCATGCGGCGCATTGTCGGACAGGCGGAGTCTGGTTTTGATCTGGCCAAAGTGTTGGATGGCGAACACATCCTGCTCGCCAAACTCTCACAAGGACTCCTCGGGCAAGAAAATGCCAGCCTCCTAGGGAGTGTGCTTGTCAGTCAGCTGCATCTGGCAGCCTTGGGACGGCAACGACTGGCCAAAGCCGAGCGCAAGCCAGCCTTTGTGTATATCGACGAATTCCAGCATTTTGTGACGCCTTCAATGGCTGCTCTGCTTTCTGAGGGGCGCAAGTTTGGCGTTGGCCTGACACTTGCGCACCAGACACTGCATCAAATCCAAGGGAGTAGCGTTGAGAGTGCCGTGCTTGGAAACACCTTTGCCCGCATGGCATTCCGGGTCAGTGACGGTGATGCCGCCAAGCTGGCCACCGGCTTTTCCTTCTTTGAAGCGCGTGACCTCTTAGCTTTGGAACGAGGGCAAGCCATCATGCGGCTGGGGAGCGCGGAGCGGGATTGTAACCTTGAAACGCTGCCCTCTGCCTTTGTGGATCATGATGTTGCAGCGGCGCGCATGGACGCAGTGCAGGCAAGTTCACGCGCACAATTTGGTGGATCATACGACGCCTCATCTCAAGCGCGGGGAGCGGAGGCGGTCGCCGAAGCAGACGTGTCAGCACCCGAGTTGGCACCAAGTGAGAGTGGCTATCCCGACGCACGCAAGGCAGCCGACTATCTCCCGGTCATCCATCCCCATGGACGATACGAACAGAAGCCGGACAGCCAACACCGGTATCTGAAGCACCTTGTGGCGCGTCTCGGTCAGGAGCGTGGATTCCTTGCAGTGATGGAAGAGGCAGTTCCGGGCGGTCGGGTTGATGTGGCGCTCAGGCGAGATGGGGTAACGGTCGCTTGTGAAATATCGGTATCAACCGAAGTCACCCACGAACTGGGCAATGCCAGAAAGTGCCTTGGCGGAGGCTTCCGGTATGTCATGCTCATTACCGAGGACGATGGTAAACGGCAGCGCCTCAAGAATGCCCTTGCTCAAGATGATCTGCTCCAAGGCGTAGCCGTTTGCTCGCCTGAGGAATTGGCACTGTTTCTGGACACACTCACTCAGCCCAACCAGTCCGATGAACGTATCGTGCGCGGCTACAAAGTCAGGGTGAAGCGCCAAAACCAATCGGCTAGTGATATGGCTACCCGCCGTGATACCGTAGGGAAGATCATCACACGGTCGATCAAGCCGGAAGAGTGACGGAATGTCAGAGTGACGGTGTACACCACTCAGACCGCTGAGATGGCGTAGGAAGCGGACATTAGGGAAGAGCGATCGGAGCGGCGCAAGAGCCGGAGAACTGGACAATTGCAATACGTCCCGCCTATCTGAACGCCAGAGGGCCCAGGGGCCTAGCAGGTAAGGACCGGCGCAGGGATGGCCAACAACCAAACGGTATCGAAGGCCAAAGCGAATAAGCAGGATGAATTTTACACCCAGCTTGGCGATATCAGCAAAGAGCTTAGGCACTATAGGTCGCAGCTTCGCGGCAAGACTATCCTGTGCAACTGTGACGACCCCTACGAGAGCAATTTCTTCAGGTATTTCGCACTGAACTTCAACACGCTAGGTCTCAAGAAGCTCATCGCGACCAGCTATACCAAGTCCGCTATTGCGGGCGGACACCTGCCACTTCTCGACATCGAGGGTTTGAAGCCCGAGGGGAAGGAACCCTACGCTATCGAGATAAACGAAGTGCCTGACCACAACGGCGATGGCGCGATTGACCTGACCGATGTCGAATATCTTCTCAAGCACGATGCCAACACCGCGCACGCCCTGAAAGGCGATTCCGAATGGGGTGCCGGCGATTTCCGTAGCTTCGAGTGTGTGGAGTATCTCAAGCAAGCGAACGTGGTCGTCACCAACCCGCCGTTCTCCCTCTTTCGCGAATACGTCGCGCAACTGGCGGCTCATGGAAAAGAGTTTCTCGTCATCGGCAATCAGAATGCTATTGATTACCGCGTAGTGTTCGACCTTATCAGGCAGGACAAGCTTTGGCTTGGGGTCGATAACGGCGGGACGAAGTGGTTCCGCGTTCCCGATGACTACGAGATCGCCACGGAATCCCGCAAGAAAGTTGAGGATGGTGTCAAATATTTTAGCATGGGAAGCGTCATGTGGTTCACCAACATGGACAACCCCAAGCGCCACGAGACGATTCCGCTCTACAAGTCCTACTCGCCAGAAGAATACCCTACCTACGATAATTACGGTGCCATCGAGGTCAGTCGGGTGGCGGAGATTCCAGTCAATTACGATGGCGTCATGGGAGTGCCAATCACCTTTCTCGACAAATACAATCCCGCACAGTTCGAGATTGTTGGCATGTGCGAGAACCGAGACCTATTCGGTTTGAAGACGCGCTTTTACACGACGAAGGAATGTCAAGAAGCTTATCGTAGCATCTTCGGAAAGAAAGGGACGTACGACCTGAACGCGGCTGGCGTGGTCGATGGTCGAAAAGTCTACAAACGGCTTCTCATCAAGAGAAAGAGTTAGAATGGAAATCTCGCATAGGGACGTCACTGTAGCAGAGCTTTTCGAAGGATACATTGACAGGGGCGAGCTTGGCGTCTGCGGCTATGGCGGTCTCTTGGATATTCGTCCCGCTTATCAACGCGAGTTCGTCTATGACGACAAACTCAAGAAGGCGGTGATTGACACGCTACGCAAGAACTTCCCCCTCAATACCATGTATTGGGCTGTGTCTGGCGATGGCTTCGAGTTGATGGACGGGCAGCAACGGACCATCAGCATTTGCCAATATGTCAACGGAGAGTTCGCCGTTGATGTCGATGGTTCGCCCATGTTCTTCACCAACCTGACCGCTGAGCGGCAGAAGCAAATCCGCGACTATAAGCTGTCCGTCTACGTCTGCGAAGGCTCGGACGGTGACAAGCTCGAATGGTTCAGGATCATCAACATCGCAGGTCTGAAACTGGAGCCGCAAGAGTTGCGAAATGCCATCTATACCGGCCCTTGGCTTTCGGACGCGAAGAAGTGGTTTTCCAAGAACGGTGCGCCAGCAATTGCGATTGGCAGCAAGCTTCTGAACGGAACTCCCAACCGACAGGCGTATCTCGAAACGGCGCTCGACTGGATGTCGAAAGGCCACATCGAGCAATACATGGCTGAACACCAGCACGACCCCAACGCCAACCCGCTTTGGACCTACTTCAAGAATGTCATTGATTGGGTGAACCTGACCTTCCCCAGCTATCGCAGAGAGTTGAAGGGAGTGGTGTGGGGACCGCTCTACGATCAGTTTGGCGATAAGCCGCTCGACCCCGTGGCTTTGGAAACCGAGGTCAGCCGGTTGATGCGCGATAATGACGTCACGAAGAAGTCGGGGATCTACGACTACGTTTTGAGCGGAAACGAAAACGCGCTGTCGATCCGCGTTTTCGACGACAACATGAAGCGAGAGGCTTACGAGACACAGAGCGGAATCTGTCCCGCTTGCCCGCCCGAGAGAGAGCCTTGGGCGCTGAACGAGATGGAAGCTGACCACATCACGCCATGGAGCAAGAGCGGGAAAACCATCGCGGAAAATTGCCAAATGCTTTGCAAACCGCATAACCGGATCAAGAGCGGGAAGTAGGCTGCAGCGGTCGCTTTTGGTTCGGAGCTGGCGAATGACAGCTATCGCGCAATCGCCGCCCGAAAGCCGTCAGCCTAAAACCAACTCAAGGTGTCATAACGCCGCCGCTATCCTCACCCAGCTTGGCTGCGGGTATGTTTCCGGTAACTCTGACTGATCTGCCTTTTCCCAGCGCCCCCACGTCCCTGCATCCACGCCAGCCGCCAGTGCCGCTTGCCGGATTGACCAACCCTTCCTGCGACGAAACTGGAGCAGTTGCTCTTGGCGACAGGTGGCAACCGGCCACGGCTCATAACCAAGGAAGGCAATGATGGCCGGATAGTAGCGCACAAAGGGTAGGTTCTGATCTGTCTCCCATTGGAGATAGGCTGTGTGACAGGCACCAATCTGCTCTGCGGCTTCCCGTTGCAGCAAGTCCGCTTGCAGACGTTTGCGTTTCAGATGTTCGCCAAGCGTCTGTGGGCTTTCGGAAAACTCAAGGAATTTGGCGGCTTTGAGCCTCACTCTGACAAATGGCAAAAAGGCCACACGGCCATGTGCCCGTGTTGCCAAACCGTCATCAATTAAAGAGGGAGGTGGAATGGAGCCTCCCGATGGATTGGGAAGGCTCCCGCCACCGGGATTGAAATACAGGTCAATCTCCACTTCGCCATCGAAGATGGTGATGCGCTCCACG